>NZ_LFKZ01000121.1:0-222962 GCF_028128975.1 Bradyrhizobium sp. CCBAU 45321
CCGGGCGGGCCGCAGGGGGAGGCGGAGGAGCTGCAGGCGGCTGGGGCGGTGCAGCCGCCGGCGGCGGAGCCGCGGGGCGTGCGGGTGCTGCAGGCGGCGCCGCGCCTGGCGGTCCCTTCGGCGGCTGCTTCGGTCTTCCGTCAGGGCCCGCGTCCTGCGGCTGGGCCTGAGCGACGACGAACGGCGCAGCGTCTTGCGCATGCGATGCGGTGTTGGCCAATTGCATCGCGGTCAAAGCCGTCGTCGCAAGCAGCACGAAACGAAGGTTGGTCATGTGGTGAACTTCCCCGGAAGGTTCTTTGTCGAAGTGTCGGGATGAACGGCTAAGCGTTAGGCCGCATTGTGGCGGGCGATGCAACTGCGACCCGATTTATTTCTGCACGCAAATCATCTCACTATGGCAACGTTCATTGCGCATTCAGGCGCTGGTGGCAATCGCCTGACATTGCTTCGCCGTTTCACGCGTGATCGCGCGGCGGAATCGCATCCGTCGCAGGATTGGGCGTGAGCGGCCCGTTCGGTCCGCGCGATGGGATCTCCTCAGGCATGCGGCCCGGCAATTCGTCGGGCCGCGGCGGCGAGCCGGGCTCGCGCACCGGCGGCGTGATTTCGGGCTGCGGATTGCCGGGCGGGATTCCGGGCGGCGGCTCAGTTGGCGTACCGGGCGTCGACGGCGGAATCTCGGGCGGTTCAATCGGCATCGGCATCATCGGGATCGTTGTCCAGAGGACAACAACGAAGGTGCAGCACCGATGTTCCGCGTCACATCGCTTCGAAGACCGGATTATTCCGGCGTGTGGCAGACCGCTTCGATATTGTGGCCGTCGGGGTCGAGCACGAAGGCGCCGTAATAGTTCGCGTGATAATGCGGGCGGATGCCGGGCGCGCCGTTGTCGCGGCCGCCGGCCGCCATCGCCGTCTTGTAGAATGCATCGACTGTGGGGCGGTCCTTGGCGTGGATGGCGACGTGCACCGGCTTGTTCATCGCGCCTTCGCCCCCGATCCAGAAATCGGGCTTGCCGTCGGCTCCGAAGCCTGCAGCCGCAGCGTGTCTGGTCTGCTCGGCAGTGACCTCCATGATCAGGCTGTAGCCGAGCGGCGCCAGTGCCTTCGCATAGAACGCCTTGGCGCGCTCATAGTCGGAGACGGAGAAACCCAGATGATCGATCATCGCAACCTCCCTTGTTCGTACCCGTCAGCGGGACAGAAACGTATTGCTTCGTGTCTTGCGTGCGATCGTAAAGCCGCGCCCGACCATGTCGGCAATACAATCCTGCTGCCATTCGTTTTGTGACAGATGCTCGATCACCACCGCACGTGGCCAGAGCGATTGCGGCGCGTCGCGGAAGAAGCCGATCAGCACGCGGTCCTCAAAGCCCTCGACGTCGATCTTCAGCGAATCGACTTGGCCGACGCCGGCCTCCTCCAGAATGCGCACCAGGCGCAGCGACGGCACCTTGATGGCCTCGGCACTGGCCGTGCCGGTGACGACGTGGGTAGCGCCGAGGTTGCCGCCGCCGCTCTCGATCATCAGCTCGCCGTCGCTGTCGCCCGCGGCGGCCTGCACCAGGCGCACCTGCGGCGTCTTCGATGCGGCGTGGTTGAACGAGAGCCGTCCGAAGGTCAGCGGATGCGGCTCGATCGCCACCACTTGTCCGGATGGCCCGATCTGATGCGCCATCACCAGTGCGAAAGTGCCGACATTGGCGCCGACATCGACGAACGTGCCGCCCGCCGGGGTGTGCTGGCGCAGGAAGTCGAGCTCGTCGAGATTGTAGTCGGGATTGAACAGCGCGCCGCGCTCGGTCGCGCTGCCCTGGTGATGGAAGCGGAACGAGGCGCCCTGATATTGCACGTCGACCGGACCGTTGCGCAGCAGATTGACCAGCCGCGACATCCACGGTCGGAACGCGCCGCGCTTCAGCCCCGACCGTTGAGCGAGGCGGATGATCGCAGCCTGCGCCGCATTGGGCGCGAACGCACCGAACGGCGCGGGCGAAGGGGCATTGTCGGACGTCAAGCAGCAGATCCTCGTTGCAGGCGGCGCATGCATAGCGGGTTTTAACGAGGACTCCAACGCTCGATCACAGTCCGGTAGCCCGGATGGAGCGCAGCGTAATCCGGGATTCTTGCCGCGCGGATGGACCTTCCCGGATTGCGCTACGCTCCATCCTGGCTACGAATCACGCCGCCTTCTTTGGCGCCTTGCGCTGCCGCAAGAACCGCCCGAGCAGCCGGCGCCGGCCCTTGCGCGGAATCAGGTCGATATCGCTGACGAGCTTGGCGCCGCCCTTGCGCCGCTCCAGCACGATCTTGCGGCTGTGGAAAGCCTCCAGCTCGGCGCGATGCGCGACGCTGACGATGGTCGCCTTCGGCAGCGCCTCGGTGATCATCTGCATCATCTTGTCCTGGCTCTTCTCGTCGAGCGCCGAGGTCGCCTCATCGAGCACGACGATGTCGGGGTTGTGCAGGAGCAGCCGCGCAAAGGCGAGGCGCTGCTTCTCGCCGCCCGACAAGGTCTGGTCCCACGGTGCCTCCTCCTCGATCTTCTCCTTGAGATGATCGAGGCCGACCTTGTGCAGGGCTGCGCTGATCTCGTCCAAAGTCCAGTGGTCGGCCGCGCCGGGATAGGCGACCGCTCGCCGCAAGGAGCCGGAGGGCACATAGGGCCGCTGCGGCAGCATGAACAGCCGGCGATCGGCATGGAAATTCACGCTGCCGCCGCCCCACGGCCACAGCCCGGCGATGGCGCGCACCAGCGTGCTCTTGCCGGTGCCGGATTCGCCGGCGACCAGCAGCCGTTCGCCGGGCTCGATCACCACCTCGGTCTCGCCGACCACGGCGGTGCCGTCGTCGAGCGTGACCGAGAGATCCTTCAGCTCCAGCATGGCCTCGTTGCTGGTCTCGCCGCGCTTGATGCGGCCGAGGCCGTCGCCCTGCTCGGCGCGCTCGAGGCCGTCGAGCGACATCATCAGCGAGGCGATGCGCCGCGCACAGGCATTCCAGTCGGCGAGCCGCGGATAATTGTCGACCAGCCAGCCGAACGCGCTCTGCACGATGGTGAAGGCGGACGCGGCCTGCATCACCTGGCCCAGCGTCATGCTGCCGTCGAGGAATTTTGGCGCGCAGAGCAGAAGCGGCACGACCGGCGCAACGAGGCTCGATCCTTGCGACACCAGCGTGGTGCGCATGTGCTGGCCGGCAAGGCGCGCCCATTGCCGCAGCACGCTCGTGAAGTTGCGATCGATGCCGTCGCGCTCCTCCTCCTCGCCGCCGAGCAGGGCGATGCTCTCGCCGTTCTCGCGCACGCGCGTCAGGGTGTAGCGGAACTCGGCTTCGGCCTGGTTCTTGCCCTCGGAGACCTGCACGAAGCGCCGGCCGATCACCACGATCGATCCGGATGCGATCGCGGCGTACAGCATCGCGGCGATCACCAGGAAGCCCGGAATGGTCACGGACGAACCGCCGATCGTGACTGTAAGTGCCCCGCCGATGGTCCAGAGCACGACGATGAAGGTCGCGGCCGACAGCAGCGCCGACGTCACGCCGGCAAGAAAGTCGACGGGGGAATCGGTCGCAATCCGCAGATCCTCCGCGATCCGATATTCGGGATTCTTGTGATCGCCGCCAACGAGGTTGAGCTGGTAATAGCGCCCGTTCTTGAGCCACCGTGTCAGCACGCTCGCCGTCAGCCAGGCGCGCCAGCGTCGCTGGATGCCCATGCGCGCGAACACCTGCACGACTGCGAGCACGATGCTGCCGATCGCGAGCGGGAAGAACATTGCGGTGAGATGGAAGACGCTCGCTGCATCGCGCTTCTCGATGGCATCGAAGATCGCGCGATTCCAGACGTTGATGCCGTATTGGAAGCCGACGGTCAGCACGATCAGCAGGCCGAGACCAACCGAGAACGGCCAGGCGAGGCGGTCGCCGTTGCGGCCCCAGAAGCCGCGGGCGCTGATCCAGAACCGCGTCAGTAGATAATCCTTGCGGACCTGCTCGGCTTCCTCGGGTGACAATTCGGGGTCGGGTTCGACCAGCTCGGGCGGCGGCGGTGTCACCTCGCCGTTCTCGCCCTGGATATCGATGATGGGCGGCTTCTTGCCCTTTTCACGCGTCGCGGCCGGCTTGTACATGAACGGACAACGCCAAGGGAACTCGGCCGGTTCCCGCGAGGTTCCGGAGCCCCTATTCGGCGGCGCCGTCCCTGACGTGCCGGATCCGCGCCGCCCGATGCAGAACGCGCGACAATTCCTCGATCGAATAAGGCTTCTGCACGAGGTCGCAGCCGCCGGTACCCTCCTGCGACAGGGCCTGGCTGTAGCCGGTGGTCAGAACGACCGGCACGCCGAGTCCGCGCTCGCGGATCGCCTGCGCCAGATCGAGCCCGGTCATCCCGGGCATCACCACGTCCGAGAACACGACATCGAAGCGATCGGCGTCCACGACGAGCTCGGCGAGCGCGTCGGTCGCGTTGTCGACCAGCGTGATGCTATAGCCGAGCTCGGTGAGGCCATCGGCGGCGAAATTGGCCAGCTCGATATTGTCCTCGACCACCAGCACCGACATGCCGCTGCCGGCCACCGCCGGCGCCATGTTGGGCGCTTGGCGTTGCGGCAGCAGGCCCGGCGGCAAGCGCGGTAGATAGAGCGAGAAGGTGCTGCCGTGCCCCACCTCGCTCGCCACGGTCACCTCGCCGCCGGACTGCCGGGCGAATCCGAACACCTGGGACAGGCCGAGGCCGGTGCCGCGGCCGACCTGCTTGGTGGTGAAGAACGGCTCGAAGATGCGGCCGAGCCGCGCGGCGGGAATGCCGACGCCGGTGTCGCTGACGGTGACGCGGACGAAGCCGTGGTCCGGGCTGGCCGAAAGCTGCACCAGCGCGTCGGGAACGGTCGTCGTGGCCTCGACCTTGAAAACGATTCGCCCCTGGCCCTGCATGGCATCGCGCGCGTTGGTCGCCATGTTGATCAGCGCCGTCTCGAACTGACTGGCATCGGCATTGACGAGGCACGGCTCCGCCGGCAGCTGCATGACGATCTCGATCGCGGGGCCCAGCAGCGTGGCGAGCATGTCGTGCAGCGACTGCACCCGTGCGCCGACGTCGAACACCTCCGGCTTGAGGGTCTGGCGCCGCGCAAAGGCGAGCAGTTGCGAAGTCAGCTTGGCCGCACGCGCCACCGAATCGGCAATGGCCGTGATGTAGCGCTGTCGCCGCTCCTCCGTCAGCTGCGGACGGTTCAAGAGATCGACCGAAGCGCGGATCACCGTCAGGAGGTTGTTGAAGTCATGCGCGACGCCGCCGGTGAGCTGGCCGAGCGCTTCCAGGCGCTGGCTGTGCTTGAGCGCCTCCTCAGCCTCGCGCCGCTTTGCAGCTTCGGCCTGAAGGTGCTGGGTGCGCCGCAGAGCGAGCGCCAGCAGCAGGAACAGCAGCGCGGTGGCGGGAATGCCGAACACCAGATGCTGGCCGATGGTGGCGAGCCAGCGTGCGCGGATCGCAGAGGTCTCCAACCCGGCGCTGACATAGATCGGATATTCGGCGACGCGCCGATAGGCGATGCGCCGCTCGATACCGTCCGAGGGCCAGGCGACCGTGATGAGGCCGTGCACGGGCTGGGTCGCGATCTTCTGGCCCACCGGTCCGGTCGGATCGAGCCGAAGCTCGTGGTCGAGCCGGGGAAAATGCGCGAGCATTGCGCCGTCGGTGCGCCCCATCGCAAAGAAGCTGCCGGGATCGGTGCCAATCCTGGCATAGAAGCTTTCGAAATATTCCGGCAGCACGGAGGCCTGGATCACGCCGATGAAGCGGCCGTCGTCGGACTCGCGGCGGCGGCTGACTCCGAAGAATCGGGCGCCCTGATAGGGCGGTCGTGGCGTCAGGGCCGTGCCGATGAACGTGCCGATGCTCTGGTCGACATGGGAATAGAAGTAATCGCGGTCGGCAAAGCTCAGGTCCGGCGGCGGCGAGACGAGGCTGTTGACCAGCGCCTTTCCGTTCGCATCAAAGATCCAGGCCGATTTGAGCTGCGGCAGCGAATCGGTCAGCCGCTTTAGCCGGCGATGCAGCGTCGGCTCGCGCTCGCGGATGATGCCGTCGGGCAGGCTGCGCACGACCTCGTTGAGCTCGGCGAGGCTGCGGTCGATGGTCTCGAAGACCTTGAGCGCGTGCTCATGTGCGACGTCGACCGTGCGCTCGATCTCGCGGTCGGCGGTATCGTTGGTCGATGTGTAGGAGATCGCGGCAGCAACGACGAACAGCCCAATCGGCAGCGCCAGGGATGCCGCCATCATCCACTGCAACAGCCTCAGCGAGTTGCGTTGCGCCCTCTGCACAGTCGCTCCGTCCCTGACGGGAGCTTAACTGAATCTCGCGCAAGGAAGGAAGCAGCTTGTGCTGGAACCGTTGGTTGCGAGCCGGAAATTTGCGCGTCGAGCGGGTCAGAAAAAATTCTGCTCGAATTGACGGCAAATGCAGAACACCCCGGCCGGTTTGGCCGGGGCGGAAGAGGGGACTTCGCCTCAGATCTGGCGTTCGACCATCTTGAGCTTGAGCTCGGCGATGGCTTCGGCCGGGTTGAGGCCCTTCGGGCAGGCCTTGGCGCAGTTCATGATGGTGTGGCAGCGATAGAGCCGGAACGGGTCCTCGAGATTGTCGAGCCGCTCGCCGGTGGCCTCGTCGCGCGAATCCGAGACCCAGCGGTTGGCCTGGAGCAGCGCGGCGGGGCCGAGATAGCGCTCGCTGTTCCACCAATAGCTCGGGCAGGAGGTCGAGCAGCAGGCGCAGAGGATGCACTCGTAGAGGCCGTCGAGCTTCTCGCGGTCCTCGTGGCTCTGGCGCCATTCCTTCTGCGGGGTCGGCGAGGTCGTCTTCAGCCAGGGCTCCACAGAGGCGTATTGCGCGTAGAAATTGGTGAGGTCAGGGACGAGGTCCTTCACCACCGGCTGGTGCGGCAGCGGGTTGATCTTCACCGCGCCGTCCTTCACGTCGTGCATCGACTTGGTGCAGGCCAGCGTGTTCTGGCCGTCGATGTTCATCGCGCAGGAACCGCAGACGCCTTCACGGCAGGAGCGACGGAAGGTCAGCGACGGGTCGATGTGGTTCTTGATCCAGATCAGGCCGTCCAGCACCATCGGGCCGCAATCATTGGTGTCGATGTAATAGGTATCGACGCTTGGATTCTTGCCGTCGTCCGGATTCCAGCGATAGACCTTGAACTCGCGGAGCTCGGTCGCGCCCGGGGGCTTCGGCCAGGTCTTGCCGCCAGTGATCTTGGAGTTCTTCGGAAGTGCGAATTCAACCATTCGATTAAGGCCTTCGCTGTTCGATCAATACACGCGCGACGCTTAGTAAACGCGAGCTTTGGGCGGGATGTACTGCACGTCGTTGGTCATGGTGTAGTTGTGAACCGGGCGATACTCGATCCTGACCTTGCCGGCATCGTCAAGCCAGGCCAGCGTGTGCTTCATCCAGTTCTTGTCGTCCCGCTCGGAGAAGTCCTCGCGGGCATGGGCGCCGCGGCTCTCGGTGCGGTTGGCGGCCGAGTTCATCGTCACCACCGCCTGCGAGATCAGATTGTCGAATTCCAGCGTCTCGACGAGGTCCGAATTCCACACCAGCGAGCGGTCGGAGACGGCGATGTCGGTGATGCCGCTGTGGACCTTCGCGATCAGGTTCTGGCCTTCGCTCAGCACTTCGCCGGTGCGGAACACCGCGCAATTGTTCTGCATCACGTGCTGCATGCCTTCGCGCAGCTTCGCGGTCGGCGTGCCGCCTGAGGCGTAGCGGTAATGGTCGAGGCGACCGAGCGCCATCTCGGCCGAGTTCGTCGGCAGCTCGGGCTGCTTGGCGTTGGGTGTGAGCTTTTCGGCCAGGCGCAACGCGGCGGCGCGGCCGAATACGACGAGGTCGATCAGCGAGTTGGAGCCGAGGCGGTTGGCACCGTGCACGGAGACGCAGGCCGCTTCGCCGATCGCCATCAGGCCGGGGATCACCGCGTTGTCGTCGCCGTCCTTCTTGGTCAGCACCTCGCCGTGATAGTTCGTGGGGATGCCGCCCATGTTGTAATGCACGGTCGGCACGATCGGGATCGGCTCGCGCGTCACGTCGACATTGGCGAAGATCTTGGCCGATTCCGAGATGCCCGGCAGACGCTCGGCGAGCACGGCGGGATCGAGATGGTCGAGATGCAGGAAGATGTGGTCCTTCTTCTTGCCGACGCCGCGTCCCTCGCGGATCTCGATGGTCATCGCGCGCGAGACCACGTCGCGCGAAGCGAGGTCCTTGGCCGACGGCGCATAGCGCTCCATGAAGCGCTCGCCTTCGGCGTTGACGAGATAGCCGCCTTCGCCGCGGGCGCCCTCGGTGACGAGGCAGCCCGAGCCGTAGATGCCGGTCGGGTGGAACTGCACGAACTCCATGTCCTGCATCGGCAGGCCGGCGCGCAGCACCATGCCGCCGCCATCGCCGGTGCAGGTGTGCGCCGAGGTGCAGGAGGCGTAGGCGCGGCCATAGCCGCCGGTCGCTAGGATCGTGGTCTGGGCGCGGAAGCGATGCAGCGTGCCGTCGTCGAGCTTGAGCGCGACGACGCCGCGGCAGGTGCCCTGGTCGTCCATGATCAGGTCGATGGCGAAGAACTCGATGAAGAACTCGGCCGCGTGGCGCAGCGACTGGCCGTACATCGTGTGCAGCATGGCGTGGCCGGTGCGGTCGGCCGCGGCGCAGGTGCGCTGCGCCTGGGCCTTGCCGAACTCGGTGGTCATGCCGCCGAACGGACGCTGGTAGATCTTGCCGTCCTCGGTGCGCGAGAACGGCACGCCCCAATGCTCGAGCTCGTAGACCGCGTCGGGCGCGTTGCGCACCATGTATTCGATCGCGTCCTGGTCCCCGAGCCAGTCCGACCCCTTCACGGTGTCGTACATGTGCCAGCGCCAGTCGTCCTTGTGCATGTTGCCGAGCGAAGCGGAGATGCCGCCCTGCGCCGCGACCGTGTGCGAACGGGTCGGAAACACCTTGGTGATGCAGGCGGTGCGGAGGCCCGCTTCGCTGCAGCCGACGACAGCGCGCAGGCCGGCGCCGCCGGCGCCGACCACGACGACGTCGTAGGTGTGGTCTTCGATCGGATAGGCTTTTCCGTTGGTGGCGGGAGCGCCGTTGCCCTTGCCATTGGTCTCAGCGGCCATGGGTTACACTCCGGAAGAGAGCTTCAGGATCGCGTAGGTCGAGGCGAGCGCCACGGCGACCGAGAAGAAATTGTTGAGCATGATCGCGGTGAGCTTGAGCTTCTCGTTATGGACGTAGTCCTCGATCACCACCTGCATGCCGATCTTCATGTGCCAGGCGCTGGCGAAGATGAAGAGCAGCAGGATCACCGCAACGGGAATGGAGCTCAGGGTCTGCGCCGCATAGACCTGGTTGCGGCCGAGCAGCATCATGATGATGACCAGCGCCGGGATCATCAGCAGCGTCATGGCGACGCCGGTGATGCGCTGGCGCCAGAAATCGGACGTGCCGGAATGCGCGGCGCCGAGATTGCGGACGCGCCCGAGCGGGGTGCGCATCGAGGGACGCTTCGGAGAGCCGTGCGACTCGTCAAAGCTCATCGGCCGCCTCCGTTCGCATAAGCGATGATCCAGATCAGCACCGTCAGTGCGATGCCGCCGACCAGGGCGCCCCAGGTCAGCGCTTCGCGCTCATTGGCCTTGAAGCCGTAGCCGAGATCCCAGACGAAATGCCGGATGCCGCTGAGCATGTGGTGCATCAGGGCCCAGGTGTAGCCGAACACAATCAGCCGGCCGATGATGCTGCTGGAGAAAGCCTGGACATGGGCATAGGCGGTCGGGCCGGAGGCCGCGGCAACCAGCCACCAGACCAGCAGCAGGGTTCCGACGTAAAGGGCGATACCGGTGGCGCGGTGCACGATGGATAGAGCCATCGTCAGCGTCCAGCGATAGGTTTGGATGTGCGGCGAAAGCGGTCGTTCGATCCGTGCGGTCATGGGCGGCTTTTGATGTTTGTTGCGGCCCAGCATGGGGCGCGCGGGGATCGCGAAAGGTGGGCTCTATTTACGGAGTCGATCTGGCCTGCGCAATCACCAAATCGCCATAAAACGAACTGTGGTTCAGCTCTATGGCCTTGATGAACCAAGGCCAATCAGGGTCTTGGTATACCAGCCTATCGGTCCGCAAACGAACATAGGAATCTAAATTCATCACTTCGGGGCCGGCGTTTGGCGCATTGAAATCACTACTGGAACGCCTCTAAGCCGTTGCGAGCCGGGGCGTGGCAATGCGTTAGCGAAGGATGCCGGGCGCGAATCTGCCCGGGCCGTTGCCCGATTGGGTTTTTGGCACTCTCACCGGTTCACGCGCTGCGGGCCGATATGCGCAACCTGCATTCCACCCCAGCCGGGCCGCGCGACGTTCGGCCGCCCAGATCGGATCGCCTACTGCTGCCGATGCGCTCGGCTGCATCTATGCCGGATGGCCCGCCGCGGCGAGCTATCCGGCTTGTCGCAGCCCTGCAAGTGCCCTTCGGGTTCAGCTCGTCTCGCTGCTCCGCGCCGCGCTGATGATGCCGATGAGCCTCGTCACCCTGCCGCTCGGCGTGAAGGCCGCGGATGCAATGTCGAAGCGCACGCTGGAGATGGCGTTCGGGTGTTATCTGTTGATCGTAGGCAGCCGGTTCGTCCTGAGCCTGCTGGGCTGGCTGTAGCCGCCACATCCACCGTCATTGCGAGCGAAGCGAAGCAATCCAGGCTGTCTCTGCGGAACGATTCAGGATTGCTTCGTCGCAAGTGCTCCTCGCAATGACGGGGAGAGAGCAGAGCCAGAAAACGCAAGGCGGACTAATCCTTCAGTCGCACTTCGCTGTGGAACCATGATCGGAGATCGCCGATGCCTTCGATGCGATCGGAGTCGGAAAGCACCTTCAATCGCGCAGCAATCACTTCGCCTTCGATCTGCAATCCAAGCTCTTTGCAGCGATCCAACACATAGGTGACCATCATCGCGGTTTTTCGCCAGGTCGGCTTCATGACCGAGAAAATAATCTCGTCGAGTTGCTTTTCGGTCATCGACGCCGGGAGCTGCACCTCATCCCACGTGAGTTCGCAAATATACCTCAGCGGTTCTCGATCGGATTTTGGCGGCTCCAGATCCGGGTACTGATCGTAGATCGGCTGGAGCAGTTCGTCCTCTAAGGCGGCAACGACTTCCTCAAGCCAATCTCCGAACCCGATCCGCTCAGCCTTGCCAAGTGCCGCGATGCCCATTCGGGCCTGGTCGAGGGCCCTATAAGCATCGAGGAGATGATCGTTGATCCGGACAGCCTGCTCGCGCTTCATGCATCTCCCCAGCCCCGGAGCATTCGCTCCTACTTCTTCGCGTAAATATCCTTGTACGTCTCGCGCAAGATGTTCTTCTGCACCTTGCCCATCGTATTGCGCGGCAGCTCGTCGACCACGAAGACCCGCTTGGGCATCTTGAATTTCGCGAGGCGCCCGTCGAGGCCCTTCAGCACGGCCGCTTCATCGATGCTCGCGCCGGGCTGGCGCACCAGCACGGCCGTGACACCCTCGCCGAAATCGGCGTGCGGCACGCCGATCACGGCCGACTCCACCACGCCAGGCATGGCGTCGATCTCGCTCTCGATCTCCTTCGGGTAGACGTTGAAGCCGCCGGAGATCACGAGATCCTTGCCGCGTCCGAGGATGTGCACGTAACCCTTGTCGTCGATCTTGCCGAGGTCGCCGGTGATGAAGAAGCCGTCGGGCCGGAATTCGGCCTTAGTCTTCTCCGGCATGCGCCAATAGCCCTTGAAGACGTTCGGCCCCTTCACCTCGATTATGCCGATCTCGTCGCGCGGCAGCTCTTTTCCTGTCTCGGGATCGGTCACGCGCACGGAGACGCCCGGCAGCGGGAAGCCGACCGCACCGGGCACGCGCTCGCCGTCATACGGGTTCGACGTGTTCATGTTGGTCTCGGTCATGCCGTAGCGCTCGAGCACGGCATGGCCCGTGCGCGCCGACCATTCGCGATGGGTGTCGGCGAGCAGCGGCGCCGAGCCCGAGATGAACAGCCGCATGTGCTTCGTCGTCTCATGCGACAGCGCGGGGTTCTGCAGCAGGCGGGTGTAGAAGGTCGGCACGCCCATCAGCACCGTCGCGCGCGCCATCAGCTTGATGATCAGGTCCGGATCGAGCTTCGGCAGGAAGATCATCGAGGCGCGCGCGAACAGCGTCACGTTGGTCGCCACGAACAGGCCGTGGGTGTGGTAGATCGGCAGCGCGTGGATCAGAACGTCCTTGTCGGTGAAGCGCCAATAGTCGACGAGCGAGAGCGAGTTGGACGCGAGATTGTCATGCGTCAGCATCGCGCCCTTGGAGCGGCCGGTGGTGCCCGAGGTGTAGAGGATCGCGGCGAGATCGTCGTTTTCGCGCGGCACCGTCGTGAATTCGCTCCTCGCCTTGTCTGCGGCCTCCGTCAGCGAGCCCTTGCCGTCAGCCCCGAGCGTCTCGACCTTCGCCCTCACCTTGCCTGCGATCGGCGCGAGGCCTTCTGCCTTGGCGGGATCGCAGACCACCAGCGACGGCTCGGCATCGCCGATGAAGTAGTCGAGCTCGTTCAGCGTATAGGCCGTGTTCAGCGGCAGAAAGACCGCGCCGGCGCGCACTGTGCCGAGATAGAGCACGATATTGGTGACCGACTTTTCCACCTGTACCGCGACGCGGTCGCCCGGCTTCACGCCGCGCGCGACCAGCACGTTCGCCATCTGGCCCGCGTGCGCGATCAGATCGCCATAGCTGATATGGGCGCCGTCATGCGTCTCGATCGCGAGCCGCTTCGGATCGGCGAGGCCCTCGAACAGGCGGGAAAACAAATTGGCGTTGGCAGCTTGGTTCATGCAACATTCCTCACCGGCATAGGCCGGTCAAAACCGAGGGCTGGATTAGCAAAAACCGCCCCGATGAAGCAACGGAGACAGTTTGCATGTCAAAAAGCGGGAAACGCGTGGCCTGGGTCACGGGTGGTGGCAGCGGGATCGGGGAGGCCGGCGCCGAGGCGTTAGCTGCCGACGGCTGGACGGTGGTGGTCTCGGGCCGGCGGCAGTCAGCCCTCGATGCCGTGGTGGCGAAGATCACGGGGGACGGTGGGGCGGCCGAGGCCATTGCGCTCGACGTCGCCAACGCGGCCGCAGCCCAGAAGGCGGCCGATCAGATCGTCGCGAAGCACGGGCGCATCGACCTGCTCGTCAACAATGCCGGCATCAATGTCCCCAAACGCAGCTGGAAGGACATGGAGCTGGAGGGCTGGGACAGACTGGTCCAGGTCAATCTCAACGGCGTGCTTTATTGCATGCGCGCCGTGCTGCCGACGATGCGCCAGCAGCAGGACGGTTCCATCATCAACGTCTCGTCCTGGGCCGGCCGTCACGTCTCGAAGATGCCGGGCCCGGCCTACACCACCACCAAGCACGCGGTGCTGGCACTGACCCATTCCTTCAACATGGACGAATGCGTCAACGGCCTGCGCGCCTGCTGCCTGATGCCGGGCGAGGTGGCGACGCCGATCCTGAAGCTGCGTCCGGTGGTGCCGAGCGAAGCCGAGCAGGCGAAGATGCTGCAGCCCGAAGACCTCGGTCGTACCATCGCCTTCATCGCGAGCATGCCGGCGAGGGTCTGCATCAACGAAGTGCTGATCAGCCCGACGCATAATCGCGGGTTCATTCAGACGCCGAACAACAGGGATTGAGGCGAGGACACTGCCTCAACGGGCACGCCGTCGTAGGGTGGGCAAAGGCGCGAAGCGCCGTGCCCACCGTCTCTCTCCGCATTTGCGTTTGGTGGGCACGCTTCGCTTTGCCCATCCTACGGCTTCGCTACGCTTGTCCAGGACGGCAGTGGGGTTTTGTCGCGTGCTCTGGTTCGCACACGAACATCCCCGCCGATAGTTTCACCCATCACAAAGAATTTTTCCCCGAAACCGCACCTGAAACCCTCCCGTAGTTCGGTCCAACGACGGCACTGCTGCATCACCCTCAACTGTCGCAGGCGCCGTTGTTGCTCAGCTCAACGCCGGCCATCGCCGGTCTCAATTCAATCGGGAGACTCTCTCATGTCGAAGCGCATTGCCTATCTCGCTGCCGCCGCCTTCAGCGCCCTGGCTCTCACCGCGACCGTCGTCGCGCCCGCCAGTGCCGAGGAAAAGACCGTGATGGTCGGCGGCGCCGCGATGTACCCGTCCAAGAACATCGTCCAGAACGCGGTCAACTCCAAGGATCACACCACGCTGGTGGCGGCGGTGAAGGCGGCCGGCCTGGTGCCGACGCTCGAAGGTAAGGGCCCGTTCACGGTGTTCGCGCCGACCAACGCCGCCTTCGGCAAGCTGCCGGCCGGCACCGTCGACAACCTGGTCAAGCCCGAGAACAAGGCGACGCTGACCAAGATCCTCACCTACCATGTCGTGCCCGGCAAGCTCGCGGCTTCCGACCTCACCGACGGTAAGAAGCTGAAGACCGCCGAAGGCGAGGAGCTGACGGTGAAGAAAATGGACGGCAAGGTCTGGATCGTCGACGCCAAGGGCGGCACCTCGATGGTGACGATCACCAACGTCAACCAGTCGAACGGCGTGATCCATGTGGTCGATACCGTGCTGATGCCGGCGACGTAACACCGCGCGATCCTGTTTCATCCCCGAACAGGACGTCCTCAGACCGCGAGCCGGGGATACCCGGCTCGCTCTTTTGTGACCACAATAGCCTCACGACATCGATTCGATGGCGAACGGGATGTAACGAAAGCCGAAACACCGGCGTATAATCGCTGTCACACGCCCTCAGGATGGAACCCGCCATGGCGAGCCTCACAGTCACCGACGAGCAGGTCACGGCCACCAAGTCCAAAGTGATCCAGCCGGCCTGGGTGCGGGTCATGCATTGGATCAACGCGCTCGCCATGATCCTGATGATCCTGTCGGGCTGGCAGATCTACAACGCCTCGCCGCTGTTCGACTTCCGCTTTCCGCGCGAGTACACGCTGGGCGGCTGGCTCGGCGGCGGCCTGCTCTGGCATTTTGCGGCGATGTGGCTGCTGATGATCAACGGCCTCGCCTATCTCGTCACCGGCATCGCCACCGGCCGCTTCCGCAAGAAGCTGCTGCCGATCACGGCATCGGGCGTGCTCCACGACGTCAGGGCGGCGCTGACCTTCAAGCTCGGCCATGACGATCTCACCGTCTACAATTACGTGCAGCGGCTGCTCTATGCCGGCATCATCGTGGTCGGCGTGCTGATCGTGCTGTCGGGCCTTGCGATTTGGAAGCCCGTGCAGCTCTATTATCTCGTGATGCTGTTCGGCGATTATCCGGCCGCGCGCTATGTCCACTTCTTCTGCATGGCCGCGATCTGCGCGTTTCTGGTCGTTCACGTCTTGCTTGCGCTGCTCGTGCCGAAGAGTCTGCGCGCGATGATCATCGGTCGCTGAGGAGGAGAATCGTCATGGCGAAGCGTCCGTTCCTCATTCCCGGCGTCGACAAGCGGCTGCTGATCAAGGATTCCATCAAGACGATGCCTGACGTCACGCGCCGCCGCTTCATTGCGGGCGGCGCCAGCCTGGGAGCGCTGACGCTGCTCACGGGTTGCGACGTCATCGACTCGTCCTCGGCCGAGACCATGCTGGCGAAGGTCTCGAAGTTCAACGATGCCGTGCAGGCCTGGATGTTCAATCCCGACGCGCTGGCTCCGACCTTCCCCGAAAGCGCGATCACCAAGCCCTTCCCGTTCAACGCCTATTACGATCTCGACGACGCGCCCGATATCTCGGCCGCCGATTGGAAGCTCGAGGTGCGCGGCCTCGTCGACAACAAGAAGTCCTGGACGCTGGATGAACTCCATCAATTGCCGCAGGTCACGCAGATCACGCGTCACATCTGCGTCGAGGGCTGGAGCGCGATCGGCAGCTGGACCGGCACGCCCTTGCGCGATTTCCTCAAGCTGATCGGCGCCGACACGCGCGCGAATTATGTCTGGTTCCAGTGCGCCGACAAGGACGGCTACAATTCACCGCTCGACATGCGCAGTGCGCTGCATCCGCAGACCCAGATGACGTTCAAATACGCAAACGAGATCCTGCCGCGCGCCTACGGCTTTCCGATGAAGATCCGCGTGCCCACCAAGCTGGGCTTCAAGAACCCGAAATACGTGGTCTCGATGGAAGTCACCAACGATTACAAGGGCGGCTATTGGGAAGACCAGGGATATAATTCGTTCAGCGGGAGCTGAGAGGGCGAATAGCGAATCGGGAGTGGCGAATAGGGAAGCAATGAAGCCAACCCGCTCTCAATTCGCCACTCGCTATTCGCTATTCGCCTTTCGGGCCCACTTTCCTCTGGCACAACGCCGCCACCGCGCCCAGCGCCAATAGCGCCGCCGACACATTCAGCGCGTAACTCAGGCTCCCCAGCGCATCCGTAATCGCGCCGACCACGATCGGCCCGAGCGTCTGGCCGACGCCGAACGAGATCGTCATCGCCGCGATCGCGGTCGGCCACACCTCTGGCGGATAGTTGAAACGGACGAAGGCGGTGGTCGAGCCGACCACGGCGAAGAAGGCGACGCCGAACACGATCGCGGAGACCGCGAGCCAGGCCGGCGAATGCCCGATCATCGGCAGCGCTGCGCCAGCTGCGTTGGTGCCGAGGATGATGGCGGTGGCAAGTCCGCCGCGATCGAGCGCCAGCACGCCGCGCCAGGCCCAGGGCGTCACGAACGCGGATAGGCCGATCAGGCCCCAGAACGCCGCCTGCGCCGCGGCCCCGCCGCCGCCGTCGCGCACATAGGCGATCATGAAGGTCATGTAGGCGATATAGCCGGCGCCGAACAGGAAATAACCGGCCAGATAAATCAGCACCGGCAGGATCGCGAACGAGGCATGACCGCCTTCGGAGAAGCGCGCGCCGCTCTCGATGCGGATCAGGAACAGCGGGATCGTCATCGCGACCGACAGCAGCGTCAGCGCCCACCACACGATCCACCACGAGCCCGGCCCAAAATGTTGCAGCGTGAACGGGGCGATCAGCCCCGAGGACAGAATGCCGATGCCGGGTCCGGCATAGAACAGGCTGAGCAGGAAGTTGGCCCGTTCGGGCCGCGACTGGGCGATGGTGGCAGCGAGTGCGCCGCCGGCGACGAAGCCGGCCGCCGCGCCCAGGCCCAGCACCAGGCGCGCCAGGCTCAGCGCGACGAAATCCCCCGTCAGCGCGCAGGTGGCGAGCGCTGCGACGCAGGCAATTGTTCCGCCGCGGATCGCGGCGGCCCAGCCGACGCGCCGGATCAGGCGGGACGCCACCAGCGCGCCCACCAGATAGCCGACGGCGTTGATCGTGTTCATGAAACCGGCCGCCGAGTATGACCAGCCGAGGTCCTCCCGCATATCAGGCAACACCAGCGCATAGGCAAAGCGGCCGATGCCCAGTCCGACAGTGGCGGCCAGCGACAGCGTCAGGATCAGCCGCGCGGGACGCGCGTAGGGCAGGCGGTCAGGGGCGTGCAAGGGGTACTCCGGCCTGCCCAGTGTGGCAGGCCCCGCCCGCCTTGCACAGCCGCACCCCGGCAATGGTGTCTTGCCAAGCGCGCAACGCCGCTCTAGCACTCCGGCGCCGTCATTCCGGGGCGCGCGAAGCGCGAGCCCGGAATCCATAACCCCGGCTGGTGGCTATGGATTCCGGGCCCGCGCTAAGAGGCGCGTCCCGGAATGACGAGAGAGGATCGAAAAGGACACGACCATGGCGACCCACAAACTGCTGCTGCTTCCCGGCGACGGTATCGGCCCCGAGGTGATGGGCGAGGTGAAGCGGTTGATCGACTGGCTCAATTCGGCCGGGATCGCCAAGTTCGAGACCGACACCGGCCTCGTCGGCGGCTCCGCCTATGATGCGCACAAGGTGTCGATCTCCGAAGGCGACATGGCCAAGGCCAAGGACGCCGACGCCGTGATCTTCGGCGCGGTCGGCGGCCCGAAATGGGATGCCGTGCCTTACGAGGTGCGCCCGGAGGCCGGCCTCTTGCGCCTGCGCAAGGATCTCGCGCTGTTCGCCAACCTCCGTCCCGCCGTGTGCTATCCGGCGCTCGCGGATGCTTCCAGCCTGAAGCGCGAGGCGATCGAGGGCCTCGACATCGTCATCGTGCGTGAGCTCACCGGCGGCGTCTATTTCGGCGAGCCCAAGACCATCACCGATCTCGGCAACGGCCAGAAGCGCGCCATCGATACCCAGGTCTACGATACCTATGAGATCGAGCGCATCGGCCGCGTCGCCTTCGAGCTTGCCCGGAAGCGCAAGAACAAGGTGACGTCGATGGAGAAGCGCAACGTCATGAAGTCGGGCGTGCTCTGGAACGAGGTCATGACTCAGGTCCACAAGCGCGAATACCCCGATGTCACGCTCGAGCATCAGCTCGCCGATTCCGGCGGCATGATGCTGGTGAAATGGCCGAAGCAGTTCGACGTCATCGTGACGGACAATCTGTTCGGCGACATGCTCTCCGACATCGCGGCGATGCTCACGGGTTCGCTCGGCATGTTGCCCTCGGCCTCGCTCGGCGAGGTCGACGTCAAGACCAAGAAGCGCAAGGCGCTGTACGAGCCCGTGCACGGCTCGGCCCCCGATATTGCCGGCAAGGGCCTCGCCAATCCTATCGCGATGATCTCGTCCTTCGGCATGGCGTTGCGCTATTCCTTCGACATGGGCGATCTCGCCGACAAGGTCGACCAGGCAATCGCTGCCGTGCTGGCCAGCGGCCTGCGCACCGCCGACATCAAGTCGGAAGGCACCACGGCCGCTTCCACCACGCAGATGGGCGAAGCGATCCTGAAGGAATTGCAAAAGCTGCACGCGTAGCCACAAGCACCGCCATCGTAGGGTGGGCAAAGCGTAAGCGTGCCCACCGCTTCTATCGCGATTGCCGAGAGATGGTGGGCACGGCGCAAGCGCGCCTTTGCCCACCCTACGGCGTCTTCATCGGAGCCGCCTCATGGATACACCCCGCCCCAAGATCGCGGAAACCGTCATCCATGAGACGGTGCGCCTGCGCGAGGCGCAGATCGGGCGACGCTGCGAGGTGCTCGCGAACACGCGCATCGAATATGCTTCGCTCGGCGACTACTCCTATCTCGGCGAGAATTGCGACGTCGCCGACGCCGTGATCGGCAAGTTCACGGCGATCGCCAACTCGGTGCGGATCGGTGCGCCAAACCACCCGATGGGCCGTCCCTCGCAGCACCGCTTCACCTACGTCCCCGAATATTACGAGGCGGGCGCGACGCGCGACCGCGACTTCTTCGCAGGTAGGCGCGGCGACCGGGTGATCGTCGGCAACGACGTCTGGATCGGCCACGCCGCCATCCTGCTGCCGGGCGTGAGCGTCGGCGATGGCGCAGTGATCGCCGCAGGCGCCGTCGTCAGCCGCGATGTCGAGCCGTACACCATCGTCGGTGGCGTTCCCGCCCGTCCCATCCGCAAGCGCTTTGACGATACCGTTTCCGCAAGCCTGCGCCGCATCGCCTGGTGGGATTGGCCGGATGCGCTGATCTTCGAGCGCCTCAGTGATTTCCGCTCCGAGGCCATCGAAGAATTTTGCCGGCGCTACGATCCGGCAGCCAACGCGTGAGGCGCACGCATCTCGCGAAAAACAAAAATGGCCGGGCGTGAGCCCGGCCATTTTGCTTCGGATCGCTGTCCGCCTCAGTACAGCGGGAAGTTCTGCGGATAGCCGCCGACATCCTGCGGCGGGGAGAGCGGCTGGCGGTCGATCGGCCGGTTGAGGTTCTCGCGGGCGAAGGACGGATAGCCCACGGCCGGGGGGAAGGCATAGTCGGTGAACTTGCGGTCGCCCGGATTGACCTCTGTGCCGCCGTCCAGCCAGGAGCGCTTGCTCACATAGAGGCGCGTGCGGCCCTGCTGGTAGACCGTGTTGGGTCCACCAGGGCCGTAATAGGGCCGGCCGCGGTCGTCATAGCGCTGCTTGGTCCTGGTGTCGGCGGAAGTCGGGGTCGCGAACGCAACGGCAATTGCGGCGCCCGCCGCAAGCAATGTCGCCAGTTTGTTCGCGGCAGAAAATTTCAAGCTCATCACGTCCCCTTCAGGCGGCAGGCCGCCAGTCGATTTCACCCCATACTAGCCCGGCCGGGGCGGACGCAACTAGGTCAATTGGGTCACACCAGCTCGGAATAATCGTGCGCGCCGGCAAAAGTTGCATGCAAACCAGCCACTTGAGCTTGATGCAGAATCCTTGATGCAAGTCAAAGCGCTCCGCGCAATTGCGCGTTCGCTGCGCCCAGCAGCCAGTCCGGCGAGCCCTGGGGGTCACAGCCGCGGCGCCTGAGCTCGGCATGGGCGAACAATTCCGCCAGCCTCGGCTCGTTGCCCGAGGCCAGCAGCGTCAGCCGGTTCAGCGTGCAGGCGATCGCCGCGCGCCGGGCGGGCAAGCTGTCGCCCTGGCAAGAGAAGCCGGAGATTTGCAAGGCAGGCTCCTCGTAGCGCTTGAGATAGCCGAGGCAGGCCCGCGTCCCCTCTGTCGCGCCGACCGGCCGGAACAGGGCGACGGGGCCGAATTTGCTGTCGATCAGGCCAGCCTGCTCGAGCGGGGCATCTGCACTCAAACCCATCCGAGCGGCCAAGCCCGCGGCCGCCGGCCGTGTCACGTCGAATTCGGCGCCTTGGCGGTAGATTTCGAGCTCGGCCACCGGCTTGTCCGCCATATCGGTCCAGCGCAGCACGTCCCTGCGGCCGCCTTCGGGATGCCGAAAGATGATGTAAGACGCTGTTTTTTCTGATGAATCGATCCGGCTGACGGCGAAGGCCGGATGCGAGCGGTGGGCGATGCTCCAGTCCGGTCTGTCCCTCGGACCATCGCCACGCAGGTCGGGCAGCTGTCCCAGTCCTGCGAGGGCGAGGATGGCAAACAGGGCGAGCGCCCCTACATAGGCGACCAGATGCGCCAGCGTGCCGACGATCTCGTCGGCGACGGCCAAGAGCGTCAGCTGGATCTGGGTAGGGCTAACGGCCGTGCTGGCCTCAGGCGACTGCATCCACGTCCCTAAGGCATGGTCTTAACGTTGTCTTGAGGCCGGTTCTCGCATAGAAGCGCTGCTCTTCCTGTTTAAGCGTCAGCTTCGGGAACGTGCTTTTTCATCGGAGAGTGAACGATGGGTTACAAAGTCGCAGTCGTCGGCGCGACCGGCAATGTCGGTCGGGAAATGCTCAACATCCTGGATGAGCGCAAATTCCCCGCGGACGAGGTCGTGGCCCTGGCGTCGCGCCGCAGCGTCGGTGTCGAAGTCTCCTATGGCGACCGCACCCTGAAGGTCAAAGCGCTCGAGCACTACGACTTCTCCGACGTCGACATCTGCCTGATGTCGGCGGGTGGGTCGGTGTCGAAGGAATGGTCGCCGAAGATCGGCGCCGCCGGCGCTGTGGTGATCGACAATTCCTCGGCCTGGCGCATGGATCCGGACGTGCCGCTGATCGTGCCCGAGGTGAATGCGGCCGCGACCGAAGGCTTCAAGAAGAAGAACATCATCGCCAACCCGAACTGCTCGACCGCACAGCTCGTGGTGGCGCTCAAGCCGCTGCACGAGAAGGCGACGATCAAGCGCGTCGTGGTCTCGACCTATCAGTCGGTGTCGGGCGCCGGCAAGGACGCGATGGACGAATTGTTCTCGCAGACCAAGGCCGTCTACACCAACGACGAGCTGGTCGCGAAGAAATTCCCCAAGCGCATCGCCTTCAACGTCATCCCCCACATCGACGTCTTCATGGAGGACGGCTACACCAAGGAAGAGTGGAAGATGATGGCGGAGACCAAGAAGATCCTGGATCCCAAGATCAAGCTGTCCGCCACCTGCGTGCGCGTGCCCGTGTTCGTCGGCCATTCCGAGGCCGTCAACATCGAGTTCGAGAATCCGATCACCGCCGATGAAGCCCGCGAGATCCTGCGCAAGGCGCCGGGCTGCCTCGTCATCGACAAGCAGGAGCCCGGCGGCTACGCCACGCCCTATGAAGCGGCCGGCGAGGACGCGACTTACATCAGCCGCATCCGCGAGGACGCGACGGTGGAGAACGGCCTCGTGCTCTGGTGCGTGTCGGACAATCTGCGTAAAGGCGCCGCCCTCAATGCGATTCAGATCGCGGAAGTCTTGATCAACCGCAAGCTGATCACCGCCAAGCAGAAGGCGGCGTAAGGGGCTTACATAGGCCGGACTTCGACCACGTCAGGCACGAAGTGCTTGAGCAGGTTCTGGATGCCGTGCTGGAGCGTCGCCGTCGATGACGGGCAGCCGGAGCAGGCGCCCTTCATGTTGAGATAGACGATACCGTCCTTGAAGCCGCGGAAGGTGATGTCGCCGCCGTCATTGGCGACGGCCGGCCGCACCCGGGTCTCGATCAGGTCCTTGATCATGTCGACGGTCTCGGCGTCGGCTTCATCGAAGAACTCGTCCTCGTCGTCGAGATCGGCATCGCTGTGCGCTTCGCCGTCGGCGAGCAGCGGCGCGCCGGACATGTAGTGCTCCATGATGGCCCCCAGAATCGCGGGCTTGAGCTGCTGCCACTCACCGCTCGCCTTCGTCACGGTGATGAAGTCCGATCCGTAGAACACGCCGGTGACGCCGGGCACCTCGAACAGCTTTTCGGCGAGCGGCGAACGCGCCGCCGATTCGCGGCTCGAAAATTCCATCGGGCTGCCGTCGACCACGACGCGGCCGGGAATGAACTTCAGCGTGGCGGGATTGGGGGTTGCTTCGGTTTGAATGAACATGGTTTTCTCCAGACGTCGCCGGTTCAAGGCCGGCGCGTGCTCTATCCCCTAGCAGATGGCGACGGCGAACGCACGGTCAAGGGGAAGGCTGGACGTTTCGGTGCAATTTCAGTGGGTTAAGGTACGCAATCTTCTCTCGTCGTCATGGCCGGGCTTGTCCCGGCCATCCACGCTTTGCTTCGTCGTGCCAAGAACGTGGATGCCCGGGACAAGCCCGGGCATGACGAGTAACCCACCGGCAGAGCCGTCTACGACAGCGAATCCACGCTTTCGTCGCTCAGCGCGCCCGAGATAATCGTCACCGGCACCGGGAAGGTGCCGAGCGCATTTGCGAGCAGCGAGACCAGGGGTCCGGGCCCCTCCGCGCCAGGATTGGCGGCGAGCACCAGCATGGCGATATCGGGGTCCTCGTCGATCACTGCGAGCAGCTGTTCCATCGCGCTGCCCTCGCGGATCACCCGCTCCGGCGTGATCGCAGCGATGCCGTTGGCGCGCCCGGCGGCGCGGTCGAGTGCGGCCTCGGCGGCTTCCTGCGCTTCGGCGCGCATGATGTCGGCCACCCCCAACCATTCCTGGCTCTGCTGCTCCGGCTCGATGATGCGCAGCATCACCACGCCGCCGCCGGCGCGGATCGCCCAGCGGCTTGCGTAATAGACGGCGCGATCCCATTCGGCGCTGTCGTCGACGATGACGAGGCATTTGGGCTTGTGACCCGGCTCGTAGCAAAGTCGCTTGCTGGTCATGCATGTCCCGGATTGTGCACGGGGAGCATGCTGCCACACTCCCGCGATGTTTGGGAGGGGCGAAGCGGCCGGCGCCGTGGCGCCAGCCGGTATCGTGAAGCGCGCCCTAGCGCCGGCGGATGAAGCCAACGATGTCCTTGGAGAGCTTCATGGTCTCGTCGGCGATCGCGCGCGCCCGATCGGATCCCTCGTTCAGGATCGCGTCGATATGGCCGGGGTCGGCGACGAGGCGCTTCATCTCGCCGGCGATCGGCGCGAGCTTTGTCACGCACAGCTCTGCCAGCGCGTTCTTGAAGCTGGAGAACTGGCCGTTGCCGAATTCGCGCAGCACGTCCGCCTTGGAGCGGCCGGACAGCGCGGCGAAGATGCCGACGAGATTGTCGGCCTCGGGCCGCGCTTCCAGGCCTTTCTCTTCCGTCGGCAGCGGCTCCGGATCGGTCTTCGCCTTGCGGATCTTCTGCGCGATGGTGTCGGCATCGTCGGTGAGGTTGATGCGCGAATTGTCGGAGGCGTCCGACTTCGACATCTTCTTGGTGCCGTCGCGCAGGCTCATCACGCGCGTCGCCGGACCCGTAATCAAGGGTTCCGGCAGCGGGAAGAACAGCCCGTCATTGACGCCCTGCGCGCGGATCGAGTCGCCGAAGTCGTTGTTGAACTTCTGCGCGATGTCGCGCGAAAGCTCGAGATGCTGCTTCTGGTCCTCGCCCACGGGAACGTGGGTGGCGCGGTAGAGCAGAATGTCGGCGGCCATCAGCACGGGATAGTCGAATAGACCGACCGAGGCGTTCTCGCGGTCCTTGCCGGCCTTCTCCTTGAACTGGGTCATGCGGCCGAGCCAGCCCATGCGCGCAACGCAGTTGAAGATCCAGGCGAGCTCGGCATGGCCGGAGACCTGGCTCTGGTTGAACACGATGTGCTTCTTCGGGTCGATGCCGGCCGCGATGAACGCGGCGGTCACCTCCCGGGTGTTGCGCGCGAGCTCGACCGGCCCGCCCCAGACGTCCACCCCTTGCGTGATCGCGTGCATGTCGACGACGCAATAGATGCAATTGTGGGTTTCCTGCATCTTCACGAAGTTGACGATGGCGCCGAGGTAATTGCCGAGGTGGAGATTGCCCGTCGGCTGGACGCCCGAAAAGACCCGTTCAACGAATGGCATGGTCAGCCTTCCCATAGGTATTCGGCCGTCGTTTCCAACAGCGGCGCTGCCCCGTCAAGGGTCTTTCGCCGGGCTCGCGGTTTAGCCGGGCCGTTTCAACGCGTTAACCGCCTCACGCCAGGAGGCGGCGCCGACGGTTTGCAGCAGCAAGCCGTAGACGGCGATCCCGGCCACGATCTGTACACCCAGCGCAATGAAGTGGATGAGCCCATGGGCGCCGGCAGGCACCAGACCCGTTGTCAGCCAGAGCAGGGCGCCCATGGCGATCGCGGCCAGCACGATCCGCGGCAATCGCGTGCGGGCACTCGCATCGATCGAGAAGCCGAACGCGGCCGTGCCCTTCCGGATCAAGGAGAGCGCGCTGCTCCAGGCGCCGGCCGCGATACCAGCCGCGATACCGCTCGCGCCAAGGAGATGGCCGAGCAGAATCGCGAGCACGACCGTCACCACGAAGCCCTTGGCGGTCGCGAGCAGCGGCGTCACCGTGTCGCTGCGGGCATAGAACGCCGGCGACAGCGCCTTGATCAGCACATGAGCCGGCAGGCCCAGCGCCAGCCACATCAGCGAGCGCGCGGTGGCCGCGCTGTCCTCCGCACCGAACGCGCCATGCTCGAACAACAGCCGCACGATCGGTTCGGCCAGCACGATCAGGCCGAGGGTGGCCGGCAGCGCCAGCCCGGCGGCAAGCTCGAGCGCGCGGGATTCGGCATGCGCCACCGCGTCGCGATCGGAGCTAGCGACGGCGCGCGTCAGCTCCGGCACCAGCACGGTGCCCATGGCGACGCCGACGATGCCGAGCGGCAGCTCGATCAAGCGGTTGGCGAAATAGAGCCAGGACACGGCGGACGGCGTTGCGGACGCGATGATCGCACCCGCCACCATCAGCCATTGCGGCCCCGAGCTTGCGATCATGCCGGGGATCGCCTTGGCGAAGAAGCCGCGCATCTCCTTGTCGAAACTGGCGCGCAGCGGTGTCGCCAGGCGCGCGCTTCGCCGCGACAGCAGCATCAGCAATTGCAGCAGGCCGGCCAGGCCGACCGTCGCCGCCAGGATCCACGCGGCGAAGCCGGCGTCTGCATGCCAGACCAGCAGCATCACGATCGCCGCGATCAGCGCAATGTTGAACAGCAGTGGCGAGAACGCCGTCAGCGCGAAGCGCCCCTGCGCATTGAGAAGCCCCATCAGCACGGTGACGGGACCGGCGAAGGCGAGGTAAGGCAGCATCAGCCGCGCGTTCTGAACCGCGAGATCGAGCGTGCCACTGCCGAGGAATCCCGGCGCGATGACCGTCATGATCAGCGGCATCAACAAGGCGATCAGGATCGAGCTCGCGATCAGGGCCGCGCTGACCGTGCCGAGCACGCGCCCGGCGAACGCCGCGGCTTCCGCCACCCCGTCGCGGTCCCGCACCCGCAGCCAGGCTGGGATCAGCGCCGCGTTCAGCGCGCCCTCGCTGAGCAGCCGCCGCACCACGTTGACGAGCTGGAACGCCGCCAGAAACGCGTCCGCCACCGCGCCAGTGCCGAGCAGCGCCGCAATGAGGGAATCGCGGGCGAAACCCAGCAGGCGCGAGGCCAGCGTTCCCGTCGAGACGGTCAGGAAGGAGCGGATCATGCTCTCGAAAATACCGTTGCTTGCCCGCCAAGGCCCGGTCGTGATAGGCCGCGAGCTTGGATTTCAGGCCGACAGGAAGCGGATTTCCGGTTAGATCGCAATCCGGCAAACAGGATCAAGGTGAATGGCTGACGTGAAATATGACGTTCTCGGCATCGGCAACGCGCTGTTCGACGTGCTGGTTCGGACCGACGAGGCCTTTCTGGCCAAGCATGGCATGGCGAAGGGCAGCATGTCGCTGATCGACGAGGCGCGCGCGGCGGCCATCTACAAGGACATGGGTCCGGCGACCGAGGTCTCGGGCGGTTCGGCCGCCAACACCATCGTCGGTATCGGCAGCCTGGGGGCGCGCGCCGCCTATGTCGGCAAGGTCAAGGACGACCAGATCGGCAAGCTCTACGTGCACGACATTCGCGCCGCCGGCGTCGCCTTCAACACGCCCGCTGCCAAGGACGGCCCCGCCACCGGCTGCTCCTACATCCTGGTCACCGGCGACGGCGAGCGCACCATGAACACCTATCTCGGCGCGGCGCAGGACCTGTCGCCCGCCGACATCGATCCGGCCGAGATTGCGGGCGCGGGCATCGTCTACCTCGAGGGCTATCTCTGGGACCCCAAGAACGCCAAGGAGGCCTTCGTCAAGGCGGCCAAGATCGCCCATGACGCCAAGCGCAAGGTGGCGCTGACGCTGTCGGATTCCTTCTGCGTTGATCGCTATCGCGACGAGTTTCTCTCGCTGATGCGGAGCGGCACCGTCGACATCGTGTTCGCCAACGAGTCCGAACTGCACTCGCTCTACATGACCTCGGATTTCGACACCGCGCTGAAGCAGCTGCGCAACGACGTCAAACTCGGTGTAGTGACCCGCAGCGAGAAGGGCTGCATGGTGGTGTCGTCGGAAGACGCGGTCGCCGCGCCGGCCTTCCCGGTCGAGAAGGTGGTCGACACCACCGGTGCCGGCGATCTCTTCGCCGCCGGCTTCCTCTACGGCCTCGCGCGCAACTTCGGCTACAAGCAGTGCGGCGAGCTCGGCGCGCTCGCCGCCGCCGAAGTCATCCAGCACATCGGCGCCCGCCCGCTGGTGTCGCTGAAGGAGCTGGCCGAGCAGCGCGGGTTGACAGGTTAAGGTCCCGCTCTCACTCCGTCATTGCGATCCTCATTCTCCGGTGTCATCGCCCGCGAAGGCGGGCGATCCAGTATTCCGGAAGCATCAGCGGGTTACGAAAAAGCCGCGGCGTACTGGATTCCCCGCTTCCGCGGGGAATGACACCGTCAGTGTTGCGCGAGTGTTCGACAACTCAGGCCGTCTTCGCCGCCTTCAATCCCAGCCGCTGCTCGACTGCCTCGCGCATCAGGAATTTCTGGATCTTTCCGGTTACGGTCATCGGAAACTCGTCGACGAACTCGACGTAGCGCGGAATCTTGTTGTGGGCGATCTGGCCTTCGCAGAAGGCGCGTACTTCCTCAGCCGTCAGTTGCTCGCCCGTTCTGACGCGTATCCAGGCGCAGAGCTCTTCGCCGTAGCGGGTATCGGCGACGCCAAAGATCTGCACGTCCTGGATCTTGGGGTGACGATACAGAAACTCCTCGATCTCGCGCGGATAGAGGTTTTCGCCGCCGCGGATCACCATGTCCTTGATGCGGCCGACGATGTTGCAATAGCCCTCGTCGTCGATGGTGGCGAGATCGCCGGTGTGCATCCAGCCGTTCGCGTCGAGCACGTCGGCGGTCTTCTCCTTCTCGTCCCAATAGCCCAGCATGATGCTGTAGCCGCGGGTGCACAGCTCGCCGCGTTCGCCGCGTTTGACGATCCTGCCCTCGAGATCGACGACCTTGACCTCGACATGCGGATGGATTCGCCCGACGGTGGAGACGCGGCGCTCCAGCGGATCGTCCACCGCGCTCTGGAAGCTGACGGGGCTGGTCTCGGTCATGCCGTAGGCGATGGTGACCTCACGCATGTTCATCTCGGTGTTGACGCGCTTCATCACCTCGATCGGGCAGGGCGCGCCGGCCATGATGCCGGTCCGCAGCGATGTCAGGTCGAAGCTGGAGAATTCGGGGTGATCGAGTTCGGCGATGAACATGGTCGGCACGCCGTAGAGCGCGGTGCAGCTCTCCTGTTCGATCGTGCGCAGCGTCGTGAGCGGGTCAAAACCCTCGCCGGGATAGACCATTGCAGCGCCGAGCGTCACAGAGGCGAGGTTGCCCATCACCATGCCGAAACAATGATAGAGCGGCACCGGAATGCAGATGCGGTCCTGCTCGGTAAGGCGCATTGCGCGGCCGACGAAATAGCCGTTGTTGAGGATGTTGTGGTGGGTCAGCGTCACGCCCTTGGGTGATCCGGTCGTGCCGCTGGTGAACTGGATGTTGACGGGATCGTCGAACTGCAGTTCCTGGCCGAGCGCGGCCAATTGCTGACGGTGTCGGTCGCCGCCCATGCGCGCGACCTCGTCGAAGGCAATCGTGCCGGGTGCGGCCGGGCCGCCGATCTGGATGACATTGCGGAGGGCCGGCAGCCGTGCCGCATGCAGCTGTCCGGGCTTGGCGGATGACAGCTCCGGCAACAGCGTGTTGAGCATCTCCATGTAATTGCTGGTCTTGAACGCCGTCGCGGTGACGATCGCCGCGCAGCCGACCTTGCGGAGGGCAAATTCCAGCTCGCTCAGGCGATAGGCAGGATTGATCGTCACCAGGATCAGGCCGGCCTTGGCGGCGGCGAACTGGGTCAGCGTCCATTCCGGCCGGTTCAGCGACCAGATGCCGATCCGCTGGCCCCGCTCGAGCCCGAGCGCAAGAAAGCCGGCCGCGAGCGCATCAACCCGTTCGGCGAATTCCGACCAGGTCCATCGCACGCCGTGGCTGGGCGAGACCAGCGCCTCGCGGTCGCCCCAGCGCCGCGCGGCATGGTCGAGACTCCGGCCGATCGTGTCGCCGAGCAGCGGCGCGTCCGAGATGCCGCAAACGTAGCTGTCCGCCCTGTCCGACACGTCAAAATCCTTTCGTCATGGAATGAGCAGCTTGATCCTCTTCGGTCGGCATGGCCAGGCCGAGCCCGGCCATGCCGCGTGGCGAGAGCACTCAGCCCCTTACGCCGCCTTCTGTCCGCTTCCGGCAGCATCGAGCCCGGCATAAACGCCGCGCTCAAAGCCTGCGAACGCCTCCAGGCATTTCGCGTCCGCGAACGGCAGCAGCTGCATCAGGATGACGCCGGTGACGTCTCGCGCCGGGTCGATCCAGTAATAGGTGTTGGCGAGGCCCGCCCAGGCGAGGCTGCCGGCGCTGCGGCCCTCGGCGGTCTTGGCGGTGTTGATCATGAAGCTGAGGCCCCACTTCTTCACCTGCTCCGGATAGAGATCGACGTCGTTGGTGTACATCGGCGCCGCCGTCGTCATCTTGGTCATGTTGAGATCGCCCATCTGGTTCTGGCTCATCATGGCGACCGTCTCGGCTTTCAGCACCTGGTTGCCGTTGCCGCGGCCCTTGTTGAGGATCATCTGGGTGAACTTGATGTAGTCGGACGCGGTCGAGTAGAGGCCGCCGCCGCCCATGTGGAATTCCGGCTCCTGCTCCAGCTCGAACGGGATCGCTGCGAGCTGGCCGTCCTCGCCGCGCGCATGCATGCCGACCAGGCGCTTGCGCATGTCGTCGGTGATCTTGAAAGCGGTGTCGCGCATGCCGAGCGGCGCGAACAGATTGTCGCGCAGGTACGCGTCGAGCCGCTTGCCGCTGGCGGCCTCCACGGCCTTGCCGACGAAATCGATGTTGGTGCCGTACTCCCAGCGCGTGCCGGGGTCGGACATGATCGGCGTCTTCAATGCCGCGTTCTGGCAGGTGGTGATGGCGGGAATGCCGTTCTTGTCCAGATAGACCGCGAGATCGCCGTTCCACATGTTGTAGCAGAAGCCGGCGGTGTGGGTCATGAGCTGGCGCAGCGTGATCGGCCCCTTGGCCGGGCGCAGCTTCGCCTCGCCATTGGCGTCAAAACCTTCGAGCACCTGCGGATTGGCGAGCTCCGGCAAAACATTGCCGATCGGCGCATCCAGCGACAGCCTGCCCTGCTCGACCAGCTGCATGGCGCCCGCTGTGGTCACCGCCTTCGTCATCGATGCGATCCAGAACACGCTGTCGGCGGTCATCGGATCGGGCTTGGACAGATCGCGCTTGCCGAACGCACCCTGATACAGCACGTCTTGACCGCTGGCCGCGATGGCGACGACGCCCGGAATCTCCTTGGTCTCGCTCTTCTGACGCAGAATCTCATCGATCTGGGCTTGGCTTTGCATGGCGTTTCCTCGGGTTTGATTATTGTTGGAAGTGATCGATTGTCTTCCCGGATCTCCGGCGCGGCAAGCGCCATCTATGTACCTGCACCGGTCGCGATGTCGTGACTTGACGGTCTTGATCCAACGCAGGACGACAACGAGGCTGAGCGCGTACGCTCTTTTACAATCTGCGGTGGATCGACGTGTCTCGCCTCACCTTGGATGGGTTTCTCGCGATATGCTTCGTGGTTTTCGAACCCCTGAAACATTTCGTGAGCTGCCGCGTTCAGCACCCGGCCCGATCGACGAGCCGTTAAGACTTGATGCAAATGTGCCGGCCGTGGATGGGCGGCGAGGGGGACCTCAGATGATTTCGACCTGGAGCGAATGGAAACGCTATCCCCGTGCCGGACGGGGCGAGAATCTGGAGGCGCCGATTTCGCCCGGCATTTACGAGGTCCGCATCGCCGGCACCGGCGCGCTCTATTCCTTCGGCGCCGTCGACAATCTGGCGCAGGCGCTGGCGCTGCTGCCGGTCGGCTCGAAGTCGTGGTTCGGCCGTCGCGACACCTCCCACGTTCCCGATCTGGAATACCGGACCTGCGCGACCTCCACGAAGGCGGACGCCAAGGCCGCGGCCGAACGCATGATCGGACGCCGCGAGACCTATATGAGCGGCGCGGCCTGATCCTTCCGCGGCGGTGGTGCTTCACCTCTCCCCGCCGGGGAGAGGTGAAGGACCAGCGGCCCTCAGCTTAACTCCCAGCAGATGTGCGTTGCCGGGCGGTGCATTGCGCATCGCTTGCTCCTATATTCCGGGCCGATCCGATCGCCCAGGGAGAAACGCCATGACACCGACCGCCGCCGCACGCGCCCCGCAAGCCACCGCCACTCTGCGCGACCGGTTGAAGGACCCCTCGCTGCTGAAGGAGGCCTGCTACATCGACGGCGCCTGGGTCGGCACGCCGGTCTTCGCCGTCAACAATCCCGCCACCGGCGTCGAGCTCGCAAAGGTGCCGCAGCTTGGTGCCGACGACACCACCCGGGCGGTTGAAGCCGCCGAGCGCGCCTTTCCGGCCTGGGCAAAGCACACCGCCAAGCAGCGCTCCAACATCCTGCGTAAATGGTTCGAGCTGATCACGGCCAATCGCGAGGACCTCGCGCTGATCCTCACCTCCGAGCAGGGCAAGCCGCTCACCGAGGCGCTCGGCGAGGTCGATATCGGCGCGGCCTATATCGAGTTCTTCGCCGAGGAAGCGAGGCGCGTCTATGGCGAGACCATCCCGACCCAGCGCGCCGATGCGCGCCTGCTCGCCATCAAGCAGCCGATCGGCGTCTGCGGTGCGATCACGCCGTGGAATTTCCCGAACTCGATGATCACGCGCAAAGTGTCGCCGGCGCTGGCGGCCGGCTGCACGGTGGTGCTCAAACCCGCCAACGAGACGCCGCTGTCGGCGCTGGCGCTGGCCGTGCTCGCCGAGCGGGCCGGCGTCCCCAAGGGCGTGCTCAACATCATCACGGGCGATGCGCCGCCGATCGGCAAGGTGCTGTGCGAGCATCCGGCCGTGCGTTTCGTCGGCTTCACCGGCTCGACCGCCGTCGGCAAGATCCTCTACCAGCAGGCCTCGGTCGGCGTGAAGCGGCTCGGCCTCGAGCTCGGCGGTAACGCGCCGTTCGTGGTGTTCGACGACGCCGACATCGACGCCGCGGTCGAAGGCGCCATCGTCTCGAAATACCGCAACATGGGCCAGACCTGCGTCTGCGCCAACCGCATCTACGCCCAGGACAAGATCTACGACGAGTTCGTGCAGAAGCTGTCGAAGAAGGTCGCCGCGATGAAGATCGGCGACGGCACCGAGAGCGGAGTGACGCAGGGGCCCCTGATCAACATGAAGGCGGTCGACAAGGTCGAGCGCCACATTGCCGATGCCGTCAAGCGCGGCGCCAAGGTCGTCACCGGCGGCAAGCGCAGCGAGCTCGGCCGCTCCTTCTTCGAGCCGACGGTGCTGGCCGACGTCAAGCCTGACTCGCTGGTGTCGCAGGAGGAGACCTTCGGCCCCCTCGCACCCGTGATCCGCTTCAAGGACGAGGCGGACGTCATCGCGATGTGCAACGCCTCGCCCTTCGGCCTCGCCTCGTACTTCTACTCCCGCGATATCGGCCGGGTCTGGCGTGTCGCCGAGGCGCTGGAATCGGGCATGGTCGGCGTCAACACCGGCCTCATCACCACCGAGGTCGCGCCCTTCGGCGGCGTCAAGGAAAGCGGCCTGGGCCGCGAAGGCTCGCGTCACGGCATGGAAGAATATGTCGAGATCAAATACGTGATGATGGCGGGGGTGTGAGAGCCGCCGTCCTCTTCGCGAACGCGAGGCAGGCAGAAATGGTGGAGAGGGGCTCCCGGCCTCTCCACGTCATTGCGAGCGGAGCGAAGCAATCCAGAATCCCTCCACGGAAGACTTTGGATTGCTTCGCTGCGCTCGCAATGACGGAGCTGCGGTAACAGCCGGGCCTAAATCTTCAGCTCTGTCCCCGTCACGCGCCGATACGCTTCCAGGTACCGCTTGCTGGTCGCGTCCACCACGCTGGCCGGCAGCGGCGGCGGCGGGGCGTCGCCGTTCCAGCGGCCGGCGCGGCGTTCGACGTCGAGATAGTCGCGCAAGGGCTGCTTGTCGAAGCTCGCCTGCGGCTGACCCGGCTTGTAGGCGTCCACCGCCCAGAAGCGCGACGAGTCCGGCGTCATGACTTCGTCGATCAAGATGATGCGGCCGTTCTTGTCGCGGCCGAACTCGAACTTGGTGTCGGCGATGATGATGCCCTGCTCGCGGGCGAGCTCCTCCCCGAGCGTGTAGATCGCGCGCGTCATGCTCTCCAGCGTGTAAGCGACCTCGTCGCCGACCACGGTGCGCATCTTGGCGATAGTGATGTTCTCGTCATGGCCGCTCTCGGCCTTGGTCGCCGGGCTGAAGATCGCCGGCTCCAGCTTCTCGCTCTCGACGAGGCCGGCCTTCAGCTTCTCGCCGGCCAGCGTGCCGCTCGCGGTATATTCCTTCCAGGCGGAGCCTGAGAGATAGCCGCGGATCACGCATTCGATCGGAAACACGGTGGTGCGCTTGCACAGCATGGCGCGGCCGAGGATCTCGGCGCGGTGCGGTTTCAACGCCGGCACGGCCGCGACGATCGCGTCGGTGTCGGCGCTGATCATGTGATGCGGCACCACGCCTTCGAGCTCATTGAACCACCACGCGCTGATCTGCGTCAGCACTGCGCCCTTCATCGGGATGGTCTCGCCCATCACCACGTCGAAGGCGCTGATGCGGTCGGTGGTGACGAGCAGCAGGCGGTCGTCGTCGACAGCGTAGATATCGCGCACCTTGCCGCGTCCGATCTTGGCAAGCGGCAGGTCGCTGGAGAGCATGGTGGTCATCGGCAAAGCCTTCGCACAGGGAATCCAGCCGCATTCGTTGTGCGGCCGGACACCGGATTAGCCTATTCCGGCAGCGGAATGAACTCGTGTTCCTGCGGAACTGCGGCGAAGCGGCCGGTTTTCCAGTCCTGCTTGGCCTGCTCGATCCGCTCCTTGCTGGAGGAGACGAAATTCCACCAGATGTGGCGCGGGCCCTCCAGCGCATCGCCGCCGAGAAACATCATTCGCGTGGCCTTCAGGGCTTTCACGGTGATGCGGTCGCCGGGCCGGAAGATCAGCAGGCGCGGCCCTTCGTAGCGCTCGTTCGCGATCTCGACCTCGCCGTCGACGACATAGATCGCGCGCTCCTCATGGTCCGGATCCAGCGGCACGCTCGCGCCTGCCACCGCCGTGACCTCGGTGTAGAACCAGGGCGAGACCATCGACACCGGCGAGGTGATGCCGAGGGCGGAGCCCGCGATCACCCGCGCGGTGAAGTCGCGCTCGGAAATCATCGGCAAATCGCCTGCCGCATAATGCTGGAACGACGGCGCGATCTCTTCGGAGCCCGCCGGCAGCGCGATCCAGCTTTGCAGGCCGAGCATCTTCTGTCCCGAGGCGCGCTGCGCGTCCGGCGTGCGCTCGGAATGCGCGATGCCGCGCCCGGCCGTCATCAGGTTCATCGCGCCCGGCGCGATCTCCTGGACGTTGCCCTCGCTGTCGCGATGCATGATTGCGCCGTCGAACAGATAGGTGACGGTGGCGAGCCCGATATGTGGATGCGGCCGCACGTCCATGCCCTTGCCGGAGACGAACTGCACCGGTCCGAAATGGTCGAAGAAGATGAACGGCCCGACCATCTGCCGCTTGCCGTGCGGCAACGCCCGCCGCACCGCGAACCCGTCACCGAGATCGCGTGTGCGCGGCACGATGACGAGATCGAGCGCATCGCAGGACATGGGATCGCCGAGCACGGGATCGTTCGAGGGCTGCCAGCTCATGAGTGGACTCCTTTTGGCTTTGTTGGACGCGACGGTAGCAGACTTTCACATCAGCGTCGCGACAAAGCGAGCGCCCGACGTCGCAGCTGCGATAGCCTACATACTCCGCTGTCATGCCCCGGCTTGACCGGGGCATCCAGTACGCCGCAGCCCATCGATTCAACCGCTGCCGTCTCGGAGTACTGGATCGCCCGGTCAAGCCGGGCGATGACAGCTGTGGATGCCGCCGCTAGCCCTTGCATGCGGATGGACCTTGAAAAAGCGAGCCTGACGAACGATGTTCGGCTGCCTTCAACTGCGACCGTTCGACCCAGCCGATGACCCTTACCGCAACCGAGCTCGCCTTCCGCGCTGCCAGCGTCGCGCTGCTGCTTGTGCTCGCGGCCTCGCTTGTCTCCGGCCTCCGTCATGTGCTGGCAGCCCGCCTCGGCGCCGTCTTCGCGTTAGGCTCGGCGGCGCATGCCGCGAGCTATTCCATCGGCGTGTCGTCGCCCGTTCCGATCTGGCACGCGCCGCTGATTGCACTGTCGACCGGCAACATCGTCGTGTTCTGGCTGTTCACGCGCGCGCTGTTCGACGACGACTTTGGGCTACGCTGGTGGCATGGTTTGATCTGGGCCGCGGTGACCGCCTTCAGCTTGGTCGGGTGTCTCTGGATCGCGCCGGGCGGCAACGCGCGGTTCTCCGTGACGGCAGTGAACCTGATCGTGCTCGGCTTCATCGCGCTCGCGGTGGCGCAGACGATCGGATCGTGGTCCGCCGATCTGGTCGAGCGCCGCCGCCGCCTGCGCGTCGTCATCGTCTGCGCCGCCGCACTCTATGGCGGGTCGAATGCGCTGCTCCAGATCCTCGTTGCCTTCAGCGTGGGCGATGTCGCCGACACGATCAATACCGGCGTGCTCGCCTGCATCGTTGCCGCGATCGCCTACGCCATGTTGCGCGTCGATGGCGCCGATCTGTTTCCGATTGGGCCAGAGCCCGCACCGGCGATCGCGCCGATCCAGCCTTTGGCCGAGGACTCCGACAAGAAACTCATCGATGCCCTGATGCGCCTGATGGCGGACGAGCGGATCTATCGCCAGGAGAACATCACCATCGGTGTGCTGGCGGGCCGGCTGAAGATTCCCGAATACAGGCTGCGCCGGCTGATCAACCAGCGGCTCGGCTATCGCAATTTCAATGTATTCCTGAACAACCACCGCATCGAGGAAGCCAAGGCCGCGCTCGCCGATCCCTCCCAGGCCGAGGTCCCCGTCATCACCATCGCCATGGACGCCGGCTTCCAGTCGCTGGGACCATTCAACCGCGCCTTCAAGGCGGTGACAGGCGTGACGCCGACCGAGTACCGGCGGTTGAAGACGAGTGCGGCGTGATCCTTCTTTACCTCTCCCCGCTTGCGGGGAGAGGTCGGATCGCTCTTGCGATCCGGGTGAGGGGGAACAGGTCTCACGACGAACTCGTCTGGGGAGAGAGCCCCTCACCCCAACCCTCTCAGCGCGAGCGAAGCTCGTCGCGGCCCCGTAAGAACGGGGAGAGAGAGCAGACCCATCGCTGTCTCACTTTCGTATCACTCTGAAATAGCTCGCTTATTCCAAAATCGGCCAGCCCGCCCCGATTTCAACCAACCCCTTTTCCAAATCCGGCGAGCATCCCCCATCCGCATCCCGCTTCCTCCCCGGCATACGCCCCAGCCGGAGAACGCCCGTGACCCGCCGCCGCAAGATCCTCCTCATTGCCTCCGCGATCGCCGCAGCCGGCCTCGCGCTCGGCGCGGCCCGGGCTCGCGACGTGCCGAAGGTCGCGACCGGCTTCGTCGCCGATATCCTGTGCGCCGAGACGTTCGTCTCCGGCCTCGATCCCAGGCGCAACTTCGCCGAGACCATGGATGCCATGCCAGGAGCGAGTCTGATCGACTGGGCGATGGAGTACAGGGTCGACCGCGTCCGCAAGGATGTCACGGTGACGCTGTTCGGCCTCGGCCGCAGCCACGCCATGTATCGCGAGGGCCTCGGCTGCACGCTCGAGCACGGCGCTGGCATTGCCTCCGTCGAGCCGCTGCCTGACGACAAGCGGCCCGCGTTGCTTCCCGCGATCGCCGGCCCCCCGATCGTGCCGCCGCAGAGCCCCGAGCTCGGCGCCGCGCTCGACCGGGCCTTCGCCGAGCCCGCTCAACCGCCTTACCGCCGCACCCGCGCCATCGTCGTGATGAAGGCCGGCCGCGTCGTCGCCGAACGCTACGCCGACGGCATCGGCCCCGAGACGCCGCTGCTCGGCTTCTCCATGACCAAGTCGGTGGTCTCGGCGCTGATCGGCGTGCTGGTGCGCCAGGGCAAGCTGAAGCTCGACGGCCCCGCACCGGTCGCCGCCTGGAAAGATCCCGACGATCCGCGCCATGCCATCAATGTCGATCAGCTGCTGCGCCACACCGCGGGCCTTGCGCTCGGCAGCTCGCTGCAGGCCTCGCTCGGCTCCGCCTTCGAGCCGGTCAACCGGATGAAATTCGCCGAGAAGGACATGGCCGCCTATGCCGAAAGCATGCCGCTCGCAACCGCGCCCGGCACCGCATGGAATTATCACGACGGCAACACCCTCATTCTCTCGCGTCTGATCCGTGATGCGGCCGGCGGCACACCGCAAGACGCGCTGCGCTTTGCGCGCCGCGAATTGTTCGCCCCGCTCGGCATGCGGAATGTGGTGCTCCAGCTCGACGGCGCCGGCACGATCGAAGGGTCGAGCGAGATGCTCGCCTCCGCCCGCGACTGGGCGCGCTTCGGCCAGCTCTATCTCAATGACGGCGTCGCCGGCGGCAAGCGCATCCTGCCGGAAGGGTGGGTGAACTATTCGGCGACGGCCACGCCGAATGCCTGGGTCGGCATCGGCGCCGGTTTCTGGACCAACCGCGGCGACAGCTTTGGCGCAAATTTTCGCGTGGAGCACGGCTGGCCGCGCGATGCCTTCTTCGCCAAGGGCACGATCGGGCAGTACGCGATCGTGGTCCCGTCGGAGCAGCTGGTGATCGTGCGGCTCGGACGTTCCCCAAACGCACCGCCGCAAGCCGACGGCGTGTTCGAGTTGGTGCGGGATGTCGTGGCAGCAACGCGCGAGAAGGGGAAGCTGGCGGGAGAGGATTAAGACGCCTCTTACCCTCCCCTGGGGGGAGGGTCGATCGCGCGCAGCGCGAGCGGGGTGGGGTGACGGTCTCTCAGCGACGAACAGTGCCCGAGTGGAGAGATCACCCCACCCCGTCACGCAATCTCGCTTCGCTCGATCGCGTGCCGACCCTCCCCCTCCAGGGGAGGGTAAGAAGCGGCTGCGGCTCTAGCTCTTACCTCCCCAATTCCGTCGCCTGCGCCACGCGGTCGAACCGCTCCAGGGTCATGATCGCATCCGCGAACTTCTCCGCGCGCGCGTTCAGCACGGGACGGGCCAGCGTCAAAAACTTCTGCTGCATCGCCTGCGTATCCGGGAACGAGGTCGGCTCGCCGGAGGGATCGGCGTAGAGCCGCTCGTGCACGCCGTCGTCCGTGGTGATGCTTACGCGCGCGCCGAAGGGATGGGTGCGGCCGATCTCGAGCCGGTCATCCTGCACCACGTCGAACTTGTCGGCGAGCGCGTCGATGGCGGCATCGCCGAGCCGGTTGTAATCGTCCCAGCCGAATGAACCCTGGTCGAGTGCGAGCGCGCCGGTGAAGAACATCGAGAACTGGCCGCCGACGATCGAGCGCGGGTGCCGCTTGGTCGCGGCGTCGCCGGTCAGCGTGATGCCGTTGCGGTGTAGGCCGATCTCGACGCGCTTGACCTGCTCCGGCGTCAGATTGTGCTCGCGCCGCATCGCGATGAGCGCGTCGATCGCGGCATGGGTGTAGCGGCAGCTCGGATAGGGCTTCACGCCGATCTTCATCGTTTCATAGGTCTTGCCGAGCTCGGCCACCGCCTTGTCCGGATGCGCATCGTCGGTATAGCCGGCGAGCAGGCCGTGCTTGCCTTCGACCGACTCGGTCGCACCGACGAAATCGTTGCGCGCCAATGTCGCGGCGATCACGCCGTTCATCGCGGCGGCGCCGACCTGGTAGCGCTTGTTCCAGGCGCCGTTGACCAGGAATTGCAGCGAGCCCGCGGCCTGGCTGCCGGAGACGCCGAATGCTGCAATCAGCTGCTTCTCGCTCAGGCCGAACAGCTTGCCGGCCGCCGCGGCGGCGCCATAGGTGCCGGCGGTCGCGGTCGGGTGGAAGCCGCGCGCGTAATGCGAGGTCGGATCGAGCGCGTTGCCGAGCCGGCAGCATACCTCGTAACCGGCGACGATCGCCGTCAGCACGTCGCGCCCGGAGGCGCCGACCATCTCGCCGACGGCGAAGGCGGCCGGCACCACCGGTGCGCTCGGATGCAGCGAGGAATCGGCATGGGTGTCGTCGAAATCGAGCGAATGTCCGAGCGCGCCGTTAAGCAGCGCCGCGACCGCCGGCGTCCAGGTCTTGGTATCGCCGAACACGGTGGATTCGCCCTTGGCGTCGAGCGCCAGCGCCTCCAGCATCTTCAGCATCGACGGGGTCGATTCCGCCTCGCGCCGTGCCCTGATCGCGCTGCCGAGGAAGTCCAGCGTCAGGACCTTGGCGCGCTCCAGCACCTCCGCCGGAATATCCTGGTATTTCAGATTGTAGACATAGGCGGCGAGCGTTGCGGTTTCGTGAGCCATCGTGTTTCCTCGATTTGGCGCGCAAGTTAGGCGGGCTGATTTGGCCTTTCAAGCGGCCTTGCGGGTGCGGGGATCAGCCATGCTTTTGCTTAGGCGAAAAGGATCGGGATATTCCGCATGACGCGCGCAAGGCAGCTGTTCGACCGGATTCGCGCGCGGCGGACGCAATTGGGGCTGGCGATCCGGGTCACCGTCGCCGCGACCGCGGCCTATGCGATCGCGACCGCGCTGCATCTGCTGCTGCCGCTCTGGGCGGTGCTGACCTCGCTGATCGTGACCCAGATGAGCGTCGGCCGCTCGCTGAAGGCGACGCGCGACTACATGCTCGGCACCATCGGTGGAGCCCTCTATGGCGGCGCCATCGCCATCCTGCTTCCCTATTCCAGCGAGGCGGGCCTGCTCGGCCTGCTGGTCCTCTCCGTCGCTCCGCTCGCCTTCATCGCCGCGATCAATCCGAGCCTCAGCGCCGCCACGGTCACCGCCGTGATCGTGCTCCTGGTTCCGACCCTGCATCATGCCGATCCCCTGACCTCGGCGATCGATCGGGTCAGCGAGGTCGGTGTCGGTGCCGTCACGGGATTGCTGGTCTCCTTCCTGGTGCTGCCCTCGCGCGCGGTGCGGCAGATCCGCGCCAGCGCGGCGGTTCTGCTCGAATTGATCGCCGATGCCCTCGCCGAGCTGCTGGCAGGCCTCACGCGCGGTCGCGACAACGACGCGCTGCACCGGATCCAGGACGGCATCGGCACCGCGATGGTCAATCTGAATGCGATCGGCTCCGAAGCCGAGCGTGAGCGCGCGGCGCGGCTGTCGAGCGGTCCGGACACCGGCCCGTTGCTGCGAACGATCCTGCGGCTGCGCCATGACGTCGTGATGATCGGCCGCGCCACGGTGGTGCCGCTGCCGGTGGAAGTGCAATTGCGGCTGGCAGCGCCCCTGTCGGAAGTGTCGACCGTGATCGCCCGCTTCCTCCGCTCGGCCGCTGGCGCCTTGCGCGAGGGCGCCGGCGCGCCGCCGATCCATCCCGTCCATGTCGCGCTCCAGCACTACGCCGAGGCGGTCGCGTCCGTCCGTCAGGATGGCCTGATCCGCGGTCACCCCAGCGACACCGCCGAGCGCTTCTTCGCGCTCGGCTTCTCCCTGGAGCAGATGCACCAGAATCTCGGCGACCTCGATCGCGTCGTCGGCGAATGGTCGGAGGCCTCGACAGATAAAACCGCACGCCTTGCGGAGTGAGTTCGGACGCGTCGTCGTCAACGTCGGCTTTCGACAGTAATGCGCGTGTGCGAAGCGCGGCGGTGATCGGCGGTCTGCGGCTCTGAGTCGCTCCACGCACGAGGTTCCATCGGGTCATGTTGCTGACGCATTCTCTGTTTTAATCGGCGAGAAGCTAAACACGACGTGAGGCCACCTCGGTTCTCACAACGGTTCCGTAGCCAGGGGTTGGCTCGAATCCGCAAAACGATCGGCAAGTTCATGAGCGCTGCTGCGTTCGCTTGACCACGTGTGCGGTTCTGGAACCGGACAATCTAAAAAATCACAGGACTCATGATGCTCTTCCGCTCGAGCGCCGCAATTTGCGGCGCCCTGGTTACGCTCGCCTTGTCTGTTGCCGTTGCTCGAAGTGAAACGCGTGGGGATCACTCAAGTGCCGTCGTCGATGCCGCCTCCGGCGAGGCGATCGTGGGCGCGGCGTCGACGTACAATCCGTTCAAGCCCGGCAAGGAGGAGGGCGGTCCGCAGACGGCCTCCGGCGAGCGTTATGATCCCTCTGCCTGGACCGCCGCCATCAAGACGAGCTTGCGCCGGAAATTCGGTGGAGTCGGATTTGGCGCGAGGCCGAAATATGCTCTCGTCGAGGCCGTGGGCAAGAAGGTCATCGTCAAGATCAACGACGTCGGGCCATTAAGACCTGGCCGCATCATCGACTTCAATGAACGGACGATGCGCCATTTCGATCCGAGCATGGACCTCGGCGTCATTCCTGACGTGAAAGTCAGTCCGCTCGCGGGCGACAATTGGACTCCAGGGCCGGTGGGCTGAACACGGGGTGTTCGTTCAAATATCGGCCCGCACAGTTCATCGGACAGACTCCACGATCCGTCCCATCATGTTGCGGACCACGAGCTTGTGGAAGGGCATGATTAGCGCAAGATAGGTCCGGCCGAGCCGGTTGTGCGTGCGCACCAGCGTGGTCGAGGTCACCTGCCGGCTCGCGGCATCGCCTGAAACGTCGATGACGATGCGGAAGTCGAGGTGCGAATCGTCGAAGCCTGCGACCAGCTGCTCCGGCGTCTCGCTCAGCACCGGAAACAGGCCGATCATGCCGCGTGGGGCCGGCGCGCCTTCGCCCGATGTCTTCAGCCCGAACGGCCTCACCAGAATGTTGCGCAGCCGCAGCAACGCGTCGATCCAGCGCGGCCCGTTCAGCACCATTCTCGTGCAGGCCTCGCGGGCATTCACCGCTGCGGCGCCGATGTCCACGCAAAACGCGTCGATGAACTGCGCGCCGCCGAGCAGCGCATCGGCATCGACTTCAGGCGCGACTTCGCGGACCGTCCCGATCATCCCGCCATTTTGCGCGTCAGCATCCGGAAGCGCAAGATCAGGAGCCCGGCATAGACGAACGTGCCGATCGAGAATCCGATCCAGACGCCGACCGCGCCCAGCCCTGTGTGGAACGCCAGCAACCAGCCGATGGGAAAAGAGACACCCCAATAGCCGATCGCGGCGAACAGCAGCGTCATCTTGGTGTCGTTGATGCCGCGCAGCGCGCCGCCCATGATGGTCTGCAGGCCGTCGGCGATGAAGAAGCTGGCCCCGACCAGCAGCAGCGTTGCCGTCAGCTCGACGGTGGCCGCACTTTCGCTGCCGCCGCCGAAGAACAGCCGGCCGAGCTGATAGCGACCGATCACGATGGCGATCGTCAGCGCGGAGACCAGCGCGAGGCCGAGCACGGCTGCGACGAGCCCTGCGCGTTTCACCGCCGCCGGATCATTGCGGCCGAAGGCATGACCGACTCGTACCGTCGCCGCCATGCCGATGCCGAGCGGCACCATGAACAGCACGGCGGTGATCTGGAGCGCGATCTGGTGCGCGGCAATCGCGGTGGTCGAGATCAGGCCCATCAGCAGCGCGGCCGAGGAGAACAGGCCATATTCCAGCAGCAGCGAGAACGAGATCGGCGCGCCGATCGCGATCAGCTGGCGCATCAAGGGCCAGTCGATCCGCCAGAGGCGGGCGAGCGGATGATAGTCCACGAACGGCTTGCGCAGCCCGGCGATCGCGAGCGCGGCGAGGAAGGTGCCGAGATTGACCAGCGTGGTCGCAAGCCCCGCGCCGAACAGGCCGAGCTCGGGCAGGCCGAACAGGCCGTGGATCAGGGCATAGACCAGCGCGGCATTGACCGGGATCGCCGCCAGCGTGATCCATAACGGCGCCTGCGGCCGGTTCACCGCGCTCATCATGCTGCGCAGCGCGATGAATCCGAGCGCCGGTGCGATGCCCCAGGCCAGGCCGTTCAGATAGTGCTGCGCAAGCGCGGCCGAGTGCGGTGTTTGACCGAGTGCGAGCAAGATCTGCTCGCCATAGAGCGGCGAGGCCATCATCGGCAGCGAGATCAGCAGCGCGGCCCATAGGCCGACGCGCAAGGAGCGGCGAATGCGCCTGACGTCGCCGGCGCCGAACGCCTGCGCCGCCAGCGGCGACACTGCGGACGTCAATCCGAGCCCGAACGTGAAGCTGACGAAATAGACCGTATGGGCCAGCGCCGCCGCGGCCACCGCCTCCTCGCCGAGCCGCCCGATCATCGCAAGATCGGTCGTGATCATCGCGATCTGCCCGAGTTGCGTCAGCATCAGCGGCACGGCGAGGCGCAGCGTCTCGATGAATTCTTCGGCAAGGTGGTTCCGCCGTGCGTCCAGGCGTGCCCGGTACCGCCGTTTGGTATCCAAAAGCTCGGTCATGCCGGGGACATAGCAGCCTCGATCGGCGAAGTAACGGCAAAGAAATGTGAGGGCGGGTGCCGCTGAAAAAAGGGCGGGCTCAGGCGAAGGAAAGGTCGGGTTGCGCCGTATTCGTCATGTGCGGCGAATCTGGGCCGGTCTCACATTGGAAATTGAGCATGATAACGAGATTTAGACTGACGTTCGCCGCGCTGTTCATCGGTTCTGCCATCCTGAGTGCCGGCGCCGCTGCAGCGGCCGACCTGAGGCTGCCCGCAGCGCCGCCCCCGCATGCGGCGTCGGCAGCCCTGCTGAGCTGGGCGGGGCCCTATTTCGGCGTTCTGGCCGGCTATCTGTCGGGCCGCTCCGAGATCTCGCTGCCGGCGACGGGTGAATTCCACTTTGTCGATCCGAAGGGCGCGATCGTCGGTGCAACGGCGGGCTTCTCGGCGCAATGGGGCCGGATCGTCGCCGGGCTCGAGGGCGACGTGAACTTCGTCGATGCGCGCGCGACGATCGATACCGGCTTTGCGCCGACACCCGCCGTCACGCAGCTCCAATCCGCGGTCAATTGGAACAGCCACCTCCGTGGACGGATCGGCTATGCTTTCGACCGCACGCTGCTGTTCGCCGCCGGTGGCCTTGCCGTCGCGGGCGTCGAGAGCAAGGCGTTCGACAATGGGATCGGCGCCGTTGCGAGCTGGAGCGATACACGGATCGGCTGGTCGATCGGAGCGGGCGGGGAATTCCGCTTCGCACCGCAGGCCTCGGTCCGGCTCGAATATCTCTATGACAATTACGGCTCGAAGACGCTGGCCGCCCAGACGATCGGCGCGACGACGTTCGGCGCGCGCGAGTCCCGGCTCGACACGCACACAGTACGAGCCGGAGTCTATTGGCGCTTTTGATGCTCGGTTGGAGGCGGCTATCGCCTGGTAGGATCGGTTCGCAATTCTCGGCTACGATGTCCGCAGGCCAGAGCAACAGATCGATGTGATGGAAGAGCCATCGGACGAGAGCTTGATGGCGGAGGTTTCGGCGCAGCGGCAGCACGCGTTTCGCGTCCTCATGCGGCGCCATATGCCTCGGGCGCTGCGGGTCGCGGAGCGGATCGTGCGCGACCCGGTCGAGGCCGACGACATCGGCCAGGAGGCGTTCATGCGTGTCTGGACGCACGCAGCCTCTTTCGACCCAGAGGTTGCGAAATTCACGACCTGGCTCTACCGCATCGTCCTCAACCTGACGTTCGACCGCACGCGGCGCCGAACGTTCCAGCCCCTCGAAGACGCTGGCGATGTGCCCGATTCGGGACCGCACGCCGTCGAACGGCTCATCGCCGATGAGGAGGTTCGCCTTCTCAACCGCGCGATGGCCGGCCTGTCGGACCGGCAGCGCGGCGCGATCGCCCTCTTCCACATGGAGGGATTGAGCGGTGAGGAGGCGGCGAACGCGATGAATCTCAGCGCCAAGGCGTTCGAATCGCTGCTGGGCCGCGCCCGCACGGCGCTCAAGGCAAATGTTCAGAAAATACAGCAGACGGGGAGCCACGTATGACGCCCGAACAGTTCAGACAATTGGCCGAGACATGGGGAGGTGACGTCGAGCGCTGGCCCGCGCCGACGCGCGAGGCCGCGCGGCGGATTGCGGCGACTGCGGAAGGCGCTGCGGTCCTGGACCAGCAGTCGCGCCTCGACCGGCTCCTTGCCGTCGCCCCGGAGATCGAGACGGCGAGGGTGGATCGTTCGAGCTTTCTGGTCCTGCAAAGGCTCGCCGCCATCCCGCAGCAGCATAGGCCGGCATGGCATCAGCGCCTGCTGCGCTGGCCGGCGCTCGTTCCCGCCGCAAGTGTCGCCTGCTCCGTGATGGTGGGTGTGTGGCTGGCGGGAGCGCTGCCCTATGCCCACGCGCCGTCGGACCCCCTGTCCGTCATGAGCGGCGTCTTTGACATCTACGCAATCGGCTATGGATCGGTGCAATGAAGTTCTGGCGAGAATGGTCCACTCCCTGGCGGGCGCTCATGCTGCTGTCGCTGTGCGTCAACGTCGTGCTGTTCACCTATGTCTCGGCGCAATGGCTGCGGCCCGGCGGCTTCAGGGCCGGTGCGGGCGTGCCGCTGCGCATGATCGAGCGTGTCGCCGAGAGACTTCCGGCGGAAGACGCGGAGATCCTGTGGAGCATCTATCGCGGCAAGGAGGCGGAGCTGGCTCCGCTCCAGGCCGAGTACCGGCTCGCATTGATGAAGGCGATGAAAACGGCGGCGCAGACGAATCTCGACAAGGCCGAGCTGGAAGCAGCCGTGAAGGATGCCCGCGACAAGCGCGTGAAGATTGGCGACCTCGTCGTCTCGACCTTCGTCGAGATGCTGGAACGAATTTCAGCGAAAGGACGCCGACAACTCGTCGGCGGCTATTTTCGCTGAGCCGCGCAGAGTGAACGAGGGATTCGGCCCGTCCAGACGTATCACCTACATCGATGTCTGCGAATTGGTGGAGATGATATGGTGCAACGATTTGACAGGACGGCAAGCGGACCAGTGGTGAGGTTCTCGCATCGGACGGCCGTCTACGTGCGTGCGGGTCTTGCGGCCGCGAGTCTGGTCGCACTTCTCGTGCTGTTTCTTTCGCAAGCCTCCGCAGGCGATGCGCGGAGTGAGGCGAAGCAGGCCTGCAAGGCAGACTATTCACGGTTCTGCGCCGGCACCATGCCCGGTGGCGGCCGCATCCGCAAATGCCTCGGCGACAATTACGCGAGCTTGTCCGGGGCCTGCAAACAGGCCGTCGACGCGAATCCGTCAAAATAGACCAGGTTAGCTCCGCTCCGGCACGCGCTTGATCTTCGCGCCAAGCGCGTTCAGCCGCTCCTCGATGCGCTCATAGCCGCGCTCGATCTGGTCGGCGTTGTTGATCGTCGAGGTGCCCTCGGCGCACACGGCCGCGAGCAGCATCGCCATGCCGGCGCGGATGTCGGGCGAGGTCATCGTGGCGCCGTGCAGGCGGCTGGGGCCGGCGATGATGGCGCGGTGCGGGTCGCACAGCACGATGCGCGCGCCCATCGCGATCAGCTTGTCGACGAAGAACATCCTGGATTCGAACATCTTCTCGAACATCAGGATCACGCCCTCGCATTGCGTGGCGGTGACAATGGCGATCGACATCAGGTCGGCGGGGAAGGCCGGCCAGGGCTGGTCCTCCAGCTTGGGCACATGGCCGCCGAAATCGTCCTGGATCTTCAATGTCTGATTGGAGGGCACGATGAGGTCGTCGCCCTCGATCCGGCAGACGATGCCGAGCCGCTCGAAGCCCATGCGGATCGAGCGCAGATGCTCGACGCCCGCGCGCGCGATGCGCAAGGGCGAGCGCGTCACCGCGGCAAGCCCGATCAGCGAGCCAACCTCGATGTGGTCGGGCTGGATCCGGTACGTCGTCCCGCCGAGCGTCGCTTGACCATGAATGATCATGGTGTTGGTGCCGATGCCTTCGATCCTGGCGCCGAGCGCGACCAAGAAATTGGCGAGGTCCTGCACATGCGGCTCGGAGGCCGCGTTGCGCAAATAGGTGATGCCGTCGGCGGCGACCGCCGCGACCAGCGCGTTCTCGGTGGCGGTGACGCTCGGCTCGTCCAGGAACACGTCCGCGCCCGCGAGCTTTGGCGCGCGGAATTCGAGCCGGTCGGTCGCGGTGACCTTGGCGCCGAGCTGCTCCAGCGCGAGCACATGCGTGTCCAGCCGGCGGCGGCCGATGACGTCGCCGCCCGGCGGCGGCAGCATCACTTCGCCGCAGCGGGCGAGCAGCGGCCCGGCGAGCAGGATCGAGGCGCGAATACGCACGCACAGCTCGGGGTCGAGGTCGGCGGCGCGGATGCTCTTGGCATGGATATGAAGCGTGTTGCGCGCGGACCATTCGGCCGACGCGCCGACCGAGCGGACCAGCTCGACCAGCGTCTCGGTGTCGCGGATCCGCGGCACGTTCTCCAGCACGACCGGATGCTCGGTCAGCAGCGCGGCGGCGATGATCGGTAGCGCCGAATTCTTATTGCCGGACGGCTCGATCGAGCCCGAGAGCCGGTGACCGCCCTCGACGATGTATTGGATGGGCGCCACGGGGTTCTCGCTGTCCTGTTGAGTGGGAGGGCCTGTTTCGGGCGGAAACTACAGAGATTTGAGCGCGGGAGCAATTGTACTGGGCGGTGGTTCGTGGCCGTTCCGTGAGCCCAGGCGAGGCTGCTGATCCCTCATGGTGAGGAGCGCGGAACGCGCGTCTCGAACCATGCAAGCCCCTATGTCGCCCGTGGCCATCCTTCGAGACGCCCGCTTTTGCGGGCTCATCAGGATGAGGACGGGAGCTTGTGGCAAGCGGCCCTCAAAACAGCCCGATGATATTCCCGATCACATAGAGGATCGCGATCAGGATCAGGGCCCCCATCATGAAAAAGGAGATTTCGATGGCGATGGCGCCGGTGCCGAGCGTGGCGGCGACGGCGGCGAGGAGCCGTTCCTCCCGGAAGATCAGGGAGAGCACCGAAAGCAGGATGGCGAGCAGGCCGAGCGAGATTGCCGTGACCGATGCGGTTTCACTCCAGCTTCGTCCAGCCGACTTCTCGACCTTCGGAGCCTGATACTCGACGCCCTTCACCTTCGCGACGATGCGGTCCTTGATGCGATGTCCGGTGTCGACGATCACCTTGTCCGCCGGCGGCGGCGGAAACACGATCGGCACGACCCAATGCGGTAGCACCGCCGCCATCAGCGCCAGCACGCCGACGATGCTGCCGATGATGCCGAGGCGGCGTGAGGGCACAGCGGAACTGGGCGTTGCAGAGGCGGTCATGGCGCGACATTTCCCGGCCGGAATTGGCCTTGCGGGTTCATGCCGTTTCGTCGCGACGGCCCGTGGTGAGGTTCAGAGCCGAATTGGTGCGCCGTCATGCCCGGGCTTGTCCCGGGCATCCACGTTCTTTGTTCCGCGGGGCAAGACGTGGATGGCCGGGACAAGCCCGGCCACGACGCCGCGGAAGCAGCGAGCCCTCAAATATCGATCGTCGCGCTCAGCGAATGTTCCTGAATGAAATCGCGGCGGGGCTCGACGACGTCGCCCATCAGCTTGGTGAAGATGTCGTCGGCCTCGTCGACCTCCTTAACCTTCACCTGGAGCAGCGAGCGTGCCTCGGTGTCGAGCGTCGTTTCCCAGAGCTGCTCCGGGTTCATCTCGCCGAGGCCTTTGTAGCGCTGCAGGCTGATGCCCTTGCGGCCCGAATCGGTCACGGCCTCGAACAGATCGACCGGGCCGTGGACCACGTGCTCTGAGTCCTTGCGCCGCAGCTTGCCGGAGCGGGCGTAAACGTCCTGGAGCTTGGTCGTGTATTCGTCGAGCTTGCGCGCCTCGGCCGAGCCAAGCAGCGCATCGTCGATGACGGCGGCTTCCTTGACACCGCGCACGGTGCGCTCGAACAGGAAGCCCTGGCCCTCGATGAATTGTCCGACCCAGCCGCGCTCGACCTCCTCGGCCTGGTTGTCCAGCCGGCTCGCGATGTATTGCGCGGCGGCCGCCGCCTTCTCGGGATCGCCGTAGATCTCCTTGTTCAGCACGCCGGTGATGGCGGCCTGCTCGACCACCTTGCGGTTATAGCGGCTGTGCAGGTTGCGCAGGACGCTGCGGACTACGCGGGCGTCGTCGACCAGTGCGCGCAGATCGCGCCCGGAGCGGTCGCCGCCGGTGCCGGGGATGTACACGCAATCATCGAGGCCAGCGTCGATGAGATAGTCTTCCAGCGCCCGCTCGTCCTTCAGGTACTGCTCGGACTTGCCGCGTGAGACCTTATAGAGCGGCGGCTGGGCGATATAGAGATAGCCGCCGTCGATGATGTCGCGCATCTGCCGGTAGAAGAACGTCAGCAGCAGCGTGCGGATGTGAGCGCCGTCGACGTCGGCGTCCGTCATCACGATGATCTTGTGATAGCGCAGCTTCTCGACCGAGAACTCGTCGCTGATGCCGGTGCCGAGCGCGGTGATCAGCGTGCCGATCTGCTCGCTCGACAGCATCTTGTCGGGACGCACGCGCTCGACGTTCAGGATCTTGCCGCGGAGCGGCAAGACGGCCTGGAACTCGCGGTTGCGGCCCTGCTTGGCGCTGCCGCCTGCCGAGTCGCCCTCGACGATGAAGAGCTCGGACTTGGCCGGATCCTTTTCCTGGCAGTCGGCGAGCTTGCCCGGCAGCGAGGAGACCGAGAGCGGGCTCTTGCGCGTCAGCTCGCGCGCTTTTCGCGCAGCTTCACGGGCCGCCGCGGCCTGGATCACCTTGCCGACGATCATCTTGGCTTCGCTCGGGTGCTCCTCGAACCAGGCAGCAAGCGCCTCGTTGAGGACGTTCTCGACCACGGGGCGCACTTCCGAGGACACCAGCTTGTCCTTGGTTTGCGACGAAAACTTCGGATCGGGCACCTTCACCGAGAGAACGGCGGTGAGCCCTTCGCGGCAATCGTCGCCGGTAAGCGCGATCTTTTCCTTCTTCGCATTGGCCTCGGCATAGCCGTTGACCTGGCGCGTCAGCGCGCCGCGGAAGCCGGCGAGATGGGTGCCGCCGTCGCGTTGCGGGATGTTGTTGGTGAAGCACAGCACGTTCTCGTGGTAGCTGTCGTTCCACCACAAAGCGGCCTCGACGCCGATGCCGTTGGCTTCCGAGCGCACCATGATCGGCGCCGGCACCAGCGCCTTCTTGTTGCGGTCGAGATATTTGACGAACTCCTCGACGCCGCCGGAATAGAACATCTCCTCGCGCTTCTCGACCGCGTGGCGCATGTCGGAGAGCACGATGTTGACGCCGGAATTGAGGAAGGCGAGCTCGCGCAGCCGATGCTCGAGCGTGGCGAAGTCGTATTCGACGTTCTTGAAGGTCTCGGTCGAGGCCAGGAACGTCACCTCGGTGCCGCGCTTGCCCGGGGCATCGCCGACGACCTTCAGCGGCGCCACGGCATCGCCGTGGGCGAACTCGATATAGTGCTCCTTGTTGTCACGCCAGATGCGCAAGCCGAGCTTGCTCGACAGCGCGTTGACGACGGAGACGCCGACGCCGTGCAGGCCGCCGGAAACCTTGTAGGAGTTCTGGTCGAACTTACCGCCGGCGTGCAGCTGGGTCATGATGACCTCGGCCGCCGAGATGCCTTCGCCCTTGTGGATGTCGACGGGAATGCCGCGGCCGTCGTCGCGCACGGTGACGGAATTATCCGCGTTGAGGATCACCTCGACGCGCGAGGCATGGCCGGCGAGCGCTTCGTCGATGGCGTTGTCGACGACCTCGTAGACCATATGGTGCAGGCCCGAGCCGTCGTCGGTGTCGCCGATATACATGCCCGGGCGCTTGCGGACGGCATCGAGTCCCTTGAGCACGCGGATCGATTCCGCGCCGTAATCGCTCGCGTTGGAGGGCTCGTTTTCGGCAGCGTGCTGCCGAGCAGGTTCTGTCATGAGAGGCCTTCGAGATGTCGCCCGAATCAGCGGCGCAAAAGGCGCTGATTTGCGGGGCTATTTGTGCCATGAAAGACCGCTTGCGCCTAGCGCAAAGTATCCTCCGGCAACCCTTTGAGCAGATAGGGTTTTTTGGCCGGTTTTCAAGGCGCCGGAGGGCCGATTCTGGGCGCCGCAAAAAGCCCGATTCGAGGGCAGTTTTTTGCCTCGAAAAGCCGTGGATTTTGCGGGGCGAAAGGTGCGGTTTTGGTCGGGCTACAGCGTCGGTGCAACCTCTCCCGCTTGCGGGATCGGCGCGTCCGGGCGATGCGAAGCATCGTCCCGCGCGCAGGGTGAGGGCTTTCTCATCTTGGGGATTGTCCCAATGTGGAAGCACCCTCCCCAACCCTGTCCCGCAAGCGGGAGAGGGAGCGCACCTGCTTCGTGGCGCCTCAATACATCTGCAGCGGCAGCACGTCGCCGCTCGGACCCACCAGAAGGCCCCAGGCCTCGCCGGCGGCAACGGTCAGGGACTCGCTACGCGCAGGGCGGCCGGGCAGGCGCAATGCGTACACGTATTTGCCGGGCGGTAGGTCGAGCATCGGGCCTTTCGGTGATTGCGGGCCGCCGGCGCCGGCTGCGATCTTCACCGTCTGCTTGTTGATCGTCAGCGCGGCCTCGTTCGCTGCCATGTTTCCGAGCATGAGCCGCGCTTGTCCCGCCTTCGGCATGATCTCGGCCTTGGCCGCGACATCGGCATTCTTCTGCGCCAGGCTGACCGTGGTCTCGCCCTTGGCGCGGCCGAGCTTGAGCATGGCGGGACCTTGCGGCGAGGTGAAGTCGATCTGCGCGCGTTCCGCGGACACGGTCGCGCCGTCGGCTCTCTCCTGCCAGCCCAGCTTTGCAAGCTCGGCCCGGTAGAAGGCGAGGACTTCGTCGAGCGAAGCGGGGATGCGGGCCTCGAGCTCGCGGCGGAGCGGCGCTTCGCCTCCGGGTATCTTGGTGGTGGCGAGCGATTTCGACGAACGCTGCGTCGGCACCGGCAGCGGGGACTCAGGATCGGGCTTGAGCGGCTCGGCGGATTTGGCCTGAATCTCCACCGCCGCGCCGGCCGCAGGCTTGGCCGCTTCGGTCACCAGGCCCGATCCGTCGGCGCGGACATTCACCTTCGGGCCCATCTGCATCACCGTCATCGAGATCGACTTGCCGCCCTTCGAGAACGCCATCACCGCCATGTTCGGCTGGTTGATGACGGAGGGCTGCTCCTTCCAGCCCGAGCTCTTCAGCGCGGTCCGATAGAAGCTGCTGAGCGCCTTCACGCTCGACGCCGAGGAGAATTCCAGGTGGCCGTCGCCGCCTTCGAACGTCACGGTTTCGGCGTTTTCGGGCAGCGGCACCGGCGTCTTGCTGTCAGCGAGCGCGGTGAGCGGGGCGTCCGACAGGGAGGCGGCCTGCGTCTTGCGCCTGATATCATCGGCCGCAATGAGCTGCTGAGCCGTACCCAAGGCATCGCTCAGGAATCTCGCGTCGGCCTCCTTCTTCGCCTTGGCGCGGGCGGCGAGCGCGGATTCCTTCACCTGCGCGGTCAGGCTGACCATGGTGAAATCATATTTGCGGCCGAGCCGCAGCACGCCGGTTTCATCGGTGTTGGAGATCTTGATCGCCACCTCGTCGCCGGGCGCGAGCGGTGCGCTGCCATCCTCCTGCCAGCCGCGCGCGGCGAGCTCGCGTTGATAGAAGGCGCGCACGGCGGGCAGCTCGGCCATCGCGGCGGCCGAGATCTCGCGCTTGTTCGAGCTGGCGCTGCCGAGGCCCCGCGCAGATTTGGTTGGCTTCGGCCGCGGCAGACCGGCCATGTCGTCGTCGGCCTCGAGCACCTCCGGCAGCGCGAACGGCGCGACCCGGATCTCGACATTGGTGCGGCCATCGTCGCGGCGCGTCAGGGTCAGCATCACCGGCTTCTGGTAGACGTGCGTCGCGTCGCGATCGGGGTGGTCATAGAAGACGCGAACGCCGTTCGGAACGGTCCCGGCAAGATCGGCGTTCGGCCAGCGCAAGGCCGTCTCTGGGTTCAGCTTGCGCCACCCCATCGCCGCCATGTCCTTGGTAAAGAATGCTGCGGTCGCATCGAGCGCGCCGGGCGCGATGCAGCTGAGATAGGGCCGGGTCTCGTCGAACACGAGATCGATCGCACCTTCCGGAAAGGGCACGTTCGCATAGATCCGGTTCGGCGTGTAGAACACGGCGGACTGGTCGGGTCGCCCGCGCGCCTGTGTGAAGGAAACGCGCAGCCCTTGCCGTCCCTTCTTGAAGGTCAACGCTGCGCTTTTCTCATCCAGCGGATACACATAGGGCACCCAGCCGTCGGCGCTCAGCAGCTTCCTGGTGGCGTCCGACGTGGCGGCAAGCGGGGTCGGCACGGTGTAGATCACGCGATAGGTGTCGGGACGCGAAGTGTCCTCCACCGCACCGTCGAGCCGCGGCAGCGTATGGACGTCGACGATGCCATCATCTGCCGCGCCGGCGGGACGCGAGGGGATCGCTATCGCGAGAATGCCGCAGGCAAGCAGCAGCCATCTTGCCGGGACTTGCGCCCCGCGCCGGATCATCGGCATCGTCACAAAACTCCTGGATGTCGCGCGGGTCGTCATGCCCTTGCACATTGGCGGGCTGCGGCGCCGTCGGCGCGGCCTCAGACGAGAAGTCGCGCCGGGAACCGGAGAGGTTCAACAGGCTCAGTACAGCTGCAACGGCGGCCAGGCGTCACCGTCGCGCCCGACCGTGAGCTCCCAGGTGTCGCCGGCGGCGACGGTGAGGATGTTCGTGGTGGCGGGTTGGCCCGGGACGCCCAGCCTGTACGAATACTCGCCCGGCGCGAGGTCCAGCGCGACGGCGTTCGCGCCGGCCGGGCGCGGGATGGTCCGCTCGTTGATGGTGAGGACCGCTTCCTTGTCGCCGATATCGCTGAACACCAGCTTCGCCTGGCCGGGTTCGGGCAGCACGTTCGCCTTCGTCGCCGTGTCCGCGTTCTTCTGCACCAGATGAACCGAGGTGCCGGAATCCTTGCGGTCGAGCTTCAGCGCGGCCGGCCCCAGCGGCGAGACGAAGGCGAGCCGGACGTGATCGTCGTTGACCACGGCGCCATCATGCTGCTCTTGCCAGCCGAGCTTGCGAAGCTCGGTCCGGTAGAAGGCGAGCACGTCGCTGAGCCCCGCGGGCACGGTGGCCTCCAGCCTGACGCGGAGCGGCGCGTCGACGCCCTGCATCAGCGTGCTGTGGATCCCTCTATAAGTGTAGCGGGTCGGTGCGGGCAGCTTGGCATCGGAATCCAGCGTGAGCGTCGTCGGAAACAGATGCGGCAGCGAGGCACCGGCGCTGGCCGCGAGCATGCACATCGCAAGCAGGGCGAAGCCGCACGCAAACAACTGCCATCGTGCCGGGGCTTGCGCCCCATGCCTCACCGCCGTCATGCTCATGCTCCAAAAATATCGCGAAGGATATCGCGCATGTCCGAGTGCTGCGCGATGGCCGCTTCTTGCGGCCTCAAGCAGCTAGTCGCGATCTGGAACAGGCGGGTTCAATGTGGCGGCCTAGCCGCGGGCCGAGACTCGTCCGCTCTCGACGTCAAACACTTCGCCCCCCGCGCCGATCTCGGCGAAGGCGGCAGGATCCGCACCGGTCAGCCACACCTGCGCGCCGAGCTTCTTCAGCTCCTCGAACAACGCCGCCCGGCGGTTCGGATCGAGATGCGCAACCACCTCGTCGAGCAGCAGCAGCGGCACGATGCCGGTCATCTCGGCGACCAGACTCGCATGCGCCAACACGAGGCCGATCAGCAGCGCCTTCTGCTCGCCGGTGGAGGCATCGCGCGCCGGCATGCTCTTGGGCGCATAGATCACCTGGAGGTCGGTGAGATGCGGGCCGTCGGTGGTGCGGCCGGCGATCGCATCGCGCGGACGGTTGTCGCGCAGGATCTGGCGGTAGCGGTCCTCGACCGAGGTCGCGGTCTCCTCGAGCAGCGCATTCTCCATCCAGCCGTCGAGCGCGATTTGAGCGGACGGAAATGCGGATTCTTGCGCGCGCGCGTTGAGCATGCCGGTGAGCCTTGCCGCAGTCTGGCCGCGCGTGGCCGCGACCGCGACCGCGAGCTCGGCCGTCTCGCGCTCGATCGCGTCGCACCAATGGTCGTCGTAATTGCGCGTCTCCAGCAGGCGGTTGCGCGAGCGCAAGGAGCGCTCGAGCGCGTTGATGCGGCTGGAATGCTCGCTGTCGATGGCGAGCACGAGACGGTCGAAGAAGCGCCGCCGTTCGGACGCTGCGCCCATGAACAGCCCGTCCATCGCCGGCGTCAGCCACACCATGCGGATATGATCGCCGAAGGCGCTGGCCGAGCCCACCGGCTCGCGGTCGATGCGGCAGCGCCGGCTGACCGTGGTGTCCGCGCGCGGCGCATCGATGCCGGTGCCGAGCGTCGCCAGCCCCAGCGCGCCCTCGACCTGCGCCGACACCGCCCAGGAGCCGTCGCCCTGGTTGTCGGCGACATCCTCCAGCGTCGCCCGGCGCAGGCCGCGGCCCGGCGACAGGAACGAGATCGCCTCGATGCAATTGGTCTTGCCCGCCCCGTTCGGCCCGACCAGCGCCACCAGATCAGCCGCCGTCTCGAGCCCCGCCGCCCGGTAATTGCGAAAATGCGTCAGCGTCAGCCGATGAATGCGGGAGGGGGTCATGAGATCCGTTTTCCGTCATGCCCGGCCTTATGCCGGGCATCCACGTTCTTGGCTCCGAAGACGTGGATGGCCGGGACAGGCCCGGCCATGACGATGTAGTGACAGGTATGGATGCCGGTAGCCCCTCACACCCGCATCGGCATCAGCACGTACAGCGCGCTCTTGTCGTCGCGGTCCTGCACCAGGGTCGGCGAGCCGGGGTCGGCGAGGCGGAGCGTGGCGACGTCGCCTTCGATCTGGGCGGCGATGTCGAGCAGATAGCGGGAGTTGAAGCCGATATCGAGCGCGTCGGAGGCGTATTCGACCTCGAGCTCTTCGGTCGCGCTGCCGGAATCCGGATTGGTCACCGAGAGCACCAGCTTGCCCGCCGACAGCGACAATTTGACGGCGCGGCCGCGTTCGCTGGAGATGGTGGAGACGCGGTCGACCGCGTTCTCGAAATCCTTCTTGTCGACCACGAGCTCCTTGTCGTTGTTCTGCGGAATGACGCGGCCGTAATCGGGGAAGGTGCCGTCGATCAGCTTCGAGGTCAGCACGACGTTGCCGATGGTGAAGCGGATCTTGGCCTGCGACAGCTCGATCGTCATCTCGGCCTCGGTGTCCTCGATCAGGCGCTGCACCTCGCCGACCGTCTTGCGCGGCACGATCACGCCGGGCATGCCCTCGGCCCCCTTGGGCTGCACCAGGTCGAGCTGGGCGAGGCGGTGGCCGTCGGTGGCGACACCGCGCAGGGTGGCGGCCTTTGGCGTGCCGGCGGCATGCAGATAGATGCCATTGAGGTAATAGCGCGTCTCCTCGGTCGAGATCGCGAACTGGGTGCGGTCGATCAGCCGCTTGACGTCCTTGGCGGCGAGCGAGAACGAATGCGACATGTCGCCAGCGGCCAGATCCGGGAAATCGTTCTCCGGCAGCGTCTGCAGCGTGAAGCGCGAGCGGCCGGCGCGGATCGCAAGCACGGCGCGGTCGCCGTCGGCCTCCAGCACGATCTGCGAGCCGTCCGGCAGCTTGCGGACGATGTCGTAGAACATGTGCGCCGGCACGGTGGTGGAGCCCGCGGTCGCGGTTTCCGCCGGCAGCGTCTCGGTCACTTCGAGGTCGAGGTCGGTCGCCTTCAGCGACAATTTCGCGTTCTCGGCGCGCACCAGCACATTGCCGAGGATCGGGATCGTGTTGCGGCGCTCGACCACGCGGTGGACGTGGCCCAGCGACTTCAGCAATTGTGCGCGTTCGACCGTAACCTTCATTGCACTACTCGCCCGATCCCTTAGGAAAACACAGCGTTGAGAAGGCCGGGCGGCGGGACGCGCGCCACGGCACCGAAGACCCCGCAAGGCCGGATCATTCCTGCCGATATGACCAAAGCCGTCTGGGTCGCGCAAGGTGCCGCGGATGCCCCGCGGATTCAAGGGATTGGGGCCAGTTCCCCACGATTTACCGCGCCAAAACGAAGACCGCGCCCAGGTGTAGGTGCGCTCCCTCGCCCCGTTCTTACGGGGAGAGGGTTGGGGTGAGGGGCTTCTCTCCGCGGGCGAGCCTGCCGTTGGATCGGTACCCCCTCACCCGGATCGCAAGAGCGATCCGACCTCTCCCCGCAAGCGGGGAGAGGTGAAAGAAGAAATAGGCCTTTATTCCTGAAGCTGGCGCTTCAGCGATTCCACTTCCTCCGACAGCGCGGTGTCCTTGGAGACCAGCGCCTCGATCTTGCGCACCGCGTGCAGCACGGTGGTGTGGTCGCGACCGCCGAAGCGGCGGCCGATCTCGGGCAGCGAGCGCAGCGTCAGCGTCTTGGCGAGATACATCGCCACCTGGCGCGGGCGAACCACATTGGCGGTGCGGCGCGAGGACAAGAGGTCGGAGCGGCTGACATTATACTGCCGCGCCACCACGCGCTGGATGTCCTCGATCTTGATCCGCTTGGGCTCCTGCGGCCGCACCAGGTCGCGCACCTCGTGCTCGGCCATCTCCAGCGTCACCGGCCGGTTGTTGAGCTTGGAATGCGCCAGCAGGCGGTTGATCGCGCCTTCGAGGTCGCGGCCGTTATGGGTGATGGTGCGCGCCAGATAATGCAGCACCTCCTCGGGCACCTCGAACGTGGCGTGATGGGCGCGGGCCGCCGCGACGCGCGACTTCAGGATGCCGTGGCGCAGCTCCTCGCCGAGCGATCCCATCTCGACCACGAGCCCGCCGGCGAGCCGCGAGCGGACGCGATCGTCGAGGCTCTCCAGATCCGACGGCGGACGGTCGGCCGCGATCACGACCTGGCGGCCGGCGTCGATCAGCGCGTTCAGCGTGTGGCAGAACTCGGCCTGCGTCGACTTGCCCTGCAGGAATTGGAGGTCGTCGATGACAAGCACGTCGATGCCGCGCAGCGCTTCCTTGAAGGCCAGCGCCGTCTGCGTCTTCAGCGCGGCGACGAAGCCGTACATGAATTTTTCGGCCGTGAGATACAGCACCTTGCGCTCGTTGCCGGAATTGCCGGCCCAGGTCACGGCCTGCAAGAGATGCGTCTTGCCGAGGCCGACGCCGGCATGGATGTAGAGCGGGTTGAACATCACGGGGTCGCCCCGACGCCCTTCGGCGACCTGGCGCGCGGCCGCATGGGCCAGCGTGTTGGAGCGGCCGACGACGAAGCTGGCGAAGGTCAGGCGCGGATCGAGCGGCGAGCCGCCGAGCGCGTCGTGATTGGCCGAGACCGGCGCGGTCGCGGTCGAACGCAATTCCGGCGTCGGCGCGCGGCGCGCCTCGACCGGCACCGGCGCTTCCTTCGGCTGCGCCGAGGGGCGCACGGCGGACCGCACCGTGAGATCGATGCGATGCACTTCCGGCATCTCGGCCTGCCAGCACGACAGCACGCGCTCGGCATAATGGGCCTGAATCCAGCTCTTCAGGAACCGCGTCGGCACCGAGAGCCGCACGCTCTCGTCCTGCACGCCTTCCAGATCCATGCGTGCAAACCAGCTGGTGTAGACGTCCTCGCCAACGCTCGAGCGCAGCCGACCCTTCACGCGTGACCAACGATCCTGTTCCATTGTCATCGTCAGAAAACTTCTCTTGAGAGATATAGTTGCGTTTGTGAGCGCCATGCAGGGTTCTTGCCACGGTCCCTGAAGTGGCGCGACCTCGAGCGAGTCCATCGTCGGGCATAGCTCGACCGTTCGGCGCGAACGCCGCGGGTCAGATCAGCGATGTCAGAGATGGAGGGGTCGCGAGGTCAGCGCGTACTCGGCGCTCCGTCACACGCGGGAGGCTGCAGATCCGACGGAGCTGAAACGGCATCGTTGGAAAAGGAAACGTGCTGAAATACCGCGTTGAGTCCGTAAGACATGATACCTCCCCGTCCTGCCGTGATCGCTCACGACAAGGTCCTGCGTGTCCTGAAGACAACCGCGCCGTACTCCTGTCGCGGATGCCTGCCCAAATGTACTAGCCGTCCGCTCGACTTCGCCACCTTGTGTGCCGGGATAGCTTCGCGATGTCTCTCTTGTACGCCTTGGCGCGACGGGATGGATAAGAACCCGCTTGGAGACATTCAGACAAAGTACTACCCTTCCCACATTGCTGTGGGTTCGTCCGACAATCACTTGTTGAAGCGTCGCCTACGTGCACATCGCCGCCGATTTGCACGCTCGCCCCGTTTCCGATACCGCGCTGGTCTCAAGATCGTGGGCGCCGCTGACGACCTAAGGAATACACTAAGCGGAAAGACTCGCAACGAATTGATTCACACTTGAGCCAGCAAAAAAACTTGACGTCAGTTAACGTCGCACGTGGGTTGTGCACAGGCTCGGAGCAAGTTTTTGGATTCGTGCACAGAATCGAAAATGCCGGACCTCATGTGACAATTCTCCGCCACCGCCGATTTTTTTTACAAATTTGTCACGCGTTCGACGCGCGGGCCGAATTTTCCAAATGCTTGCGGTCGCTATGTCGATAAGTGATTAACGAGACATCGTTTTTTGAGTCTCGTTTCACAGGGTAACTCCATCGTCACACGCATTCCTGTGAATCTACGGTGTGCAGAACTCTCGTCCGCCACCGATTCAATTCGCGCCCGCCTCACAGGGGTTTTTTGCAACGCAGTGAAGTTTCCGCTGTTGCAGAACATCAGCAGGTAAAATTACGGAACGAAGACTGACGGACGATGCAAATCGTCCAAGCGACGCGTGAGCCTCGCGCGACTGCTTGCGTAAATTTGACAGCCAACGAAAAAGCCCGGCGCGAGGCCGGGCTGTTTGACGCGCTGACCGGATCGACCGATCAGGCGATGTCGCCAAGATGACTTAGCAAGATTTACTTCGCGAGCTTGGCGATCTGCGCGGTGAGGCGCGAGACTTTGCGGCTGGCGTTGTTCTTGTGAATGATGTTGCGCTGGGCGGCGCGCATCAAGGCGGGCTCGGCCGTCGCGAGCGCCTTCACGGCAGCGGCGCGGTCGCCGCTCTTGATGGCTTCCTCGACGTTGCGCACGGCGCCACGCATCTGGGTGCGGCGCGACTTGTTGACGGCGGTGCGGCGGGCGATCTTGCGCGTCGCTTTCTTGGCGGAAGTGGTATTGGCCATGGTCTCAATGTCCTTTGCGGGTACCGGTCGCGTCTTGGTCGGGTAGCGCCGGCTTGCTTGACCGCGGAATCGACGCTCGGATTTAGGGTGTTCGGTTGCTGGGCCGTTCCCGGAACATGAGCGACCGCCTTGCGGCTGTCTCTGAGGCTCCAAGGTGTCTTCAAGCTCGGATGAGTCCTGAAGCCCAGGGTGCCTGCAACTGCTCAAAGAACAGCGGCGGCGGGATTGCGCCCACCGCCAGTTGGCGCCCTTATAGAGAGGGTCTTTCGCACCGTCAACGCTTTCGGGCGCCGGAAACGCGCCTTTGGCGGCCTGGATGAGTGCCGTAACGCCCTGAAGAGGTTGAATTTCTGCCGTCGGCCGGCTATTGGCTGGCATCGTTCCGAAAAGGTCGTCCGCTCGGACGGCCATCGTAGGTGAGGCATGATCCGCGGCTTTTTCCGACTGATTGGGCTGTTGCTGCTCGCCGGCGGGTTCATCTTCATGGTCTATGACGGCGCCCGCTGGGTGGCCGACCAGACCCTCAAATTCACCCGCTTCGGCCAGTTCTGGAACGACATCAATCAGGCCAGCCAATCGGCCTTTCGCACCTGGGTCGAGGCCAAGGCGCCCTGGCTCTGGACATCGGTGATCCGCCTGGTGCTGGAGCAGCCGGTCTTCGCCGTCCTCGGCATTCTGGGAATCCTCCTGATGATCCTGTTCCGCCCGCGGAAACCGCTGATCGGCTATTCCCGGGATTGAGCTCGCGTGAGCGCGTAACCGAGCTGCCTCTTACCCTCCCCTGGAGGGGGAGGGTCGGCTCACATTTGAGCGCAGCGAAAATGTGAGACGGGGTGGGGTGACAGTCTCTCCACGTCCACACTGCCCGAGTGGAGAGATCACCCCACCCCGCTCGCGCTGCGCGCGATCGACCCTCCCCCTCCAGGGGAGGGTTGGAGCCTCCACTCAACGCTTTATTAACCATAACCGGTGCATCACTGGAGCTGTCTCGTTTCGAGGATGGGTCCGGTGCCGGTTGCACGCGCGTTTCGATGGTCGAACTTGGCGTCCTTGGCAGCGTCCGCCGCGCTCGCTTTGGGCGGCTGCATGCAGACCGCAACTCCCGTCGCGATGGTGCAGCCTCGTCCCGATCTCGATGCCATGGCCTATGGCCAGCCCTATAATGCGCCGCGGCCGGTCGTCGTCGCCAACAACGGCGGTGGCGCGATCGCAGCGCTCAGCAATTCTTTTGCCGCTTCGCCCGCACCGATGCCGGTCGGCTACGCCGCGCCGATGGCGGTGCCGGTGCGCAATGGCGCCTCCTATCATCTCGACGCCGGCGACAAGCTTCGCGTCGTGGTCTACGGCCAGGAAGGTCTCACCAACAGCTATGCGATCGACGCCGGCGGCTCCATCACCATGCCGCTGATCGGTGCGGTGCCGGCCCGCGGCCGCACCACGGCGGGGTTGGCCGGCGAGATCGCCGCACGCCTGCGCAACGGCTACATCCGCGAGCCTTCGGTGGCGGTCGAGATCGAGACCTATCGTCCGTTCTTCATCCTCGGCGAGGTCCTCGCACCCGGCCAATATCCTTACGTGCCGAACATGACGGTCGAGAGCGCGGTCGCCATCGCCGGCGGCTTCTCGCCGCGCGCCAAGCGTGACATGGTCACCGTCACGCACACCGAGAACGGCGGCGCCATGCGCGCCGTGGTGCCGCTCGGCACGCCGCTCGCGCCCGGCGACACCGTGTTCGTCGGCGAGCGCTGGTTTTAAGACTCTCTCCCCTCGTCATTCCGGGGCGCGCGTTAGCGCGAACCCGGAATCCATTCCTCCACCAACTCTGCCGCCTTGATGGATTCCGGGCCCGCGCCTGTCGGCGCGTCCCGGAATGACGGTGGAAAGAGGCGGGGCTCTACCTCAAATGCTTCGCAAAAAACGCCATGCTGCGCGGCCAGGCGATGTCGGCGCTGGCCTTGTCGTAGCTGGCGCGCTCGTCGCAATGGAAACCATGCTGGGCGCCCGGATAGATGTGAACTTCGACCTCGGGCCGCTTAGTTTTGATGGTCTCGACATCGGCGAGCGGAATGCCGGCATCCTTCTCGCCGAAATGCAGTTGGGTCGGCACCTTCGGCACCTCGTCGGCGAAGCGCACGACAGCGCCGCCGTAATAGCCGATTGCCGCCTTCAGGCCGGTCAGTCGGGTCGCCGCGACGAAGGCGATGCTGCCGCCTAAGCAGAAGCCGATGATGCCGATGGGCCCGACGCTCTTCACCGCATCGATCGCAGCTTGCGTGTCGCGCAGCATCGCGGCCCAGTCCGGATTGGCCACGAACTTGCGCGCCTCTGCGATCTCGTCGGGCGAATAGCCCGACTGGAAGTTCGGCGCCGTCCGATCGAAGATCGACGGTGCGATCGCGACATAGCCTTCCCCGGCAAGGCGGTCGCAGACCGAGCGGATGTGGTGATTGACCCCAAAGATCTCCTGGATCACCACCACCGCGCCCTTCGGCGTGCCGGCGGGATCGGCGCGATAGGCGCCGAGCTGGAAATTGTCCGAGGCCGTCAGCTTGATGTCCTGTCCCACGCGGGTTGTCCTTCTTGGTTGGTCCTTGATCGAGAACTACGGCCGCTCTGCAAACTCGTCATGCCCGGGCATAGCCGTCTAAAGGACGGCGTCGCTTCGCTCGCCTATGTCCCGGGCATCCACGTCTTGTCTCAGCTCTCAGCCCGAGAGAACGTGGATGGCCGGGACAAGCCCGGCCATGACGATCCGGAATATCGGCGCTCAACACTACTCCCACATCCAGTTCTCGCCGTAGTCCTCCTTCCATCCGGCCAGCCGGCCGTGACGGAACTGCAGAAACAGGCGATGGCGATAGGGGATCAGGCCGCTGCCGCCGATGTTGCGCAAGGCGAGATAGATCTCGTGGCCGGGACGTCCCCGCACATATTGCAGCTGCTGCCCGAGGGCGCGCGCGGTCTGTTCGGCATCCATGCCGAAGGCGAGCGGAATGTTGTTCGACAAGGTCGTGACGAAAGGCTGGCGCTGCGGCACGGCGCCGATCGGCTCGGCCTGTGCGGATAGCGACAGCAACATCGTCCCCGCAGCCAGCATCATCAGCTTCATCGCCTGTGTCCCTGCTCGATCGGCCTACGCCGGCAAGTTCTTCAGGAAAGGCACGACCGCGTCAACAAAAGCCTGGGGCTGATCAATGTTGACGGCGTGGCCGGCGGCGGGGATCACGACCTTTTGTGCGCCCGGGATCTTCGCGGCCATGTAGTCGGACGCGGCGAGGAACGGGGTGTCGTCGGCGCCGACAACGATCAGGCTGGGCACCTTGATCTCAGGCAACAGCTCCATCACGCGCGCATCGCGCTGGGTCAGCATGCCTCGCGCGGCGAGCGCAAGGCCCCTAGCGTTGCGATGGCTCGCGGTTGCGCGCTCGCGCGTCGCCGCTTTCAAGACCTCGAGGCCTTCGCGGTCGAGCCGGTCGGCGGTGGCGAGCGCCCGCGCGTTCCAGGCTTCGCGCGCATCGTCCTTCCTGAAGCCGGGGCCGGTGTCGATGATCAGCAGCGCGCGGGCCCGCTCCGGATGTGCGCGGTAGAACGCCAGCGACATGTACCCGCCGAGCGAAAGCCCGCCGATGATGGCGCGCTTGGCGCCGACCGCATCGAGGATCGCCGCCATGTCACCGACCGTGAGGTCTTCGCTATAAGCACTCGCATCGTCAGGGTAATCGGACTGGCCGTGGCCGCGCATGTCCCACAGGATCAGCGTGTGGTCCTTCGCCAGCGCGTCGATTTGCCCATGCCACATCGCCGAGGTCGAGGAATAGCCGTGGGTGAGCAGCAGCGGCGGCCCGTCGCCATGAACCTCGTAGTAGATGTTGACGCCGTCGCGATTGATCTCCGGCATTGTTTCCGGCCCTTTCTTTTCTCGCCACCAACTCGGTGCTTCACCCTCCCCTGGAGGGGTCCGGGACGAGCGCAGCTCGCCCGTGGGTCGGCTCACATGGGGCGGAGCGAAATGTGAGACGGGGTGGGGTGACGGTCTCTCCACCTCCAACAGTGTCGTGTGGAGAGATCACCCCACCCCGCTCGCGCTCCGCGCGATCGACCCTTCCCCTCCAGGGGAGGGTAAGGTTTGCGTGCGGCTGCACCTTAGCTCGCCAAGTTACCTCGAAGAAACTGCCTGAATGCGATGGCACGCATGCCCGAGGCATGCGCTGTTGTGTCCAGTGGCTGCGTCGCCGCCCTTGGCGCGGCGCACAACGAGCGAGTGTGGCGGTCGTTTTTTCGACTCGTTCCAAATTGCGTTTGCCTCCGCGTCGGAACGCGATCATTCTCGCCGGCAAGGCTGACGCCAGCCCGGTGGGCGTCCGCCATTCAAGTTGCCGCCGTAAGCGGCTTCATGCACCGGCAGGGGAAGACGCCTATGCCAACTCTCACCATCAACGGGCGGAGTCTGTCCGTGGATGCGGCGAACGACACGCCGCTCCTCTGGGCGATCCGCGAGCAATTGCAGATGACCGGCACCAAGTTCGGCTGCGGTGCCGGGCTGTGCGGTGCCTGCACCGTGCACGTCAACGGTGAAGCCGTGCGCTCGTGCCAGACCATGCTCAGTGACGTCGCCGGCAAGAAGATCACCACCATCGAAGGCCTTTCCGCCAAGGGCGATCATCCCTTGCAGAAGGCCTGGATCGCCGAGCAGGTGCCGCAATGCGGCTATTGCCAGTCCGGCCAGATCATGCAGGCGGCCTCGCTGCTCGCCAAGAATCCCAATCCAACCAAGGAAGAGGTGGTCACCCATATGGACGGCAATCTCTGCCGCTGCATGACCTATTCGCGGATCCAGAAGGCGATCATGCGCGCCGCATCCGAGATGCGCACCGCCTCGGCCACCTCGAGCGAGCGGAGGCCCACATGAACGAGCATGTGAAGAAATCGACACCCGAGACGACGGATCTCAGCCGCCGCTCCTTCCTCGTCGGCACCGCCGCGACCGGCCTCGTGCTCGGCTATGCCGGCGTGCCCGGCATCGAATCGGCAGCCGCCGCGCCCGCCAATTTCGAGCCGAGCGTCTGGTACGCGATCGCGCCGGACGGGCTGGTCACCGTGACCTGCGGCAAGGCGGACATGGGCCAGCACATCGCCTCCACCATGGCGCAGATCGTCTGCGAGGAATTGGGCGCGAAATGGAGCGACATGCGCGTGCGGCTCGCCTCCAACGATCCCAAGTTCAACGATCCCGTGCTGGGCGCGCAGATCACCGGCGGCAGCTGGTCGACCATGATGAACTTCGAAGCGATGAGCCGCGCCGGCGCCGCCGGTCGCATCGCATTGACCGAAGGTGCCGCCGCCGCCATGGGCGTGCCGGCATTGGAGCTCGTGGTGCGCGATTCCATGATCGTGCATCCGAAATCGAAGAAGCAGATGTCGTTTGCCGATGTCGTGAAAAGCGGCAAGGCGACGAAAACCTTCACGCCCGACGAGCTGAAGGCGATCAAGCTGAAATCGCCGGACCAGTACACCATGATCGGCGTCTCGGTTCCGCAGCTCGACATCCCCTCCAAGACCAACGGCACGGCCAAGTACGGCATCGACGTGATGCTGCCGGGCATGGCCTATGGCGCCCTGGTCACGCCGCCGGTGCGCTTCGGCGCCACCGTGAAATCGGTCGACGACAGCGCGGCAAAGAAGGTGCCGGGCTTCATCAAGGCCGTCACGCTCGACGACAAGACCGGGACGACGTCGGGCTGGGTCGTCGCGGTCGCCAGCACCTACGCCAACGCCAAGAAGGCGGCGCAGGCGCTGAAGATCGCCTATGACGCGGGTCCGAACGCGAAGCTGTCGAGCGAGTCGCTGCTCGACGAGGCCAAGCGGCTCCAGAAGCTGGACGATTCCGGCCAGTTCTTCGTCAAGGACGGCGATCCCAATGCAGCCTTCGGTTCGGCGGCCAAGGTGGTGGAGGCGGAATACACCACCAGCATCAACATCCACGCGCCGCTGGAGCCGATGAACGCCACTGCGGAGTTCAAGGGCGACATCCTGCACATCTATTCCGGCAACCAGTTCGCGACGCGCTCCGGCGCGATTGCGGCGGGGGCGGCCGGGATCGATCCGAAGTTCGTGGTAATGCACCAGATGTGGCTGGGCGGCGGCTTCGGCCGGCGTCTCGATGCCGACATGATGATTCCGGCGGTGCAGGCGGCCAAGGCCGTCGGCAAGCCGGTGAAGGTGATCTATTCGCGCGAGAACGACATGACGATGGATTTCTCGCGTCCGCTCACCTATCAAAAGGTGAAGGCCGGCGTGGACGGCGATGGCAAGCTCATTGCGATCAGCCACGACGTGGTCTCGGCCTGGCCGACCGCGCGCTGGGGAATTCCCGATTTCCTGACGCCCTCGGTCGACAAGAAGGGCCCGCTCGATTCCTTTACGGTGAACGGGGCGGACTTCTTCTACACCGTGCCCAACCATTATGTGCGCGCGATCAAGAACGAGCTCGCGCACAACGCCACGCCGTCCGGCCAGCTTCGCTCGGTGGCGCCGGGCTGGACCTTCTGGGCGGTCGAAAGCATGATCGACGAGATCGCGGCAGCCACGGGCAAGGATCCCGCCCAGTTCCGCATCTCGTTGCTCGACGGCGCCGGCAAGAACGACGGCGGCGCGCAGCGCTTGCGCAACACGCTGCTCGCCGCGATGGGACTGTCCGGCTATGGCACCAAGCAATTGCCGAAAGGCGAGGGCATGGGCGTCGCCTGCGTCTCCTCGCAGGAGCGGGCGACCGCGAGCTGGACGGCGTGCGTGGCTCACGTCGCCGTCGCGCCGTCGGGGGAGGTGACCGTGAAGAAGCTCACGGTCGCAACCGACGTCGGCACGCAGGTGCATCCCGACAATGTCCGCGCCCAGGTCGAGGGTGCGGCGCTGTGGGGCCTGTCGCTGGCGATGTACGAGAAGGCGACGCTGAAGGACGGTGGCATCGAGCAGACCAATTTCGATGGCTACACGCCCTTGCGCATGAGCCAGACGCCCGAGGTCGCGATCGCCGTGATCGCCAATGGCGAGAAGGCCACCGGCGTCGGCGAGCCCGCGGTCACCGTGGTCGCGCCGGCCATCGGCAACGCCATCTTCAATGCCAGCGGCGCCCGCGTCCGGGCGCTACCGATCACCGCGGAGGCCGTGAAGGCGAGCATGAAGGCGTAAGCCGAGCCGCTATGGCTGAATGAGCTGATCCGCCGGAGGGCATGCCCTCCGGCGGATTGGTTTTGGGTGCGCTCGGTATTTATTTCGTCGTCATGCCCGGGCTTGTCCCGGGCATCCACGTTCTTCGCACGTCTAGCCCAAGGCCGTGGATGGCCGGGACAAGCCCGGCCATGACGGAGAGAAAATTCCTCTTTTCCATCAATGCCCGTTCTACTGTGCATGGGGTTGTTTGGCCGGTTGTGAAATTCCCCCCTGAACCCCAATCCGTAAAATTGCGTGCAATTCCCCAAGGTTCCATTGAGCACGCCTCTTAAGGGCCAGAGAACCTGATCCGGCTTAGGCTCATCGGCCAATACGCCCGAGTTTCCGGTCCTTGTGGGGAAGCCATGAACGCCACAGCCAAATCCGCCGCCAAACGCCGGCTCCTGCTCGCCTCCGATCGGAGCGACGGGAGCAGCGAGCTCGCCAGCATCCTGAAAGCGGTCGGCGACGTCTCCACGGTGAAGACGGACGAGATCCCCGCCCAGCCCTCGCGCGATCTCTCCGGCCTCGTGGTCGACATCAACCTGCGCTCGCCCGACAGCGTGCAGCGGGTCCGCAACAAGCTGCGCGGCGACGCCTATCGTTCGATGCCGCGGCTGTTCGTGCTCGCGGACGCCCTGCATCACGGCACCATGCAGGCCTGGGCGCTAGGAGCCACCGACACCATTTCACGCCCGCTCCAGGCTGAGGCCATCCTGCAGCGCATCCGCGCCGCCTTCCCGGACACCGCGGCCTATGACGCGACCGATCGCGGCAAGACGCTCAACCGCGGGGTCGAGGCGGCGCATGCGGTGCTGACCAAGATGTTCGAGAAGCTGCCGCTCGGAGTGCCTCTGACCTTCGACGACGTCATCGCCGCCGAGAGCAAGATCCTGAAGGCGATCAAGCATTCCTCGCTGCGCGAATGGCTCACCACGGTCGGCTGTCACCATGTCGGCAGCTACCGCCATTGCCTGTTCGTCACCGGCTTCGCCGTCGCCTTTGCCCAGCATCTCGGCATGCGCGAGGACGACCAGCGCCGCCTGACCCGCGCCGCGCTGCTGCACGACGTCGGCAAGGCCTTCGTTCCGGCCTGGCTGCTCGACAAGCCCGGCAAGCTCACCGACGAGGAGATGGCCGAGGTCCGCCAGCATCCGCGCCGCGGCTATGACGCGCTCGCCGCGCAAGGCGGCTTCCCGCCGGAGATGCTCGACGTGGTGCTGCATCACCACGAATTCCTCGACGGCTCCGGCTATCCGAACGGCCTGTCGTCGAACCAGATCAGCGACATCGTGCGCCTGACGACGATTGTCGACATCTACGCCGCGCTGGTCGAGAAGCGCGCCTACCGCATGCCCTTCACCCACTCCCGCGCCTTCACGATGATGGAAGGCATGGGCGGCAAGCTCGACCAGCAGCTGCTGCAGGCGTTCCGCCCGGTCGCGCTGGGGTCGTTCTAGCCGGGATGCCGTAGGGTGGGTTAGCCTCGCGGCTGCGCGAAGCGCAGGCGCCAGGCGTAACCCACCATGCCTCCGCAATTGCCGAACGAAGTTGGTGGGTTACGCCTTCGGCTAACCCACCCCACGAGCTCACCCCACCAGCTTCCGCAGCTCCGCCTTCGCCACCTTCTCCAGTGTCGAGCGCGGCATGTCGTCAACGAGCCTGATCTCGCGCGGCAGCTTGAAGTCGGCGAGGCCCTTGCGGCAGGCTTCCATCACGCGATCATGCAGATCGGGTGCAGCGCCCGCGACGCCGCCCTGCGGGATGATGAAGACCACCGGCACCTCGTCCAGCATCGGATGCGTCTTCGCCACCACTGCGGCCTCGCGCACGCCCGGCACGAGTGCGATCACCTGCTCGATCTCTGAGGCCGCAACGTTCTCGCCGCCCACCTTCAGCATGTCCTTGGCGCGGTCGCCGAACTTGATGAAGCCGTTCTGCAATCGCTCGACGCGGTCGCCGGTGAGAAAGAAGCCGTGCTCGTCAAAACTCTCGCGCGTCGCCTTCTCGTTGTGCAGGTACTCGGCGAACAGCGACAGGCCGGGGATGCCCTTGATCGCGAGGTTGCCCGTGCCGCCGACCTCCGTCGGTCGTCCGTCGTCGTCGGTGATGCGGATCTGATATTCGGGCGCCGCGCGGCCGATAGACATCGGGATGTTGGGCTGATCGACCTCGCCGACGATGCCGTGGGTGATGGTCTCGGTCATGCCCCACCAGCCGATCATCTTGACGCCGAAGGCGGCAAAGGCCGGCGGCTCGTTGATGGCGGTGCCCCACAGGCGGAACTTGTGGTCTTTCGGGATCTCCTGCTCGAGCAGCGCCTTCATGCAGAACGGAATCGTCGAGGTCCAGGTTGCGCCATGCTCGCGCGCGACGCCCCAGAACCGGCTGGCGGAGAAGCGCGGCTGGATCACGCAAGTGGCGCCGACCCACAGCGTCGCCAGCATGGAATAGGCCAGCGCATTGGTATGGAACAGGGGCAGGTAGGCCTGGTGCACGTCGCCGGCGTGAAGGTCCTCGTGCGCGGCGTTGATCTTGGCGCCCCACAGCGCGTTGGCATGGGTCCACAGCACCGCCTTGGGTCGCGACGTCGTGCCCGAGGTGTATTGCACGCTGCATGGCGCCAGCGGATCGGACGCGCGCCGGGGACGATCGGCACTGTCGGCGAACAGCGATTCGAAGCTGTCGCCGGGCGAGACGCCCCGCGCGGGGGCCGCGCCCGCATCGTGCGAGGTCACCGCCAGCCACCTTATGTTGCGGCAGTTCTGCGCGACGGCTTCCGCATAGGCCGGCTGCGTGATCGCGGCGACCGCGCCGCAATGATCGGCGAAATACGCGATCTCGGCCGGCGCCGAGCGCGTGTTGGTGGTGACCGCGACGGCCCCGAGCTCGACGCAAGCGAACCAGGCCAGCATCGCCTCGATGCAATTGTCGAGATGGATGAGCACATACTCGCCCGGCTTGATGCCGCGCCTGGCGAGGCCGGCCGCGAGCGCGCCGACGCGCTCGTGAAATTCGCCGTAGCTCCAGCGCCGCGCCGGCGCGTCGAACGGCGCCCAGATCAGGAATGGATGATCACGCCGGACTTCGGCGCCCAGCTTGAGCAGCCAGGGCACGTCGAGCCCGTCGAACGGGCCCACGATTCCGGCTGTGATCTGTTGAACTGGCATGGCTCCTCCCGGTGCAGCCTGCATCCTGCTGGCGGCTGCCTTTTGATTATTGCGTCTTCCTGCCATTGGACGACGCGGGAAGCAAATCGGGGGTATGCGTGAGCGCGCTCTCTCGGCCGTCATTGCGAGCGCAGCGAAGCAATCCAGACTCTCTCCACGGAGGCAGTCTGGATTGCTTCGTCGCAAGCGCTCCTCGTAATGACGGCGTTCGGGGGCGCGGCGGCTCTATTAGCCGGCGTCCCCGTACGACGAGATTTCGATCAAACTGCCATCGGGATCGCGGCAATAGACCGAGCGCAGCGTGCCGCGGGCGCCTTGCCTCGGGCCCGGACCTTCCTCGATCGCGACGCCATGTGCCTGCAAATGCGCCACCACCTCGTCCGGTGTGGCCGAGGTGAGAAAGCACAAATCTTCGCTGCCGGCGGTCGGATGGCTCGCGGTGAACCACTCCACCTTGTCGGCATCGCGTTGTCGGACGTTGATCCTCTGGTTACCGAATTCAAGGAAAGTCCGCGGCGCTTTGCCGCCGCCGGGATCGAACACCTTGACTTCCATGCCGAGAATCCTGCCGTACCACGCAGCACTTGCCGCGACGTCGCTGACATTGATCACGAGATGATCCAGGGCATGAACCTTGACCGGCATGTCTCATCCTTTCGTCGTGATGTGCCCCGCGCACTTTCCGCACGCGGCAAGCTTTGTTACAACCGCAGCGACGCGGCTTTCAAGCCATCCGACTTCAAGAACAACACTGGGAGAACCCTTGAGATGATCACTCGCCGTACCGCGCTGGGCCTGCTCGCCGCCAGTCCGCTTGCAGCCACCCCGCTGTCGAAGGCCCTTGCCGCCGATTATCCGGTCCGTCCAGTGAAATGGGTGGTGGGCTATCCGCCGGGCGGCGCCACGGACATCCTGGCACGGCTGATCGGCCAGCGCCTGTCGGAAAAGCTCGGCCAGCAATTCGTGGTCGAGAACAAGCCCGGCGCCGGGAACAACATCGCGACCGAATCGGTCATCAATGCCGAGCCCGACGGCTACACGCTGCAGCTGGTCAATCCGGCCAACTACATCAACGCCTCGCTCTACAAGAATCTGAAGTTCAACTTCGTGAACGATATCGCGCCGGTCGCCTCGTTCCAGCGCGTGCCGAACGTGATGACCGTCAACAAGGACGTGCCGGCCAAGAACGTCGCCGAGTTCATCGAGTACGTGAAGGCCAATCCCGGCAAGGTGAACATGGCCTCGTCCGGCAACGGCACCTCGGTGCATCTGTCCGGCGAGATGTTCATGGCCATGACCGGCTGCAAGATGCAGCACGTGCCCTATCGCGGCGCCGCGCCCGCGATCACCGACATGCTCGCCGGCCAGGTGCAGGTGATCTTCGACAACATGCCCTCGATCATTCAGCACATCCGCTCCGGCAGCCTGCGCGCGATCGGTGTCACCACCACGGAACGCTCGCCGCAGCTGCCCGACGTGCAGCCGATCGCCGACACCGTCAAGGGCTATGAGGCGAGCGCGTTGTTCGGCATGGGCGCGCCGAAGAACACGCCGAAGGAAATCATCGCCAAGCTCAACGCCGAGGTCAACGCGGTGCTCAAGGACCCCGACATGGCCAAGCGCCTGGTCGAGCTCGGCGGCGAGCCGCGGGTGCAGACGCCCGAGGCGTTCGGCGAGGAGATCAAGGCCGAGACCGAGAAGTGGAAGAAGGTCGTCGACTTCGCCGGCCTGAAGGTCGAGTAGAAATCTCGTGATGACGAGGAAGAGAGCCCTGCCGTTCGGCAGGGCTTTTTTCTTGGCTGCATTGCCGGCAACCCGATCACGCTCTCGTGCGGATCCGCGCCTGCGCCTTCCGGCTTGACGTTGCCGCGCTCGCGTCTATACTAAACCACATGGTTAAGTATCAGGACGAGACGCTGGACCGGACTTTTGCGGCGCTGTCAGACCCGACGCGGCGTGCCTTGCTGGCGCGCCTCGGCGAGCAGGACGGCCTGTCGGTGAGCGAGCTGGCGGCCCCGTTTGCGGTATCGTTGCCGGCGATCATGAAGCATCTCGACGTGCTCACCGATGCCGGGCTGATCGTGCGCGAGAAGACCGGGCGCACGGTCGCCTGCCGGCTGACCGCGCAGCCGATGGAGCAGGCGATGAACTGGCTCAATCGCTATGCGCAGTTCTGGTCCCACAATCTTGATCGCCTTGCCGCCTTCGTGGAGGAAGAGACATGGCCAACGCAGCCGCCAACACCGCCGAACGCCCGGCAGAACGACCAAGCCTCACGCTCACGCGCCGGCTCCGCGCACCGCCGCAAAAGGTCTACGCCGCCTGGACGCAAGCCGCGCAGCTAGCGCAATGGTTCGGGCCGCCGAACATGAAGCCGGCGACGCTTCAAGCCGAGCTCGACGTTCGCGTCGGCGGCCGGTTTCGCATCAGCTTCACCGGGGACGACGGAGAATATTTCGAGGCCGGCGGCCGCTATCGCGAGGTGGTGCTGAACGAGCTTCTGGTCTTCACCTGGGCCTGGCACTCGACGCCGGAGCGTGAATCGCTGGTGACGATCTCGATGAAGCCGGACGCTGCCGGCACCTTGATGATCTTCCATCACGCCCAGTTCTTCGACGAGACTGCGCGCGACAACCACCAGCGCGGCTGGAGCTCGATTTTCGACAAGCTCGATGCTTTCGTCGCCTGACCACAAGGAGAACGCCATGCAGCAACATCAGATCGTCTCGCGCGAGCAATGGATCGTCGCGCGCAAGGCCCTTCTGGCCCATGAGAAGGAATTGACCCAGGCCCGCGAACGGCTTGCCGACGAGCGCCGCCGGCTCCCCTGGGTCAAGGTCGACAAGGCATACGAATTCGAAGGGCCGAACGGCATTGTGTCCCTGGGCGATCTGTTCAAGGGCCGGCCGCAGCTCATCGTGCAGCACGTGATGTTCGCACCCGATTGGGACGCGGCCTGCAAGAGCTGCTCGTTCTGGGCAGACGGGTTCGAGCGCATGGTGCCGCATTTGGCCGCGCGCGACACCGCCATGGTTGCGGTCTCGCTGGCGCCAAGCGCAAAGCTCGAAAACTTCAAGAAGCGGATGGGCTGGACCTTCGACTGGGTTTCCTCGGGCGGCAACGACTTCAACCGCGATTACGGCGTGACGTTCTCACAGGAAGAGGTCGCGACCGGCAAGCCGATGTACAATTTCGGGACCACGCCGCTCTACGGCCCCGAGCTGCCCGGCATCAGCGTGTTCTTCCGCGACGAGGCCGGCGCGATCTTCCACACCTATTCCTGCTTCGCCCGCGGCCTCGACATGATGAACGCCGCTTATCAATATCTCGATCTCACCCCGCTCGGCCGTCATGAGGAAGGCCTGCCCTATCCGATGGACTGGGTGCGCCTGAGCGACCAGTACGAGCCGCAGCCGGCGAAGGGTGCGTGCTGCCACGGGTGAGGGGAGCGCTCGACGCACATCAAAGGTGTCATCGCCCGGCTTGACCGGGCGATCCAGTATTCCGAGACGGCGGTGATGAATCGAGAGGCCGCGGCGTACTGGATTCCCCGCCTGCCGCCTACGCTAAAGCTTCGGCGCCCCTGGACCTCAACCCCGGCGAAGCCTTGGCGTAGCCGGGTCGCGGGGAATGACAGCTACGGGTGAGCTGCAGGGTGTGCGTTGCCCGATAGCTACCGCTTCGCTTCCGCCTGCTCCGCCGCGTTGCACGAGATCAGCATCGTGTAAGGCCGGGCGTTGGCGGCGATGTCGGTGGTCTTGCGCTCGCTCTTTGGCTCGGCGGTCTGATAGGGCACGATCGAATTGTCGAGGAAATCGCGCAGCACTCCGGTCTTGATGGCGAAATTGATGTTTTCAGGGATGTTGCCGGTCGCCACCGCGATCCGCAAGGCTGGAATCTTGCCCGTGACCACGCCGACGACCTGACCCGTGTTGTCGAACAGCGGCCCGCCGCTATTGCCGGGCTGCACGGGTGCGCTGATCTGCAGGAAGCGCGAGTCGTTGCGCATGCCGCTGAGCGAGCTCACGATCCCGGTGGTCACGCTGAAGTCCGAGGTCAGGATGCCGTGATAGGGAAAGCCGATCGCGATCACGGAATCGCCGGAGCGGATCGAGCGGTCGCGGATCCGGGCAAAATCCTTGAAGGTCGTTGTCGACGGCGCCTGCAACAAAGCGAGATCGTTGTTGGCGTCGCTCGAGACGACGCGCAGCACCATTGCGGCCTCGCCGGTGAGATTGCCCTTGATGTCGCCGACGCAGCCGTCGATCACATGATGGTTGGTGACGATGTGCCCGCTCGTGCTGACGACGAAGCCGCTGCCGCTCCTGGCTCGGGCAGGTTTGCCGCCGGCCGGCCCTGCCGCCTGCTTCTCCGCCGTGACCGCCGGCTTGGCCGCACCCTTGGTGAAATCGCCTGCCTTGCTGAGCCCATCTGCCTTCACCCGCGTGACGCAGTTCGCCAGCGCCGCGATCAGGGGCGCCGTCGACGTCAGCACAAATTGGAGTGGCTTGCTGCCGTTGGTCGTCACCACCATCAGGCTTGCCTTCTGGAAGGTGCGAGCGACGTTGGGGGGCAGGATGGTCGTCACCATGTTGGTGGTGCCGGCGGTCGCAAACAACCTCGCCTGCTCCTGGCCGTCGAAGATGAAGTCGATGGGCGCGGTATCGCCCTTGTTAAAGCGAAAGCTGGGGCTGGCAAAGCTCAGCAGCCAGGAGCCGGCCGCATTCTGCGCGACGAAGAGACTCACGCCGTTGGCGTAAGGTGCGGTCGCCGCGCAATGGGAGAACGCGCCCGTCTCGTCATTGCTGAATGCGCCGCCAGCCCAGTTGCCGACATTGACGGTGCCGAACGGCCCCGCCGCGTTCGCCCCGACCAAACTCACCTGCAACACGAACGCAACGACCAACGACCTCAACCACATACCCCAGCCCCCGGCAAACGCACTTGCATCCATCTTATCCGCGAGGGCAGGTGAGGCGCAACCGTCAGTTGTCCGCTCTCGTCCGGCTGGCCGCGACAATTCAGGCTTGCATATACTTTGCAGTACCGTATACTTTGCAATACAAAGTAACGAGGCTCTTGCCTCGTAATGTCCGGGTGGAACGAGGTTTTGGCGTTGCCGATGCGCGATCTCGACAAGGCGCTGGCCGACATCGTGACGATCCGCAGCCAGATCGCGGCGGGTACCGCCTTCCGCGGTTACGGCCCGGCGACGATGGCGGCGACCGGCGCTGTGGCGCTCATCACCGCCCTCCTGCAATTCTGGTTGTTGGATGATCCCACCGGCGAGCCGCTCGTTTTCTTCATCGGCTGGTTCATCGCCGCCGCGCTGTCTGGGCTGATCATCGGCATCGAGATGCGCGCCCGGTCGCGACGCCATCATTCCGGTCTCGCCGACGCGATGATCCACCAGGCGGTCGAGCAGTTCCTGCCGGCGGGCATTGCCGGCGTTCTGCTCGCGGTGGTGATGTGGAAGTTCGCGAGCGAGACGCTGTGGCTGCTGCCGGGCCTGTGGCAGATCCTGGTGTCGCTCGGCATCTTTGCCTCGGTCCGCTCGCTGCCGCGCACCGTCGCGCTCGCCGGCGCCTGGTATTTCGTGTCCGGCTTCGCGGTCGTGGTGCTCGCGAGCCGAACCCACACGCTGTCGCCATGGACCATGGGCCTACCTTTCCTGATCGGCCAATCGCTGATGGCGGCCATTCTGCATTTTGCGTCGGGAGACAACGATGTCGAAGACTGACAGCGCGCCCTTCTCCTATGAAGGGCTCGACCGCGTGATCCACGAGAAGGCGAGGCTCGGGCTTCTGACCTCGTTGATGGCGCATCCGAAGGGGCTGGCGTTCGGCGATCTCAAGCAGCTCTGCGGCCTCACCGATGGCAATCTCAGCCGGCACCTTGCCGTGCTGCAGGAAGCCGGCCTCGTCGAGGTGACCAAGGGCTACGAGGGCAATCGCCCGCACACCAGCTGCCGCCTCACCAAGGCCGGCCGCCGCCGCTTCCTCGACTATCTCGCCGTGCTCGAGCGGCTGGTGCGCGACGCGGCGAAGGCCGCCGGCCGCGAAGCGCCGCCGCTCGGCCGTCTCGGCATCGCCTCGACCTGATCTCCCCCTTTTTTGACCGGAGACTTTGCAATGCAAAGTGACATCACGTCCCATAACGAGAAGCTTCATGTCGGCATCATCATGGACGGCAACGGCCGCTGGGCGACGCGGCGCGGCCTGTCGCGCGTGCGCGGTCACGAGGCCGGCGTCGAGACCATCCGCCGCATCGTCGAGGCCGCGCCCAAGCAGGGCATCGGCACGCTGACGCTTTACGCCTTCTCCACCGACAATTGGCGGCGGCCGAAGGCCGAGGTCGCGGCGCTGATGACCTTGCTGCGCTTCTACCTCGCGAACGAAGTGCAGAGCCTCGTCAAGAACGGCGTGCGCCTCTCCGTCATCGGCCGCCGCGATCGCCTGCCCGACGGCATCGCCGCCGCGATCGCGCGCGCCGAGGCGGCCACCGCCGATGGCCGCACGCTGCACGTGCGCATCGCCGTCGATTATTCCGCGCGCGATGCCATCCTCCATGCCGCGGCCAAGGCGGCCGCGCTGACCAGCCTGACGCGCGAAGCCTTCTCGCAGCTCGTGACGGGCGAGGCTGGCCTTCGCGACGTCGACCTCATCATCCGCACCTCCGGCGAGAAGCGGCTGTCGGACTTCCTGCTGTGGGAAGGCGCCTATGCCGAGCTGTACTTCACCGAGCGGATGTGGCCCGAATTCGACGCGGGCGATCTTGCCGAGGCGCTCGCCGCCTTCCATTGCCGCGAGCGCCGCTTCGGCGGGCTGCAAGCCATTATGCCCGAAGAGGCACCCTCGCTCTCGCGGGTGTGACGCGCCTCGCGCACCAGCCGGCTCTCTGCCGATTGCCGCCTGGCTTGGATCGTGCTCTAGTCTTCCGGCGTTGTGTACGGGAGCGTTCGCACCATGCGCGCAGTCCTCGATTATTGCACCGGCGGAACGGAGCGGCAGCTTGCCGCCGGCACCATCATCGTCGCCGAGGGTGGCACCTCCGGCCATCTCTACGTGCTGATGCAAGGTAGGCTCGAGGTGCTCAAGGGCGAGATGGTGGTCGCCACCGTCACCGAGCCCGGCGCGGTGTTGGGTGAGATGTCCGTGCTGCTGGGCCAGCCGCACACCGCAACGGTACGGGCCTGCTCCGACGCCATCGTCTACGAATTCGAGGATGCCGCCGCGTTCCTCGAGAGGGAGCCGGGCGTGGCGCTGCTGATCGCAAAAATGCTGGCGCAGCGGCTCAACGTCGCCAACACCTACCTCGCCGATCTGAAGCGGCAATATGCCGGCCACGGCACGCATCTGGCAATGGTCGGCGAAGTGCTCCAGAGCATGATCAACCTGCCGCCGGCTGAGGTTTCGCCAGGCTCGGATCGGCAATCCGATCCAAGAATGTGAGCCAGTCGGGCGGCGCCTCGATGGGGGTGGCGGGCCGCCGCAGCGGCGCCTTCAGGTCGATCCATTGCGCCTCGCCGGCCGCCAGCCAGAATGCCTTGTCGGCATCGAGATCGAGCACGATGCAGGTCGGGGGACGGCCAGGTTGCAGGCCCGTGTTGAAGACCCAGGTCTGGCCCAGCCGGTCGAACCACGATCCATTGCTGATGAAGGGCGATTGATGCACATGGCCCGAGATCACCATCGACGGCTGGTATTGCATGATCCACTGCACCAGCTCGACGTCGCCGAAGAAGCGCTTGCCGCCCCAGCTCGTCGGTGAATCCGCCGGCGGCGCATGATGCGCCCAGATCCAGCGCTGCGGCCTGATGGCTCCGGCATCGCGCAACTGCTCGATGAGGCGTTGCTTGACCTGGGGTCCGTCCCACCACGGGCACACCGTGAACAGGGTATCGCCGACCGTCAGGCCGTCGCCGTCGCAGGCGATGCCGAGCTCGCGCACCTCCGAGATCCAGCGCGAAATCTTCTCACCTTCGGCGTTGCGCTCGTCGAGATCGTGATTGCCGGAGCAGAGGATCACGCGGGTCGTCGCGGCCAGCAGCGCGAGATACTTCTTCACCACCACGATCTGGGCGCGGAAATCCACCATCGAGCCGATGTCGAGCGCGTCGCCGGCGAAGATCACGAGGTCGAATTGCGGCGCCGCGCTGACCAGCCAGTCGAGCTGCGGCAGAGAATAGTGCAGGTCGGCCACGACCAGGCAGCGCATGGAAAATCCGACGGCCAGAGAGCAAAATGTCAGGGAATTCCAAAAACGGCATAAAGCAAGAAGCAGACCAGCCCGGCCGCCCCTTTGCATCAATCCAATGAGCGACAGCATGCTGCGTCCCGTCGCAGAGCGCAAGGGGCGGCAATGCGGGGCTGGACCGGATCGCCGAATTCTGGTGTCGTGGCCTGCTCTCAACACCTGTGTTCACATGACCTCCTTCAAGACCATTCGCGCCCGCGCCGAGAAGCGCAAGGGCGGGCCCAAGGCGCTGGACAAGTTGATGCCGGCCAAGCCGGACCTCAAGCAGCTGGCCAAGCTCGGCGACGATCGTATCCTCGCCGAAATGACCAAGCGGGTGTTCTGCGCCGGCTTTGCCTGGAGCGTGATCGATTCCAAATGGGACGGCTTTGAGCAGGCCTTCCTGCATTTCCAGCCCGCCAAGCTCACCTTCCAGCCCGAAGACTATTGGGAGGGCCTATTGCGCGACGCGCGCATCGTGCGCAACGGTGCCAAGATCATGTCGGTGCGCGACAACGCCGCCTTCGTGCAGGAGATCGCGAAGGAGCACGGCAGCTTCGGCAAGTTTCTGGCGAAATGGCCGTCCTCCGACGAGATCGGCCTGCTCGACCTCCTCAACAAACGCGGCAGCCGGCTGGGCGGCAACACCGGCCAGATGCTGCTCCGCTTCGTCGGCTGGGACGGCTTCGTGACGTCGAAGGACGTCGTGGCCTGCCTGCGCGCTGCCGGTCTCGACATCGCCGAGGAGGTCAAGTCGAAGGGCGATCTCGCCAAGGTGCAGGCGCAGTTCAACGCCTGGGCCGAGGAGACCGGCCTGCCGTACACATATCTGTCACGCATCTGCGCGCTGTCGGTCGGCGAGAACAGCAGCGAGTAGCGCGTCGATCGACAGATCGTGTGCATCCTGTGGCGATCTTGTGCTGCGAACGCGGCCGATGAAACCCGCGATCACGAAATACATTTCGCAGGAACATTTATCCGCAGCACCTGTTCGGGACTCTGAGCCAGGCGCATAAGGGCGCAGGGAATGCTCGCTCCCGCCTGGCTCGATGAAACCGGATACAACAACGGAGCAGTCCATGAAGCTCACATCTGAACAGGTGAAGCAGACCGTCAACCAGCTCGGCGCTCAGGTGCTGCCCGACGAACATCCGGCGATGCCGCAGCTCAACAGCATGTTCGGCGAGCACACCTTCTTCGTCGACGAGATGGGCCTCAAGGTGCTCGAGCCGACGGGGTCGCTCGGCAGCGACCGCCAGAGTGGCGAGGTCGTCAGCCTCGCCGATTGGGGCGATTCCGACCTGACGCGCCTGATGGCGCATGAGCCCGAACCGACCGGCGTGATCGTGGTGTTCGAGCATGTGAGGCATTGAGCAGCCCGACGGGACGTTTTGGAGACACGTGCGCCACGGCACTCCCGTGGCGCGCGGCTTTGGCGTGACTGGTGACGTGGTGATCAGCTCCACCGTCTTGCGAACGATCTGGTGCCGATCGCATTATCTGCCGCGAATGCTCTGTGCGTAGCGCCACATTTCTCCGCGACAGGCCGGAAACAGCGCAACGATCGTGAGCGAAACCGCATATGAAAGGCAGAAGCAGGCTGCCAATTCCGGGATCCCTCCGATCGAACGCGCTAGCCAGCGATGCAGCAGAGACACCGTCACCACGGAAGCGAGCGCTCCGGCGAGATGAGGCCCGACCACTTTCATGAGGTCTCGATGATGCACCGGGCCGCGTCGCCCAATCAGCCACCACAGGATGGGCGTGCGCACGCACTCGCTGATGGAATATGCGCTGGCGACGCCGACTGGTCCGAACGGCAGCCCGCATATGAAGGCGAGAATCGATGTTGAGACATTGAACAGGCCCCATCGCATGTATTCCTTGGCGCGGCCCTGGCTGAGGAAAAGCCAGTTGGCGGGGCTGTTGCTGGTCTGCAGCAGACCGGCGATGCTGAGGGCGACGAAGATCGGCGCAGCCTCGCTCCATTGGTCGCCGAGCAGGGTTTCGACCAGCGTATCGGCGGTCGCGATCATGAAGCCGACGCCAGGCAACACGAGCAGGAGCGCCGGCAGCACCGCGCGACGGAACGAATCCCGATAGCGCTCCGGCTCCTTCAGCAGGCCCGACAGCGTCGGCAGCATGATTCGCACCATCGGATTGCTGACTTGCTGAAGCGGAAACAGCAGCAACCGGCAGGCGCGGTTATACGCGCCAAGCGAGGCAGCCCCCCAGACCTTGCCGATCAACACCCCGTCGGTATTGCGGGACAGGAATTCGGCAAGATTGTAGCCGGTCACGCCGAGCCCGAAGTTCAGCATGTCGCGTGCAGCCTTGATCGAGCCGGGCCTCGACGGCAACCATCCCGAACTCAGCCACGCGCCGCTCGCGAGCACCAGACCTGATGTCAGGCTGCCGGCGAGAATGGCCCAATAGCTGTGATAGACGTACGCGACCGCGGCAGAGGTCAGTAATCCAGTCAGTGCGGCCGCGGACTCCAGGCCTGCCAGCGTCCAGAATCTCATCTGTCGCGTCAGCAACGACAAATGCTGGACGTCAGCGCCGCTGAGCAGCAACGTGACGCTCATACCAGATGTCAGTGGGGCGAGATTTGGCGCGCTGTAGAACCTGGCGACGAGCGGCGATAGCGCCACCTGTGTGGCCGCCAGTAGCGCGCCGACCGAGAGGTTCACCCAGAACAGCGCACTCAGCTCGTTGTGCGTCAACTCGTCCTTCTGCACGGTCGCGTGTCCAAGACCGAGATCCTGGAACAGCACCGCGAAGGCGAGCACCGGCGAAGCCATTGCATAAGTACCAAAGTCGACTGGCGTCAGTAGGCGCGAGAGCAGGATCACAGATCCGGTCTGCGTCGCTACACGCACGACCTGAGTGACGATCGCAGCGAGCGCACCTTTCCGTACGTTCCGGGACTGCTCGTCCTCGGACAAGCGCATGTTGAGTTGAGTCACGATCAGCTCCTCGAGCGGCGAACAACGAAAATTTCAAGCGCAGTTCGAAAGCAAGACGGTGAATCAAACGACAGTTTATCTTTTCGATTTCATGCGATTGGCGCTTCATTCATGTGCGATCAACCGGACGCCCTCATGCGCGGATCACCGCACGAGAGGGACATCGAGGCTATCGCGCGTGAGCAGCGTCGCGAAACGCCGACGACTATCCGTCAGTACGTGTCAATTGAATGGCGCGACCAAACTGCGTTCGCAAAAAACTTTACGTCGATCGCGCTCGAACGAACAGCCAATGGAGTGCATCTTGCTCAGAGCAGCGCGTCGAAACCGAAAAAGAGGCTGGTCTGTCAGCTTCACGTCAGGCAGTGCCTCGAAGATCGACACAGAACCGCTCGCAATAGTGTCAAACCTCTAGTCTTCGCGGTTCTCGTGCAACGTGTTCTTCAATGGGAATTTCGATGACGATCTGAGTTCCCGGACTCGCCTTGCTCTCGAGCAGCAAGCGCCCGTTGAGCGATGAGATGACGAGATTGAACGCGATGTGCAGTCCCAGACCGGCATTGCCTTTCTCGCGGCTTGTCGTGACGAATGGATCGAAGATGTGCGCCTGCAGGTGGTCAGGGATTCCGACGCCTTCATCAGCGCAGACAAGGCGGACTAATGTCGGATTCGGTTGGCTGACCGTGATCACGAACCGGCCGCCTCTCTTGTCAGGATACGCATGCGCTGCAGTGTTGAGGGCGAGATTGCTGATCACCTGAGCAAGCGCTCCGGGATAGCTGTTGAGCTTGATTCCCGCCGGGCAGTGTACCTCCACGGTCAGGGCATGATGCGACAGCAATGGCCCGAGCCGGGACATCAACTCCGATAGCCAATCCCTGAGCTCGAAACTGCGCCGGTCCTCATCGGCTTGATGGACCGCGACCTGCCTGAAGCTGTGCACCATTTCGGATGCTCGGTGCAGATTTTCGAAGGTCAGGTTGAGCCCCTGCTTGAGCCGGTCAATGCCCTTGGTTAGATCGGACCGCCGGACCGATGCTCCGCCCAATGCATCACTCATCGTTTGCAGGTCATCCTGCATGGCCGTCGAGGTCGTCAAGGCGAGGCCGAGCGGGGTGCTGACCTCGTGAGCGACACCTGCCACCAATTGCCCGAGCGAGGCGAGCTTTTCCGCCTGCACGAGATGCTCCTGGGTCGCGCGCAGATCGCGCAACGATTTCTCGGAGCGTTCCTTTTCGCGTTGAAGCGCCTCGGATGTCCGGAACTGCTTTCGCGCCCGGTACTCGCGCGCAGCCACCGCGTAGAGCGACAATGCGTAGGCGTTGCCGACGAGAGAGTGGTTGATGAAGCTCAGGCCGGTCGGCATTGTCGACGCGAATGTCTCGGCGACCAGCAACGCCACCCACGACAGCAGGCAGAAGATCGCCAGCGAGCCGATCCGCAAGGGCAGCATGGTCGAGACGAACAGTATGATCATCATCATGCCGGGCGCGGCAAAGGTGAAGCCCGAGGGAAGCACGAGATAGATGCTCGGCAGAATGCAGCCGGGGATGACGCAATAGATGAGAAAGATCGTCTCCGCCCATGGCTTCATCCGGCGCCGCGACAGCAGCGCCGTCAGCGGGAGCAGGATGAACACGGCGGTTCCACCGCGGATTGCGAGCGTGGTCGGCACGACTTCGGGGTAGAGCACCCAATCCCAGAGCGTGTAGCTGGCATAGGTGGCGGCGCCGAGCAGCATCGCGATCTGCGTCCATCCGAGACTGCCCCGGACATATTGGTCGACAAACCGGCGTTCCTCGATGCGGTCTTCGAAGCGCAGTCCGAGGCGTATCAATAAGGCAAGCATCCAAACTCAATCGCGAAAAGTCATGTCTGGTGTATCTACGACAGGTTTGGCGCCGCGTCGCGGATAAAGATGCCGCGTTCACCGAAGGGGCCTCAAGCCGCGTTCAGATGCCCAGCGTCAGCTGCGGCTCCGACTCGCCGGCGGCGTGGAGCGACGACAGCGAGACCCCCAGCAGCCTGACGCGCTTGGGCAGCGGCATCTCGGCTTCGAGCAGGCCGCAGGCCAGCCGCTCCAGATCGTCGCGCCCGGCAACGGCCGCCGCGACGGATCGGCTGCGCGTGATGATCTCGAAATCGGCGAACTTGATCTTCAGGGTGACGGTGCGGCCGCGATTGCCCGTCGCCTCGCAATGCCGCCAGACCTTGTCGACGAGCGGCCTTAGCTCGGCGGCAAGCGCGTCGAACGCATCGAGGTCGGTCGAGAACGTGTTCTCCGCGCCGACCGATTTGCGGATCCGGTTGGCGCGGACCGGCCGCTCGTCGACACCGCGTGATATCCAATAATAATACGCGCCCGACTTGCCGAAATTCGCGTTCATGAACTCCAGCGATTGGTTGCGGATGTCCCGGCCGGTGAACAGGCCGAGCGCGTTCATCTTCGCCGCCGTCGCCGGACCGATGCCGTGGAATTTGCCGACCGGCAGCGGCTCGACGAAGGCCGGCCCCATCTCCGGCGAGATCACGAACTGGCCGTTGGGCTTGCGATGATCGGACGCGAGCTTGGCCAGAAACTTGTTGTAGGAGATACCCGCCGACGCGGTGAGGCCGGTCTTGGCCTTGATCTTCGCGCGGATCTCGAGCGCGATGTCCCGCGCCAGCGGGATGCCTTGCAGGCTCTCCGTCACGTCGAGATAGGCTTCGTCCAGCGACAGCGGCTCGATGACGGGCGTGTGCTCGGCAAAGATGTCGCGGATTTGCCTGGAGATCGCCTTGTAGACCTCGAAGCGCGGCCTGACGAAGATCAGGTCGGGACATTGCCGCTTCGCCGTCACCGACGGCATGGCCGAGCGAACGCCGAACTTGCGGGCCTCGTAGCTCGCGGCAGCAACGACGCCGCGTTCCGCGGAGCCGCCGACCGCGACCGGCTTGCCGCGCAGCTCCGGATTGTCGCGCTGCTCCACCGATGCATAGAACGCATCCATGTCGATATGGATGATCTTGCGCACGGGCGAGGGCTCGCCGGTCGTCGGGTCGGATTCGCTCATCGCAAGATGATACAATCGCGCGGGGAGATGCGCGAGCCGAGGATGCTTCCGTCGATCAGGCGGTTGAATTTGAGCTGCACTATCGCGGCAGGGCAAAGCCATCTCAGGCTTGCGACGACAGCCGCTCGTCAGTTCCGTTCAGTCGAGATAGTTTCGTCTCGGCCGCGATCGCTTGGGAGAGGCGGAGGCTCTTACTTGCCACGGATGAACTCGAGGAGCTGGCTTGAGGCTCCGTCGCCAACGCGCTGCGCACCTGCGACCGTGAGGTGATTGACGTCCCAATAGAGCCAGAGGCCGTCCATGGCGGTCGGACACTCGGCTTCTCCGCACAAATAACGTTCTGGATAGAGCAGAAATATCTGGTTCGGGTAGCGGCTCCGGATCTCCTCGAGCATGGCATGGAATTCGCGATTGTCGGCCTGCACGCGATCGAGGGGCACGGCAGGACAGGGCTTGGTTGGTGCGTGCCAGAGGGGTCCCGGTGCGAAGCGGGACATCGGGCTGCGGCAGCCCGGCTCGACTCCGGGCGCTATGATCAGGATGCGCCGTCCGCTGCCGCCGAGCTCATTTATCGTGTTCTCGATGCCGGCCCGCCAGACTTGCAGGGCCGGTGCATCGACCTCCGGCGTGAGCTCGTTGCGGAGCGCATTGCCGTAAGTCATCCAGGATTGGCTGAGCACGATTGGAGCCTGGTTCTGCCTGATCGCGGCGAGGTAGGTATCGCGCTGGCGTTTGCAGTCCTGCGAGCCGTCGAACGCTGTTCGCACCAGCCCGACGAGCAACGGACAACCTTCGGCCGTATAGGCCTCTCCCCGGACGGCGGCGCGCTTTGCCGCCGGGTCCAGCGCTGCGACATAATGCTCGGCGAAGGAGTCGCCGAACACTTGCACGCCAACGGGGTCGCTCAATGAACCGAAGGCACATTTCGATTGTGCGCTCTTGGCGCACGGCCAGAAGCCGAATCGCTGCAGATCGGCGACCTCGCGGGCCTGTGCCGGGAGCCGCCATGGCCAGCCATCTTGACGGTTGGCCACAAATGCAACAACCGCGAGCGCGACGATCGTCGCAGCGGCGGGGCCGGCGACTCGCAACAGTGACGAGCGACCCGCGCGATACGGCTGTTCGATCAGCCGATACATCAGCGCAGCCAGCGCCATCGCGAGGGCGACGATCAGCACTTTAACCGCAACCGACTTGGCGTCGTCGCCCATGATGTAGTTTGCGTAGACGATCAGGGGCCAGTGCACGAGGTAGAGCGAGTAGGACACCAGCCCGATCCCCGTACTCAGCGGATTGGTCAGGACAGGCGAAAGGACGTGACGCTCGCCCGCCAAGATCACGCAGGCTGCACCCAGGCATGGGATGAGGGCCGTCGCGCCAGGGAAGGAGGTCGCATTGTCAAAGCTGACGACCGCGTAAGCGATCAAGGCGAATCCGGCGGCAGCCAACAGCGAGCGCGCTCCGGCCGAGAAGGTCAGCCTCTGCTCCGCAAAGACGACCAGGGCTCCGATCGCAAATTCGAAGGCGCGACAGGTCGGCAGGTAGAAAGCACCCGAGCTGTCGGTTGCGAGTGTCGCTTGCGCGACGCCAAGCGAAAGGATTGCAATGCCAAGAATGAGCAAAGGTAGTGCGCGACCGAGTTGTCTGCGTCCCAGCAGAATGAAGACGGGCCAAAACAGATAGAATTGCTCCTCGACAGCCAGCGACCAGAAGTGAAGTACGGGGCTGGGATCGGTCGAGCTGGCAAAATATGCGTGGCTGCCGCGCCAGAAGTAGAAATTCGAGACCGATACCAGCGTAGCCACGACGTCTTGAGTCAGGCCCTTGAATAGCTCCGGGGAGAACCAGAGGCCGCCGACGGCCAAAATGCCGATGATGGTGACGATTGCTGCGGGAAAGAGGCGCCGGATGCGGCGCTCGTAAAATCGGGGAATCGAAAATTCGCCGCGGTCAGTCTCGCTGAGAATGATCCGAGAGATCAGATAGCCGGACACGACGAAAAACAGGTCGACCCCCACAAAGCCGCCGCCGAACGGCGGAACGTCCAGGTGATAGAAGAATACGCTCAAGACGGCGATCGCCCGGAGCCCGTCAATGTCGTGTCGATGGGATAGCTTTGTAACCAAGTGCTGGATCCACTGGCGGCGGTTCGTCCGACTACGGATACACGCGCGCCGCTTGCCTTTAGCGCGCCTGCATGCGTTCCTCAACTGCGGAACGGGCTGAGTTCTCCCCCAATCGGGCTCGCCCCGGTCAAGCCGTTCTCCGTCAAAGCCGGCAACCCATCCGGCGCTGCTGCGAAAAGACGCAGGACTTTGCCATGGCGCGCAGCGCATCGCTTCTCGTCGCTCGCAGCCGCAACGACGCTGCGTTCCGCGGAGCCGCCGACCGCAGCCGGCTGGCCGCGCAGCTCCCGATTGTCGCGCTGCTCCACCGATGCATAGAACGCATCCATGTCGATATGGATGATCTTCACGGCCGCGGCTGCGCCAGGCATCGTGTCGGATTTGCTCATGGCTAGATGATACAATCCGGTGATGAGAAGCGAGGTGATGGATGTTTCAGTTGTTGATCTTCGTCGCGGGCGTGGTCGGCACGGGCTGGCTGATCGGCGCGACCAATCCGCCCGGCGCGTGGTATGCGAGCCTTGCCAAGCCCGGCTTTGTCCCACCGAACTGGGCGTTCCCGATTGCGTGGACGATCCTTTACGTCCTGATCGCTGTTGCGGGATGGCGAACCTTTCGCCGTGAGCCCAGGGGCAAGGCGATGCTGGCCTGGGCGGCGCAAATGGCGCTGAATTTCATCTGGTCTCCCGTCATGTTCACGATGCACCAGATCGGCGCCGCGCTGGTCATCCTCATCGGCCTGTTCGTCGCGATCGTAACTTACATTGCCATTGAGATGTCACGCGACAGGCTGGCCGCCGCCTTGTTCATGCCCTACGCCGCCTGGGTCGCGTTCGCCGGCGTGCTCAATGCGGCGATCTGGCGATTGAATTGAGGCGTTCACTTGAGAGTTCTTCAAAGAAGAATCTCAGGCTTGTGAGTGGCAAGCATGGCCGCGAAACCTAATATGTGCCCGCGGAGGACAAGCCAATGCAATACAGCTCCGAGCTCATTCACACGATGCGTCAAGCGCTGGAGACCGTGATGGCGAGCGTACCCGCCCATCAATCGGTGTTCGGCCTGAAAGCTGCCGTCGCCGAATGCATCCTGAACGCCGCCGCACACGGCCAGACCTCATATGACGGGCTGGTGACGTCCGCCTCCGACCAGATCCAGGCGATCGTCGCGATGCTGACGTGAGGGCGAGGCAGGTGGTACTTGGCCAGGTGATACTTGGCCAGGTGATACTTGTCCGTGATGCTTGGCAACCTCTGCCTGTCTGAGCGCGTCACGGCGCTGACGTAAGCTGGTCTGCAACATGCTGGCAACTATGCCCGCCGCCGCGCCGACACCCGCTAGGCACGCGGTGATAACTTGCTGCGTCGTCCGATCGGTCGGCGGCTTCTCCAGCATCTCCATGACCTGAGCGAGCGAAATCGGTCACGCGAAGTGGACGGTGCAGCCTGCAATGGCAACGCAGCAGGAAGCGCAGCGGCGAAGGTGACGAGGCGACCGCGAATTTGGTCGGAAGACGGGACATGAGCTATGAATGCGTGCAATACACGGGTCAGGCTTGGCGCAGGAGTCTCTACAACGGGTCCATCGGCGACGAGCGTGCACGTTGTCGATCCGAAGCTTCGAAAACGTACAGCGAATATCAAAAAGGGCAGATACCAATCGCGAAACGTGAGTCAGCCGATGGAAAACCAACAGGCCTTGCGGCGTCCTGCGAACAACTCGTTGTCGAAGAAAAGGCGGCCGGCCGAAATCCGGTTCGAATAGCGTTCGCAGCTGTCACTCTCATAGGTAGGCTCAGGGCATTCGCCGATCCCGCGTCCGCTTCGCCGACTGCAAAAGGAGCGTTATCTATGAGCACCGCGAGCGACGCCCGTTTCTGGGACAGGTCGTCACGGAAATATGCCAAGAGTGCGGTCGCGGATCCGGCTGGATATGAGCGCACGCTCGATCGGACCAGTGCCTTGCTAAAGCCGGGCGACCGGGTGCTTGAGCTGGGCTGCGGAACCGGGACGACGGCGCTGAGGCTCGCAGCCGATGTGCAAAGCTATCTTGCGACGGACTTTTCCGCCGAGATGATCGAGATCGCCAGGGAGAAGCACGGCGCCTCCTCCATCCCGGGGCTTGCCTTCCAGACCGGGACGGTGGAGACGCTCGCCCCTGAGGCCGGGCCGTTCGATGCGGTCCTGGGCTTCAACTATCTCCACCTGGTCCGCGACCTGCCCGGCACCTTGCGGCGCATCAATGCGCTGCTCGCACCGGAGGGCCTGTTCATTTCGAAGACGCCGTGCCTCGGGGACATGAACCCGCTCATCCGGCTAGCGTTGCTGCCTGCAATGCGCGCGATCGGCATGGCGCCTTATGCCGGTGCTTTCCGGGCATCGGAGCTGGGCGAACTGATGGAGGCCGCGGGCTTCGAGATTCTAGCCACGGAAAACCACGCGACCAAAGGCAACGAGGCCCGGCCATATATCGCGGCGCGCAAGCGCCAAGGCAGGATGCGATGAAGCTGCCGAGCGGCCAGTCTGTCGACGCTGCGATCCACGCAGTGCCGCTCGACCACTGGCGCACCCGACACGATTCGAACGTGTGACCTTTGCCTTCGGAGGGCAACGCTCTATCCAGCTGAGCTACGGGTGCAGAGAGGCCTGATGTAGCCGATTGGCGCGGGGCGGGCAACCGCTTCTCGCAGGATCAAGCTCAAGCCGTTTTGCGCCTGACCAGGGCCGGAACCGCCTCTCCGTCGCGGGTGGCGATTTCGGCAAGCACCCGGTCGGCGCAGATGACGCGGTTGCGGCCGAGGCGTTTGGCGACATAGAGCGCCTCGTCGGCCGCGCCGAGCAGCCGGTCGGGGCCGCCGTCGGCACCGCCGGGAATATGGCTTGCGACGCCGACGCTGAGGGTAACGTGGTCGCCGGCGCCGATCGCGCCATGGGCGATCGCCAAGGCCATCACGGCGCAGCGGATCGCCTCGGCCACCATGCAGGCGCTGTCGCAATCCATGTCGGGGAGGATCAGCGCAAACTCCTCGCCGCCATAGCGGCTGGCGAGGTCGAGCGGGCGCACCGCGTGCCGGTTGACGACGGAAGCGACCGCGCGCAGGCACTCGTCGCCGCTCTGGTGGCCGTGCTGGTCGTTGAACAGCTTGAAATGGTCGACGTCGACGAACAGCAGGGCCAGCGGCTTCTGCGTGCGCTGGGCGCGGGCCCATTCGCCGAGCAGCATCTGGTCGAAGGCGCGGCGGTTCGCGAGGCCAGTGAGCCCGTCCTTGGTGGCGAGCTCCTTCAGCGCCATCTCGGCGCGCTTCTGGTCGGTGAGGTCGCGCAGAGTCTCCACCACCGCGATCAGGTTGCCGGCCTCGTCGTGGATCGGGCCGGCGTCGATGGCGAGATAGAGCTGGCTGCCGAGTTTGGGCATCACGCACCAGTTCTCCGCGGAGAAGCCGAGCCCGTTGTGGCCGCGCGCGGCATATTCCGAATAATACTCCGGCAACTGCTCGGGCCGGTCGAGCGCGACGAGGTCGGCAAGGCAGGGGCGCTTCGTCTCGTAGAACGCCTGCCAGTGCTTGCTGGTGCCGATCACTTCGGCGGCCCCGACGCCGGTCAGCCGCTCGCAGGCTCTGTTCCAGATCACGACGCGGCGCTTCGGGTCGATCACGAACGTCGGCACCACAAGGTGCTGCATTAGCCGCACGGCGTAGGAATCGGCGACATCGAGAATCTTGCGCGACTTCGGCATCAGGCCACCGCAGCCACGGGTAAGGCCCCGGGCGAGCCATCGCCGGCGCCGAACAGCTTGCGTACCTCGCTGGCCGGCTTCGGTGCACTGAACAGATAGCCCTGCATCTGCGTGCAGCCGAGCGCGCGCAGCATGTCGCGCTGCGCCTCAGTCTCGACGCCCTCGGCGACCGTGGTCATGCTGCTGGCGGCCGCGATGTTCACCACCGCCTGCACGATGACGGGCGAGCCGGTGGCCTCGGCGATGTCGACGACGAAGCAGCGATCGATCTTGATCTTGTCGAACGGGAAGCGCTTCAGGTAGCTCAGCGAGGAATAGCCGGTGCCGAAATCGTCGAGCGCGATGCGCACGCCGATCGACCGCAGCTGGTGCAGGATCGAGAGCGCCGCCTCGTCGTCGCGGATCAGCACGGCCTCGGTGATCTCAAGCTCGAGCCGGCGCGGGTCGAGGCCGGAGGCGGCGAGCGCGCCCGCGATCCGCAGCGCCAGCGTGTCGCATTTGAGCTGCACGGGCGAGACGTTGACCGCGACGCGCACATGCGCCGGCCAGGTCGCGGCCTCGTTGCAGGCCATGCGCAGCACCCAGTCGCCGAGCTCGTTGATCAGGCCGGTGTCCTCGGCGACCGGAATGAACTCGGCCGGCGACACCATGCCGCGCTCGGGATGGCGCCAGCGCAGCAGCGCCTCGCAGCCGGACACTTCGTTGGTGCGCAGGTCGACCAGGGGCTGATAGTGGATCTCGAAGCCGCCGTTCACCAGCGCCTGGCGCAAATCCTGTTCCATGCTGAGGCGCGCCTTGGCGCTCGCGTCCATCGCCGGCTCGAAGAAGCGGTGGGTGCGGCGGCCTTCGGCCTTGGCGCCGTACATCGCGAGGTCGGCGTTCTTGATGAGTTGATCGAGGTCCGAGCCGTCCTGCGGCGCCAGCGCAATGCCGATGCTGGCATCGGTCGAGAGCTGGTGGCCGAGGCAATGATAGGGCTGGCGGATCGCCTGGTAGATCTTCGTCACGAAGGACAGCACGTCCGCGGGGGACTGGATCCCGGTCTGGATCACCGCGAACTCGTCGCCGCCGAGCCGCGCGATCAGGTCGCCCTGCGTCAGGCAACCGCGCAGCCGGGCCGCGATCGCCTTCAACAGCTCGTCGCCGACATGGTGGCCGAGCGAATCGTTGATGCCCTTGAATTCGTCGACGTCGATGTAGAGCAGCGCGAATTGGCAGCCGTCCGCGACATGCGCAAGCTGGCGTTCGATCTGCTCGCGGAACAGCGTGCGGTTCGGCAGGTCGGTCAGCGCATCGTAATGCGCCATATGCGCGATCTTCTCGTCGGCACGCCGACGCTCGGTGACGTCGTCGATGACGTGAATGAGGTAGCGCGGTTCGCCGGCTTCATCGCGGAGGCCGATCCGGGTCGAGGTAATGTAGCGCAGGCCCATGCCGGGCATCTGCCAGGCGTGCTCGTCCTTGAACAATCCGTTGGCCGATGCCAGCGCCCTGCTGTCGTCCTCGGTGATGTGGGCAGCGGCCGCCTCGGGGAAGATGTCGAAGGCGGTCTTGCCGACGACGTCCTGGCGGGAGTGACCGAACAGCTGTTCGGCGACGACGTTGAGCAAGAGATATTGCCGGGTCCGGGCATCCTTCACGGTGATCTGCGAGGGGATATGGTCGATGATCTCGCGCAGGAAGGTGTAGTTGCGGTCGCGCTCCTGTTCGAGCTTGCGGCGCTCGGTGATCTCTTCGATGGTGGCGACCCATCCGCCCTGTGCGAGCGGCGTGTTGATGACCTGAAAGGCGCGGCCATTGGCCAGTTGATGGGTCAGCGTCGCGACTGTGCCCTCGGCGGCGACCCGCATGACCTCGGCGCAGAAGGCCTCGACGTCGCCGTCGAAGGCGCCGCGCTCCTTGCGATGATACATCGCCTCACGGATGTGACAGCCGGGCTTGATGACGTCGTGCGACAGGCCGAACATGTCGGCGTAGCGGCGGTTGCAGGTGACGATGGTGCCGCACGCGTCGTACAGGACCAGCCCCTGCGACATGTTGTTGAGGGCAGTATCGAGCCGCAGCCGCTCCGCCTCGATCCGCTGCTGGGCCTCGCGGTTCTGCTGGTTGATCTGGCGAATGATCAGATAGAGGATCAGCGCGATTACGCCGGCCGAGAAGCCTGCCGTTGTCACCAAGAAGCCGGTTTGCTGCCGCCAGTCCGCAAGTGCCGCTGCCGTGGTACTGGTGGCGATGATGACCAGCGGGAAATGCGTCAGCGACGCAGCCGAGCCGAGCCGCTCCTCACCGGTGACGGGGCTCCTGCCGCGGAGCGTCTGCTGACCGCCTTCGGCCAGCGCTTTCTGCATCAGCGGCCCGTCCTTGAAGTTCCGCCCGATCAGCTCCTCGGCGTGCGGATAGCGCGCCAGCATCTTGCCCTCGCGATCGAGCAGCGAGATGGCCGTGCCGTCGGCGAGCGCGACCGACGCGAAATATTGCTGGTAGCTGTTTGGGTCGATCCGCCGCACCATGGCGCCGAGGAATGTGCCGTCCGCGCCGCGCAGCCGGCGTGCGACGACCGTGGTCCATTTGCCGATGATGAGGCTGCGGACCGATTCCAGGATGACCGGCTCGGCCGCCGGGTTGAACTTGAACGACTGGAAATAGGCGCGCGCGGAGATGTTGATCTTGGGCAGCGGCTGGGCCCGCGACCAGTTGATCAGATCGCCCTCGGCATCGTAGATCGCGATGTCGCCGAGATACGACACGGAGCTGATCTTGCCGCGCAGCATCTGGTTTGCCGCAGGCCCGGACATGCGCTCGCGGAACGTCGCAGGCGAGGTGATCTCAGGCAGGTTCATCTGCCCGATCAGGTCGGCGGCAACGACCTCGGAATCCTCGAATTGCTGATCGAAATGCCGCGCGATCAGCTTCACCGTGTTTTCAAGCTCGCGTTCGCGGTTGGCGAGGGTCCGCTCGCGAAACTCGCCGATGGCAACGGCCGTGGCGATGAAGATGCCGGCCACCAGAAACACGCCGCACAGGGTCAGCCACAGGACAGGACCACGGCGCGCCAAGGCCTCCCAGCCGTTTCTCGCGGCTCGAGACATTCCGGCTGCTACGCTGGCAAAGACCTGGCGCATTCCCCCTCGCTGGAGGATCACGAATACACCGCACAAATGGCGCAAACCTTAGGAAAGCCAGTTACCTAAGCATTAATCCGGCTGGTGTGATCGCATCAATCGTAGCGCTACGCGCATCGCACGCGACGGTTGTGTTCGCGCGCCGCAATCGCGGCGCCGCATGGTAAATCATCGGCTAATGCGAGGGGCCGGCAGACTTCTTGCCGCCGCCATGGCGCAGCCGTCCGACCACGCCGGTCGGGAAGAAATAGACGCTGGCGATGAACAGCAGCCCGAGCCACAGCAGCCAGCGGTCGGGATGCAGCAGCCCCGGCAGCAGCGGCAGCCCGGCTTCGCCCGCCGCCTTGGAGGCGACGCCCATCAGCGATTGCAGATAGTTCTGGGCGAGGATGAAGATGGTGGCGCCGATGATCGCGCCGTAGATCGTGCCCATGCCGCCGATCACCACCATCAGCAGGATGTCGAGCATGATGGAGAAGCTCAGCGAGGTGTCGGGACCGGCATAGCGCAGCCACAGCGCGTTCAGGATGCCGGCGCTGGCCGCGACGAGGGCGGCGAGGCAGTTGGCGTAGGTCAGGTGGAACACAGTGCGGAAGCCGAGCGCCTCGGCGCGGAAACGATTTTCGCGGATCGCCTGCAGCACGCGCCCGAACGGCGAGTTCACCACGCGCAGCAGCGCGAGGATCATCAGGCCCGAGATCGCGAACACCAGGTAGAAGGTCAGGATGCGGCCGTTGATCTCGAAGCCGAACAGGTTCTTGGAGATCAGCACCGTGCCGGGGCGCAGCAGCTCCGGTAGCTGGAAACTGCGCCCGTCCTCACCGCCGGTCAGCCAGGACAGCTGCGAGGCCAGCACCTGGAAGGCCGAGGCGACCGCGAGCGTGATCATGGCGAAGAAGATCGCCGCGACCCGCAGCGAGAACAGCCCGATGGCGAGCGCAAGCAGGGCTGCGAGCGGCAGGCCGGCGACGATGCCGGTGGCGACTGCGGCCCAGTTCGGACCCATGCCGTACAGCGCGATGGCGATCGCGTAGCTGCCGATGCCGTAGAACATGGTGTGGGCGAACGACACCGAGCCGGTATAGCCGAGCAACAGATCGTAGGAGGCGACTAGCGCTGCGAACACGCAGATCTTGGCCGCGACGTTCAGCGCCTTGGCGCCCGGGAACAGGAACGGCGTTGCCGCCAGCGCCAGGATGATGACGACGAGAACGAGCGTCAGGACGCGGCTGCGCGGCGGATCGCCTGAGAGGATCATCATCGGCTGGTCACCGCATAGAGGCCGCGCGGCCGCCACATCAGAATGGCGACCATCAGCAGGATGTTGGAGACGAGGGCGAGCTTCGGCACCAGGAAGCCGCCGTAATTGGCGACCATGGCGACCAGAATGGCGCCGATGAAGCAGCCGCCGATCGATCCTAGCCCGCCGATGATGACGACGATGAAGATCAGGACGGTGAGGTCGTCACTCATGGAGGCGTGCACCTGCTCGCGATAGAGCGCCCACATCACGCCGCCGAGTCCGGCCAGCGCCGATCCGGTCATGAACACGCCGAGGAACAGGCGGCGGATGCGGTAGCCGAGCGCCTCCACCATCTCGCGGTTCTCGACGCCGGCACGGATCAGGAGGCCGAGCTTGGTGCGGTTGAGCACGAGCTGGATCGCGATGAAGACGGAAAGCCCGATCAGCATCGCCAGCACGCGGTACTTGGCGATCGCGACGTCGCCGATGATGAAGGAGCCGCGCAGCGAGGCTGGCAGCGGCATCGGGATGATCTGCGGTCCCCACAGCGCATAGAGCGTCTGTTCCGCAACAATGAGGCCGCCGGTCGTCATCAGGATCTGCTTCAGGTGCTGGCCGTAGACGGGGAGGATCAGCACGCGCTCGACGACGAGGCCGAGCGCGCCGGAGACCGCCATCGAGAGCAGCGCAGCCGGGGCCAGCACCGCGAGGTTCGTTAGAAGCGAGTCGGCCTGGATGGACGCCGCGAACGGCGCCAGCACCAGGGTCGCGACATAGGCGCCGACGGCGATGAAGGCGCCGTGGCCGAAATTGAGCACGTCCATCAGGCCGAACACCAGCGTTAGCCCTGAGGCCATGATGAAGATCATCATGCCCATGGCGAGGCTCGCGACGGTCAGGGTCAGCCAGGACGAGGTCGATCCGATCAGCGGGATCATCAGCAGCGCGAGCGCGAGCGGCAGCAGGATCGGCGCGAGATCGCGCTTCGGCTTCGGCAGCGGATCGGTTGCGGCAAGGTCTGTCACTGATGCGCCTCCAGGCTCAGGCCGAGCAGCCGCTCCTGCAGCGGCACGTCGGCGGCGAGTGCCGCCATCTCGCCGCGATGAACGATGGTGCCGTTGTCCATCACCAGCACGTTGTCCCCGAGCTCGCGGGCGGCAAAGAAATTCTGCTCGACCATCAGGATCGTCGCGCCCTTTCGCTTGATCTCCTTCAGGCACTCGATCAGCGCCATCACGATGGCGGGCGCGAGGCCCTTGGTCGGCTCGTCGATCAGGAGCAGCTTGCGCGGCTCGACGATCGCGCGGGCGATGGACAACATTTGTTTCTGCCCGCCCGACAGGCTTCCCGCGCGCGACAGCCAGAAGCGGCGCAGCGCCGGGAAGAAGCCGAAGATCCAATCCAGCTGCTTGTCGTCGAGCGGCGCGTCGCGCGCCGCCAGCACCAGGTTCTCCTTCACGGTGAGATCGGAGAACACTGCCATGCTCTCCGGCACGTAGCCGACGCCGAGCCGCGCGATGTCGGGCGTAGCAAGGCTCTCGATGCGCTGGCCTGCCAGGGTGATCTCGCCTTTCGAGGCCTGCCACAGGCCCATGATGGTGCGCAGCGTCGTGGTCTTGCCGGCGCCGTTGCGGCCGAGCAGCATCGTGACCTGTCCTTCCGGCACCGTGAGATCGATGCCCTGGAGGATGTGATAGCGCCCGATATGGGTGTGCACGCCGGAAAGCTTGAGGAGATCGCTCATGCTGCGCTCCCTGCAGCGTTCTTGGGCGCGATGCCGAGATAGGCTTCCTGCACGATCGGTGAGGCGATCACCTCGGCGGGTGCGCCGTCCGCCACCAGCTGCCCGTTATGCAGCACGATGATGCGGTCGGCGAGCGAGCGCACCACGTCCATCTTGTGCTCGACCAGGAGGATGATCTTGCTCCTGTCCTGCTTGAGCTGCGCGATCAGGTTCAGGACGATCGGCACCTCGTCGATGCTCATGCCGGCGGTCGGTTCGTCGAACATGAAGACTTTCGGCTCCAGCGCGATCATCAGCGCCACCTCGAGCTTGCGCTGGTCGCCATGCGACAGCGCGGTCGCAGTGACGCCGCGGCGATTGCCGAGCGCGACCTGGTCGAGAATGGCGTCGGCGCGCGCGATCAGGTCGCGGCGCACCGTCCAGGGCCGCAGCATGTCGTAGTGCGTGCCCGCCGCCGCCTGCACCGCGAGGCGGACATTCTCTTCCACTGAGAGGTTCGGGAAGAGATTGGTGAGCTGGAAAGCGCGTCCGAGACCCGCACGGGTGCGCATCGGTGCCGAATGCTCAGTGATGTCGGCGCCGTCGAACAGAATACTGCCGCCGGATGCCCGCAGCTGGCCCGAGATCAGATTGAAATAGGTGGTCTTGCCGGCGCCGTTCGGCCCGACGATGGCGGTGAGCTCGCCCGGGCGAAACGTGCAGGAGACATTGTTGACCGCGACATGGCCGCCGAAGCGGATGGTGAGGTCGCGGGTTTCGAGGGTGAGCGGCATGGGTGTCTGGCAAAGGATGAAACGAGATAGATCCGCAGGTCACGGTGCGCTCCCTCCCCCGCTTGCGGGGGAGGGGTGGGGAGAGGGCTGTCTCCGCGGGCGAGAACCCCCAAGAGGAGAAAGCCCTCACCCGGCGCGCGGGACGATGCTTCGCATCGCCCGGGACGCGCCGACCTCTCCCGCAAGCGGGAGAGGTGGAACTCACCGCTTGTTCTTGATCGGAACGTTCATGTCCTCGATCTTCAGCTCGCGCACCGGCTCGAGCACGGCCCAGGCGACGTTCGGATCGACCTTGACCTTGAAGTGATACATGCTCTGCAGTGCCTGATGGTCCTCTTTCCGGAACACCATCTTGCCCTTCGGCGTGTCGAACTCGAGGCCCTCCATCGCGCTGATCAGCTTCTCGGTGTCGGTCGACTTCGCCTTGGTGACGGCGGCGACGACGGACATCGCGGCCGCAAAGCCGCCCGCGGTGAAGAAGTCCGGCGGCGCGTTGAAGCGCTTCTGGTGCTCGGCGACCAGCCAGTCGTTCACCGGGTTTTTCGGGATCTCGTAGAAATAATAGGTCGCGCCTTCCATGCCGGGCAGACCCTTGTAGGCGGCGAGCGCCGGCAGGATGTTGCCGCCGGTGGAGAGCTCGATGCCGTAGCGCTTCGGGTCCATGTCCTGGAGCTTGGCCAGCGGATTGCCGGCACCGGCCCAGATCACCCAGATCACCTTGCGGCCGGGCTTGTCCTTCAGCGCGTCGAACAGGCGCTGGCCGACCGCGGTGAAGTCGGTCGTCGAGGTCGGGGCGTATTCTTCGGCGGCGAGCGTCGCGCCGGTCTTGGCGAGCGCCTCCTTGAACGCGGCGACGCCGTCGCGGCCGAAGGCGTAGTCCTGCGCCAGCGTCGCCACGGTGACGCCCTGCTTGCCGATCGCGACCGCGTTGGAGATCGCATCCTGCGAGGAGTTGCGCGCCGTGCGGAAGATGTAGCGATTCCACTTCTCGCCGGTAATCTGGTCCGCGACCGCCGGCTCGACGATCAGGATCTTCTTGTTCTCTTCGGCGACGGGAAGAATGGCAAGCGCCGCGGCCGACGAGGTCGTGCCGATCGCGATGTCGGCCTTGTCGTCTTGATAGGCCTCCGAGAGCGCGGCCTTGGCCAGGTCAGGCTTGCCCTGGTCGTCCTTGGTGATGATGACGATCTTGCGGCCGTCGAGCGTCATGCTGCCCTTGGTGGCGTATTCGAGACCCATCTTCAGGCCGGTCTCGGTCTGCTTGGCGTAGGCTTCGAGCGGACCGGTCTTGCCGTAGATCAGCGCGATCTTGAGATCGTCGGCGAGCGCGGAGGTGCCCGCGCCGAGCGCGAGGATGGTTGTTGTTATGATGAGTGATCGACGCACGATGGTCCCTCCTGATTTAAAAGTTTCTGCCAACAGCGATTTGCACAACGTTACGAACATTGCAATTGAACCTTCCGACGGAGCGCGCTTGCGCGTGAACATGCATCATTTTTAGGCCTGGCTCTCTTTGCGCGCCGCGCCGGCCTCGATCTGGCGCCAGTCCGACTGCGCTTCCTCCGCGCTTTCAAAGATGTGCGGCGCGACGCCGCGTTTCTCCAAGGCTTCGCCGAGCTTGATGCGCAGGAAACCCGACGTCGTGTAGCGCGACACGCCGGAATAGAAGCGATCGACGAGGCTGCGCACCATGGCCGAATAATCGTCCATCAGTTCCGGCAGGATGGAAAAATTGTCATAATTGACGATGGCGTAGACGCGGCGTCCGAGCGGCGCCAGGCGGGCCTCGACGATGGCGGCGATGGTGTCGATCTCCGCCTTGCTTCGCAGCGGGTAGCGCTCGAGATTGACGAAGAACAGGTTCTGCTGCTCGTCCAGTGTGAAGCGCTGGTCGAGCGGGATGGTGAGCAGGCGCTCGCGCAAATCCATCAGCCCGTCCCCGAAGATGCGCGCGTCCATCAGTGCGGGGTCGCGCGGGATCAGCGGCTTGAAATCCATCAGGCGCAGGATGTCGCGCTCGATGTCGATGCCGGGCGCGACCTCGACGAGCTCGAGCCCGTCTTCCCGGAGCTCGAATACGCAGCGCTCGGTGACGTAAAGGGTGCGTTGCTTGCGCGCGGCGGCAAACGGGCCGCTGAAGGTGACGTGCTCGACATTCTCGACGAATTTGCGCGACGTGGCCTCGTCCAGAATGACGAGCTTGCCGTCCTTCACCGCGATGCGCTGCTTGCCGGCGCCGAATGTGCCCACGAAGATCACTTCCTTGGCGTTCTGGCTGATGTTGATGAAGCCGCCGGCCCCGGCGAGCTTCGGTCCGAACTTGCTGACATTGAGGTTGCCGGCGCGGTCGACCTGGGCAAGGCCGAGGAATGCGGCATCGAGGCCGCCGCCGTCGTAGAAGTCGAACTGGTACGGCTGGTCGATCACCGCCTGCGTGTTGATCGCCGCGCCGAAATCGATGCCGCTCGCCGGGATGCCGCCGATCACGCCCGGCTCCGCCGTCAGCGTGATGAGGTCGATGATGCGCTCTTCATTGGCGACCGAGGCGATCCCCTCGGGCATGCCGATGCCGAGATTGACGACGCTGTTGGCCTTCAGCTCCAGCGCCGCGCGCCGGGCGATGATCTTGCGCTCGCCGATCGGCATCACCGGTAGCGAGGCGGCGCGGACCCGGATCTCGCTCGAGAAAGCCGGATTGTATTGCGTGCCGAAAGTCTGCCAGTGGTTCTCGGGCCTCGACACCACCACGCAGTCGACGAGGATGCCGGGAATCTTGACTTGACGCGGATTGAGGCTGCCGGCCTCGGCGACACGCTCGACCTGGGCGATGACGATGCCGCCGGAATTATGCGCCGCCATGGCGATGGCGAGCGCCTCCAGCGTCAGGGCCTCCTTCTCCATGGTGAGATTGCCGTCGGGATCGCCGGTGGTGGCGCGGATGATCCCGACATCGATCGGGAACGTCTTGTAGAGCAGGCATTCCTCGCCGCGCAGCGTGATCAGCTCCACCAGGTCTTCGGTGGTGCGTGCGTTCAGCTTGCCGCCGCCGTGCCGGGGATCGACGAAGGTGCCCATGCCGACGCGGGTGATGTGGCCGGGCCGGTGCGCGGCGATATCGCGGAACAGATGGGTGATGACGCCCTGCGGCAGGTTGTAGGCCTCGATCTGATTCGCAATCGCGAGCTGCTGCAGTTTCGGCGCAAGGCCCCAATGCCCGCCGATCACGCGCCGCACCAGGCCTTCATGTCCGAAATGATTGAGGCCGCGCTGCTTGCCGTCGCCCTGTCCGGCCGCATAGACCAGCGTCAGATTGCGCGGCTTGCCTTGCGTATAGGGCGCATCGCCCTCGTGGGACAGATAGAGCTCCTCCAGTGCGACGGCGATCTCCTCGGCAAAGCCGATGCCGACGAAGCCGCCAGTTGCCACCGTGTCGCCGTCGCGGATCAGCATGACGGCTTCATTCGCCGAGACGACCTTGCCCTTCTCGGAATTGCGTAAGTAAGGCAGAGCTGGATGATGGCTCACGGCGTTTCTCCCGCTCCCTGGACCGTAGGCCTTGTTGTGCTTGATCTTATCGCGAAGCGCTGCCCCGGAACAGGTTGCTCCTCGCGAAGGAAAGACGGCAAAGCGGAGAGCAAGGTCCGCGCCAGATCCTGCAACGTCGCGCAAAACCGCTGAAATCTGCGGCAATTGCCTGCGATCTGTCCCGGAAGAGCAGCCGGGTGCGGTGTCCGGAATCCGAGACTCCGGACAGTCCGGTGTCTCGAAACTCAGACGGGCGCCGATCCCGCGGCGAGGCCGAACTTGGCGAGCTTCTTGTAAAAGGTCGCGCGCGAGATCCGCAGCATCCGGGCGGCCTCGGTGATCTGGCCGTTGCTGGCGGCGAGCGCCTGTTCGAGCGTCTGCTTCTCGAACTCGGCCTCGGCTTCGGCATAGGGTACCACCAATCCGGCCGGGCGCTCGGCCGGTGCAAGCCTGACCTCGGTGCCGATGGGGAGAATGCGGGCGACATCCTCGCCGGTGAGCCGCCCGGAATCGCTGAGGATGAGCGCGCGCTCGAGGATGTTGCGGAGCTCGCGGACATTGCCCGGCCAATCGTAACGGGCGAGCGCGGCGAGCGCGCTCGGCGTGATCTTCGCCTTGACGTAGTCGCCCGACGCGCTGATGTCGTCGAGCAGCCGGGCGCAAATGTCGGGGAGATCGTCGAGGCACTGACGCAGCGGCGGCAGGTCGACCGAAAGCACGTTGAGGCGGTAGTAGAGATCGGCGCGAAATGCGCCGTCGCTGACACGCTTGCGCAGGTCCACATTGGTCGCGGCGATGACGCGGACGTCGACCCTGGTGATCTTGTCCGAGCCGAGCGGCTCGATCTCGCGCTCCTGCAGCACCCGCAGCAGCTTGGCCTGCAATTGCAGCGGCATCTCGCCGATCTCGTCGAGAAACAGCGTGCCGCCGTCGGCGATGCGGAACTTGCCCTCGCGTCCCCGTCGGTCGGCGCCGGTATAGGCGCCCGGCGCAGTGCCGAAGAACTCCGACTCGATCAGCGTCTCGGGGATCGCGGCGACGTTGACGCTGACGAACGGCTTGTCGGCGCGCGAGGAGGCGTTGTGGATCGCCTGCGCCAGCATCTCCTTGCCCGTTCCGGTCTCGCCGGTGAGCAGGACCGTGACGCTCTGCCGCGCGGCGCGGCTGGCGATCTCCTTGGCGCGCGCGATCGCCGGCGTCGTGCCGACGAAATCGGCGAAGGTGAAGCGCGCCGCGCGGGCGTTGGACAATTGCCGCCGAGCCAGCCGCAGATCGCTCTCGAGCTGGGCGACGCGGGCGAGCAGGGGCTTCAGGCTTTCGAGATGATCATAGAGCACGAACCCGATCGCGCCGATCACCGTCCCGTCCTCGTCCTCGATCGGCATTCGGGTGACGACGAGCTGCTCGCCGCCGAGCTCCATAATGTCGAGCAGGATCGGCTCGCCGGTCTCGGCCACCTTCCGCATCAGGCTGTTCGGGATGACCTCCTCGATCGACCGGCCGATCGCCTCGCTGGCATGGTCGAGACCGAGCGCGGCAAGATATTTCTCGTTGACGTAGACGACGCGCCCGCCGCGATCGATCGCAATCGCGCCCTCGCAGAGCTTCTCCAGCCGCTCGAACAGCGTCTCCATCGCGCGCGCACGGAGATAGGCGGAATCGGTGATCGAGGAGGTGGCGGCAGGCATGAGATACCTCGGGGAGGTCCGCCCGTGTATTAGCAAAAGTGCAGCGATTTCAAAGGGGGAATTCGGCATCGGGGTGCGCCCCATACTCAGCCGTCGTCCCGGACAAGCGAAGCGCAGATCCGGGACCCATACCCCCAGGGAGATGTGACTACGGGGACTCGGAGTGACGTCTCGGCGCCAAACCACGTCTTGTGGTTATGGGTCCCGGGCTCGCGCTTTGCGCGCCCCGGGACGACGGCGGTATGTGTTGCGCCGGCGCCGCCCCTACCGCCGGTACCCGCTCGCCCGCGAATAGCCCTGGCGGTTCTGTTGCGCCGGGCGGCTTGCCATGCTGACCCGCGCCTCGCTCGAGGAGGGCGTTGCGAGCTTCAGCTCCTCCAGGAAGATCGGCCGGGAGAAATAATAGCCCTGTGCGTAGCGGATCTTGGTCGCCGCCTGCAGATAGGCCAGCTCCTCGTAGGTTTCGAGGCCTTCGGCGATCACCGTCATGCCGAGCGCCTCGCTCAAGGATTCGATCGCGCGCAGGATGCCCTGGCTGCGCGGGCGCTTATGAATGTCGGTGATGAAGGAGCGGTCGATCTTGATCTCGTCGGCGGTGATGTCGGCCAGCGCCGAGAGCGAGGAATAGCCCGTGCCGAAATCGTCGATGGAGACGCCGACGCCGAGCTTGCGGAACATCGGCAGAATCTCGTCCTGAAAATGATTCTTGGCGACGAAAGCATCTTCCGTCACCTCGATCATGAACCGCTGGGGAAAGCCGGTCTCTTCCAGCGCCTGCGCAAAGCTGCGCATGAACTCGGGATTGCCGGCCTGCTTGGCGGCGACGTTGATGCTGATGGTCGCTTCCGGGCCGAACGTGTCGTTGATCAGGTCGATCGACTTGACGATCTCGGCGAGCACGAGATGGGTCAGCTCGTCGATCAGGCCGAGCTCACTGGCAAGATCGATGAACGAGCCGGGCGCCTGGATCACGCCTTCGTCGTCGCGCAGGCGGACCAAAGCCTCGATGCCCTTCACCGCTTGCGTTCGGATATCGACCTTGGACTGGAAGGCGCAGCAGAAGCGCTTTTCCAGGATGGCGAGCCGCAGCGACTGCTCGACCTTCATCCGCGCCTGAGCCTCGCGCTCCATGCTGGCGTCGAAGAACGCGGCCAGTCCCTTGCCGTTGTTCTTGATGCGGTACATCGCGATGTCCGCGTTCTGCCGCAGCGTCTCGAAGCTGCGTCCATGGTCGGGATAGAGGCTGATGCCGACTGAGGTCGAGGCGAATACTTCCGAATGGTCGATGAAGAACGGCGCGGTCAGCCGCTCCAGCGTCGATTGCATGAATTCGGCGACTTCCTCCTGGCTCTGGATCGGTGACAGCAGCAGCAGGAATTCGTCCCCCGAGATGCGCGAGAGCATGTCGGAATCGCGCAAGTCCCGTCCGAGCCGCTTCGACAGCTCGACCAGCAGCGCGTCGCCCACGGCGTGGCCGTAATAATCGTTGATGTGCTTGAAATTGTCGACGTCGAGGAAGGCCAACGCAAAGCCTCCGCCGCCGTCGTCGCGCGCGAGCAGGGCGTTGGCGCGGTGCTCGATCACGCGGCGCGAGGGCAGCCCGGTCAGCTCGTCGAAATAGGCCGAGCGGAACAGCTGGTCCTCGAAATTCTTCTGCTCGGTGATGTCGGAGGACGCCGAGATCAGCAGCTCGCGTCCGTCGAGACGAACGGGGCGATGGGTCGTGAGCAGCACCTTTCGCGCAGCGCCGACGTGAAGCGCTTCCTCGGTCACGACCGGCTGCCCGTCGCTCAGGGCCTGGCGGCAGGCTTCGCGCCGCGGCGTCAGATCGGGTGAAGGACGGCTGCCATCCAGGCCGAGCTGCGCGGCGGCGGCATCGTTGACCAGCAACAGCTCGCCATGCGCGTCCTGCACGGTGAGGCCGGCCGGCAGCATTCTAACGATTTCCTTGAGAAAACCGAGCTCCGCTTCAGTCGCGCCGGAATATTGGTTGTCGTTCATAGAAGTCATGAATCTTGTTGTTTCAGCGCGCCTTTGCAATGGGCGCGATCTTCCGCGGTTCCCTCTTAAGTTTGGTTAAGGGGTCAGGAGAAATACGGGGGTGTTTTGGAGAAAACTTGCGACGATCCGACGCGCGCTGGCGATCGTCATTAACGGAGCGTCAACGCCGCATGAAAAACTGCGATCGGAGTGCTTTCGAGTCTGACGCAGGATCAGGTGTGGCTATGGGCACCGGCTGGCTCCACAGCGTCATGGCCGGGCTTGTCCCGGCCATCCACGCCGTTCACGCGGCACAAAGAACGTGGATGCCCGGGCCAAGCCCGGGCATGACGACCTCTGCAAAATCCAAATGCGATTGCCCTGCGCAAGCGGGGGAGGGAGCGCACCTCCCACGTTGCGACACTTGAGCCTTACCGCTCGTCGCTTCGTGGAATTCGACACTGCATGATGCAATGCAGCCCGGTTTTCAGATACGAGATCTCAGTTTTGCCGTCGAAGGCCGACAGTGCCGACTTCAAGAGCTTGGTGCCGAAGCCGGGCTCCGACACCTTGTCCACGCTCGGTCCTTCGGTTTCGTCCCAGGTGATCGTCAGGCGGTCGTCGGTGATGGTCCATGACACCTGCAACAGACCGCGCGGTGAGGAGAATGCGCCGTACTTGCCTGCATTGGTGGCAAGCTCGTGAAACATCAATGACAGTGTGACCGCGAGCTTGGGCGGCAGGAACAGCCGCTCGCCGTTGAGCGTGAAGCGGACATGGCCGTAAGGCCCGAGCTCGGAGATCAGAAGGTCGCGGATGTCGCAGCCGGCTTTGTCGATCCGCGAGATCAAATCATCGGTTGCAGCCAGCGAGCGCAGCCGCGGATCGACCCGGGCCCAGACCTGCGGCTGGTCGTGCAACACCTGGTGCACCACGGCATGCACTGTCGACAGCTTGTTCTTCAGCCGATGCTGGAGCTCCTCGACCAGCAGCTTGCGATAATCTTCTTCCTCGATCAGGCGTCTGGAAATTCGGCGCTGCTCGGCCAGCATGGTGCGATAGTGCTCGACACCCCAGATGGTGATCGCGCACACGGCCCAGTAAAGCGCCAGCAGGACAAACCGCGCGCGATCGGCAAACGCATCGCCGAAATTCAGCGCGACGCCGAGCACGCCGCCTACGAGCGCCGTCACGATGCCGATCCGGAATCCGCCCACGGCCGCAGCAAAGAAGACGGCTGGGAAGTACGGCGTGAAATAGATGTCGGGACGAACCTGAGCGAGGCCCCAGCGGACCAGGGTTGCAGCCAACAGGCAGACCACCGCAAAGCCGATGCTTAGACCGACCGAGGGCGGCGCCGCACCCTGCCAGCCCTTGCGGAACTCCTCGATCAGCTTCCTCATGCCCTGCCTGGTTGCGATAGGCGTTCGACGATCGAGCGGCCCGTGAGGATGTTACGCATGCCGCCCCTTGAAGCATAGCTTGCCTTGTCGGAAGCGGGCAGGAATAGTGACCGCTGCGGCGACGGCGGCGGCCGGCATTCGCCATTTGGCATCAAATCACTCGAAAACAGGAACATTCCATGGGCAGGCTGGACGGCAAGGTTGCGGTGATCACGGGGGCGACGAGCGGCATCGGATTGCGCACTGCGGAAGTCTTCGTTGCCGAAGGTGCCAAAATTGTGATCGCAGGCCGACGCGTACCGGAAGGCGAGGCGCTGGCGAAGCAGCTCGGGGAAAGCTGCATCTTCCGTCAGACCGACGTCACCGTCGAAGCGCAGATGCAGGCGCTGATCGCGCTCGCGGCCGACAAGTTCGGCAGGATCGATTGCCTGTTCAATAATGCCGGCGGGCCGGCGCAGACCGGCGGCATCGAAGGGCTCGAGGTCGAGCGGTCCGATGCGGCCATGGCGACGCTGGTGCGCAGCGTCATGCTCGGCATGAAGCACGCCGCGCTCTACATGAAGAAGCAGGGCGGGGGCAGCATTATCAACAATGGCAGCATTGCTGGCCGCCTCGCCGGCTTCTCGTCGTCAATGGTCTATGGCGCGGCCAAGGCGGCGGTGATCCATCTCACCAAATGCGTGGCGATGGAGCTCGGCGAATCCAATGTTCGCGTTAATTCGATCTCGCCCGGCGCGATCGCGACCGGCATCTTCGGCAAGGCGCTGGGGCTCTCGACCGATGCCGCCGAGAAGACGCCGGCGGTGATGCGCGAGGTCTACAAGACCGCGCAGCCGATCCCCCGCGCGGGTCTTCCTGAAGATATCGCCCAGGCCGCAGTGTTCCTGGCCAGCGACGAATCCAGCTTCATCAACGGCCACGACCTCGTCGTCGACGGCGCCATGACCGGCGGCCGCAACTGGAGTCAACAGCAGCAGGGCTATGTGGCTTTGCGCAAGGCGTTCGATCAAGGGGCGTAGGCGGCGGCAGATGACGGTGCAGTAGGGTGGGCAAAGCGAAGCGTGCCCACCATTCTTTCCGTCGCGGCAAATCGTGGGCACGGCGCTCCGCGCCTTTGCCCACCCTACGAGTTCTACTGCGCAAGGCGTTCGACGAGGGGGTGTAGCGGATAGTCTCGTGCCCCGGACGCGGTGCGGCGCGAAGCGCCGCTCCGCAGAGCCGGGGGCCCATCCATCCGCAGCTTGCCTGTGGCAATCTAGGTCCCGGCTCGCGCTTCGGGCGTCCGGGACACGAAAAGCTACACCGCCTTCACCTTCACCCGCAGCCCGTCCCGCGGCTTCGGGATCGGCCACATCTGCCAGTCCGGCTTGTAGCCTGGCGCGAGCGACACTTCGATATTCTCCAGGAAATGCCGCGCGAAGCATTTCGCCTGCATGTAGGCGAAGTGCAGGCCGAGGCACATATGCGCGCCGCCGCCAAACGGCACGAAGGCGAAGCGGTGGCGGCCACGCTGGGCTTCCTCGGTGAAGCGCAGGGGATCGAAGCGGTCCGGCTCCGGCCAGATCTCCTTCATGTGGTGGGTATAGAGCGGGTTGATGCCGATCGCCGTGCCGGCGGGGATCGCAAAACCCTTGAAGCTGAAATCGCGCATCGCGCGGCGCGGCATCGACGGCACCGGCGGCTTGAGCCGCAGCGCTTCCTTGAACGCCATCTCGGTCAGCGGCATCTTCTCGAGATCGTCGAAGCTGGTCGGCGCGCCGGAGGCGAGGCCGAGCGCGAGCACCTCCGCGCGCAGCCGGTCCTGCCAGTCCGGATTGGCGGCGAGCTCGCCGATGAAGGAGGTCAGCGACGAGGTCAGCGTGTCGTGCGCGGCCATCATCAGGAAGCTCATATGGTCGATGATGTCCTGGTCCGACAGCAGCGCGCCGTTCTCATGGGTGGCGCGGCAGAGCTGCGAGAACAGATCGTCGCCGCCGTGATTGCCGCGCCGCAGCGGAATCTGCTCGCGGAAATAGGCGATGATGCGCTTGCGTCCCTTCACCCCTCGCGCCATCTGGGTGCCGGGCAGGGGGCGGCGGATCGGGGTGACGGCGGCGGCCACCATGTCGACGAAGGCGCGGTTGATCTCGTCGACCTCGGGCCCGATATCGGCGCCGAGGAAGGAGGCCGCGGCGAGATCCAGCGTGAGCTGTTTCATCGCCGGATAAAGCTGCATCTCTCCCGGCTTCGCCTTCCACTGCGCGACGCGCGCGGAAATGCCCCGGTCGAGATCGCCGAGATAGGACTTCATCGGTCCCGACTTGAACGCGACCGAGAGCGCCTTGCGATGCAGGCGATGCTCCTCGAAATCCAGCAGCATCAATCCGCGCGGAAACAACAGCCCCAGCACCTTGTCCCAGCCATGGGTCGAGGAGAACAGCTTCTGCTGGTCGAACAGCACGAGCTCGTTGGCCTCGGGCCCGAGCAGCACGACATTGGTCTCGCCGAAAAAGTGCGTGCGGTAGACCAGGCCGTATTTGGCGCCGTTCGCCTCGATATGGCCCTTGGGATCGGCGAGCACCTGAAAGGTCTTGCCGATGATCGGCCAGCCTTCGTCGCCGGGAATGTGGGTCAGCTCGTTGCGCCTGGGCGGAGTGAACGGAAGCGCAGGGGCGGCCACATTCTGCATCGACATGACGATTGCTCCGATTGCCTAGCCCAGCAAACATAGCACGATCCGGGCGCGATGAGCTGCGGTCGTCTTGCGCACAAAATCGTCACTCCCACCGCCGTCGTCCCCGCGGAGGCGGGGACCCCATAACCACAGGGAGGAGTTTTGGTGCGAGGCTGGTAGCTCCGAGTCTTCGTAAATCCGCATCCTGTGGTTATGGGTCCCGGGCTCGCGCTGCGCGCGCCCCGGGACGACGAGTGGAGTGCCTAACGCTTCGCCGCTTCCTTCTGCAGATCCGGCGCGTTGACGGCGGGAATGGCGACACGGCCGGGGCCGGTGACCTTCAGCGCCTCGGCGGCCTTCTCATTTTCCATGATCTTGGCCATCACGGCCTGACCCGCGCGCTCGAAGATCGCGCGGTTCTCGATCACGAATTTCTGCGACTTGCGAAGACCGTCGATATAGCCGTTGATCTCCGGCACGACGTAGCGCGCCACCATGTCCCAGCTCCGGCGGGTGTTTTCCGGATTGGCCCAGTCGTGCACGAAGCCGATGATGGCGCCGACGCCGCCGGAGACCTGCATCACGTTCTTGATGGTCTTGACGAGATCGTCGGGCGTGCCGATCGTGGACGCGGCCCCCTCGACGAAGGCGGTCTTGTCGACGGCCTCGTCGGGCGAGGAGAACGCGGTGAGGCCCGGCCGCTGCAGCGTGCCGACATTATATTCGTTGTGCCAGCGCATCAGGCCGGCGCCGGCCTCGCGGCGGGCTTGTTCACGCGTCTCGGCGATGTGCCAGGTCAGGAGCACGCGCCAGTCGGCGCGACGCACTGTGGTTCCGTGCTTCATGGCGGCATCCTCGGCGAACTGCCATTGCTGCTGCAGCGACATCAGGCCCTGCGTCGTCATCGAGCCCAGCGAGATGATGCCGATGCCGTATTTTCCGGCCAGCGTCATGCCAGAGGGCGAGATCTGCGAAGCCACCACGAACGGCATCTCCTCCTGCAAGGGCAGGATCTGCAGCGCGGCGTCGTTCATCGTGAACCAGTCGCTCCTGGCGGTGACGCGCTCGCCGTTGAAAAGGCGTCGGATGATGCCGATCGCCTCGTCCTGACGGTCGCGCTGCGTCATCGGATCGATGCCGAGCGTGTGCGCATCGGAGGCGAGCGCGCCCGGTCCGGAGCCGAAAATGGCGCGGCCGCCGGTCATGTGGTCGAGCTGCACCATGCGCTGGGCGACGTTGAAGGGATGGTGATAGGGCAGCGACACCACGCCGGTGCCGAGCTTGATCCGCTTGGTGCGCTCGCCGGCCGCGGCCAGGAACATCTCGGGCGAGGCGATCATCTCCCAGCCCGAGGAATGATGCTCGCCGCACCAGAATTCATCATAGCCGAGCGCATCCAGCTGCTCGACCAGGTCGAGATCGCGCCGGAACTGGAGCATCGGATGCTCCCCGATCGGGTGATGCGGGGCAAGAAAGGCTCCGAACTTCAGGCGCGCCATGGCGGTCTCTCCGGCTGAATTTTCTGTTTGTTGGTCGTGTCAGGCTACGTGCCTGACGGCACGAACGCAATCACGCGATGTCCCGCGCGGTGGAATGCAGGCATGCGCGGCGGCAAGCGAGACGTTGCGTAGTCCTCGCCCGCTTCGCGCTTCATCACGATTACGACACGCAGCGCGATTGGGCGGGTCCCTTCATTCGCGTTCGACACCTCCACGTCGAAGCCTCACAATCAGCGCGCGCAGAATTCCTCGCCTCGCTCGTGTCATTTGTGACATTCGTCATGATCGGCGCCCCATTTCCGGCGCGGATGCGCCGCGCACCGGCACGAGATTGCGACGTTGCGGTTAATGCGTGCGGATTCTTGCGGATTCTCAGCCAATTTCCCGAGATTGACAGCGCACGGTCTTTTTATTTTGCGCCGCAGCAACTATCTGGTTGGGCTGGACGTTGAACGTCGCCCACCAGGAACTTGCCGTGTCGTTAGCCCGAAACATCGACCTCTTGAGACGTCTGCCCCGGCTGGACGGACTGCGCTTCGCCGAGCCCGGCCGTGGTGCAGATGGATCTAGCCCGCTGCAGGAGGTCACCGGCTTCGGCGACAATCCCGGCGCCTTGCGCATGTTCGCGTTCGTGCCGGCGCAATTGCAGCGGCCGCGCGCGCTCGTCGTCGTGCTGCATGGCTGCGGGCAAACGGCGGCCGCTTACGATCTCGGCGCGGGCTGGTCGACGCTCGCGCAACATTACGGCTTTGCGCTATTGATGCCCGAGCAGCAGCGCATCAACAATGCCAACACCTGCTTCAACTGGTTCAATCCGGAGGACACCGCGCGGGACAGCGGCGAGCCGCGTTCGATCCGCGCGATGATCGCGCACATGGTGAAGACGCATCGCATCGATCCCAGGCGCGTCTTCATCACCGGCCTGTCGGCCGGCGGCGGCATGACCTCGGTGATGCTCGCGACCTATCCGGAAGTTTTCGCGGCCGGCGCGATCATTGCCGGGCTGCCTTACGGCATCGCCTCGAACTTGCGCGAGGCGCTCGACGGCATGTTTCATTCCCCGGCGCGCCCTTCGCGCGAGCTCGGCGATCTCGTGCGCAGCGCCTCCGACCATCGCGGCCCTTGGCCGAGGGTCTCGGTGTGGCACGGCAGCGCCGACCGCACCGTCAATCCCGGCAATGCCAACGAGATCGTCAAGCAATGGCTCGACCTGCATGGCCTGCCTGAACTGCCGATGGCGGAGACCAATGTCGACGGCTATCCGCGCCAGGCCTGGTGGGACAAGGACGGCGAGACGCTGGTCGAGTCCTATGCCATCACCGACATGGCGCACGGCACGCCGCTGGGGCTCGCCGACAACGATCAGCGCTACGGCATTGAAGGCGCCTTCCTGATCGAGGCTGGCATCTCCTCGTCCTACCACATCGCGAAGTTCTTCGGCCTCACCGGCTGGATTGCGGACGCCGCGACGACGAAGGCGGAAGCCAAATCCACGACGAAGTCCGCGACGAAGCCTGCCGCGAAGCCGGCGCTCTCGCCCGCGCCGCATCTCGCCCGCTCGATCCGCACCCTCGTCGCCGCGGAGCCGGCCGAGCCGCAGGGCGAGAAGGTGCGCGGCTTCGACCTCGGCCAGATCATCACGCGCGCGCTCACGGCCGCGGGGCTGATGAAGTAGCCCCGCTGTCGTCCCGGACAAGCGCGCCTGAAGCGCGCGCCGATCCGGGACCCATAGCCACAGGACAAAGTTGGGCACGAAGAGGTGACTCCGAGTCCCCGTAACCACATCTCCCCGTGGTTATGGATCCCGGATCTGCGCTTGCGCTTGTCCGGGATGACAGCGGAGTTTGTAGCGGCGGCTTCAATTCAGCTCCGCGAAAAGCTACCCCGTCTGATCGATCACCTCGACCGGCGTCACCGTCACCTCGCCGCCTGCGACCTTCCGCGTCACCTCCTGGTAGTGCTTGAAGAAGTCGCGCGATTGCAGCGTTTTCTGCGCAGCATCGTCGGCGACGCTGGCGAAGTGGAGATAGCTGCCGTCGTCGCGATGCTTCAGGCAACGATACCCGATCCTTCCCTTCAGCTCCGCATCGGCGTCGATCGCCCTGATGAAGCGGCCGATCTCGCGGTGCCACTCCTCCGTCGTGCCGTTCTTGAACTCGTATCTGATCATGAAGTGCTTCATGTGACGCTCCCTGTTCGTCTTGTGCGCCATCATCTGAGCCTTGCATGCGATCCCGCAAGTATGGACAAAATTGATAGTATGGACTTTTTTGCCGTTGCTCCTATCCTCGTCGCATAGCGTTTTCGAGCGAAGTGGTACCGGTTCGCGTAGAGAAAACGCGTCAAAACAAGAATCTTCCACATGGAGGAAACGACATGGCGAAGACGTCTCCCGCGCGCATCTGTCCGGTTGCGGCGTTTCAGAAGATGATCAGCGGCAAATACAAGCTGCGCATCGTCTGGGATCTCAAGGACGGCCCGCGCCGCTACGGCGAGATCAGAAGCGGCTTGCTGCGCGGCGCGTCAGGCAGCGCCGAGATCACCCCGCGCGTGCTCAGCCGCGAATTGAAGGCGTTGACGATGAGCGGCCTGATCGACCGCAAGGATTTCGGCGAGGTGCCGCCGAAGGTCGAGTACCGCCTGACGCGAAAAGGAAAGAGTTTTGTGCCCGTCGTCGCGGCGATCCGCGAATGGGGTGAACGAAACCTCGGCGAGCCCGTGCTCACCGAGGCTGCCGAATAGCGCATGATCCGGACCCGAAGGGCCGCGCTCGCGTAAAGAGTGAAGCGGTTTTCCGACTAGATCATGCGCGAGCAATAAGCCTACATCTCGCCGGTGATGAACGGATTGGTCATCCGCTCCTGGCCGATGCTCGAGCCGGCGCCGTGGCCGCAGATGAAGCCGACATCGTCGCCGAGCGGCAGCAATTTCGTCTTGATCGAACTGATCAGCGTGGCGTGACTGCCGCCGGGCAGGTCGGTGCGTCCGACCGAGCCGGCGAACAGGACGTCGCCGACATGGGCAAACCGCAGATCATTGTTGAAGAACACCACGCTGCCGGGTGAATGACCTGGACAATGCAGGATGTCGAACTGCAAGCCGCCGATCGACACGCTGTCGCCCTCGTCGAGCCAGCGGTCGGGCGTGAAATCGCGTCCTCCGGTCATGCCGAAGCGCGCGCCGCTCGCCACGACGTTGTCGAGCAGGAACTTGTCCGCGACATGCGGTCCCTCGATCGGCACCTTGAGCGCATCGCGCAGCTCGGCCGCGCCGCCGACGTGGTCGATATGACCATGGGTCAGCCAGATCTTCTCCACGGTGACGCCGGTCTGCTTGATCGCGTCCAGGATCTTCGGCACGTCGCCGCCGGGATCGATCACCACGGCCTTCTTGGAAGGCTCGTCCCAGATGATGGTGCAGTTCTGTTCGAACAGCGTCACGGGAACGATGATCGCGCCCGCCTTCGCTTGCCGGGATTCTTGAGTGTCGTTTTGCTCGGTCATGGCCTCACAATGCCGATTTTTGCCGAGCCGCCAAGCAAAAGATTCGTCCCCGCACCGGGGAACAACCGTCACACGGCCGTCCCAATTGGCCTGCCAATTTGAACCGGGGCGTTGCTGTCGCGTTCTCCCGCGCAAGGCGTCAGATTTGGGTGGTCTTCGGCATGGCTCACGACAACGAGAATTGGTGGCGCGACGGCATCTTCTATCAGATTTATCCGCGCTCGTTTCAGGACTCGGACGGAGACGGCGTCGGCGATCTCGCCGGCATCCTCAAGCGGCTGCCTTACGTCAAATCGCTCGGCGTCGATGCGATCTGGCTGTCGCCGATCTTTCCCTCGCCGATGGCCGATTTCGGCTACGACATCTCGGACTATGTCGGCATCGAGCCGCTGTTCGGCACGATGGCCGATTTCGACGCGTTGCTCGCGGCCGCCCACGACAATGGCCTGAAGCTGATCCTCGACCTCGTGCCGAACCACACCTCCGACCAGCACCCCTGGTTCATCGAGAGCCGGTCCTCGCGCGACAATCCCAAGCGCGACTGGTACATCTGGCGCGATCCGGCGCCAGGCGGGGGCGTGCCGAACAATTGGTTGTCCGAGTTCGGCGGCAGCGCGTGGGCTTTCGACGAGACCACGGGGCAATATTACTACCACGCCTTCCTCGCCCAGCAGCCGGACCTCAACTGGCGCAATCCGGACGTCCGCGCCGCGATCTACGACGTGATGCGGTTCTGGCTGGACAAGGGCGTCGACGGCTTTCGCGTCGACGTGATCTGGCACCTGATCAAGGACGCCGAATTCCGCGACAATCCGGCTAACCCGCACTACGTCGAGGGTCGTCCGCCGAACGAAAAAATCCTTACGCAATATTCCACCGACCAGCCGGAGGTGCATGACGTCATCGCCGAGATGCGGCGCGTCACCGATTCCTATGGCGCGCGCGTCCTGATCGGCGAGATCTATCTGCCGCTGCATCGCCTCATGGCCTATTACGGCAACGATCTCACCGGCGCGCAGATGCCGTTCAACTTCGCGCTGCTCTCGACCTTCTGGAGCGCCCGCTCGATCGAGAAGATCATCGAGGACTACGAAAAGGCGCTGCCGCGCGGTGCCTGGCCCAACTGGGTGCTCGGCAATCACGATCGCCCCCGCGTCGCGAGCCGCGTCGGGCCCGAGCAGGCCCGCGTCGCGGCCATGCTGCTGCTGACGCTGCGCGGCACGCCGACGCTGTACTACGGCGACGAGATCGGCATGCACCAGCTCGCGATCGCGCCGGAGGACGTGCGCGATCCCTTCGAGAAGAACGTGCCCGGCATCGGTGTCGGCCGCGACGGCTGCCGCACGCCGATGCAGTGGGATTCCTCGAACTTCGCCGGTTTTTCGCAAGCAAGGCCGTGGCTGCCGCTGCCGGAGGACCACATCCGCGAGAATGTCGCCAATCTCGAAGCCGATTCCCGCTCGATCCTCAGCCTCTACAAGCGCCTGATCGGCTTGCGGAAGAGCTGCCCTCCGCTGGTCACGGGCGATTATCATCCGATCGCCGCGCAAGGTGATCTCCTGATCTACCGCCGCGAGGCCGGCGGCAAGGCCGTGATCGTCGCGCTCAATCTCGGCCCCGATCCGGTCGCGGTGACCACCAGCGCGATCCGTTTCGGCAGCAGCATCTTGCTGTCGACGTTCCTGGATCGCGAAGGTGAGGAGATCGAAGGCGTGCTGGACCTGCGCGGCAACGAGGGCGTGGTGGTGGCGGCGCCGTAAACTGTCGTCCCGGGGCGCGCGTCGCTTCACAACCGCGGCCTGTGGCTATGGATTCCGGGCTCGCGCCAGGTGGCGCGCCCCGGAATGACGGGTGGGGAGACGGTGTCCGCCCCTCATGGAATCGGCTATTCTCGCCGTATGGACAACACCGCCCGCATCACACTCGTGCCGCCGCCGGATCGTCGCCAGTCGGAGACGGCGCTGGCGATCGCGCGCGGCACCGCGCGTCTGTTGCGCTCGCTCGGCTTCTCCTGCATCAGCGAATTGCCGTTGCCGTCGGGCCGGCGTGCCGATCTCGTCGCGCTGAACGAGCGCGGCGAGATCTGGATCGTCGAGATCAAGTCGTCGGTCGAGGATTTGCGCGCCGATCAGAAATGGCACGAATACCGTGCCCATTGCGACCGGCTGTTCTTCGCCTTCACGCAGGATCTGCCCTGCGAGATCTTCCCCGGTGACACCGGCCTGATCGTCGCCGACGCCTACGGCGCGCACCTGCATTGCGAGGCGCCCGAGCACAAGCTCGCCGCCGCCACCCGCAAGCAGATGACGCTACGTTTCGCGATGGCGGCGGCCTTGCGGATCAACCGTCTGGTCGATCCGCAGGGCCACGCGGATTTTTGGGAATGAATGCGTAGGGTGGATTAGCGCAGCGTAATCCACCAATTGCCGCCGCACGCGGGAGAGGTGGATTACGCCTTCGGCTAATCCACACTACGAGACCTTTACCTCGGCGCGCGCTTGGCCAGGATCCGCTGCAGCGTACGCCGGTGCATGTTGAGCCGGCGCGCCGTTTCCGAGACGTTGCGGTTGCACATCTCGTAGATGCGCTGGATGTGCTCCCAGCGGACGCGGTCGGCCGACATCGGGTTGGCCGGCAGCTCGGATTTGTCCGTGTTGGTCGACAGCAGTGCGGCGACGACGTCGTCGGCATCCGCGGGCTTGGAGAGATAATCGATCGCGCCCATCTTCACCGCGGTTACCGCGGTGGCGATGTTGCCGTAGCCGGTCAGCACGATCGCGCGCGCATCCGGCCGCTTCTTCTTGAGCGCCGAGACCACGTCGAGGCCGTTGCCGTCGCCGAGCCGCAGATCCACCACCGCGAACGCCGGCGCCGATTTGCCGATCTGCGCAAGCCCGTCCGAGACCGTGTCGCATGATGTCACCGAAAAGCCGCGGCTCTCCATGGCTCGTGACAAACGCTCCAGAAACGGCTTGTCGTCTTCAACGATGAGCAGCGAGCGATCGGTCTGTTCGTTCAGTTCGGCAATGGCGTTCAAGGTTGTGTCCTCTCTCCAGCGCATTGACATATGGCGCCGCAACGGCGCGGTGCCAAGGCGCCAAATGGTCGATCCGCCCCGTTGTGCGACGCAAGGTCGCGGCTATCCTATTGTTTCTTCGAGCGTCTCGATAGCCTCAAAACGCTGTCGCGGCCATGTGATCTGAACCACCGCACCATGGTCCGGAAAGATCCGGTTGGTAAACGAGACCTTGGCGCCGGTGCGCTCCAGCAAGGTGCGCGCGATGAACACGCCGAGGCCGAGGCCACGCCGTTCGCCGCCGCCATCATCCTGGGGCCGTCGCCGCGACAGATAGGGCTCGCCGATCCGGTTGAGGATATCGGGTGGAATGCCCGGTCCGTCGTCGGAGATCACGAGCTCGATATGGTCCTGGTTCCACCAGGCGTTCACCTCGACGGTGCTGCGGGCGAAATCGACCGCGTTCTCGACGATGTTGCCGATGCCGTAGAGGATCGCGGGATTGCGTGAGCCGACGGGCTCGGTCGCCGCGGCCACGGCGATCCGCACCTTGATGTCGACGCCGAAATCGCGGTGCGGGGCCACCACCTCCTCCATCAGCTCCGACAGCTTCATGCGATCGAACGGGGCCCCGGTGGGGGAGAGCTGGGTGATCTTGCTGAGGATGTCGCGGCAGCGCTGGGTCTGCTCGCGCAAGGTCTTCAGGTCGGCGGCAATGGTTGGCTCCTTCACCGTCTTTTCCAGCTCGCGCGAGATCAGGAAGATCGTCGCGAGCGGCGTGCCGAGCTCGTGTGCGGCCGCGGCGGCAAGGCCATCGAGCTGGGTCAGGTGCTGCTCGCGCGTCAGCACCAGCTCGGTTGCGGCCAGCGCGTCCGCAAGCTTGCGCGCCTCCTCGGTCACCTGGAACGAGTAGAGGCTGGTGACGCCGATCGCGAGCGCAATCGAAAGCCAGACCCCGACGAGATAGACCGGCGGCAGCACCAGGGGATCCTCGGAATCCCACGGCAGCGGAAAATGGAAGAAGAACAGGACCGACGCGCAGGCCACCGCGAGCAGGCCGAGGCCGAAGGTGAAACGGGCCGGCAGCGCCGTGGCCGAAATCAGCACGGGCGCGAGGAACAGGAACGAGAACGGGTTCTGCAGTCCGCCGGTGAAGAACAACAGGCCGGCCAGCTCGACGATGTTCAGCGCAAGTAGGCCGGCCGCCTGCATCGGCTCCAGCCGCTGCATCGGATTGGCTGCGGTCTGGAGTGCGAGGTTGAGCGCCGCCGAGAGCGCGATGATGCTGACGCAGGGAATGATCTCGACGTTGAACTCCAGCCCCTGGGCCACGATGAAGATCGCGGCGAGCTGCCCCAGCACCGCCAGCCAGCGCAGCCGCAGGATCGTGTCCAGCCGGATATGCCGCTGCGCGTGATGGAAGTCGGAATCGGCAATTTTGGTCATATCGGCCAATGTGGCGGCGCTTTCCAAGGTCACGGACGCCAGGCTGAAGGAACCGCCCGGTGAGGAGCCCTTACATCGAGCCTTGCGCTCGCCGATGCAATAGCAGAAGAACGGCCAGCATGACCGAGAATGGCAAGGCTTCAAGTCGGCTGACTGTCGCGGATCAAGATTCGTCCGCGGCAATTGCGGTCGATCACCTCGTCAAGGTCTACAAGCAGACCCGCGCCGTCGACGACATCTCCTTTTCGCTGCCGCGCGGCAGCATCACCGGGCTGCTCGGCGGCAACGGCGCTGGCAAGACCACGACCATCGCGATGATCATGGGCTTGGTGCTGCCGACCTCCGGCCGCGTGCAGGTGCTCGGTCACGAGATGCCGGACGAGAGTGCGTCCGTGCTGGGGCGGATGAATTTCGAAAGCCCCTATGTGGACATGCCGATGCGGCTCACGGTGCGGCAGAACCTCACCGTGTTCGGCAAGCTCTATGCGGTGAAGAACCTCACTGAGCGCATTGCCAGGCTCGCCGCCGATCTCGACCTCGGCGATTTCATCGACCGCGCCAACGGCAAGCTCTCCGCCGGGCAGAAGACCCGCGTTGCGCTGGCGAAGGCGCTGATCAATCAGCCCGAGCTGCTGCTCCTGGACGAGCCGACCGCCTCGCTCGACCCAGATACCGCCGATTGGGTGCGGGCGCATCTGGAGCGGTATCGCCGGGACAACAACGCCACCATTCTCCTCGCCTCGCACAACATGCTCGAGGTCGAGCGGCTCTGCGACCGCGTCATCATCATGAAGCGCGGCCGCATCGAGGACGACGATACCCCCGAGGCGATCATGGCCCGCTACAACCGCACCACGCTGGAGGAGGTGTTTCTGGACGTCGCCCGCGGCCGGGCGAACGGGGCGAAGGAGGCGGTGCGGTGAGGGGGAGTTGTAGAGCCCTGGATAGGGTCCCGTCATTCCGGGGCGCGCGGAGCGCGAGCCCGGAATCCATAACCACAGGCGGCAGCTGCGAGGCGAGACTGGTAACTCCGAGTCTTCGCCAAATTCAATCCTGTGGTTATGAATCCTCAGATGCGCAATTGCGCATCATAGCCCGCGACTATGTCGCGTCCCGGGATGACACTTTCCATCCGAGCTATGGGCTGCCCCTATGACCGGCCTCTCCCTCCACCGCGGCATCTCGCTTCATCGCATCGGCGCGATGATCCTGCGCTATTGGTATCTGCTGCTGTCGTCCTGGCCGCGGCTGCTCGAGCTGCTCTATTGGCCGGCGCTGCAGGTCATCACCTGGGGCTTTCTCCAGTATTACATCGCCGAGAACGCCAATTTCTTCGCGCGCGCCGGCGGCACGCTGATCGGCGCCGTCATCCTCTGGGACATCCTGTTCCGCGGCCAGCTCGGCTTCTCGATCTCGTTCCTGGAGGAGATGTGGGCGCGCAACCTCGGCAATCTCATGATGAGCCCCTTGAGGCCGATCGAGTTTCTGCTGGCGCTGATGGTGATGAGCCTGATCCGGCTTGCGATCGGGATCATTCCGATGACCCTGCTCGCGCTGTTCCTGTTTCACTTCAACATCTATGCCCTCGGCCTGCCGCTGATCGCGTTCTTCTGCAATCTGATCTTCACGAGCTGGTCCGTCGGCATCTTCGTCTCCGGCCTCGTGGTGCGTAACGGCCTCGGCGCCGAGAGCATCGTCTGGACCTTGATGTTCGCAATCCTGCCGCTTGCCTGCGTCTACTATCCCGTCAGCGTGTTGCCGGTCTGGCTGCAATACGTCGCCTGGGCGTTGCCGCCCACCTATGCCTTCGAGGGAATGCGCGCGCTGCTGATCGAGCAGACGTTCAGGAGCGATCTGATGATGGAGGCGTTGCTCATCAACGCCGTCCTTTTGGTTGCATCTTTTGGGGCATTCCTTGCCCTTTTGCGCAGCGCAAAGCGGCACGGTTCGCTGCTGTCGGGCGGTGAATAAAGTCACTTTCCCGTGGATTCACGCTGATTTGGCGGTTTTCGGCACGTAGATGTACGGAACCATGCATTGACGCAATATTACGCATTCGGCAGTATGCTGCGATGCGAAGAGGAATATGACGATGCCTATTGGTGAGTTCGGCGGCGCACCGCCCCTGGCGGCAGAAGGCAGTCCGGTCCTGACGACGCCGATGTACTGGATGTACGAGATGGCGCACGCCTCTCTCAATCCGGCGCGTGCGGTCACCGACGCGACCAAGCTGCTGTTTCAGAATCCCCTCAATCCCTGGTCGCGCACCGAGGTCGGCAAGTCGGTCGCCGCGGCCTGCGAATTGTTCGAGCGCACCACGCGCCGCTACGGCAAGCCGGAATGGGGTCTCAACGACACCGAGGTCAACGGCATCCGCGTCCCCGTCGAGATCCGCTCGGTCTGGGAAAAGCCGTTCTGCAAGCTGCTCTACTTCGACCGCAAGTTCGCCCGTCCGCTGCGCAGCCCGCAGCCGCGCGTGCTGATCGTGGCGCCGATGTCCGGCCATTATGCCACGCTGCTGCGCGGCACCGTCGAAGCCTTCCTGCCGGCGCATGAGGTCTACATCACCGACTGGGCCGATGCCCGCATGGTGCCCTTGAGCGAGGGCCGCTTCGATCTTGATGATTACATCGACTATGTCATCGAGATGCTGCATGTGCTCGGCGGCAACACTCACGTGATGGCGGTGTGCCAGCCCTCCGTGCCCGTCGTCGCGGCGGTCTCGATCATGGAAGCGCGGCGCGATCCGTTCGTGCCGACCTCGATGACGCTGATGGGCGGCCCGATCGACACCCGTCGCAATCCGACCGCGGTGAACAACCTCGCCCAGGAACGCGGCATCGACTGGTTCCGCAACCACGTCATCACAAAGGTGCCGTTCCCGCATCCGGGCATGATGCGCGACGTCTATCCAGGATTCTTGCAGCTCAACGGCTTCATCAGCATGAATCTCGACCGGCACATGGATGCCCACAAGCAGCTGTTTGCCCATCTGGTGAAGGGCGACGGCGATCTCGCCGACAAGCATCGCGACTTCTACGACGAATATCTCGCGGTGATGGATCTGTCGGCCGAGTATTACCTGCAGACCGTCGACACCGTGTTCGTGAAGCACTCGTTGCCGAAGGGCGAGATGACCCATCGCGGAACCCGCGTCGATCCTTCCAAGGTCAAGCGCGTCGCGCTGATGACGGTCGAAGGCGAGAACGACGACATCTCCGGTCTCGGTCAGACCGAGGCGACGCACACATTGTGCAGCGCGATTCCCGATCATCGCCGCGTTCATTACGTCCAGAAGGGTGTCGGACATTACGGCGTGTTCAACGGATCGCGTTTCAAGTCGGAGATCGTGCCGCGGATTCACGACTTCATGGTTTCGGCTGCGAATCCTGCTTCGTTGCAGGCGCTTGCGGCTGAATAACCCTGAATTTCGGCTTTCCCGTCGAAATTTGAGCCTCTGCCAGGGGCTCCCGCGGGGGCAAGTTCCCGCCAGATTCGCGGTATTTAGGTAGCTTTATAGGAGTGAGTCTACCCTCACCCCTTGGGGGTGTCGCATGCGTGCAGCGGGGGCGAAAAAACCCGGTTCCAACCCCAGTCTATAGGGTCTCCCGGACGCCTGACCGCTGTATATTGGGCAAATGATTTGTTTTTGCGCCGAGCGCTTTCCCTGGCGGCGGTTATGGCAGAATCCGGGCGCTCTCCTGCCCCCCGGACTGACAGACATGGCCACCCGCGCACTCCTTTATCGTCGGCCCCACGAACCGAAGACCCTCGTCATCACCCACGGATCGCAATTTTTTGCGATTCGGCTGCGCCGGCACCGCCGCGCGCGCCGCTACACGCTCAGAATTCATCCGAGCGACCGCGAAGCCATCCTCACCATGCCGCCGCGCGGCACGCTCGCCGAAGCAAAGGACTTCGCACAGCGTCACGGTGCGTGGATTGCCGCGCGCCTCGGCCGCTTGCCGAAGGCCGCACCGTTCCAGCCGGGCACGGTGATACCGCTGCGCGGCACGCCGCATCGCATCGTTCATCGCGCCGGTACCCGCGGCACGGTGTGGACCGAGGTGCGCGACAGCGGTGAGCGCATTCTCTGCGTCGCCGGCGGCCTCGAGCATGTCGACCGCCGCGTCGGCGATTTCCTCAAGCGCGAGGCGCGCCGCGACCTGCAGCGCTCGGCGGAGGTCTACGCGGCCGAGCTCGGCGTCAGGGTCAAGCGCCTCTCGATCCGCGATCAGTCCAGCCGCTGGGGCTCCTGCACCTCGGCCGGCTCGCTGTCGTTCTCCTGGCGCCTGATCCTCGCCCCGCCCTTCGTGCTCGACTACCTCGCCGCGCACGAGGTCGCTCATCTCGTCGAGATGAACCACTCGCCGCGCTTCTGGCGCGTCTGCGGCAAGGTCTGCCCGTCGATGGAGCGCGCCAAGAAGTGGCTCGACACGTACGGGAATGATCTGCACCGGTACGGTGTGGAGGATTAGGACTCGGCCCGAGGATCGGGCCTACGTTGCCAACTCAGCAAACACTGTCATCGCCCGCGAAAGCGGGCGATCCAGTACTCCGTGACGCCAGTGGTTGAATCGAGAGGCTGCGGCGTACCAGATCCCCGCCTTCGCGGGGAACGACAGTTGGGAACGCATCGGTGCGCTCTGCTCCATTCTCGCCACACTTCGCGACGATTGCGCCGCTTGCCTGATTAATCCCGGCGCATCAACCGCTTCGCAGCATCCAGCGTGCGTCTCGCCGGACGTCGCATTCTACTGTGCATGGGGTTGTTTTCGCAGTTTTGTTTGGAGGCCCTTCGCAAGGCCTACCGGTTTCCGCCAAACAGCCGGTCCATCAGCCAGCCATCGAGCCCGGCTGCCGCCTCGGGCCGCACATTGGCGCGCGTCGGAGGGGGCGGGCGATAGCCGCCGGCGTTCGGTTGTGCCGGTGCGGCAGATGTCGGCGGCGACACCTGCGAGGCTGCCTGCGCGAGGTTCGACAGGCCCCAGCCGCCCGGTGCGCTCGGCAAGGCTGCCACCGGCACGCCCTCGTGCGCGGCCTTCATGAAGCGCGACCAGACTTCGACCGGCAGGCCGCCGCCGGTCGCCTTCTTGGTCGGCGAGTTGTCGTCGTTGCCGAGCCAGACGCCGGTGACGAGGCTCGCGGTGTAGCCGATGAACCAGGCGTCGCGATAATCCTGGCTGGTGCCGGTCTTGCCCGCCGCCGGCCAGCCGGGGATCTCCGCCTTCTTCGCGGTGCCCGATATCAGCGTCTCCCGCATCATCGCGTTCATCATGCCGACATAGCGGGGGTCGACGACCTGATTGCGCTCTTCGGGTTGACGAATGTAGAGCAGCTTGCCGCCGACCGTCCTGATCCGCGTGACGACATGCGGCGCCACCGCGAGGCCGCCATTGGCGAACGGTGCATAGGCGCCGACCAGCTCGACAACCGAGACTTCGGACGTGCCGAGCGCGATCGAGGCGTTCGGCTCGAGCTTGGAGGAGATGCCGAGCCGGTGCGCGGTGCGCACCACGTTCTTCGGCCCGACCTCGAGGCCGAGACGGATGGCCACCGTGTTGAGCGACATCGCCAGCGCCTGCGTCAGCGTCACCGCGCCGAAATATTCATGGGTGTAGTTCTCAGGACGCCAGCCCTTGACCTCGATCGGCGCGTCCTGGCGCATGGTGTCGGGCGTCAGCCCCTGCTCGAGTGCGGTGAGGTACACGAATGGCTTGAACGAGGAGCCCGGCTGGCGCTTGGCCGTGACCGCGCGATTGTACTGGCTGTCGGAATAGTTCCGCCCGCCCACCATGGCGCGCACGGCGCCGTCGGGCGTCATGGCGACCAGCGCGCCCTGGCTGACGTTGAACTTCACGCTCTTGGCCGCGAGCTCGTCGATGATGGCCGCTTCCGCGACGCTCTGCAGCTTCGGATCGATCGTGGTCTCGACCTTGATGCTCTCGTCGATCTGGCCGACCAGATCGTCCAGCACCTCGCCGATCCAGTCGGCGACGTAATTGACCGTGCCGGCGCCGGCCGGCTTCACGTTGTAGGAGGGATGGCCGATCGAGGCCTTGGCCTGCGCGTCGGTGATGAAGTTTGCATCCGCCATCGCCGCGAGCACGATTTGCGCCCGCGCTTCGGCGCCTTCGGGGTTGCGGTTCGGGGCGAGGCGGGACGGCGACTTGACGAGGCCGGCCAGCATCGCGGCTTCCGCGACCGTCACGTTCTTGGCCGACTTGCCGAAATATTTCTGCGCCGCCGCCTCGACGCCGTAGGCGCCGGAGCCGAAATAGACCCGGTTCAGATAAAGCTCCAGGATCTCGTCCTTGGAATGCTTGCGCTCCAGCCAGATCGCGAGCTCCACCTCCTGCAGCTTGCGCTGAATGGTGCGCTCCTGGGTCAGGAACAGGTTCTTCGCGAGCTGCTGAGTCAAGGTCGAGCCGCCCTGCGAGACGCCGCGATGAAGCACGTTGGTGACGAGGGCGCGCAGGATGCCAACCGGGTCGATGCCGAAATGCGAATAGAAGCGGCGATCCTCGATCGCGATGAACGCCTTGGGCAAATACGGCGGCAGATCCTTCAGCGCGACATTGGCGCCGGCCATCTCGCCGCGCTGCGCCAGAATGCTGCCATCGATGCCGACGATCTGGATCGTCGGCGGGCGCTTCGGGATCTCCAGCGACTGGATCGGCGGCAGATGCGCGCCGACATAGATCACGACGCCAATCACCGCGATGACGCCCCACAGGCTCAGCACCGCGCCCCAATAGACCAGGCGGCCGAGACCGAACCCGCCCCGCGACTTCGCTCGTCGCTTGGCGCCGCTGCGGCTGTCTGATGCTTTGCGCTCGCGTGGCGCCTCGGTGCCGGCATCCTCGCTCTTGCGCTTGGCGGATGCTTTCGCAGATTTCTTCGGCTTGTCGTCGCCGCCGGGAACGCGGTCTGCTGGGGTGAGGCGCAGATCGGCGAGCGCCGCGGGCAAGCCGAACAGCGGCTCCTTCCGCGCACCCTTTTTCTTTCCCCACGCCATACGCAAAACGCCCGGTCAGCCCGCCCCGCCGAGACGCTAGCGGTCGCTGTTTAAGGCCGGGTTACCCCGGCGTTAACGCGCGATTAGGAGATGCGGCATTCGCCGGCCGCAGTTCCGCTTCCGGGGCGGCAAGGCTAGGATCGCTCGTATCAATAAGAAGAGGGAGCGCCATGGGCCATATCGATCCGACCAAGGAGATCTTCGCGCAATTCCGGGAGAACGATCGCCCGGGCCCGATCCACATGCTCAACCTGGTCCGCCTGCGCAAGGAGGCGGCCTATCCCGACGGCCGCAAGGCCAGCGGCGCGGAAGCCTATGCGGCCTATGGCCGCGAAAGCGGCCCGGTGTTCGAACGGCTCGGCGGCCGCATCGTCTGGCAGGGCAAATTCGAGCTGATGCTGATCGGCCCGCAGGAGGAACGCTGGGACCATTGCTTCATCGCCGAATATCCAAGCGTCGCCGCCTTCGTCGAGATGATCCGCGACCCCGTCTATCGCGAGGCGGTGAAGCACCGCCAGGCCGCGGTGGAGGATTCGCGGCTGATCCGGCACGCCGTGCTGCCGGTCGGGAAGAACTTTGGGGAGATACCGACCTGAACGCCATGTAGGAGGCTCTCTCGATCGTCATGGCCGGGCTTGACCCGGCCATCCACGGCTTCCTTGACGCCCCAAGAACGTGGATGCCCGGGTCTTCGCCTCGCCGAAGCGGCTCCGGCCGCGCAGGCGGGACAAGCCCGGGCATGACGTCGCAGAGGCAGATGCGTTCTAGCCCGACGGGCCGGTGTCCTCGATGATCGGTCCGAACAGCTCCCAGCGCTCGCCGTTGAACTTCATCATCTGCATCTGCTTGTTGACGCGGTAGTCGTTCGGCCCGGTGTTGATCTTGATGCCGGGCAGCGCCAGGCTCGGCGTGTAGCCCTTGATATTGGCGGCCTGCTTCATGATGTTCGCACGCGTCAGATCGTCGCCGCATTGCTTCAAGACCTGCACCAAGAGCTCGGCGACCGAATAGGCGTAGGTGTTGATGGTGTTGAGCTTGTCACCTTCCGGGAAATACTTGTCCATGAAAGCGAAGAAAGCCTTCACGCCGGGGTCGTCCTTCCACTGCGGGTCGCTCGGCTCCTTGCCGTAATTGGTCGAGATGATGCCCTTGGAGATGTCGAGGCCTGCCGGCTTCAGCGTCGCCGAAATCGGGCTCGCGTTGATGTCGAGGATGTGCACCGGCGTCCAGCCGAGATCGGCAAGCTTCTTGATCGCCTGCGCCGCGAATTTCGGCGTCGAGGCGTTATAGAACAGGTCGACGCCCATCGACTTCAGCTTCACCACCTGCGAGTCGACGGTGGGGTCGGTCACCTCATACGACACCTCGCCGACGATCATGTTGGCCTTGTCGCCGAGGCCGCTCTTGAGGCCGGCAAGATAGTCGCGGCCCATGTCGTCGTTCTGGTAGAGCACGCCGATCTTGGCGTTGGGGTGATTGGCGAGAATGTATTTTGCGTAGATCCGCCCCTCGGACACATAGTTGGGATTGTAAGCGATGGTCCAGGGATAGTTCTGCGGATCGTTGAAGCGCGCGGCGCCGGTCGAGGCCAGCAGCTGAGGTACCTTCTTGCCGTTGAGGTACTTCTGCACGGCGGCGTTCGCGGCTGTGCCGATCAGCTGAAAGGTGAACAGGACCTCATCGCCCTCGACCAGCTTGCGCACCTGCTCGACGGTCTTCGGCGGCGAATAGGCGTCGTCATACTGGATCAGGTTGATCTTGCGGCCGTTGATGCCGCCCTGATCGTTGATCATCCTGAAGTATGCGGCCTGGGTCTTGCCGATATTGGCGTAGACCGAATAGGCGCCGGAGAACGGCACGGTCTGGCCAATCTTGATCTCGGTGTCGCTTGCGCCGGTGTCGTATTTTTTCTGGGCGAGGGCCTGGCTGGTCGAGACTGCGACGGCGAGCGCCGCCGTGGCAGCTAAGAAGGCTCTGCGATTGTTCATATTGGAACGTTCCTCCTGACGGAATTATCGGCCGATGGTCTTTCTCCGTTGATTGCAACGGTCGCCATCGCTGCCGAAGATTGTGGAGGAAGCTTCGCCGCAGCGCAAGGATCGCGGCGCTGTGCCGTAGCGTCTCAGGCGAGAAACATCGCAATCAGCGCGATTGCCGCAGGCAGCGCCTGCAGGATCAGGATCCGCGTGCTGACGGTCGCCGCGCCATAGGCGCCGGCCACGATCACGCAGAGCAGGAAGAACACCTTGATCTGGAACGCGAAGGCCGGGTTGCCGTGGAACAGGCCCCAGACCAGGCCGGCCGCGAGGAAGCCGTTATAGAGGCCCTGATTGGCGGCCAGCATCCTGGTGATCTCGGCCTTCTCGGGCGAATTCCGAAACACCTTCAGGCCCAGCGGCTTGTCCCAGAGAAACATCTCCAGGACGAGGAAGAAGACGTGCAGCGCCGCGACCAGCGCCACCAGGACATTGGCGATCAGGATCAAGGTGAGCTCCCCCAAAGCATCAGCTTTCGGGTGGACGTTAGCACGGCCGCCGTGGCAAGTGCGATCGATGTGTTTCGATTGCTGGTGCCGCAATGTCCGCTCGATCAACCAAGGTGCCTGAACGCTTCGGCCTCGATCGCCTGACGACGCCGATCGGGATTGCGCTGCTCGTCACCGACGCCGAGGGCAAGCTGCGCGCGCTCGACTGGGAAGACTATGAGCACCGCATGCGCGAGCTGCTGCGCCTGCACTATGGCGCGGTGGATCTGCGTGATCAGCCTGCGCCGTCGGACATGCGGACCGCACTGTCGCGCTATTTCGACGGTGATCTCGGTCAGCTCCAGAGCATCGCATGGCGTATCGCCGGCACGCCGTTCCAGCAAAAAGTCTGGACCGCGCTCGCGCAGATCCCCGCCGGCACCACGATGAGTTACGGCGCGCTCGCCGCGAAGATCGACATGCCCAGGGCGATCCGCGCCGTCGGCCATGCCAACGGCTCAAATCCGATCAGTGTGGTGCTCCCCTGCCATCGCCTGATCGGCGCGGACGGTTCGCTGGTGAAGTATGGTGGTGGCCTCGAGCGCAAGCGTTGGCTGCTGCGGCACGAGGGAGTGGAGGTTTAGGTCTTTCAATTCGTCATTCCGGGGCGCGCGTAGCGCGAACCCGGAATCCATTTATCCGCGTCACTAGTGGCCCGATGGATTCCGGGTTCGCCGCTGCGCGGCGCTCCGGAATGACGAGTGGAGAGAGATGCGCGCCTCCGAATGAAGATAGGCGCGCCCGTCCGTTCACGCCGCCGGCTGCACCGCCTTGTCGCCAGCCATCACATGGGTCAGCGCGCTCTTGATCGCGGCCTGGCGCGTCGGCGCGTTGATCTGCGCGCCCAGGAGGTCGGTGACGTAGAACACGTCGCGTGCGCGCTCGCCGAAAGTCGCGACATGGGCCGAGGCGATGTTGAGATTGAGCTTGGAGATCGCGGTGGTCAGCTCGTAGAGCAGGCCGGGCCGGTCGAGCCCGGAGACCTCGATCACGGTGTAGCGATCGGACCATTGGTTGTTGATGGTCACTTCCGGCTCGATCACGAACGGCCTTGCCTTGCTGCGCACGGTGCGCCGCGCCACCACTTCGGGCAGGCGCAGCTTGCCCTCCAGCACGTCCTCGATCATCTCGCCGATGCGCGTGGCGCGCCGACCCTCGTCCTCGTCGCGGTCGTATTCGCGCGAGATCGAGATGGTGTCGAGCGCGCGGCCGTCGGTCGTGGTGTAGATCTGGGCGTCGACGATGTTGGCGCCGGCCGAGGCGCAGGCGCCGGCGATGATCGACAGCAGCCAGGGATGGTCGGCGGCGAAGATCGTCAGCTCGGTGACGCCGCGCACCTCGTCGAAACCGACATTGATCGCGAGCTTGTGGCCGGCCTGCTCGCTGGAGCGGACGAAGCGGGCGTGGCGGATCTTGCGCGGCAGCTCGACCTTGAGCCAGTAGGCCGGATAGTGCCGGCCGATATAGGCGTCGAGCTCGTCGTTCGGCCATTCGGCGAAAGCCATGCGGAATTCGGCGTGCGCAGCGGCGAGGCGCTTGCCGCGGTCGACTTCCGAGAAGCCGCCGGTCAGCACCGGCTCGGTCTCGTAATATAGCGAGCGCAAGAGCTGCGCCTTCCAGCCGTTCCACACGCCCGGGCCGACGCCGCGGATGTCGGCGGTGGTCAGGATGGTCAAGAGCTTCATCTGCTCGACCGACTGCACCACGGCAGCGAAATTCTCGATGGTCTTGCGATCGGAGAGGTCGCGCGACTGCGCGACCGTGGACATCGTCAGGTGCTCCTCGATCAGCCAGGCCACGAGCTCGGTATCGGCCGGGCTAAAGCCGAGCCGCGGGCAGAGCCGCCGCGCCACCTTGGCGCCGGCGATGGAGTGGTCCTCGGGACGGCCCTTGGCGACGTCGTGCAGCAGTGTTGCGATGTAGATCACCGCGCGGTGCTCGGGCCGGATCTTGCGGAACAGGTCGCTCGCCAGCGCGAACTCCTCGATGCCCCCGCGCTCGATGTCCTGCAGGAAGCCGATGCAGCGGATCAGGTGCTCGTCGACGGTGTAGTGATGATACATGTTGAATTGCATCATCGAGACGATCTTGCCGAAGGCGCGGATGAAGTGACCGAGCACGCCGGTCTCGTTCATCCGCCGCAGCACGATCTCGGCATTGTCCGAGGTCAGGATCTCCATGAACAGCCGGTTGGCCTCGGGATTTTCGCGCAAGCCCGCGTTGATCAGGCCGAGCGAGCGCGTCACGTCGCGCATCGCATCCGGATGGAAGGCGAGGTTGTTCTTCTGCGCGAGGCGGAAGATGCGGATCAGATTGACCGGGTCGTGCTTGAACACGTCGGGCGCGGCGACGTTGATGCGGTTGTTGTCGACGATGAAGTCGTCGCTGTCGGGGACGCGCCGCTTCACGGTGCTCGGTCGCAGCCGCGCCATCACCCGGCTCAGCACCGGCGCGGGCTTGGCCTGCTGGTCCTCGAGCTTGGCGCAGAGGATGGCGGTGAGGTTGCCGACTTCCTTGGCGACCAGGAAGTAGTGCTTCATGAAGCGCTCGACGTCCTGCATGCCCGGATGCGAGGTGTAGCCGAGACGGATCGCGATCTCGCGCTGGAGATCGAAGGAGAGGCGCTCCTCGGCTCGACCAGAGTAGAAATGCAGATTGCAGCGCACCGACCAGAGGAAGTCGGCGCAGCGGCGGAAGGTGCGATATTCCTGCGCATCGAACACGCCGCGCCCGACCAGCTCGTGGGTGTCGCGGACGCGGTAGACGTATTTGGCGATCCAGAACAGTGTGTGCAGGTCGCGCAAGGCCCCCTTGCCGTCCTTGACGTTGGGCTCGACCAGATAACGCGACTGGCCGCCGCGGCGGTGGCGCTCCTCGCGCTCGGCGAGCTTTGCGGTGACGAATTCGGACGCGGTGCCCTGCACCACTTCCTTGTCGAAGCGCTCGACGAGCTCGTCATAGAGCGGCTTGTCGCCGGTGAGGAACCGCGTCTCCAGGATCGCGGTGCGGATCGTCATGTCGCCGCGCGCCTGCCGGATCGATTCGTCGACCGATCGCGTGGCGTGACCGACCTTCAAGCCCATGTCCCAGAGGCAATAGAGGATCGCTTCGGCGACCTGCTCGCCCCAGGCGGTCTGCTTGTAAGGCAGGATGAAGAGCAGATCGATGTCCGATTCCGGCGCCATCAGGCCGCGGCCGTAGCCGCCGGTCGCCACCACCGCCATGCGCTCGGCCCCGCTCGGGATCGGCGAGCGGTAGAGATGGCGCGTCGCGGCCGAATACAGGATGCGGATGATCTCGTCCTGCACGTGGCACAGCCGCTCGGCGCAGCGGCGGCCGTGGCGGTCCTTCAGAAGGATCGCCTGGGCGGCGGCGCGCGCCGCGATCAGCTCCGCCTTGAGCAATAGCGCCATCGCCGTGCGGAACGCGTCCTCGCGCCCCTCGTGCTTCTCGGCAAGGGCATCGACCGCTGCGGTGATCCGCGCGGTATCGAAGCGCTCGTCCACCTGTGGCTTCTGCTCAGTCGCGACGCTGTCCATGTCTCACCGGATATAAGAGGTGACAGGCGCTGTCACGAGACATTCGCAAGGGGACGACCGGCGAGTTTGGCCACGCCGAGGAATCGGCTCCGCCCCCCGGGTATCGGTGCCTGGGTAACGTCATGAATGTGCTCAGATTTTTTCATGAATCCCCGGCGGCTCATGACTGCCTCCACCAATCATGGGCTGACACCAAACCGATCGCGCTCTATACCGCTCGTTGATATTCCGGGAGAGAACAACATGGACGCTGCAGAGCTGCGCCGGATGCAGGCCCCGATCAAGGAGCGCTACAAGACCGATCCCAAGGCTGCGCTGATCACGCTGAAGGCCAAGGGCTCCACCGATAGCGACGGCATCGCCTGCAAGGTCGAGACCGGCCGCGCCATCGCAACGGCCGGCCTCCACCCCGCCACCGGCGGTTCCGGCCTCGAGCTCTGCTCCGGCGACATGCTGCTCGAAGCCCTGGTCGCCTGTGCCGGCGTCACGCTGAAATCGGTCGCGACCGCGATCGAGGTGCCCTTGAAGACCGGCAACGTCTACGCCGAGGGCGATCTCGATTTCCGCGGCACGCTCGGCGTCGACAAGGAGACCCCGGTCGGTTTCGCCGAGATCCGTCTCCGCTTCGAGGTCGACACCGACGCCGCCCAGGACAAGCTCGACCTGCTGCTCAAGCTCACCGAGCGCTATTGCGTGGTCTACCAGACCATCAAGAACGGCCCGAAGGTTTCGGTGTCGATGCAAAGGATGTAAGACGCAGGCCGTCATCCCACCGATTGGTGTCGTCCCGGGGCGCGCCGCTTGGCGCGAGCCCGGGACCCATAATCCCCGGCCGTCGGGATTTCGGACGGTCGTTGCTCCAGCTCTCAAACATGTCGGCCTGTGGTTATGGATTCTCAGGTGCGCAATTGCGCACCGGAGCTCGCGCTTCGCGCGCCCCGGAATGACAGATAGAAATGTCCCTCGACCTCCACTTCCTCCTCTTCCTGCTCCTGCGCATGGCGATCGCGGCGGCGTTCGTGGTGACGGCATCGATCATCACCGAGCGCTCGGGACCCGTGATCGGCGCGCTGATCGCGACCCTGCCGGTCTCGGCCGGGCCGTCCTACGTCTTCCTTGCGATCGATCATGACGCCGCGTTCGTCGCGCAGGGCGCGCTGGCGAGCCTGCCCGTCAATGCGGCGACGATCTTGATGTGCCTCACTTACGTTGTGCTGTCGCAGCGGCACGCTCTCGTGGTGAGTTGCGGAAGCGCTTTCGCGGTATGGATCGGGATGGCCTCGATCATCCGCTCATTCGACTGGTCGCTCGCCGCGGGGCTCGCCGCCAATCTGATCGCGTTCGGCATTTGCATTCCACTGCTCGCGCGCTATCGCCATGTGAAGATGCCGCTGGTGACGCGTCGCTGGTATGATGTGCCGATGCGCGCTGCGCTGGTTGCGACCCTCGTCGCCATCGTGGTTTCGACATCGAGCTGGGTCGGCCCGCGCATCAGCGGCATCATTGCGCTGTTTCCCGTGGTGTTCTCCAGCATCATGGTCCTCCTGCATCCGCGCATCGGTGGACCGCCGACCGCCGCCGTGCTCGCCAACTCCGCCTGGGGCCTGCTCGGATTTGGCATGGCGATTGCGGTCCTGCACGTTGCAGTCGTGAAATTTGGATTGGCGGTAGGTCTTTCGCTCGCGCTTGCAAGCTGCGTGGTGTGGAACCTGATGCTGTGGTGGCGTGGACGCAGAAGGCTGCGCATCGAAACGTAAGCATTGTGTCCAGGATTTTGCGGCCTTTAGCCGGTAGTTCCGCGGTGTTTGACGGCGGGTTTCCGATAGTGTCGTTAATTTAATCTTCGTGTCTTGACCCTACACTTGCTCGTTGTCCGTAGAGACGGCGCCGTTGAGGGCTACATTTCCACCAGTACGAAAAGTTGTGAACGTCGAGCCGAAAGGCTCGAGCGCGAGCGCGACGCTGCGCACGCCATGCAAATGATTTCTCGTCGAGGAGATACTTGAATGTTCGGTCGCAAGTCCAACACTGATGCACAAGCGCGGCTCGATGCCATCGGCCGATCGCAGACGATGATCGAATTCAACCTTGATGGAACGATCATCACGGCCAATAAGAATTTTCTCGACGCCCTGGGCTACCGGCTCGAGGAGATCCAGGGGAAGCATCACTCGATGTTCGTGCCGGCCGACCAGCGCGACAGCGCCGAGTACAAGGCATTCTGGGCTGCATTGAACCGTGGCGAGTATCAGGCGCGCGAGTTCAAGCGGATCGCGAAAGACGGCCGCGAGGTCTGGATCGAGGCATCCTACAATCCGGTGCTCGACGGCAACGGCAAGATGGTGATGGTCGCCAAGATTGCGACCGACATCACCGAGAAGAAGATCCGCAGCATGACGGACGCCTCCAAGATTGCTGCCATCAGCCGCGCCCAGGCCGTCATCGAGTTCAAGCTCGACGGCACCATCGTCAGCGCCAACGAGAATTTCTGCAAAGCGCTCGGCTACTCGCTCGACGAGATCAAGGGCAAGCATCACAGCCTGTTCGTGGCCGAGGCTGACCGCAACGGCGCTGCCTACCGTGAATTCTGGGCCGCGCTCAACCGCGGCGAATACCAGACCGGCGAGTTCAAGCGGATCGGCAAGGGCGGCCGCGAGGTCTGGATCCTCGCCTCCTACACTCCGTTGCTCGACGAGAGCGGAAAGCCGTATGGCGTCGTCAAGTTCGCAACCGACGTCACCGCGGAGAAGCTGAAGAATGCCGATCTCGCCGGCCAGATCGCGGCGATCGACAAGGCCCAGGCCGTGATCGAGTTCAACATGGACGGCACGATCATCACCGCCAACGGCAACTTCCTCGGCGCGCTCGGCTATTCGCTGGCCGAGATCAAGGGCCGCCACCACAGCATGTTCGTCGAGCCCTCCGAGCGCGACGGCGCCGGCTATCGCGAGTTCTGGGCGGCGCTCAATCGCGGCCAGTATCAGGCGGCCGAATACAAGCGCATCGGCAAGGGCGGCAAGGAGGTCTACATCCAGGCCTCCTACAATCCGATCCTCGACCTCAACGGCAAGCCGTTCAAGGTCGTCAAATACGCCACCGACGTCACCAAGCAGGTCCTGGTCCGCATGGGCAATGAGCGCGTGCGCGGCATGATGGAATCGGTCGCCGCCGGCTCGGAGGAGCTCAACGCCTCGGTGCGGGAGATCTCCGAGGCCATGACCAAGTCGCGCGAGACCGCGATGAGCGCGGTCGAGCAGGTCGGCGCCGCCGACGCGCAGGCCCAGCGCCTCACCGAGGCCGCGCAGGCGATGAGCGGCATCGTCGAGATGATCAACAACATCACGGGGCAGATCAACCTGCTCGCGCTCAACGCCACGATCGAATCGGCGCGCGCGGGCGAGGCCGGCCGCGGCTTCGCGGTGGTCGCTTCCGAGGTCAAGAGCCTCGCCAACCAGGCCAAGCAGGCGACCGACAAGATCGGCCAGGAGATCGGCAGCCTCAACAGCATCTCCGGCGACGTCGTCAGCGCGCTCGGCTCGATCAAGCAGGCGATCAACAATGTCAGCGAGTACGTGACCTCGACCGCCGCCGCGATCGAGGAGCAGAGCACGGTGACCAACGAGATGTCGACCAGCATGCAGCGCGCCGCCGCGGAAGCCGCGGCGATCGCGGCGAGGGGCTAGGCCGGGCTCGGAATTGTAGGGTGGGCCAAAGGTGCGCTCTTTGCGCGCCGTGCCCACCATATCTCCCCGATCGTTTCAGGGAGCGGTGGGCACGCTCCGCTTTGCCCACCCTCCGGCACCATCACTGCTTCGGCAGCTTCGCCTTCAGCGCATACAGCGCATCCAGCGCCTCGCGCGGCGACATCTCGTCGGGGTGCAGCGCCTTCACCGCCTCCACCAGCAGCTCCGCTTCGCTCGGCGGCGCGGCTTCGGTGGCGGCGCGCGAAGGGACAGCGAACAGCGGCAGATCGTCCACCAGGGCTCGCGCGGTCTGGCCGCGGTCCTGCGCTTCCAGCTTCGACAGCACCGATTTGGCGCGCGTGATCACCGCCGGCGGCAGGCCGGCGAGTTTCGCCACCTGGATGCCGTAGGAGCGGTCGGCCGAGCCCGGCAGCACCTCGTGCAGGAACACGACGTTGCCCTGCCATTCCTTCACCCGCACCGTGGCGTTGAACATCCGCGGCAGTTTCGCCGCGAGCGCGGTCAGCTCGTGATAATGCGTCGCGAACAAGGTTCGGCAGCGGTTGCTCTCGTGCAGATGCTCGATCGCGGCCCAGGCGATCGAGAGGCCGTCGAAGGTCGCGGTGCCGCGGCCGATCTCATCGAGGATGACGAGCGAGCGCTCGCCGGCCTGGTTCAGGATCGCCGCGGTCTCGACCATCTCCACCATGAAGGTGGAGCGGCCGCGGGCGAGATCGTCGGCGGCGCCGACGCGCGAGAACAGGCGGTCGACGATGCCGATCCGCGCGCGCGTCGCCGGCACGAAGCTGCCGATCTGGGCCATCAAGGCGATCAGCGCGTTCTGGCGCAGGAAGGTCGATTTACCGGCCATGTTGGGACCGGTGAGCAGCCAGAGCTGGCCTGCCCCCACCCTACCCTCCCCCGCCTGCGGGGGAGGGTAGGGTGGAGGTACGGGAGAGAGGTCGCAGGCATTGGCGATGAACGGCTCGCCGTTGCGCTTGAGCGCCTGCTCGACCACGGGATGGCGGCCGGCCTCGATGGCAAAGCTGAGCGAGCCGTCGACCTCGGGCCGCACATAGTTCTCGTCGACGGCGAGCTTGGCCAGCGAGGTCGCGACGTCGAGCAGCGCAAAGCCTTGCGCCGCGGCGCGCAGATCGTCGCTGATCGCGAGCGCCTTGGCGCAGAGCCGCTCGAAGATCTCGAGCTCGAGGCCGAGCGCGCGGTCGCCGGCATTGGCGATCTTGGCCTCGATCTCGCCGAGCTCGGCTGTAGTGAAGCGCACCTGTCCCGCCAACGTCTGGCGATGGATGAAGGTCGCGTTCAGCGGCGGCGACATCAGCTTGTCGCCGTGCTGGGCGGTGACCTCGACGAAATAGCCGAGCACGTTGTTGTGCCGGATCTTGAGGCCCTTCACGCCGGTTTGGTCGGCGTAACGGGCCTGCATCGAGGCCACGACCAGACGCGAGGCATCGCGCAGGTTTCGCGCTTCGTCCAGCGCCGGCTCGTAGCCCTGGCGCACGAAGCCGCCGTCGCGCTTGATCAGCGGCAGCTGCTCGTCGAGCGCGCTGGCGAACTCGGCAGCAAGCGCGCGCGACGGCCGCTGCAGCGCCGCCATCACCGCCGCGATTTCCTGCGGCGGTTGATCCATTTCGGAGAGCCGCGTCAACACCTGGTCGGCGGCTAGGATGCCGTCGCGGATGCCGGCGAGGTCGCGCGGCCCGCCGCGGCCGACCGAGAGCCGAGCCAGAGCGCGCGACATGTCGGGCGCGCCGCGCAGGATGCTGCGGATGTCCTCGCGCGCGGCGGAATCGGCCACGAAGGCGCTGACCGCATCTAACCGGCGGGCGATCGCCGGCGCATCGGTCAGCGGCGCCGCCAGACGCTGCGCCAGCAGGCGGGAGCCTGCCGAGGTCACGGTGCAGTCGATCGCATCGAGCAACGAGCCGCGGCGTTCGCCGGCGAGCGTGCGCGTCAGCTCGAGATTGGCGCGCGTCGCCGGGTCGATCGCCATGGTCGCGCCCGAGGCCTCACGCGCGGGCGGCGACAGCGGCGGATGCTTACCGACCTGGGTGCGGTCGACATAGGTGACGGCGGCGGCCGCGGCGGTGGCTTCGAGGCGCGTCAGCTGCGCGAGCCCGTCCATGGTTGCGACGGCAAAGTAGTCGCACAGCCGCTTCTCGGCGGTGGCGCCGTCGAAGACGTCGCGGGTCAGCGGCGTCACCGCCGGCAGCTCGCGCAAGGTCTGGCCGAGCTCGTTGTCGCTGTAGAGGGCGTCGGTGACGATCGCCTCGTTCGGGTTGATGCGCGCCAGCGTCGCGGCGAGCTCGCCGCCGGAGACCTCGGTGACCATGAATTCGGCCGTCGAGATGTCGATCCAGGCAAGGCCGAAGCGGTCGCCGCCGGCGCTGGAACGGGCGCGCGCGATCGCCAGCAGGTAATTGTTGGCACGCGCATCGAGCAGCGTGTCCTCGGTCAGCGTGCCGGGCGTCACCAGCCGCACCACGCCGCGGCGTACCACGCTCTTGTTGCCGCGCGCTTTCGCCGCCGCGGGATCCTCGGTCTGCTCGCACACCGCGACCCGGTGCCCGGCGCTGATGAGACGATGCAGATAATCCTCGGCGCGCTCGACCGGCACGCCGCACATCGGGATATCCGCGCCCTGGTGCTTGCCGCGCTTGGTCAGGACGATGCCGAGCGTCCGCGAGGCGATCTCGGCGTCCTCGAAGAACAATTCGTAAAAGTCGCCCATCCGGTAGAACAGCAGCAAGCCCTGATGCGCTGCCTTGATCTCCAGATACTGCTCCATCATCGGCGTGACGCGCGCGGCAGTCTCGGCCTGCGGCGCGGGCGTGTCGTCGGCGGGCGGAACTTGTATCGGCTGTTGCATCGTCATGGGCGGCGCAACCTACAAAATTTCGCCACTTGCTCCTATCGCTTTGGCCGGAGCGGCGAGGTTTTCCACGTTGTCCGCAGTGGGGGCGCGAGGTGCTGCCACATTCTCGGTCGTCATTTCGCGTTCGCGCCAAATGGCACGCCCCGGAATGACGGCTGCCCCGCGAAACCGTCAATTGACCTGCCGCGGGCGCCCTCCTAAAACTCCGCCGACATTGAAGAATTTGGCCGGATCGCGGCATTCAGGGAGAACAATGATGCGTGACGTCTTTATCTGCGATGCCGTGCGGACCCCGATCGGCCGTTTCGGCGGCTCGCTCGCCAAGGTGCGTGCCGACGATCTCGCCGCCGCCCCGATCAAGGCGCTGATGGCCAAGCACCCCAAGCTCGACTGGGCGCAGGTGGACGAAGTGTTCTTCGGCTGCGCCAACCAGGCCGGCGAGGACAATCGCAACGTCGCGCGCATGGCGCTGCTGCTGGCGGGCCTGCCGGATTCGGTTCCCGGCCAGACCCTGAACCGGCTTTGTGCCTCGGGCCTGGATGCGGTCGGCGCCGCGGGCCGCGCCATTCGCTCCGGCGAGATCGAGCTCGCCATTGCCGGCGGCGTCGAGTCGATGACCCGCGCGCCCTTCGTGATGGGCAAGGCGCAGGAAGCCTTCTCGCGCTCGGCCGAGATCTTCGACACCACGATCGGCTGGCGCTTCATCAATCCGCTGCTGAAGGCGCAGTACGGCGTCGACGCCATGCCGGAGACCGGCGAGAACGTCGCCGAGGAGTTCCAGGTCTCGCGCGCCGATCAGGACGCCTTCGCCATCCGCTCGCAGCAGCGCGCAGGCGCTGCGATCGCAGCCGGCTATTTCGCGGAAGAAATCACGCCCATCACCATTCCCGGCGGCAAGGCCGGCCCGATCACCATCGACAAGGACGAGCATCCGCGCCCCGAGACCACGCTGGAAGGTCTCGCCAAGCTGAAGCCGATCGTGCGCAATCCCGGCACTGTGACCGCCGGCAACGCTTCCGGCGTCAATGACGGGGCCGCGGCCATGATCCTGGCCTCGGAAGCCGCGGTCAGGAAGCACGGCCTGACGCCTCGCGCCCGCATCCTCGGTCTTGCGTCGGCCGGCGTGCCGCCGCGGATCATGGGTATCGGCCCGGTGCCCGCGACCCGCAAGCTGATGGAACGCCTCGGCAAGAAGATCAGCGATTTCGACCTGATCGAGCTGAACGAAGCTTTCGCTTCGCAAGGCATCGCCTGCATGCGCCAGCTCGGCGTCGCCGATGACGCCGATTTCGTCAATCCGCATGGCGGCGCCATCGCGCTCGGCCATCCGCTCGGCATGAGCGGCGCCCGCCTCGCGCTCACAGCCGTGCACGGCATGGAGAAGCGCGGCGGCAAGCTGGCGCTCGCCACCATGTGCGTCGGCGTCGGCCAGGGCGTTGCGGTTGCGATCGAAAAGCTGAATTGACGGGACGTGTAGCGTCCTGTCATCCCGGCGCTCAGTGCCCAGGACTCGTCATGCCCGGGCTTGTCCCGGGCATCCACGTTTTTTGGTGCTCTGAGAAGGTCGTGGATGGCCGGGACAAGCCCGGCCATGACGAAAGGTGAGAGGATCGTCCCATGATCATCGAGCGCGAGAAGGACGTCACGGCCGCGGCCCTGGCGGTGATGGAGCGGACATCCGATCCGCGGCTGCGCGATATCATGGTCTCCCTGGTCAAGCATTTGCACGCCTTCGTCCGCGATGTCAGGCTGACCGAGAAGGAGTTCCGCGATGCCACGGCAATCGTGGCCGAGCTCGGCAAGCTGACCACCGATACGCATAACGAAGTCGTGCTGATGGCGGGGTCGCTTGGCGTTTCCTCGCTGGTGTGCCTGCTCAACAACGGCGATCAGGGCAATACCGAGACCGATCAATCATTGCTCGGGCCGTTCTGGCGGTTGAATTCGCCCCGGGTCGAGAATGGCGGATCGATCGTGCGCTCGCAGACACCGGGAGCCACGCTGTTCGTCAGCGGCCGCGTCGTCGATAAGGACGGCCGTCCGGTCGCCGGTGCCGAGGTCGATGTCTGGCACGCCTCGCCGGTCGGCCTTTACGAGAACCAGGACCCCGAGCAGGCCGACATGAACCTGCGCGGCAAGTTCACGACCGATTCCGACGGGCGCTTTTCCTTCCGGTCGGTGATGATGGTCGGCTATCCCATTCCGACCGATGGTGTCGTCGGCCGCTTGCTCGCGGCGCAGGCCCGCCACCCCTATCGTCCCGCGCATCTGCATGCCCTGATCTTCAAGCCCGGATTCAAGGTGCTGATCTCGCAGGTCTATGATCCCAGCGACCCCCATATCGACAGCGACGTGCAGTTCGGTGTGACGCAGGCGCTGATCGGTAAATTCGTGCGCCACGATACGCCGCATCCGACGGCGAAGGACGCCTCCGTGCCCTGGTATTCGCTCGACCATACCTACCGGCTCGAGGCCGGGGAGGCGGTGCTTCCGCGTGCGCCGATCAGGTAACAGCGGGACGGCTGCCATGCGCGGGAACGCCTCTAAACCGGCTTTCCCAAATTAGTTATATCCTATAATGATTGGCGAAAGCGTTGACCAGCCGGACCACGAAGGCCGGGGAGGAGTTCGCCAATGACATTCATCTATCCCACCGGGAGCAACGCGGCGCATCCGCTGCCGCTGTCGCCCGACTACAAGAGCTCGATCAAACGCGCGCCGAACAAGCCCTTGATCCCGATGCCCCATACGCTGTCGGAACTGACCGGGCCGGTCTACGGCCACGAGACCGTGCGCGAGGGCGACAACGACCTCACCCGCCAGCACGCAGGCGAGCCGCTCGGCGAGCGCATCATCGTGCATGGCCATGTGCGCGACGAGGACGGCCGCGGCGTGCCGAACTCGCTCGTCGAGATCTGGCAGGCCAATTCCTGCGGCCGTTATGTCCACGTCCGTGATCAGCATCCGGCGCCGCTCGATCCGAATTTCACCGGCGCGGGCCGCACCGTGAGCGATGCGTCCGGCTATTATCGCTTCGTCACCATCAAGCCTGGCGCCTATCCCTGGGGCAATCACCACAACGCCTGGCGGCCTGCGCACATCCATCTCTCGGTGTTCGGCCATTCCTTCGTCACGCGCCTCGTGACGCAGATGTATTTTCCGAACGATCCCTTGTTCCCGTTCGATCCGATCTTCAACTCGGTGCCGGACGAGAAGGCGCGGGCGCGGATGGTCTCGTCGTTCGACTTGGAGAATACCCAGCCCGAATGGGCGCTGTGCTACCGCTTCGACGTCGTGCTGCGCGGCAAGGACGCCACCCCCATGGAGAACCATTAAGTGCAAGAGTCCGCGAAGCCCGACGGGATTACCCCATCGCAGACGGTCGGTCCGTTCTTCAAATACGGCCTGACGCCGACCGGCGAGTACGCCTGGAACGACGCGTTCACCAACTCGACGCTGACGCCCGATGTCACCGGCGACCGCATCCGCATCGAGGGCCGTGTCTTCGACGGCGACGGCGTGGCCGTCCCCGATTGCATGCTGGAGATCTGGCAGGCGGATGCGCAGGGCCGATTCGCCGATCCCCAGGACAAGCGCGCGCTGCCGAATGCGAGCTTCCGCGGCTTTGCCCGCTGTGGCACCGACAAGGACGGCAACTATTCTTTCGAGACCATCAGGCCGGGCGTAGTGCCGGATCCCGAGGGCAAGCCGCAGGCGCCGCACATCCTGCTTGCGGTGTTTGGCCGCGGCATGCTCAGGCATCTCTACACCCGCATCTATTTCAACGACGAGGCCGGCAACGCCGCCGATCCCGTGCTGGCGCTGGTGCCTGCCGATCGCCGCGCCACGATCACTGCGGTCCGCGAGGCCGGCAAGCCGGTCTACCGGCTCGACCTGCACCTGCAGGGCGACAACGAAACGGTGTTCTTCGACGTATGAGGGTCGGGCGTGCCGGGGAGGCCTGCTCCTCGGCACACATATCTCATTCGGCGCATCGGAGCCGGTGCTGCGTTGCCGCACCAGACTCGAACGTTGATTTTGCGCGGTTGTGCGTCAGCCTCGCTGACTCAATACCGATGCCTTGATGTCCATTTCTCCGTATTCATGCGGGCTTCGTGAAATACAATTCCGGCGCGAATCAATCCCGTATTTACCGTAGTCGTCTAGGATGGCCGCAGTTTCGACGCCGACCTGGATTGTTTCATGAAATTTCGTCTGTCCTTGTCCTCTGCGATCGTCGCGTTTGGCGTCGTTCTCGCCATTGGTTTCGCCGCCGTTGTTTCGACCAGCCTGTACGCCCTAAAAGAGCTCAAGGTCGGCGGTCCGCTCTATTCCGACATCAAGCTCGGCAACGACCTCATCGCCGACATCCTGCCGCCGCCCGAATACATCATCGAAGCCTATCTCGAGGCGACGCTGGCCATGCGCGAGCCGGACCAGCTGGCGGCCCACGGCGAACGTCTGGTCCAGCTTCGCAAGGACTACGACGACCGCAAGGCGTTTTGGGTCTCCTCCAGCCTCTCGGCCGACCTCAAGACCGCGCTGGTGTCGAAATCCGATGCGGAGGTGCAGAAATTCTGGAAGGCGTCGGATCAGCTTCTGCCCGCCCTCAAGGCCAAAGACGCGGCGGCTTCCGAGCGCGTCTATGCGCAGCTCAAGGAGGCCTATACCGCGCATCGCGCCGTCATCGACAGCATCGTCGAGAGTGCCAACAAGCGGAATGCCGCCATGGAGAAGCTGGCCGCGGACCGCGACAGCGCGATGCTCTATATCCTCCTCGGCGTCTCCATCGCCGTTCTCGCCTTCGTCACCGCCGGCCTGCTGGGTGTTGCCCTCGGCGTGGTGCGCCCGATCGTGCGCATGACGGATACGATGCAGAAGCTCGCGACCGGCGATCTCGCCGCCGACATTCCGTTCGCCCAGCGCCAGGACGAGGTCGGCTCGATGGCGGGCGCGCTTGTGGTGTTCAAGCAGGCGGCGGTCGAGAACTCCCGTCTGCGCGAGGAGCAGTTGCGGCAGGAGCAGGCGGCGGCGCTCGCCAAGCGCTCCGCCCTGCATCAGATGGCCGAAACGGTCGAACGCGAGACCGGCCGCTCGGTCGATACCGCGACTGCGGCGACGCAGGGGGTGGAGCAAGCCGCCTCCGGCCTCTCCGAGATCGCAAAGTCGCTCTCTGCGCAGTCGCAGGCGGTGGCGGCGGCTTCGACGCAGGCACTCGGCAGCTCGCAGGCCGTCTCCGCTGCGGCCGAAGAACTGAGCGCCTCGATCCGCGAGATCACGAGCCAGGTCGCGCGGACCAGCACCGTCACCAAATCGGCGGTCGCCGGCCGCGAGCAGGCGCGTTCGACCATTCAGGCGCTGGCCGGATCGGTGAAGAAGATCGCGGAGGTCTCTGACCTCATCGGCGGCATCGCAGGCCAGACCAACCTCCTCGCGCTCAACGCGACAATCGAGGCGGCGCGCGCCGGCGAGGCCGGCCGCGGCTTCGCGGTGGTTGCCGCCGAAGTGAAATCCCTGTCCGACCAGACCGCCAAATCCACCGAGGAGATCGGGCGGCTGATTGCCGAGATCCAGGCCTCGACGCAGGCCGCGGTCGACGCCGTCGAGGCCATGGGAGGCCACATCGTCGAGATCGACGGCGTGGCGACTTCGGTCGCTGCCGCGATGGAACAGCAGGATGCCGCGACCCGGGAGATCACGCGGTCGATTTCCGAATCGGCCTCCGCCGCACAGGAGGTCTCGGCCAAGATCGGCGACGTCAGCCGCGATGCCGCCTCCGTCAACCAGCGCGCCGCGGATGTGAGGCAGGCGATCGCCGGGATGACAGCCAATCTCGATCAACTGCGTGCGATCGTCGTGCGGACGGTGCGCGACTCGACCGCCGCAGCCTGAGCCGGCGGCAGCCGCTGGTGCCCGGGCATGTGATCGTGCAGTATGACGGGGGACAGGGGCATCGTGGTTCATGACATCTCCACAATTGCCGGCGGTCGTTGAGCCCGCCCGACTGACGGCCGCGCTGCGCCGGGGCGGCGCGCTGGATGCAGGCGCCGTCCGCGAGGTGAAGGTGCTGCATCAACGCGACACCGTGGTGTCGCATATCGTCAGGCTTGGGGTGCGCTATGTCGGCGAATCCGCCGGTGCTCCGCAGTCGCTGATCCTCAAGACGCCCAATGCCGCTTTCGCCAAGCGCCTCGCCAATGGCGGCCGGCGCGAGGTGGGCTATTACACGCAGCTGGTGCCGCAGATGCCGCCGGGACTCGTGCCGCGCTGCTTTGATGGGCATTTCGACGAGGACAGCTTCGCCTGGCATCTGCTGCTGGAAGATCTCACCGACAGCCACGAGATCGCGACCACCTGGCCGGTGCCGCCGTCGCGCGAGCAGACGTTCGCCATCGTCACGACGCTGGCGCGCTGGCATGCAGCCTGGTGGGACCATCCGAGCCTCGGCGACACCGTCGGCACCTGGGCGAGCGTGGAGGACCGCGCGCAACGCATGGAGACGTTCGCGGGGCTTTACGATCGCTTTGCCGATCTTCTCGGCGATCGCCTCAGCGAAGAGCGGCGGATCCTCTATCGTCGTCTGATCGATCAGTCGGAGCGGCTGTCCCAGCGTTACCATTCACGCCGCCACCTCAGCATCACGCATGGCGACGCCCATGTCTGGAATTTCCTGCTGCCGCGCACGGGCGTCGATGACACCGTGCGCATCTTCGATTTCGATCTGTGGAGCATCGACGTTCCGACCCACGACCTCGCCTATATGATGGCGATGCATTGGTATCCGGAACGCCGGCAGGCGCTCGAACGGCTGCTGCTCAATCTCTACCACGACACGCTGGTCGAGAGCGGCATCAGCGGCTACACCCGCGGCGCGCTCGATCGCGACTACCGCTGGGCGGTGCTCTGGCAGATCACGCGGCCGGTCTGGCAGTGGAGCATCAACATCCCGCCGCTGATCTGGTGGAACAATCTGGAACGGGCGTTTGCGGCCGTGGACGATTTGGGCTGCGAGGAGCTGTTGTAGCGCTGATCGTGTGGCAAGTCGTCATTGCGAGGAGCGCTTGCGACGAAGCAATCCAGGGTGTTTTCGCGGATACAATCTGGATTGCTTCGCTGCGCTCGCAATGACGGTGTGAAGCGCCAAAGTCCGATGACTACTCCATCACCGCATGCTCCGGCCCCGCCGCCTGCTTGCGCAGCGTGGCCTTGGTCGAGCCGACCAGCAGAGCGAGCGGGATGGTGCAGAGGATGAAGAGCATCACCAGCTGATAGTCCTGTGCGAAGGCGATGATCTGTGCCTGGACGCTGACCATCCGGTCGGCCATGGCGCGGCCGGCGTCGGTGGACAGATTGATCAGGCCGCTGACACCAGGCATCTGCAGCGCGTGGTTGAACGGATTGACGTGCTCGGAGAGGATCGCATAGGTCCGCCGCGTGCCCTGCGACAGCTCGGCGATGACGACGGAAATGCCGACCGAGCTCGCGACGTTGCGCATCAGGGTAAGCATCGCGGTGCCGTCCGTGCGCAGCTCGTTCGACAACGTCAGGAACGCCACGGTCGAGAGCGGCACGAAGACGAGGCCAAAGCCAAAGCCCTGGATGACGCTGACGGTGACGATTTCCGGCACCTGGGTCAGATCGGTCCAGCCCGTCATCTGGAACAGCGAGCCCGCCGTCAGCGTCAGGCCGCAGATGATCAGCGTGCGCGCCTCGACATAACGCATCATGCGGCCGACCAGCATCATGGCGAAGAAGGTGCCGATGCCGCGGGTCGCCAGCAGCAGGCCGGCAGTGATGATGGGATAGCCGATCACGTTCTGCATGTAGGGCGAGGCCAGGGCCATGGTCGAGAACAGCACGAGCCCCATCACGATCATGAACAGGCAGCCGCTGACGAAATTGCGGTCCCGGAACAGGGCGAAGCGGATGAACGGGGTCGCGGTCGTGAAGGAGTGCGCGAGGAAGAAATAGAAGGCGGCGGCCGAGACGATGAACTCCGCCACGATCTCGTTCGATTCGAGCCAGCCCAATTGCTCACCGCGGTCGAGCGCGAGCTGGAGCGCGCCGATCGCGACCGCCAGCGCGGCGAAGCCGAACCAGTCGAATTTGAGGCTGAAATCCTTCCTGGTCTCGTCCATGAAGACGACCAGCCCGAGCACGGTGATGATGCCGAACGGCAGGTTGACGAAGAACACCCAGTGCCAGGAATAGGTCTCGGTGAGCCAGGCTCCCAGCGACGGTCCCATGATCGGACCCATCATCACGCCCATGCCCCAGATCGCCATCGCCTTGGCGCGTTCCTGGAGCGTGTAATAGTCGAGCATGACCGATTGCGACAGCGGCACCAGCGCCGCGCCGAACACGCCCTGCAGCAGGCGGAACAGCACCATCTGGTTGATGTCCTGCGCGAGGCCGCACAGCACCGACGCAATGGTGAAGCCGGCCGAGCAGATGATGAAGATGCGCTTGCGGCCGAAGCGGTTGGCGATCCAGCCCACCGGCGCCGTCATGATCGCGGCGGCGACGATGTAGGAGGTCAGCACCCAGTTGATCTGGTCCTGTGAGGCCGACAGCGTGCCCTGCATGTAGGGGAGGGCGACATTGGCGATGGTCGTGTCCAGCGCCTGCATGATGGTCGCGGTCATGGCGCAGATCGTCACCATGTTCCGGCGCAGGCCGGGGACCATCAGATTCGCATTGGCGTCGGACATCGCGCCAGTCCTTGTCTTATTCTTAATCCTGGCCCGCGGTCGCGGACAGGCCGAGCAGGCCGGCGAGCGTTCGCTTGTGTCCGGTGTCGATGGTGGCGTAGACGCTCATGCCGGCTTTCAGCTTCCGCACATATTTGTCGTTCTCGTCGAAATAGATGCGGATCGGGACGCGCTGCACCACCTTGACGAAATTGCCCATGGCGTTCTGCGGCGGCAGGATCGCGAATTGCGCGCCGGTGCCGGGCGAGAGCGAGCCGATCTTGCCCTTGAAGACATGGTTGGGGAACGCGTCAACCTCGAGCGTGACCGCCTGGCCTTCGGTGACATAGGTGAGGTCGCTCTCCTTCGGATTGGCATCGACCCAGGGATGGGCGACGTCGATGATGGAGAACACCGGCGTGCCGGCGGGGACATAGCGGCCGAGCTGAATCTGCTCGACCTGGGTCGCTACACCATCCATCGGCGCGCGCAAGACGGTATGGTCGAGGTTGCGCTGCGCGTCATCCAGCTTGGCTTTCGCCTGAGCGTAGGGCGGGAATTGCTCGAGCGGCAGATCAGGGTTGCCGAGCAACTGGGTCTTTGCGTTGGAGAGCTGCTGCTTGATGTACTGCGCCTGCGCCCCGGCGGTGACCAGCGCATTCGAGGCATTGTCGAGATCGAGCTGCGAGCCGAAATTGTTCTTCACCAGCGCCTGCTTGCGCTCGACGTCGCGCTGCTTCAGATCGATGCCCTGCTGGGCGAGGCCCAGCATGTCGCCATAGATCTTGATGTTGGCGACGAGGTTGTCATAGGTCGTGCGCGCCTGCGCGAGCTGCGCCTTGGCCTCCTCGACCGCGAGGCGGAACGGAACCGGGTCGATCTCGAACAACTCGTCGCCCCGCTTGACCGACTGGCCTTCCTTCACGACCACTTTCAGGATCTTGCCGGAGATGTCGGGCGTCACCAGCACCTTCTGTGCGCCGACATAGGCATCGTCGGTGCCGACATAGCGGCCTCCATGCAGATAGAAGGTGACGCCTCCGACGGTGACGATCACCGGCAGCACGACCAGGAGCAGGAATCGGCGATAGCGGCGCAGGCCCGCCAGCAGGCGGCGGCGCGGATCGGTGCCGGCCTTCTTGGTCGGCTTGCCGCTGTCGCTCTTCGGCTCAGGCTGCAACTTGATGACCTGATCAGCCATGGCGCTGCTCCTTACGTGCTTGCTCCGTGCCGGATGTCTGGATCGCGGTTCGCACGTTTTCCTTGATGGTTTCGAGTTGGGTGAGGAGGCGGTGCGCATCCGCCGGATTGATGCCGTCGAGTGCGTTCGCCGTCAGCTCCGACTTCAGGCCACTCATGCGGCCGAGCAATTGCCGTCCGGCCTTCTTGAGATACAGGCGCTTGACCCGGCGATCCGAAGCGTCGCTGCGGCGCTCGATCCAGTCGTTGTCGCAGAGCTTGTCGATCAGGCGCGTCAGTGTGATCGGCTGCATCTCCAGCAGCTCGGCGAGCTCAGACTGCTTCATGCCCTCGCTGCGCTCCACCTTGGCCAGCACCGCCCATTGTGCCCGGGTGATGCCGAAGCGCGACGCCTCTTTGTCGGCATAGACGCGCAGGAGGCGATAGAGCTCACCGAGCGTGAACAGGAAATTCTGGTCGACCGACCCGCGCGTCATGAGCGTCGTCTCCACTAAGCTTTGCATATAATAAGCAAGCTTATGATTGTTTCACGGCCCGGTCGCGCGGTGCTGTCCCGCGGGAGGAGCATGGCTGGCAGCCGGGCGGCTCGTCGTGCTTTGGGTTCCCCCGCCGAAATGCTAGAAGAGGGTTACATGAGCCTCGCGAAGCCGGCATTCCCCGCGCCCGACCATGATCACGGCCGCTGCACCGCGGACGCGCTCGCGCATGCCGAGGTGGTCTGTGAACGGCGCGCGCAGAAATTCACGCCGATCCGCCGCCAGGTGCTGGGTGCGTTGCTCTCCAGCCACCGCCCGCTCGGCGCCTACGAGATCATCGACGAGCTCGCCAAGTCGATGGCGCGGCCGGCGCCGATCACGGTCTATCGTGCGCTCGATTTCCTGATGGCCAACGGCCTCGTGCACCGCATCGAAAGCCGCAACGCCTATCTCGCCTGCGCCGCCCACGACCACGATGCGACCTCCGCGGTTGCGTTCCTGATCTGCGAGCGCTGCGGTCTGGTCGGCGAGATTCCCTCGGCGTCCTTCGCCAAGGACCTCAACGCCGCCGCGCGCAGCTCAGGCTTCGCGCCAAAGCTGTCTGTGGTGGAGATCACGGGCGTCTGCACGCATTGTCAGAAAATGTCTTGAAGCAATAACGGCGCAAAGCCGGATTCTTGGAAAGAAATGTCCGCACCTCAAGCCATACCGTCCGCCGGTCGTCCCCTCAGTGCCGGCGCCATCGCCCTGATGCTCATGCTGTGCCTGACCTGGGGGTTCAACCAGATCGCGGTGAAGCTGGTGCTGCCGGACATCCCGCCGATGCTTCAGGCCACCATCCGCTCGATGGGCGCGCTGCCGGTGCTGTTCATCATCGGCACCTTTCGTGGCGTCAAGTTCTTCGAGCGTGACGGCACCTGGAAGCCGGGCCTGTTCGCCGGGCTGATGTTCGGCATCGAATTCGTGTTGATCTTCCAGGGGCTGCACTTCACGTCTGCTTCCCGTGCGGTGGTGTTTCTCTACACCGCGCCGTTTTTCGTGGCGCTCGGCTCCTATCAGGTGCTCGGCGAACGACTTGGCGCCTCGCAATGGCTGGGCCTCGCCATCAGCTTTGCCGGTGTCGCGCTTGCGATCGGCGTGCCGCAGCCCAATGTCGATTCGCATGTCCTGCTCGGCGATCTCATGATTGTCGGCGGCGCCGCGCTGTGGGCCGCGACGACGCTGGTCGCCAAGAGCACCCGTCTGCGCTTCGCCGCCCCCGAGAAGGCGCTGGGCTACCAGGTCGCGACCTCGATCCCCATCCTCGGGACCGCGGCCTGGCTGTTCGGCGAATCCATCACCCACACGCCGAGCCCGCTGTCGCTCGGCCTGATGGCGTTCCAGGCGATCTGGGTGGTGGGAACCACGTTCACGCTTTGGTTCGCGCTGGTGAAGGCCTATTCGGCCAGCAAATTGTCCGCTTTTACCTTCATCACCCCTTTGTTTGGCGTGGTGGGTAGCTATTTCATCATGCACGACACCCTGAGCCTGACATTCGGGGCCGCAGCGGTCCTTGTAATTGCTGGGCTTTTCCTGGTTAACCGTCCCAGCCCATCGGCTGCGGCGCCGCGTGATGCATTGCTGAACGTCACCAAAACCTGATATTTGGACCGCCATGAACAAGCTCGAAAACCCTCTCGATTCAGACATTGCGGGCCCGGCGCCCCGGCACCGGACCACCCAGGTCAAGGTCGGCAACGTCGCTGTGGGCGGCGGTGCGCCGATCGTCGTGCAGTCGATGACCAACACCGACACCGCCGATGTCGAAAGCACCATCGCCCAGGTCGCAGCGCTCGCGCGCGCCGGCTCCGAAATGGTCCGCATCACCGTGGACCGCGAGGAAGCCGCGGCCGCCGTTCCGTACATCCGCGATGGCCTCGCCAAGCGCGGCATCAATACGCCGCTGATCGGCGACTTCCATTATATCGGGCACAAGCTGCTCGCGGCCTATCCGGCCTGCGCGGAAGCATTGGCCAAATACCGCATCAATCCCGGCAATGTCGGCTTCAAGGACAAGCGCGACACCCAGTTCGCCGACATCATCGAGATCGCGAACAAGAACAACAAGCCGGTGCGCATCGGCGCCAATTGGGGTTCGCTCGACCAGGAGCTCTTGACCAAGCTGATGGACGAGAACGCGGCCTCGCCCAACCCGCGCGACGTGCGCGCGGTGACGCGCGAGGCCATGGTGCAGTCGGCGCTGCTCTCGGCCGCGCGCGCCGAAGAGCTCGGCATGCCCAAGGACCGCATCATCCTCTCCGCGAAAGTCTCTGCGGTGCAGGATCTGATCGCGGTCTACCAGGATCTTGCGGCGCGTTCGGACTACGCCATCCATCTCGGTCTCACCGAAGCCGGCATGGGCTCGAAGGGCATCGTGGCGTCCTCGGCCGCGCTCGGCATCCTCCTGCAGCAGGGCATCGGCGACACCATCCGCATCTCGCTGACGCCCGAGCCCGGCGGCGACCGCACCCGCGAGGTGCAGGTCGGCCAGGAGCTCTTGCAGACCATGGGCTTCCGCACCTTCGTGCCGCTGGTTGCGGCCTGCCCCGGCTGCGGCCGCACCACCTCGACCACGTTCCAAGAACTGGCCCGCTCGATCCAGGATTTCATCCGCGACGAGATGCCGACCTGGAAGACCAAATACCCCGGTGTCGAGGAGCTCAACGTCGCGGTGATGGGCTGCATCGTCAACGGCCCCGGCGAGTCCAAGCACGCCAATATCGGCATCTCGCTGCCCGGCACCGGCGAAGCGCCGGCCGCGCCCGTCTTCGTCGACGGCAAGAAGTTCCGCACGCTGCGCGGCCCGACCATCTCCGCCGACTTCAAGGCGCTGGTGATCGACTACATCGACCAGCGCTACGGCCAAGGCGCCAAGGTGCCGGCGCCTGCGGCGGAGTAAGCATCTCTTCAACATCGGAATCGTAGGACGGGTTAGCGCAGCATAACCCGCCTTATTTTTTGCGGACGCGAAGTGGCGGGTTACGCTTCGCTAACCCGCCCTACATTGCTACGATGGCTCCCAATCAAGAACGATCGGGAGACACGCCATGAGCTCACTCGCCGGCAAGCAGGGCCCGCGCTATCGCCACACCGCTGAAGGCGGCGCGCCCTACGAGACCATCGCCGTCGAGAAGCTCACGCCCATCATCGGCGCGGAAATCAGTGGCGTCGATATCGGCAAGCTCGTCGATGGCGATGCCCGCTCCAACCGGCAGATGGACGAGATCCACCGTGCGCTGGCCGAGAACCTCGTCATCTTCTTCCGCGACCAGCACATCACGCCGCAGCAGCATCTCGCCTTCGGCCGCAAGTTCGGCGAGTTGCATTTTCATCCCGCAGCCCCCCACGAGGACGAAGACCCCGCCTTGATGAAGATCTATGCGGACAAGAACTCGCCGCGCGCCAATGGCGAGGGCTGGCACTCCGACGTGTCCTGCGATCTCGAGCCGCCAATGGGCTCGATCCTCTACATCAAGCAATGCCCGCCGCGCGGCGGGGACACGCTGTTCGCCAACATGTATGCGGCCTATGAGGCGCTCTCGGAGCGCATGAAGGCCTATCTCGACGGCTTGACGGCGCTGCACGACGGCGAGCCGATCTATCGCGGGCTCTATGCCAATTATGGCGTTGCCGATCGTCCCTCCTATCCCCATGCCGAGCATCCCGTCGTGCGCACGCATCCGGTCACGGCTAAGAAGGCGCTCTACGTCAACCGCGGCTTCACCCGCCACATCAACGGCATCCCGCGCGACGAGAGCGATGCGATGCTCGCCTATCTCTACCAGCACGCCGAAAACCCGCTGTTCCAGTGCCGCTTCCGCTGGACCGAGAACGCGATCGCGTTCTGGGACAACCGCTGCACCCAGCACCGCGCGATGTGGGACTACTGGCCGCATACGCGTTCCGGCACGCGCGTGACGGTGAAGGGGGAGCGGCCGGTGTAATGGGCCGGGCTCGGGAGACCAATATCAATCAGTCGGCTTCGCGCAAAAGGAAAGCCCCGGACGCGAGACCGGGGCTTCGTTTGTCGAAGAACGGCCAAAGTCAGTACTTGGCGGCGATCGGACCACCGAAGCGGTAATTGATGCGGGCGGTGACGATGTCGACATCCTGGCGGATCGTATCACCGCGCGTGACCCCCGGAACGATCGACGAGCTAAAGGTGATGTCGCGATGGCCCATGAACAGGTGATCGTATTCGAGCGCCAGCGACCAGTTCGGCGCGAAACCGTATTCGATGCCGGTACCCACGACGCCGCCCCAGCGGGTCTCGGTGGCGCGATCAAACACCTCGCCGGTGCTGGTGGTCACGCCCTCGTACTTGTCGCGGGTGACCGCGGCGCCGCCCTTTACGTACCAGAGAACGTTGTTCCAGCTGTAGCCGACCTGGCCGGTGAATAGGCCGAGCGCATCAACCTTGGAGCGGTTGGTGAAATTGCCGTAGAACAAGCTGGAATTGGAGCCGGTGAAGTCGGCCCAGTTGCCCTGCGCCTCAACACCGAACACCCAATTGGTGGCCTGCCAGCGATAGCCGATCTGACCACCGACGGTGGCGCCACTCGCATCGTGACAGCCTTCCCGGAAGGGCGGCGCAACGGTGAAGCCGGCATCGTTGTAGATGTTCCAGCACTTGTCGGCCCAGCCGCCACCGCCGTTGATGCCGACGTAGAAGCCGCTCCAGTCGTAGATGGGAGCGATTGCGGGTGCCTTGGTGTAGGGGCGGGCTGCAAGGTCAGCGGCCGAAGCAGTGCCTGTGAACAGCACCATCAGAGAGGCGGTTGCGAATGCGAGTTTCTTCATTTGACCCCGTAGACATTCAATGGACGATTCGAATTCAACCCGCCCTAAATACCGCCTAATTGCGCATTCGTCCGTCGCTCCGCCGCAACAGTCGCCGACAATCTCCACGAGCGCGCGAACCGCGCGATTGCCAGTGCCGCATCGCGCGGCGACACAATCGGGATTTTCATTTTTTCTCAAATAGTTGGTTGCTCGCGCGATGGCCGGCCTGATCGCCAAGACAGGGCGTCCTGGGGTCAGACGGCGCGTTGACGCTCGGACCTCCCTGCGTCAAGTTGATCAAGAGCAAAAAGCACCTTCGAAGATCGGGGCGTGCTTCGTGCCGGGGGACTTCAACTTCCTCACCGAAAGCCGTGCCGGCACCGGCATGCGTGAGCAGCAGCGGAGTAGCGCTTGAGGCACCTACGGAGCGTCATCGTCGCGCTGGTCGCCTCGATCGTTATGTCATCGCTTGCATTCGTCGAGGCCGGCGAGGCTGCTATCGCGCGAAAGAGTGCGAAACTTGGGCCGAAACCCTCACCTTCGTTCAGGTGTGAGACGCCCAAATTCCGGATCGTCGTCGATGTCGGCCACACCCCGGACTCCTACGGTGCGCTCAGCGCCCGCAACGATCCGGAGTTCGGCTACAACTTCCGCCTCGCACGGCTCATCACGGCCAAGCTCAAATCCGAAGGCTTTGCCGCAACCCGCCTCCTCGTCACCGATGGCAAGGCACGGCCGAGCCTGTTCAAGCGCGTCGGTGCTGCGAATGAAGGCCGCGCCGATCTGTTTCTGTCGGTCCATCATGATTCGGTGCCGGACAAGCTGCTCGAGACCTGGGAATTCGACGGCGCAAAGAGCTATTTCAGCGATCGCTTTTCGGGCCATTCGCTATTCGTATCGCGGCAGAATCCGCACTTCGCCACCAGCCTGATGCTGGCCCGCATGATCGGCAAGCAGCTGAAGGAGCAGGGCCTGAACTATGCGAGCCAGTACACCCTGCCAGTGATGGGCCGCTACCGGCGCCAGCTGCTCGACAAGGATGTCGGCGTCTATCGCTATGACGGCCTGGTCGTGCTGTCGCGCACGCGAAGCGCCGCCGTGCTGCTCGAGGCCGGCTCGATCATCAATCGCGACGAGGAAATGGAGATGAACTCGCCGGAGCGGCAGGAGACTGTCGCGGGCGCCGTTGCGGCTGCGATGAGGGAGTTTTGCGAGAAGCGGTAAGGAGTCGTCATTGCGAGCGCAGCGAAGCAATCCAGAGTCTTTCCGCGGCGGCAGTCTGGATTGGTTCGCTGCGCTCGCAATGACGAGGAAGCTACAGCGGCCCGCCGCGATATTCCCTATTCGCCAGGCTCGCCTCCTCCAGATCCAGATCGCGCTCGATCCGCCGGCGCGTCTCGTCGGTGATTTGGCCGTCGCGCAGCAGGTTGTGGATGAACTTGCGCTCGGCGGCGATCAGGTCGCGGGTCAGAGCGGTGCCGGCGGCGGAGACGTCGTGACGGTTGGGATTGAGCGAGTCTGGGAGCTGGTTGAGGCGGATGTCGTGGCGGGCGCGCATTAGCCGCATCACCTCGTCGGAAACCGCTTTCTCCGCAGTGAGCGCATCGAGCGATTTCAGCGCGGCCTCCAGCGCCTGACGGCGCGCGGCGATCTCCGCTTCGTGCTCGGTAGCATGCTCGTGACGACCGGCCTCGGCGACGCCGAGCCACCGCACGATCGGCGGCAGCGTCAGGCCGACGCCGATCAGCGTCACGAAGATGACACCGAACGCGACGAACAGGATCAGGTCGCGATACGGAAACGCTTCGCCGTTCGGCAGCGTGAACGGCAGCGCCAGCGCGGCGGCGAGCGACACCGCGCCGCGCACGCCGGTAAAGGCGAGCACGAACGGCCATTGCCATGGCGGCGACGGATCGCGCTCGCGCAGCGACCTGGAGAGCATTCGCGGCAGATAAGTTGCGGGATAGAGCCAGGCAAAACGCGCGATCACGACGATCACCAGGACCAATGCAGTTGCGATGAGAATGTCGTCGAGCGGAAAAGTCTTCGATTTCTCGTAGAGCGCGCGCATCTGGAAGCCGGTGAGCAGGAACAGCATGCCCTCGATCAGGTAGATCACGAGATCCCAGAAGAAGATGCCTTGCAGGCGCGTCGCCGAGGAGATCAGCAATGGGCCGTTCCAGCTGACGTAGAGCCCGCAGGCTACGGTTGCGATCACGCCGGAGCCGCCGACATGCTCGGGCAGCCAGTACGAGACATAGGGCGTGATCAGTGACAGTGTCAGCTCGACCTGCGGATCTCCAGACCATTTGCGAAGGCGCAAGGAGAGCCAGCCGACGCCGATGCCGAAGGCGATCTCGCCGGCGACGATGAGGAGGAATTCACCGGCCGCGAGCGGCAGCGAGAAGTGGCCGATGAGGATCGCGGCGAGCGCGAAGCGGTAGAGGATCAGCGCGGTGGCATCGTTGGCGAGACCTTCGCCCTCGAGCACGACCAGGATGCGGCGCGGCATGTTCAGGCGGCGGGCGATCGCGAGCGGCGCCACCACGTCGGGGGGCGCGACGATGGCCCCGAGCAGGAAGCCGACGGTCCAGGGCAGGCCGATCATATAATGCGTGGCGGCCGCCACCATCGCCGTGGTGAAGATCACGGCGCCGACCGCGAGCAGCACGATCGGACGCAGGTTCTTCTTGAATTCGCGCCAGCTCATCGCGACGCTGGCCGAGTAGATCAGTGGTGGCAGCACCACCAGCAGCACCAGCTCCGGCGGCAGCTCCACCGTCGGCATGCCCGGCACGAAAGCAAGGCCGACGCCCGCCAGCATCAGCAGGATGGCAGGGGCGACGTTGAAGCGGCGTGCGGCCAGTGCCACGCCTGCCAGCACGGCAAGCAGGATGAGAAAGGTCTGAAACTTCGCTTCCATGATGGTCTGTCTTGACCCGGAAGCGACGGCTAGGTCAATGCGCGGCTCACGCCAGCCGTTCGGCCACCATCCGCCCAATCCGCGCGAACGCGGATGTGATCTGCGTCGCGTTCGGCGTGCCGCCCTGGGTATAGGCCGCGATCAGGATCGGCGTATCCGGCTTCGGCCAGGCGACCGCGATGTCGCCCGAGGCGTCCTTGCCGTTGTTGCCGGTCTTGTCGCCGATCTTCCAGCCTGCCGGGAGTCCGCCACGCAGGCGGTTTGCGCCGGTCTTGCAGTTCACCATCCAGTCGGTGAGCAGGGTCCGCGAAGCAGGCGACAGCGCCTCGCCCGTGACCAGCCGGCGCAAATTTCCCGCCATCGCCGCCGGCGTCGTGGTGTCCCGGGGGTCGCCGGGCTGCGAGCGGTTGAGCTCGGGCTCGTTGTGGTCGAGCCGCGAGGTGGTATCTCCGAGCGACCGCCAGAATGCGGTCAGCACGGCGGGGCCGCCGATCCGCGCCAGCAGCAGATTGGCGCAGGTGTTGTCGCTGAGCTCGACGATGGCCTTGCACATCTCGCCGACCGACATCTTGCCGGCCGCGAGATTTTCCCTCGCCACCGGCGCGTATTCCAGCAGATCTGCCTGGCCATAGCGGATCATGGCCGCGAGTTGCTCCTCGCCGCGATCGACCCGCGCCAGCACGTTGGCGGCGAGCGAAGCCTTGAACGTCGAGCACATCACGAACCGTTCGTCGGCGCGCCAGGCGAGCTTCTTGCCGGTTGCGAGATTCTCCGCATAGAGCCCGATCCGCCCGCCGCTCTCGCGCTCGTAGGATTCGAATTCTGATGGGGCATCCCCGGCGAGCACAGGAGAGGCGGCCAACCAGGCGAATGAGGCGAGCAGGGAGCGGCGGTCGACAAGCATGGTGATTTCCAGGCGCGCAGGGGTGGGAGATGGAGTGAACGCTGCATCCGCATCGTCATTGCGAGCGCAGCGAAGCAATCCAGACTGTCTCCGCGGTGAGATTCTGGATTGCTTCGCTGCGTTCGCAATGACGGAGAATTGGATAGCGAGTGCGTCCGAATTCGGGCAGCAGGACGGCGCCCGTCACTCCCTCAAATCATATCGGTACGACTTCGACACGATCTGCCAGCCGTCGGCGAGCTTCATCGCCACGAGATAATCGGTGAAATAGCGCGGCGGCAGCTGGCAGCGCACCTTGATGAAAGCGGTCTTGTCGTCCGAACGGTCGATGGTGACGATGAAGTCCTCGCGCGGCTTGCCTTCGGCCTTGGCCGAGGTGCGCTTGCGCACGCGGTCGAGCCAGTCCGACACGGTCAGAACCTGGAGCTCGCCCTTTTCGACCCAGCGCAGATCGGCGGAGGGATGGAAGATGGCGCCGAGCTTGTCGGCGTCGCCCTCGTAAAGTCCGTCAAAATAGGATTGCACGACGGCTTCGACGCTCGACCGGTCCTGGCTCATGGATCGTTCCTTTGCATGATGGCTTCGGGCCAACTTAGTCGTACACGTCGAAATGCGCTATGGGTGTGTCAGCGATTTGCGCGAAGGCGTCACGATGACAGAATCAGAAAATTCGAACGCTCGCATTCTTGTCGGCGAATGCTTTTGCCGCGCCGTGCGCTTCGAGGTGGCCGATGCGTTCGCCTATGCGATGAACTGCCACTGCTCGAACTGCCGGCGCACCACCGGTGCCGCCTTCAAGCCCTTCGCCGGCATCCGGCAAGACAGGCTTCGTATTGTCAGGGGGTGGCGACCTCCGGATGATTTTCGGCGACGACACCACCCATGACGCGCATTGTGGCCGCTGCGGCTCGCTGCTCTATTCCCGGGTCCGGGAAGGAGAGTGGGTCCACGTCGCCATGGGAACCCTGGTCGATGCCCCCTCGATCCGGCCGAGCGCCCATATTTTCGTCGGCTCGAAGGCGCCTTGGCATGAAATTGCGGACGATCTGCCGCAATATCGGGAGCACATCGGGGTTGTCTGACGGAACCCGGTCCGCACCGCCGTCCGTTGGCGAACCGCGACAGCGCTGGCGCGACAAACAAGAGAGGTCGTACGGCCTGCCGTCGGGGTCCGCTTCGTGACCTCCATCACAAGCGCCGGCGGAGGATGTTGCTAAAGCGGTCCCAAAGGGCCGGACGGCCCGGAACCATCGGAAGTCGTGTCATGCGCAGCTTGCTCAGACTTTGTCCGCTTTTCGTCGCCCTCGGCCTGATGTTCGGCGCCGGGCCGGCTGTTGCCGGAAAGCGCGTGGCGCTGGTGCTGGCCAATTCGGCCTATCAGCACGCGCCCTCGCTCGCCAATCCTGTCAATGACGGGTCGGTGATGGCCAAAACCCTGAAGGAGGCCGGCTTCGACGTCGTCGACTCCCGGCACGATCTGTCGGCGCTGGAGACACGGCGCGTGCTCCGCGACTTCGCCGACGCGACCCGCGACGCCGAAATCGCCGTGGTCTACTACGCCGGCCACGGCATCGAGGTGGAGGGCTCGAACTATCTGATCCCGGTGGATGCCAAGCTCGAGCGGGACACCGACGTCTTTGACGAGGCGCTCTCCCTCGACCGTGTCCTGGTCGCGGTCGAGCCCGCCAAGCAATTGCGTCTGGTGATCCTCGATGCCTGCCGCGATAATCCGTTCAGCAAACGGATGAAGCGCACGGTCGCTTCGCGCGGCATCGGCCGCGGCCTCGCCCAGGTCGAGCCGTCCAGCCCCAACACGCTGATCGCCTATTCGGCCAAGGCCGGCTTCACCGCGCAGGACGGCGACGGTGCCAACAGCCCGTTCACCATCGCGCTGTCGAAGCATCTGACGACGCCGGGCCTCGACGTCCGCCGCGCCTTCGGCTTCGTGCGCGACGATGTGCTGAAGTCGACCGGCAACAAGCAGGAGCCGTTCGTCTACGGCTCGCTGGGTGGCGAGGACGTGCCGCTGGTGCCGGTCAAGCTGGCGCCGGCGGCGCCCGTAGCCAATCCCCAGGCCGATATCCGCCGCGACTACGAGCTCGCGCTCCAGGTCGGCAACCGGCCGGCTTGGGAAGCCTTCCTCGCCCAGCATCCCGACGGGTTCTATGCGAGCCTTGCCAAGCTCCAGCTCGAGAAGATCGGCGCGGAGCAGGCGCATGCGGCGGCGATCGCGAAAGCGAAGCAGGCCGAGGCCGAGCGCGACCGCCTTGCTGCGCTCGGCGCGCAGAAGGATGCGCAAGCCAGGGCCGCGGCCGATGCGAAGGCCGCCGAGCAGGCGCAGCTTGCCGCGCAGAAGGCCAAGGAGCAGGCACAGCAGCAGGCGGCCGCCGCCGAGCAACAGCGCGTCAACCTCGCCGCCACGGCGCCGGGCGTTGCGCCGGGCAACACCACGAACGCCTCCGGCACCAACGTCGCCGCCCTCACCCCGGCGACCGCGCCGGCCGATCTCAACCGCTCGGTGCAGAGCGAGCTCGGCCGCGTCGGCTGCTTCTCCGGGCAGGCCGACGGCAATTGGAATACGTCCTCGCAGCGGTCGCTGTCGCAGTTCAACCGCTATGCCGGCACCAAGCTCGACGTGAAGGTGGCGAGCACCGACGCGCTCGATGCGGTCAAGGCCAAGCCGTCGCGGGTCTGCCCGCTGGTCTGCGAGCACGGTTTCAAGGTCGAAGGCGACAAGTGCACCAGGATCGTTTGCGGCAACGGCTATGTGCTGAACGACGACAATGAATGCGAGAGGAAGCGCGCCGCCAAGCCCGCGTCAAAGCCCGCGACCTCGCGGCGCGACGACGGCGAGGACCGCCCCGCGCGGCAGCGGGCCGGTGCTGGAGCGGGCGGCTACGGTGCAGCTGCGGCGGCTGGCGCGGGTCGTGCCTCGAGCGGCAGTGGTCAGATCTTTTGCAACGCTCTGCTCTGCCGGCCTGTAAGGCCCGGTTGCCGTCTCGTCTATCGCGGCGGCGGCGGCCCCCACGTCGACGCCAATGCAGAGGTCTGCAACTGAAATGGCACGGCTTTCCTGACCACTCGAACAATAACCTAAAGCGCGATGACGATTCATCCTAATCGCATCGCGCTTTAGCTCAGTTCTTCCGCTCGGCCACGAAACGCGCGGCGGCCTGCAAAATTGCGGCGCGGTCGCCGAAGATCGAGACGGCGCTGTCGGCGCGCGCGAGCAGGTCGCGCACGCGCTGCTTGGCGCCTTCGATCCCGAGCTGGGTTACGAAGGTGGTCTTGCCGAGCGCGGCATCGGCGCCGGCCGGCTTGCCGAGCGCGGCCGCATCGCCCTCGACGTCGAGCAGATCGTCGGCGATCTGGAAGGCTTCGCCGAGCGCGCGGCCGTAATCGTCGAGCGCCTGATATTCCGCCTTCGAGGCCTGGCCGAGGATCGCGCCGGCAATGCAGCCGTAGCGCAAGAGCGCGCCGGTCTTCATCTGCTGGATACGGGCGACGTCGATCGGCTCGTTGCCGCCAAAGCGGCCTTCGCCGGCGAGATCGAGGATCTGCCCGCCGACCATGCCGCCGATGCCGGCGCAGCGCGCTAACGCGCGCGTCAAGAGCAGCCGCACATTGGCGTCGCGATGGACCTCGTCGCGGGTGATGATGTCGAAGGCGAGCGTCAGGAGGCCGTCGCCGGCGAGGATCGCGGTGGCGTCGTCGGTCTGCTTGTGCAGGGTGGGGCGGCCACGGCGCAGGTCCGAATTGTCCATGGCCGGCAGGTCGTCATGGATCAGCGAGTAGCAATGGATGCATTCGAGCGCGGCGCCTACGAGCAATGCCGCCTCGCGCGGCACGCCGAACACGGCGGCGCTCTCGACCACCAGGAACGGCCGCAGGCGCTTGCCGCCGTTCAGGCTCGAATAGCGCATTGCGTCCATCAGTCGCTTGGGCCGGGCGATTTCGTCATGCAGGATGTCGTCCGACAGCAGGCGCCCGAGCAGGGCTTCGGTGTCATCAGCGGTCTTGTCCAGACGTTTGGCGAAATCGGACGGGGACGTGCCGGTCATCAAGAAGGGCTCCAGAACTAAAATTCGGCGGGACAATCCTTTATGCGCCCGCGCCAGTCAATCGTTTGGAAGGCCTAAAAAGTGCTGGAAAAGGCCCGAATTATCACAGACTTAATACTCCAGCCCGTGGCCGCTCTTCAGTTTGCACCGGAAAGGTCGATTTGCGCATCGTCAAAATCCTGCTGGTGGTGCTCGCGCTCGTGGTCCTCGCGCCCTATGTGATCGCGCCGTTCTACCGCACCGGTCACCCAGTTTCGACGTTGATGGCCTGGCGCAGCTTGCGCGGCGCGCCGGTGCATCGGGAGTGGATCGATCTCGCTGATATGTCGCCCTCTCTGCCGCGCGCGGTGGTGGCGGCCGAGGATGCCCATTTCTGCAAGCATCACGGCATCGATTGGGGGGCGCTGCGCGAGGCGATCGACGACGCCAGGGAGGACGGCACCGCCTTCCGGGGCGCCTCCACCATCACCCAGCAGGTCGCGAAGAACCTGTTCCTCTGGCAGGGGCGCGACTTCGTTCGCAAGGCGCTCGAATTCCCGCTGGCGCTATGGATCGACCTCGTCCTGCCCAAGCAGCGGATTCTCGAAATCTACCTCAACATCGCCGAGCTCGGCCCGCAGGGGCAGTTCGGGGTCGAGGCGGCCAGCGCCTATGCCTTCGGCAAATCGGCCGAAAGCCTCTCGCCCCGCGAGGCGGCGCTTCTGGCCTCAATCCTGCCGAATCCGGTCAAGCGCAGCGCCCGGACCCCGGGACCGGGCGTCCGGCGGCTGGCCGCCACCTATATGGCGCGGGGGCAGGCGAGCTCGCTTGCGACCTGCTGGCGCGAAAATCGCTGATTTTTGGCCCGTTCCGGGCGCATTTTCCGGCCCAAGAGCCTAGCTTTACGGCCAGCCTTCCTCTATAAGCGCGGCCTTGATCGGCATTCAGCTCGCCTCGTTATTTGCGGGTGCTGAGCCGTCCCTTCGCGGACGATGCCCTGATGACACCAATCCCTAGAGGATATTGAAATGGCCGTTCCGAGAAGAAAAACCTCGCCGTCGCGCCGTGGCATGCGCCGCTCGGCGGACGCCATCAAGAAGCCGACCTATGTGGAAGACAAGGACTCCGGCGAGCTCCGTCGTCCGCACCATCTCGACCTCAAGACCGGCATGTACAAGGGCCGTCAGGTCCTGAAGAAGAAAGAGTCCTGAAGCCAGGATCTTTCTCGGGCGGGAGATCGGACCCGCCCGATTTCGGCCAACCCATGAGATAGACGGTGACGGCGGCGGAGCGGATGCTTCGCCGCTGCATTGTTCTGTCCGGATATCTTGATCGAGAAGGCATCAAGCCGATGGTCGGTTTCCCGCTGCTCCTGATTCCGCTCGCGGTCTACAACATCATCGCCTTCCTGATGCCGACCGTGTCCTTCACGGACGTGCTGTTCAAGGTGCCTATGGTGTCCGGAGAGGTCTGGCCGGTCACGCTCGCCGATCTCCTGCTCGCGCTCGGCGTCGTCTTGCTGCTGTTAGAGGTGGTCAAGGGTGCGCGGCCGGGCTCGAAATTCCTGATGGATCATTTGCTGTCGCTGATCATCTTCGGCGCGGCCGCTGCCGAATTCGTGATGTGGCCCAAATTCGGCAACTCCACCTTCTTTCTGCTGGTGCTGCTGGCGATGGCGGACTTCTTCGCGGGCATCGCCCAGCGCACGCGCCGCCGCGTCACCTATGTCGCCGAGACCACGGTGCCGGCGCCGCGCAAGGCCAAGCGCAGGGGCGAAGCGCCGGTGGAGGATGTGGAGTCCGAGCGCAAGTTCGAGCCTGTGATTGCGCCGCAGCCGGCGCCGTCCGCGCCTACCGCGCAATCCGTCGCCGAATCCGTGCTGATGGATCACCCGGCGCCCAAGCCAGTGCAGGGCGCCCCCTCGCCGGAAATTCCCTCGCCGCAGCTGCAGCCGGGGAACGGCACGCCGTCTTCCGACACGCCGCCGCGCTGATTTCTCTGAATTGGCTCGCATCTCACCGCCGCGGCAGTGTGCTCCCTCGCACCGTTCTCACGGGGAGAGGGTTGGGGTGAGGGGCCTCTCTCCGCGGATGCGATAGCCGCGGGACCTCTACCCCTCACCCGGGATCGCACCGGACGATGCTCGCATCGCCGAGGCGATCCGACCTCTCCCCGCAAGCGGCGAGAGGTAAGAAGCGCGCTCTCACTTCAATCAATCTTAAGCCACCTGACGCGTGCGCGCGCTGACGGTTCCGAGCGGGCGCTTGCTGCCATAGGCCATCAGCGCATCCTCGGGAGAGGCGCGGCGGAGCCGGCTCGTTTGCGGCAGCTGCTCGGCATTGGCGATCAATTGTGTGACGAAGCTCGGATCGGGGCGCGGCAGCGGCGCCTTGCGGACCCACTGCAACGTCGGCATCAGCGGCACCAGGGCCGTGCCTGTGCCGTTGTCCGCCGCGTCCGGTCGATCAGTACCCAACATCGCAATCACCGTTGATCCGGCGAGACTGTCGCGTTTCGGGACGCAGGCGCCGGTGCGAGTCCTGTACTCGCAAGGCCTATGCCGGCCGGACCGGATTGGTTCCGACGCCTTCGGAAACGTGGTTTCCAAATTGTTTATCAACTTTGCCTAGGTTCGGCAGCGAATCTGGCTCTATCCTGTGCCGGCTCAGGACTTCTCCACTGTCCCGAAACGAGGCGACTTTGACCCCTGGATTGCCGCAAGCCTCCGACATCCTGGCCGCGCTCGGTCAGGCCGTGTTCGCCTGGGATATCGCCAGCGATGCCATCGTCTGGGGTGAGCAGGTCAGCGCCGTTTTCCCCGGCATTCCCGCCGAGCGGCTTTCGACCGGCGCCGAATTCGCCAAGCTGATCGAGCCCGCGCAAACGCTGCGGACGGCGGCACTGGCACTGACGTCCCCGGTGCACGGCGCCGACGGCACCCCTTACCGAATCGAGTACGGCGTGCGCATGAGCGCCTCCGATCCCGTGATCTGGATCGAGGAGACCGGCCGCTGGTTCGCAGGTCCCGACGGCCGTCCCACGCGAGCGATCGGCTCCGTCCGCATCAACAATGAGCGCCACGCCCGGGACGAGGAATTGAGTAGGCTGGCCCGGCTCGATCCGCTGACCGGCGAGCTCAACCGCTCGCATCTGATCGCGGCGCTGGCCGAGGCGATCGAGGAGACGACGCGCTTCCGCTCGACAGCGGCCTTCATGCTGGTTGGCATCGATCATCTCGCCCGCGTCAACGATGCCTTCGGCTTCGACGTCGCCGACGCCGTGATCCTCGACGTCGCCAAGCGCATTCGCGCGCGCCTGCGCGGCGGCGACGTGCTCGGGCGCTTCTCCGGCAACAAGTTCGGCCTGATCCTGAAGAACTGCACTGTCGACGACATGAACGTGGCCGCCGAGCGCTTCCTCGCCGGCATCCGCGACGAGGTGGTGCCGACCAAATCCGGTCCGGTCTCGGTCACCGCCTCGATCGGCGCGGTCAGCCTGCCGCGTTATGCCCGCAACACCGACGAGGCCGTCAACCGCGCCCATGAGACGCTCGACGCCGCCAAGCGCCGCCGCTCCGGCTCGTTCGCGGCCTGGCGTCCGGATGCCGCGCGCGACGCACAGCGCCGCGTCAACATCCGCGTCACCGACGAGATCGTCACCGCGCTCAACGAGCGCCGCATCAGGCTCGCCTATGAACCCGTGGTCTCGGCTGTCTCGCGCGAGCGCGCATTCCATGAATGCCTGGTGCGGATGGACCAGGGCGACGGCCAGGTGCTGCTCGCGCCCGACATCGTGCCGGTCGCCGAACGGCTCGGCCTGATCCGCCTGGTCGATCACCGCGTGCTCGAGCTCGTGGTCGCCGAGCTCGCGGCGGCGCCCGACGTCTGTCTCAGCCTCAACATCTCGCCGGATACGACCATGGATCCGGACTGGTGGGCGGGGATCGAATCGCTGATGCTGGCCCATCCCGGCGTTGCCGAGCGGCTGATCGTCGAGATCACCGAGACGGTCGCGATCCAGGACATCGACGACGTCCGCGCCTTCGTCAGCCGCCTCAAGCATTTCGGCAGCCGCATCGCCATCGACGATTTCGGCGCCGGCTACACCTCGTTCCGCAATCTGCGCAAGCTCGGCGTGGACATCGTCAAGATCGACGGCGCCTTCGTGCAGAACATCACCCATTCCGCCGACGACCGCGCCTTCGTGCAGACTCTGATCGACCTCGCCCGCCGCCTCGACATCAAGACCGTCGCCGAATGGGTGCAGGACGACGAAGCCGCAAACATGCTGCGCGATTGGGGCTGCGACTACATCCAAGGCCGCCTGATCGGGCTGGCATCGGCGGAGCGCCCATGGGGCCTGCCGTCGGACAGCGCGCTGCCTGCGGCGGGCTGAGATGGCGTAGGGTGGGTTAGCCGAAGGCGTAACCCACCACTTTACGATCCGCGTCGAGAGAGAAGTGGTGGATTACGCCTTCGGCTAATCCACCCTACAGACCCTCACGCCCCCTCGTCCAGCGCCACCAGCTCGCGCTTCTTGCGCAGCGACGGCAGCAGCGGCGCGATCAGCAGCACCAGGGCAAGCGCGAGGCACGCGCCCGAGATCGGCCGCTGCACGAAGGTCCAGAGATCGCCCTGCGACAGGATCAGCGACTTGCGCAAATTGTTCTCCATCATCGGACCCAGCACGAAGGCCAGCACCAGCGGTGCCGGCTCGTAGCCGAGCTTTCGCATGAAATAGCCGATGATCCCGAACGCGATCATCACATAGACGTCGAACACGTTGTTGCTCGAGCAGTAGACGCCGAGGATCGTGAACAGGATGATCAGGGGGAACAGGATGTTGTAGGGCAGCTTGAGCAGCTGCACCCACATGCCGATCATCGGCAGGTTCAGGATCAGCAGCATGACGTTGCCGATATACATGCTGGCGACGATGCCCCAGAACAGGCCGGGGTTCTGCGTGATCATCAGCGGGCCCGGCTGCAGGCCGTGAATGACGAAGGCCCCGAGCAGCAGCGCCATCACCACGTTCGGCGGGATGCCGAGCGTCATCAGCGGAATGAAGGCGCCGCCGGCCGCGGCGTTGTTCGCCGATTCCGGGCCGGCGACGCCCTCGATCGCGCCATGGCCGAACCTTTCAGGCGTCTTCGACAGCCGCTTCTCCAGCGCGTAGGACGCGAATGACGAGACCACGGCGCCGCCGCCCGGCAGGATGCCGAGGAAAAAGCCGAGGATGGTGCCGCGGCCGACCGGACCTGCGCTCGCCTTCCAGTCCTCCTTGCTCGGCAGGAGATGGGTGATCCTGGTGTTGATGACGTCGCGCTTGATCGCCTGCTCGGTGTTGAGCAGCACCTCGGCGACGCCGAACAGGCCCATCACCACGGGCACGAGGCCGATGCCGTCGATCAGCTCCATGCGGCCGAAGGTCAGCCGCGGCTGCGCGGTGATGCTGTCGAGCCCGATCAGCCCGAGCACGACGCCGATGCACGCCATCAGCAATGCCTTCGGCATCGAGCCCTGGGTGAGGAAGGTGAGCACGACAAGGCCGAGCACCATCAGGCTGAAATACTCGGCCGGGCCGAAGGCAATGGCGAGGCTGGCAAGCCTCGGCGCCACCAGCATCAAGGCAACCAGCGCAAAGGTGCCGGCGACGAAGGAGCCGAACGCGGCGATGCCGAGCGCGGGGCCCGCGCGGCCCTGCTTCGCCATCTGGTGGCCGTCGATGCAGGTCACGACCGAGGCGGCTTCGCCGGGAATGTTGACCAGGATCGAGGTGGTCGAGCCGCCATACATCGAGCCGTAATAGATGCCGGCCATCATGATGATGCCGGATTCCGGCGTTCCAGACAGCGTCACAGGCAGCAGCAGCGACATCGCCGAGATCGGGCCGATGCCGGGCAGCACGCCGACCAGCGTGCCGATGAAGACGCCGATGAAGCAATAGAGCAGGTTGACCGGCAGCAGCGCGACGCCGAATCCATGTACCACGTTGACGAGCGTATCCATGGGGTCAGCCGATCCCGAACAGGCCTGACGGCAACTGGATCAACAGCAGTCGCTTGAGCACCCACCACATGCCCAATGGCACCAGCAGCGCGATCGGAATCGCCAGCGTCCAGCGCACCGGATCGATCAGCCGCAACAGCAGCAGCATCAGCGGGATCGATGACAGCAGGAATCCCAGCGGCTCCAGCGCGAAGGCGAATGCGGTGAGGCAGGCGATGAGGACAAGCGGCTTGCTCCAGCGCACGTTCTCCCAGCGCGAGGCCAGCGTCGGCCCGCCCTCGGTGATCGCCGAGACGATGATGGCGCCCGCGAACACGCACATCAGGATGCCCGTGTAGAACAGCACATAGCCGGGGCCGGGATCGTTGATGGTGCCGAGCTTGAGCTTCAAGCCCGACCAGATCACGAAGCCGCCGAGTGCGAGCCCGATCAGCCCGCCCCAGAGTTCGGAGTTGCTGAGGCGGAGCTTGACGTTGGTACGGGTGGTCATCGCGATCTCTCGTGCCCCGGACGCAGCGCAGCGCGAAGCGGTGCGCTGCAGAGCCGGGGCCCATGCGTGTGGAGGAAAGGGTGGATCCCCGCTCTGCAGTGCATCGCTGAAGAAGCGCTGCATCGCGTCCGGGACACACTAGTAGCTCGATCCTACTTCTTCGCGAGCCCGAGCGTCTCGATCACCTTGCGCTCGGACGCCGTGACCTCGACGATGAACTTCTTGTAGTCCTCGGTGTTCTTGTAGTTCGGCACCATGTCGTATTTCGCGAGCGTGGCGATCACCGCGGGATCCTCGACTGCCTTCTTGAAGGCATCGTGCAGCTTGGCGACGATCTTGGGATCCATTCCTTTCGGGCCGGCGATACCGAACGGGGAATCATAGACCATGGGATAGCCGAGCTCCTTCAGCGTCGGCACGTCGGGATAGTTCGGCGACCGTGCCCCGGTCCACACCATCAGGAGCCGCAGCTTGCCGGCGTCGACCAGCGGCCGCCATCCCGTGGAATCCGCCTGCAGCATGGTGTGCTGTCCCAGCACCGCGGCATTGGTCTCCGCACCGCCCTTGAAAGGGACCTGGGTCAGCTTGATGCCGGACATCGCGGCGATCTGCTCCATGCCGATATGCAGCGAGGTGCCGGCGCCGGGCGTGGCATAGGTCACCTTGCCCGGATTTGCCTTTGCGAACTCCACCACGTCCTTCCAGCTCTTGAACTGCGATTCCGCGCTGGTGGTCACGCCGAACGTGTAGCCGGTGAGATGGACGATATAGGTGAAATCCTTTGCCGGATCCCACGACACCTCCTGCATCAAGGGCAGACGAAACACGGTGATCGGGATCTGCGAGATGGTATAGCCGTCCGGCTTCGCCGCCGCCGCCATCGTCGCGGGCCCGACCGTGCCGCTGCCGCCGGCCTTGTTGTCGATCACGATCGGCTGGCCCAGCACCTTCGAGGCGCTGTCGGCGATCGCGCGCATCGAGAGATCAGTCGATCCGCCGGCCGGCCAAGGCACGATCAACGTGATCGGTTTCGTCGGGTAGTCCTGCGCATTAACGGCCGTGGAGAGCAATGCGCCCATGACGGCGTGCACCGCGGCAAATGCAATCGTCTTCAGCCCGTATCCCGACATCGAAAGCCTCCCTCGCGGCGGCCTCTCTGGGGGCGCCGTCTCTCGTTGCGAGGCGATTGTTCCTGAATTTGACGGAGAAGAAAAGCGTGTTGCGCGCATCGCTGTGCGGCCGTCGGTCAGCTAACGCCGACAGAGCCGACATCTGCGACAATTCGTCGTTTGGCCGCGTGCCGAGAGGCGGAATTTGAGCGGCCGAAGCGGGTCAGGCCACCCGCCGAACCGTGTTCAGCGTCTCGATGGTGCGGTCGACTTCCGAGGCGAGACACGGCTTGCCGAAGTAATAGCCTTGCACCGCGGTGCAGCCGCATTCGCGGACGAAGTCGAGCTGTTCCTCGGTTTCCACGCCCTCCGCCGTGGTCTCGACGCCGAGCACGGAGCCGAGGCTCGCGATCGTTCTGACGATGGCAACGCTCTCCGGGCTTTCGCCGAGCGTTCCGACGAAGGAGCGATCGATCTTGATGCGGTCGAACGGAAACTTGCGCAGATAGCTCAGGGAGGAATAGCCGACCCCGAAATCGTCGAGGCTGACGCGCACCCCGAGTGCGCGGAGCTGGTGCAGGATGTCGATGGTCGCCTTGCTGTCGTCCAGCAGCGCCGTCTCCGTGACCTCGAGCTCGAGCCGCTGCGGCGGCAGGCCGGCTTCCGCGAGCGCGCTCGTGACCATCGCCACCAGCCCGCGGGAGCGGAACTGCACCGGAGACAGGTTCACCGCGACGGTGACGCCGGGCCAGGACGCGGCGGTGGCGCAGGCCGTGCGCAGCACCCATTCGCCGATCGGAACGATCAGCCCGTTCTCCTCCGCAATCGGGATGAACTCGGCCGGAGAGACGAAGCCGCGCGAGGGATGCTTCCAGCGCAGCAATGCCTCGAAGCCGGTGAGCTCGGAGGAATCGAGCCGCATCTGCGGCTGGAACACCAGGTGGAATTCACGCCCTTCCAGCGCGCCGATCAGGTCCTGCTCCAGCGCGTGCCGGCTGCGCGCCTGTTCCTCCATCTCGGGCTCGAACAGCTGATAGGCTCCGCGCCCCTTGGCCTTGGCCTGGTACAGCGCGAGGTCGGCGCATTTCATCAGCTCATCGGCATCGAGTCCGTGGTCGGGTGCGATCGCGATGCCGACGGAGACGCCGACATGGATCGACTGGCTTTCCAGCGGCGGCGGATGACCGATGATCTCGACCAGGCGGCGGGCGAGCGCCTCGGCCGATTGCGGCTGCGGCCCGCGCTGGAGAACGGCGAACTCGTCGCCGCCAAGCCGCGCGACGGTGTCGTGCTCGCCGACATTCTCCTTGAGACGCGCCGCGACCCAGCGCAGCAGGCGGTCGCCGGCGGCGTGACCGAGGCGGTCGTTGACGGTCTTGAAATTGTCGAGGTCGAAGCACAGCACGGCCATGGCGCCGCCGGCGATCGCGACCTGGTTCAGTCCCTCGCCCATCTTCTCGCGGAACAGCGTGCGGTTGGGCAGGTCGGTGAGCGAATCGTGCCGCGCCATGTGGGCCACCCGGGCCTGGGCCTTGTGGCGCTCGGTGACGTCCTCATAGGTCACGACCCAGCCGCCATGCTCCATGCGCTTGTGATTCAGCTTGATGATGCGGCCATCGTTCAAATGGCGGTGCAGCGTGTGCTCGCCCTCGCGCAGCCTCTCGACGTAGTCGGCATAGAGCTTGGCGCCGGTCATGTTCGGATGGATACCGAGCTCGCAGCTGTGCTCCATGATCTCTCGCATCGAGACGCCTGGCTTCACGATCTCCGGCGACAATCCGTACATCTCGATGTAGCGGCGGTTGCAGACGATCACGCGCAGGCTGCCGTCGAGCATGCACAGGCCCTGGCTCATGTTGTTCAGGGCCGCGTCGAACCGGCGGTACTGCTCGCTCAGCTCCTCGATCGCACGCTCGCGCTCGGTAATGTCCTCATAGGTGGCGACGAAGCCGCCTTCGGCCAGCGCGCAATAGCGCACCGAGATCACCGTGTCGTTCGACATACGCCGGCGCATCGGCGAGGAATCACGGCTCGCGATCCGCGCGCGGGCGGCTTTGAGGATCTGCTGCGGGCTGTATTCCGGGGAAAACGCGCCGTTCGCCATGGATCGCTCGATCAACTCGGCGAGGTGTGTGCCGGGGCGCGTCTCCTCCGGCGACAACAGGTAGATCTTGAGGTAGGTGGAGTTGCAGACCCGAAGCCGCATGTCGCTGTCGAAGAAGGCGAGCCCGTGCGCCATGTTCTCCAGCGCCGCATCGAGGATGAAATTCTGCTGCCGCAGCGTTTCCTCGTATTGCAGCCGCTCCGTGACGTCCTCGTGCACCGTCACCCAGCCGCCGTCGGGCAGGAAGCGGGAGACCGCCTGCACCATCCGTCCGTCGTAGCGCATCACCAGCAGCGTCTTCGGCTTCCTGCTGCGCACGTCCTCCAGCCGGCTCTGGTAGAATTCGTCGCCCGACATGCCCGGCAGGTTGCCGCGCGACATCCAGTGCTCGATCACCGTGGAATGCGCGACGCCGGGCTTCACGATCTCGGGGTCGAGGTTGTAGAGCTTCAGGAACCGTTCGTTGCAGACGACGACACGGCTGTCGACGTCGTACATGATCAGTCCGTGCGACATGTTGGCGAGCGCGTGCTGGCTGCGCTCGGTCTGCACGAGCAGTTCCGCTTCGAGCCGGGCGAGGCGGGTGACGTCGTCGCAGATCGTCATCCAGCCGCCGCCGGGGAGCGGCTTCAGCTCGAGCGACATGACGAGGCCGCTCGCCAGCATTTGCTCGGTGCGGAACGGCTTGCCCGCGGCGATCTGCGCCATCCGCGTCGAATACAACGCATCGAGCTGGTCTTGCGGAAAGTTGCCGCGGCTTGCGCTGTGCGCGAGCACCTCGCGATAGCTGGTGCCGACCCGCACGATTTCGGCCGACATGTCGAACAGCGTGAGATAGCGCTGGTTCGTCACCACGATCCGGTTGTCGGCATCGTAGACGCAGACGCCCTGTTCCATGTGGTCGAGCGCAAGCTGGCTCAGCGCGACCAGGGCGCCTGGGCCCTGCTCAAGACCTGTACCAAGCTCGCTGTCGTGGGTCGACGTCATGGGTCGGCAGGGCCTCGGCGGGCAATAGACTTGATGCAACCTAATTCAGCCGCCGAGGCTAGCGAACAGGCCGGAAAATTCCCTTAAGCGCCGTAGTTTACGGAGGGTGATCGGCGATGGTGAGCGCACGCGTAAACGGCCCGCTGCCAAGGCGATACGCCGTAGCTCCGGACGAGCGCGGCGATATTCCCGCTCTGCTCGTACAGATTTACAGAGCCGGGCGTTGCTCTACGGCCCGTACAGCACGAGCTCCGTGTCGGTGAGGTCGCCGAGCTGTGGCTGGTGCGGGCCCCTGAAGTATTTCCGGCCGCGCCGCTCGGTGTAGATGCCGACGAGGCCGGGAACCGGACCGTTGGCATCGACGGCCACCGCGATCTTGCCGAGCCGCAGCAGCAGCCGTCCGATGCGGCCGGCGCATTCGGCAAATTCTGCGGTGCTCCGGCAATAGATCAGCTTCATGGCGGGCGGTGCGATGAAACCGCGGCGGATGCGCACCGGTTGCAGGATGAAGGGGAAGGTTCCCTTCGGCGTGCGGCAGACGAGGCTAAGGCAATTGTAGCGCGCATGTCGCGTTAAAAGCTCGGTCTCCGTCTCGGAAAGCCCCTTGATCTCCTTGGCGTGCGGCGGAATGACCTCGATCTCGTTCCAGCGCGGGACGCGCGCTAGCGCAGGGACGGAGAAGAATATGCCGCGGCAATAGGCGCGAAAGCCCTGCGTTTCGATGATCGGCCAGGTCCACTGCGCGGGGCTGATGTTGAAGTAAGTGACGTCCTTGTGCCGCTGGGCGATCTTGGTCAGCAGCGGCGCGTAGTTGCGGTAGGCCGGGTCGACATACCAGCTCGACAAATTGCACCGGATGGCGGTCTCTTCGCCCTCCTTGCGTGAGGTGTAGATCAAGAGCAGCACGCCGACCGGCGTGCCGTCGTCGTCGAGCATATAGCCGAAGCGCGGATAACCCTCCGGCACGGCCCGGAAGGCCTGTCGGCGCAGACCCTGGATCCAGTAGTCGCGTGAACGGCCGACGAAGCCGCGCGTCAGCAAGTCCGCGATCTTGTCGACGTCGGACTCGGTGATCTCGCGGCATCGGACCTTGGTATGGATCACGCTCGTCTTGCCCGTGGAAATGGCCGGCCTCGTGAGTTGCTTCAGCGCCAGCCTTCGCCATGGGCCTCGGCCGCGAGAGGCGGCTGCAGGCTCAGGACGTCCCGCACCTTGGCGGGCCAGGCGGAAAGATCGGTGCCGTGGGTGTGGAACATGGCGACGGCCAGACGGTCCATGCCGAAGGCAACGCAGCCGGTGTGGGCCGGCTCGCCGTCGGCGTCCTGGATTCCCCAGGTCGTGCCGAAATGCTCGCGGTGATAGTTGAAGCTCATGCACGCCGTCGGCTGCTCTTCCGAGCGCAGCGGAATGAGCAGCTCGAACTTGAGCTGCTGCTGCTTCTGACTGACCGCTTTCATCTGGCCGACGCGGCCGAAGAACGGATCGCTGGCATAGTCGACGCGGAAGCTGAGGCCGAGGTCGGTCGCGATCTTCTGCGCGCGCACCATCCAGCGCTCGCGGAAATCGGCGACGTCGTCGGGGCTGCCGATGCAGACATATTCGCGCATGCGGAACGATTGCAGCCGGTCGAGATGCTTCGACGGCTCGCGGCGGAAGCAATCCGCGGCAACGTCGAAGCGCAGGCCACCCTTCGGCAATTGGCCGCGGCTCGCCGCGATCGGATAGACCGGATAGCAGGCGGCCGGCGACAGCACGAGATCGGCCGGCGACAGCGAAGTCGTCCAGTCGCCGCCGGCATCGAAGCGGCTCACCGCGGCGTTGATCTCGCGTTCGGTGCCGTGCAGGCCGCAGACGCAGCCGAGCAGGTTGGGAAAGCTCTTGAGATAGCCGGATTTCTCCAGCTGCGAGCGGCTCATCACCGGCGGGAAGCGCATCACCTCGGTGCCGGCCTCGCGATGACCGGTGATCAGCGCGGCGAGCTTCTCGACGATGCTCTCATAAAGTGCGGTGCGAGCATAGACGCCGTCGGCGCCCATGCGGTGGAACAGCTTGTCGGCGAGATGATCGAGCGGATCGATCATCTGCGGCGCGGTGGTGGGCGAGTCGGGGAGGACGGCAATATTCATGGGTCGATGTCCTGCTATCTCAAAATTTTCTTGTTGAAGCGGTCGCGGAGGTACGTCAGTCGCGAAGGCTCGCCGGCACCCCGCTCATCAATGTCGATGTCGCGGCATTGGCCAGGATCCGGTCGTTGTTGATCATGATCGGCGACGACAGCACGTCGCGGAGGTGGCGGCCCATGGTGAACTCGCCGTCGTTGCGATAGCCGGCAAGTCCCGCGGTGCGCATCGCGTGCATCACGGTCTCGACCGCGAGCTCGGAGGCCTGCACCTTCAAGAGCGTGATCGAGGACTGGAAGTCGAGCGAGCTCAGAGCACGCTCGTCGTGCTCGACGCGGGCGAAAGCGTCGATATTGGCTGATATCAGCGCGCGCAGCTTGGCCAGCGACATCTTGGCGGCGGTGAAGTGCGCCGCGGCCGGGGGCATCTGTCCGCCAGACGCGCGAGCCGCCTTGCGGATGAAGGCCTGCGCGCGCGTCACCGCCGCAGCGGCGATGCCGGCCCAGGCCGACGACCAGCACAGATGCGCGAACGGCGTCATGGTCTGGGCGTGGATCTTGTCATAGGATTCCGGGAAGACGCGGTCGGCGGGGCAGTCGACCTTCAGCTCGAACCCCGTCGAGCAGGTGCCGCGCATGCCGAGCGTTTCCCAGCCCAGCGTCCGCTTCAGCGAATAATCGTCCTTGGCGAGCGCCAGCAGCACCTGGTCGGAGGCGGCGGCTTCGGTGGCGCGGCGGGCGATGGTGACGAGGCCATCGGCTTCGGCGCCGTAGGAGATCACGGTGGCGTCGCGCACCAGCGAGACGGTATCGCCGGCATGGTCGACCGCAGCCGCGCTGGCGCGGATGTTGCCGCCGTTCTGGCCTTCGGTGGTGGAAGAGGCGAGCAGCCACTGGTCGCGGGCGACCCGGCGCATCATGGTCTCCATCCAGGGGATGCCATGGCCGTGCCTGATGACGCAGGCGACCTTGGTCTGGTGCATCGCGTAGATCATCGCCGTGGACGCGCAGGCGCGTCCGAGCGTGTAGCAGATGTCGGTGACGTCATGGATCGAAGCGCCGAAACCGCCGAACTCGACCGGGATCATCACGCCGAGCAGTTTCTGCTCACGCGCGACGTCGAAAGCCCGGTGCGGGAAGCGGGCGTCGCGATCGACCTCGTCGGCGTCGGCCGCGGCCGCTGCGGCGGTCCGGGCGGCGCGCTCGATCAGGGAGGGACCCTGCTCGAGAAAGCTCGCCTGCATTTCGTCGACAGTGAGGACTGCTTCACGCACGTTCATGCTCGTCCGCCTCCGGTTTGCCGTTCGAGATCGCCGGCATCATTCGCGATGCCGCTTGAGGCGATCCTCCAGCCATCTTTGCTTGTGAGACGAGGCTACGGATTTAATTCAAATTCGTCGATGAAATAGAGGGTAAACAAAACCCAATTCCGAACGAACAGTTAAGGTCCGGTTGTTCGCATCGCCGGATTTTCCGGTATCGCGTTAGGACTCTGGAAGAAGGCTGGATTTCCGACAATCTGAGTCATCGTTTACTAAGAAACGCGAAGTATTGGTGTCGCCCATTGCAGGACCGGCAGCCCGCACCCATCGTAGCCGGCAGTTCGGTCCGACCTCGATAGACAGATGGGAATTTGCCGATGCAGGCCTTCGATACCGTTTTGCGCAATCGCATCATCAAGCTGGTGAAGGGCATCCTCGAGCAGAATTCGCTCGCCGCAGACGTTACGCCTTCGTCCAAGCTGGTCGATATCGGCCTGACCTCGATGGACATGGTCAATCTCATGCTCGGCGTCGAGGCCGAATTCGACTTCACCATTCCGCAGTCCGAGATCACACCGGAGAATTTTCAGTCGGTCGAGACGCTGGAGCGGATGGTCGCGATGCAGCTCCAGCCGGCGACCGCGGCTTAACAGGGGCGCATCTCCCCCCGTTCCAAATCCGCCGCAAAACTGGCATAGCTTAACCATGTCACATTTGGCGGACAGGGTGGAGCAGGCATGACGCAGGCGGTATTGGGCATCATCGGCGGCTCGGGCATCTATGACCTGCCCGGCTTAGAGGGTGCGCGCGAAGAGGTGATCGAGAGCCCCTGGGGCGAGCCGTCGGCTCCTTTAAGGCGTGGCTCCATCGCCGGCCTGCCGATCGTGTTCCTGCCGCGGCATGACAAGGGGCACCGGCTGTCCCCCTCCGACATCAATTATCGCGCCAACATCGACGTGCTGAAGCGCGCCGGCGTCACCGATTTGATCTCGCTCTCGGCCTGCGGTTCCTTCAGGGAGGAACTGCCGCCGGGCACCTTCGTTCTCGTCGACCAGTTCGTCGACCGCACCCACAAGCGCGAGAGCTCGTTCTTCGGCCGCGGCTGCGTCGCGCATGTGTCGATGGCGCACCCGGTCTCGCCGCGGCTGCGCATCCATCTGGCGGCCGCCGCGGAGGCGGAAGGCATCGCGATCGCGCGCGGCGGCACTTATGTCTGCATGGAAGGGCCGCAATTCTCCACTTACGCGGAAAGCATGACCTACAAGACGCTGGGCTACTCGGTGATCGGCATGACCAATATGCCCGAAGCCAAGCTCGCCCGTGAGGCGGAGATCTGTTACGCCACCGTCGCGATGGTGACGGATTTCGACTGCTGGCATCCCGACCACGATGCGGTCACTGTGCAGGACATCATCCGCGTGCTGAATTCGAACGCCGACAAGGCGAAGGCGCTGGTGGCGCGGCTGGCCAAGGATTTTCCGCGTGAGCACGAGCCGTGCCCGATCGGTTCGGACCGTGCGCTCGACACCGCGCTGATCACGGCGCCGGAGGCGCGCGATCCCGAGCTCCTGAAGAAGCTCGATGCGGTGGCCGGGCGCATCCTGCGAGCGTGAGACGCAAGAAAAACGAAAAGGCAGAATGCCATGAAGGTCGACGGCAAGCATTTCCGCAGCATCTGGCGCGAGCGCGACGGCTGGTCGGTCGGAGCGATCGATCAGCGCCGGCTGCCGCATGAATTCGTCGTTGCGCGGCTGACCTCGTGTGAAGATGCGGCCGTTGCTATCAGGGACATGCTGGTGCGCGGCGCGCCGCTGATCGGCGCCACCGCCGCCTACGGCATGGCGCTCGCGATGCGCGAGGATGTCTCCGACGCCGGGCTGCAACGCGCTTATGACACCCTCGTCGTGGCGCGGCCGACCGCGATCAATCTGAAATGGGCGCTGGACGAGATGCGCGCGGCGCTCGCGCCGATCGATCCGGTGGAACGGGCGGAAGCGGCCTATGCGCGCGCCGACGAGATCGCCGAGCAGGACGTCGAGATCAATCGCGGCATTGCCGACAACGGCCTGAAGCTGATCGAGGCGACCGCGGCGAAGAAGCCGGGCGAGGTGGTCAACGTGCTGACCCATTGCAACGCCGGCTGGCTCGCCACCGTCGATTGGGGGACGGCGACGGCGCCGATCTATCTCGCGCATGAGCGCGGCATCAAGATCCATGTCTGGGTCGACGAGACCCGTCCGCGCAACCAGGGCGCCTCGCTCACGGCCTGGGAGCTTGGCCATCACGGCGTGCCGCACACGGTGATCCCGGACAATACCGGCGGGCACCTGATGCAGCACGGCATGGTCGATCTCGCCATCGTCGGCACCGACCGCGTCGCCGCCAATGGCGACGTCTGCAACAAGATCGGCACTTACCTGAAGGCGCTCGCGGCGCATGACAATGGCGTGCCGTTCTACGTCGCGCTGCCGTCGCCGACCATCGATTTCGCCGTTCATGACGGCATCCGCGACATTCCGATCGAGCAGCGCAGCGGCGTGGAGGTCACCGACATGACCGGCCGCACCGCGGACGGCCGGCTGGAGACGGTACGCATCGTGCCCGAGAACTCGCCGGTCGCGAACTACGCCTTCGACGTGACGCCGGCGCGGCTCGTCACCGGTCTCATCACCGAGCGCGGCATGCTGAAGCCGGATCGCGCCGCGCTGGCGTCGGCATTTCCGGAACGGATCGCTGCTGCGGCGAAGTAGATTTGGTTGGGCGATATCTCGCCACAACCGTCATTGCGAGCGCAGCGAAGCAATCCAGACCTCCTCCGCGGAAAGACTCTGGATTGCTTCGCTGCGCTCGCAATGACGGCGTATGTCGAACTACCCCAGCTTCAATCCCGTCGCCGTCTCCAGCTCCGCGATCGCCTGCGCGCCGCTCGTGACCTTGATCGTGGTCATGCCCATCTGGCGCGCCGGCTTCAGGTTGACGCCGAGATCGTCGAGATAAACGCAATTGTTCGGGTCGACCTTCAGCGTCTCGACCATCATCTGGTAGATGCGTGGATCCGGCTTGCGCAGACCGATCTTGGCGGATTCGATGACGTGATCGAACAGCACCATGACTTCGGCGATGTAGAGGGAGCGCCCCGTCATGCTGCCGATCGCGTTGGCCGGCAGATTGTTGGTGATGCAACCGGTCTTGAATTGCGCCTTGATGCGCTTGAGGGCCTCGACCATCTCCGGGCGCAGATCGCCCTGCAGCAGCGGCAGCACGTCTCGGCCGCGCACCTCCGCGCCGAGCGCGAGCGATTCGGCGGCGAACATTGCGTCGAACGTCTCGATGTCGACCTCGGCCCGCTCGAATTTGGCCCAGGCGTTTTCCAAATGATTGGCGGCGTTGGTGCGCCGGATGATATCGGCGGGCAGGCCGCGCTCGGTCTCGAACCGTGTGAACGCCTCGAAGGGCGAGCTCGTCAGCACGCCGCCGAAATCAAAGATCACCGCCTCGATCGCCAATGTCCTGCCCTCGTCAATTGCTTTCCAAGAGGGCTAGCATGCGCTATCGGCAAGAGCCAGTCCGAAGCAATCGCCCGCCTTCACCGATGCCGATGCGTGTTCCCATGAAGAAGCTTGCCACCTTCATCGCAGTTGCGCTGCTGCTGACTGCGCCCGCTCACGCCATCGTCGGCGGCGGCACGCCGCAGGCAGATGGCGTCGCCCGCGCCGTCGTCACCATCGTCGGATCGCGCGGCAATTTCTGCACCGGCAGCCTGATCGCCCTGAGGCTGGTGTTGACGGTCGCCCATTGCGTGCAGCCTGGCGCGGATTACAAGGTGGTCGATCGCGGCGGCGACGGCCAGCCGCAATTGCTGAACGTGCGCACCGTCGCGATCCATCCGAACTTCAACATGCAAGCGATGCAGGCGCATCGCGCCACCGCCGACGTGGCGCTGCTGCAGTTGGAAACTCCACCAAAGGGAAAATCCACGGTGACGGTCGGCATGCCCACGATTCCAATTCAGGTCGGCAGCCGCTTCGTCATCGCCGGCATTGGCGTCACGGTTCACGGTGACGGCAAAAGCGGTGGCACCACGCGCGTTGCCGGCCTCGTCGCAACCGGACAGCCCGGCACGCTGCAGATTCGCCTGGTCGATCCCGTAACCAACGGTGTTCGCGGCGGAATTGGCGCCTGCACCGGCGATTCCGGCGGCCCCGTGTTCGAGGACAGGTCGAACGGTCCCGTGCTCGTCGGCCTCATCAGCTGGTCGACAGGACCGAACGGCGCCGCCGGTTGCGGCGGCTTGACCGGCGTGACGCCGCTGACACTCTATCGCGACTGGATCTTGCAGACCGCGCGGAGCTGGGGTGCGGCACTGTGATTTGACCGCGACTTGATCTATGTCATTTTGAAGCGGAGGCGCGGCGGGTGATCATGCCCGTCGCGGAGGAAACGCGCCGTCCAATCAAGGACGGCCACAAAGACAAGCAAGGCATAGAAGCAACAATGAATGTCGCTGTTCGCAGTCACGCCACGGCCAAACAGGCTTCGGAACATTTCGACGTGCTGATCGTCGGCGCCGGCATCTCCGGCATCGGTAGCGCCTATCACATCCAGAAGCAGCTTCCGGGCACGAGCTACGTCATCCTGGAGACGCAGGAAACATTCGGCGGCACCTGGAGCACGCATCGCTATCCCGGCATTCGCTCCGACAGCGATCTCCACACCTTCGGCTACAGCTTCAAGCCTTGGGTCGGCCCGCCAATTGCGACCGCCGAGGAGATCCTCTCCTATATGAAGGAGGTGATCGACGACAACGATATCGCGCGGCACATCCGCTACAAGCACAAGATCAGTTCCGCGAGCTGGTCGAGCGAGCAGAACCTCTGGACCATCGACGCCGTGACGACCGACACCGGCGAGCCCAGAACTTTCACGGCGAACTTTCTCTGGATGTGCCAGGGCTATTATCGCCATTCCGAAGGCTACACGCCGGAATGGAAGGGCATGGACCGTTTCAAGGGCCGCATCGTCCATCCCCAGACCTGGCCCGACGATATCGACCTCACGAACAAGAAAGTAGTGGTGATCGGCTCGGGCGCGACCGCGGCAACACTGGTGCCGAACATCACCGACAAGTGCGCCCATGTCACCATGCTGCAGCGCTCGCCGACCTACTTCCGCCTCGGCCGCAACGCCATAGAGATCGCGGAGGAACTACGACGGCTGCAGGTCGACGAAGCCTGGATCCACGAGATCGTGCGGCGGAAGATCCTGTTCGAGCAGGATGCCTTCACCAAGCTCTGCGTGTCCAAGCCCGAGCAGGTGAAGAAGGAGCTGATCGGCCAGATCAGCGCCGTGCTCGGTCCCGACTACGACGTCGAGACCCACTTCACGCCAAAATACCGGCCCTGGCGGCAGCGCATCGCCTTCGTGCCGGATGCCGATCTGTTCAAGGGCATCGCCAGCGGCAAGGCCTCCGTCGTCACCGACGAGATCGAATGCTTCGTTGAGACCGGCATCCAGCTCAAGTCCGGCAAGCTGCTCGAGGCCGATGTCATCGTCACTGCGACCGGCTTCAATCTTGCCGCGCTCGGCGATATCGCCTTCGAGATCGACGGCAAGCCGCTCGCCTTCGGCGACACCGTCACCTATCGCGGCATGATGTTCACGGGCGTGCCGAACATGGTCTGGGTGTTCGGCTATTTCCGCGCCAGCTGGACGCTGCGCGTCGATCTCGTCGCCGATTTCGTCTGCCGGCTGCTCGGGCACATGAAGGCGAAGGGCGCAAAGAAGGTCGAGGTCAAGCTGCGCCCAGAGGACCACAACATGCCGATCTTGCCCTGGATCGATCCGGAAAACTTCAACCCCGGCTACATGATGCGCAACATGAACCTGCTGCCCAAGCGCGGCGACAAGCCGGAATGGCAGCACAGCCAGGACTACTGGACCGAGAAGGACGAGATCCCGAAGACGAACCTGGACGACAAGGCGTTTGTGTACAGTTGAAGCAAGCCGATGTAAGGGGCGGCTAGCGACCGCCATACACTCCGCTGTCGTCCCGGGGCGCGAAGCGAGCCCGGGACCCATAACCACAGGGAGTGGTTATGAAGCGAGCTGGTCACTCCGAGTCTTCGCCAAACTACTCCCTGGGGTTATGGGTCCCGGATCGGCGCTCCGCTTCGCTGCGCTTGTCCGGGACGACACTGTTAGCTGGACTAGCGGCATCTCAACTCATTTGCAGCAGTCTCAAGAATTCCGCCGCGTCGCATTCGCGGCGATCGCGGCCGCGGCGGTCCGGTTCTCCACCCCGAGTTTGGCGTAGATCTGCTCCAGGTGCTTGTCGACGGTGCGCGGGCTGAGGCCCAGAATTTGCGCGATGTCGCGGTTGGTCTTGCCTTTGCTGAGCCAGGCCAGCACCTCGCCCTCGCGCGTGGTGAGGCCGAGCTCGCTGGTGAATTCGGGCGGCAGCGCGGTGCCGGCTTCCTTGGACAGCCGCAGCAGGAACTCGTTCGGCGCGGTCTCGCCCATGTAGTAGAAGCGGAGCTGCGGATTGTCGGGCAGCGACGCGGCCTGGGATTTGGAGCCGCTCTTGGCCTTCGCCTGCTCGAGCCATTGCAGCAGCGCCGGCGGCAGCACGAACTCGTCGGCCTGCGCGCCGTGATGGTCGGATAGCAGCTTCTGGGCCTGCGGCGTCGCCCACAACACGCTGCCGTGGCGATTGACCGCGAACAGGAAACGGCCGGAGACGTCGAGCGCGGCGCGCGCGCTCTGGGTCAGCCGGGCATTGCCGAGATGGACCCGGATGCGCGCCAGCATTTCCTCGATCACGATCGGCTTGGTCACGTAGTCGACGCCGCCGGCTTCCAATCCACGCACGATGTGCTCGGTTTCGGCCAGACCCGTCATGAAGATGACCGGCACATTGGCGAGACCCGCGTCGCGCTTGAGCCGGCGGCAGGTCTCGAAGCCGTCGATCCCTGGCATCACGGCGTCGAGCAGGATGATGTCGGGCGTGATCTGGTCGATGATGCGCATCGCCGCGGCGCCGTCGAGCGCCACCATCACCGTCATGCCGGCGCCGTCGAGCGCGTCGGTGAGCAGCCGGAGCGTCTCCGGGGAATCGTCGACGACGAGCGCGACGTCGCGCTTCTTCGATTCAATGCTCATAAGCATGCAACGTCTTCAATGTGTCCATGTACTGGTCGAGATCGAACCGATCGACCAGCGACCGCATCTGCGCGACGAAGTCGGCATGTTCGGGGTGCTCGCTGCCGATCTCGTCCAGCTTCAGCTGGATGCCCTTGACGTAGCCGATCTGGCCGAGCCCGATCAGCGCCTCGATGTGCCGCAGCGGCGGCTTCGATCCGGTCTCCGGATGCCAGAACGGCACCGCGACCTCGTGCGAGCCGTATTGCCATTCGATCTTGAGAAGCTGGCGAATCGTTGCCAGCAGCCGCGGGATGTCGATCGGCTTCATCAGGTAGCCGTCGTGGAAGGGCTGCGCCAGCGGCGTGCCATGAGCCTCGAGCGCGCTTGCCGACACCATCAGGATGCGGGCCTGATGATGGCCGCTGGCGCGCAAGGCCTCGGCGACCGCCCAGCCGTCCATGGCGGGCATCGAGATGTCGAGCAGGAACAGATCGGGCCGGCAATGCTGCGCCAATGCGAGGCAGCCGGCGCCGTCGGGCGCGCTGAGCAGGATGAAGCCGAGCGGCGTTAGCACCTCGCGCAGGAGGTCGCGATGCACGGGATCGTCGTCGGTGACGAGGATGGTCTTGCGCGGGCCGTGATAGCCTGAGACCGGCGCCTCCACCGGCGCGGTGCGCTGGGGATTGGCGACCTCCGAGAGCAGGATCTTGACCCTGAAGGTCGAGCCGGTGCCGACCGTGCTCGTGACCTTGATGTCCCCGCCCATCACGCCGGCGAGCAGGCGGCTGATGGTGAGCCCGAGGCCGGTGCCGGTCTGCGGCTGCGAGGCGCCGAGCGCACCCCGCTCGAAAGGCGCGAAGATGCGTTCGAGATCGCCACCCTGAATGCCCGGGCCGGTGTCGATCACCTCGAACTCGGCGACGGGGCTGCGATAGTGCACCACGAACTGCACGCTGCCGGACTGGGTGAACTTGATGGCGTTCGAGAGCAGGTTGATCAGCACCTGACGCAGCCGCTTCTCGTCGGCATAGACCACGCGCGGCAGCGTCGGCGGCCGCCTGAACACGAAGTCGATGCCCTTGGCCGCGGCCTGGAGGCGGAACATGCCGACGAGCTGGTCGAGGAACTCGCTCAAGCGCACCTCGTCGCGCGACAGATACAGCCGCCCCGCCTCGATCTTGGAGATGTCGAGGATGCCGTCGATCAGCCCGGAGAGATGGTCGGCGCTGCGGCGGACGACGCGGACCTGGTCACGCGGCTTGGCACCAAGGCTCGTATCCTGCTCGAGCAGTTGCGCATAGCCGCTGATCGCATTGAGCGGCGAGCGCAGCTCGTGGCTCAGCCCGACCACATAGCGGCTCTTGGCGAGATTGGCGGATTCGGCGACCTCCTTGGCACGCTGGAGCTCGGCATCGGTGCGCTTGTGCGCGTCGATCTCCTGGATCAGCAGCGCGGTCTGCCGCCGCGTCTCGGCCTCGGCGGCGCGGCGGCTCTGCTGCGCCAGCACGAACAGCCACGCCACCACGCCGATGATAATGCTGAGCGAGAAGAACACCTTCCACAGCACGTCGGACACGAGCTCGTTGTCGCCGTGCACGTTCGCCGACGTCTGTAGATAGATGAGTCCCAGCACCAGGGCGATCAGGCCGGCGGAGACCACGAAGACACCGATATAGTGGCCGACTTGCGAGTTGATCCGGGCGTAGATCGGCTGCGGCATCAGCCGGCCCAGCGTTTCCGACACCTGCGCCTGGAATCTCGCGTGCGGCTTGCAGAGATCGTGGCAGCGCGCGTCCAGCGAACAGCACAGCGAGCAGATCGGCCCCGCATAAGCGGGGCAGGAGGCCATGTCCTCCGGCTCGAACGAGTGCTCACAGATGCAGCACTGGATCGCCTCGATGTTCTGCCAGCTCCGCTTCGGCTTGCGCGCGATGTAGTATTTGCCGCCCGTGGCCCAGGCGATCAACGGCGCCGTGAGGAAGGCCGCCGCGAGCGCGATGAAGGCCGACAGCGCCTTCGCGGTCGGCCCGAACAGGCCGTAGAAGGCGCTGATCGAGACGATGGTCGCGATCGTCATCGCTCCCACGCCGACCGGATTAACGTCGTAGAGATGCGCGCGCTTGAACTCGATCTGCTGCGGCCGCAGTCCGAGCGGCTTGTTGATGACGAGGTCGGCGACCAGCGCGCCGACCCAGGCGATCGCGACATTGGAATAGAGCGCCAGCGTCTGCTCCAGCGCCTTGTAGACGCCGATCTCCATCAGCAGCAGGGCCACGATGACGTTGAAGACCAGCCAGACCACGCGCCCGGGATGGCTGTGGGTCAAGCGCGAGAAGAAGTTCGACCAGGCGATCGAGCCGGCATAGGCGTTGGTGACGTTGATCTTGACCTGCGACAGGATCACGAAGGTGCCGGTCAAGGCCAAAGCGAGGTCAGGCTGCGACAGCACGTAGCGGAAGGCTTCGAGATACATGTGCGCCGGCTCGGCCGCCTCCTCGGGCGGCACGCCGTGGCTGAGCGCGAAGAAGGCGAGGAACGAGCCCGCCAGCAGCTTCAGCGCGCCCAGCACGATCCAGCCCGGCCCCGCGCTCATCAGCGCCATCCACCAGGAGGCCCTGGAGGCGCGGCGGTCGCGCGGCAGGAACCGCAGGAAGTCGACCTGCTCGCCGATCTGCGCCACCAGCGAGAACACGACCGAGGCCGCAACGCCGAACAGCAGGAGATCGAAGTGCCCGTTGAGATCGCCGTGCTCGCCGGAGAATTTGTGCCACTCCGCAAAGGAGCGCGGATTGTGCCAGGCGATCGCGGCGAACGGAATGATGTGAAGGATCACCCACAGCGGCTGCGTCCACAATTGGAAGCGGCTGATCAGCGTGATGCCGTAGGCCACCAGCGGGATGATGACGACGGCGCTGATGAGATAGCCGACCGGCCGCGGAATCCCGAAGCACATCTCGAGCGCGGAGGCGAGGATCACGGCCTCGATCGCGAAGAAAATGAAGGTGAAGGACGCGTAGATCAGCGAGGTGACGGTCGAGCCGATGTAACCGAAGCCGGCCCCCCGCGTCAGCAGGTCGATGTCGATGCCGCATTTGGCGGCATAATACGCAATCGGCACCCCGCAGCCGAAGATGATGACGGAAACCACGACGATGGCGGCAGTCGCGTTGGTGACGCCATAGTTCAGCGTGATGGTCCCGCCGATCGCCTCCATCGCCAGGAACGAGATCGCGCCCAGTGCCGTGTTGGCGACGCGGGCGGCGGACCAGCGCCGCGCGCTCTTGGCGGTGAAGCGCAGGGCGTAATCTTCCAGCGTCTGGTTGGCGACCCATTGATTGTACTGGCGCCTGACGCGGTCTATTCGCTGCCGCCCTGCCACTTAACCCCACTCCCGATACGGACCCGGACCCCTCGCAAATTCCGTACCAGAAGCCTACGTCGGCATTTTGCGGTGCAGTATACGCGATCTTGCGTATGCGTGCGCTGCATAAATTCGAGCCATCCTCACGGGCACCAATCGCGTGTTCTCGAACAAAAGTGGGGTGCTCATGTCAGACGAAGCAAACAAGGGCCTGTTGTCGCCGCTGCGGCGCAAATTATTGATGGGAATGGCCGCAGTGCCGGCCATCACCATGCTGCCGCGCGGGTCATTTGCGCAGGCGCCGGCGACCTCGGCGGTCAACACCACGGGTCTGGCCGTCACCGACACCGAGGTCACGGTCGGCATCCTGCATTCGGCGACCGGCACCATGGCGATCTCCGAGACCGGCTCGATCCAGGCCGAAAAGCTCGCTATCGAGCAGATCAACGCGGCCGGCGGCGTGCTCGGCCGCAAGATCAAGTTCATCCAGGAGGACGGCGCGTCGGACTGGCCGACCTTCGCCGAAAAGGCGAAGAAGCTGCTCGTCAACGACAAGGTGGCGGCGATCATGGGCTGCTGGACCTCGGCCTCGCGCAAGGCGGTGCTTCCTGTCGTCGAGCAGTATAACGGCATGCTCTACTACCCGACCTTCTACGAAGGCCTCGAGCAGTCCAAGAACGTCATCTACACCGGCCAGGAAGCGACCCAGCAGATTCTCGCCGGCCTGAACTGGATCGCCAAGGAGAAGGGCGCGAAGTCCTTCTTCTTCATCGGTTCGGACTACATCTGGCCACGCACCTCCAACAAGATCGCGCGCAAGCATGTCGAGAACGTGCTCAAGGGCAAGGTCGTCGGCGAGGAATATTATGCGCTCGGCTCGACGCAGTTCAACTCGGTCATCAACAAGATCAAGCTGACCAAGCCGGACGTGATCTTCACCGACGTCGTCGGCGGTTCGAACGTCGCCTTCTACAAGCAGCTCAAGGCGGCCGGCATCGATCTCTCCAAGCAGGCACTGCTGACGATCTCGGTGACCGAGGACGAGATCGACGGTATCGGCGGCGAGAACATCGCGGGCGCTTATGCCTGCATGAAGTACTTCCAGTCGCTCGATAATGCGAACAACAAGGCTTTCGTCTCGGCGTTCAAGAAGATGTGGGGCGAGAAGACCGTGATCGGAGACGTCACCCAGGCTGCCTATCTCGGCCCCTGGCTGTGGAAGCTGACGGTCGAGAAGGCCGGCTCTTTCGACGTCGACAAGATCGCCACGGCCTCGACCGGCGTCGAGTTCAAGGGCGCGCCGGAAGGCTATGTGCGCATCCACGAGAACCATCACCTCTGGTCGAAGACCCGGGTGGGGCGCGCCAAGCTCGATGGCCAGTTCGAGCTGATCTACGAGACCGCCGATCTCATTGAGCCGGATCCGTTCCCCAAGGGCTACCAGTAAGAGCGCTACCAGTAAGTCGCGACCCCCGTCGCACTTTTCCCCCAAGGCAAAACCGCTCCCTGGCGTGGATCGCAAGTCCATGCCTCAAGCCCCCGCGTCGCGAACCTGCTCGCGACGCGGGACCCTTTCCCGACGGAGGACATGGATGTTCGGCGACTATTCGATTGGCGACCTCGGCTCGATCTTCGTCATGCAGGGGTTTGCCGGACTGATCCTGTTCTCCGTCTACGTCCTGATGGCACTCGGCCTTGCGATCATCTTCGGCCAGATGGGCGTCATCAACATGGCCCACGGCGAGTTCATGATCCTCGGAGCCTACGTCACCTGGATGACTTCCAATCTCTTCCAGGCCTATTTGCCGAGCCTCTTCAGCGGCTACTTCTTCCTTGCCATGATACTGGCCTTCCTCGCATCGGGCGCGCTGGGCATGCTGGTGGAATGGGGGCTGATACGGCACCTCTACAAGCGCCCGCTCGATACGCTGCTCGCGACCTGGGGCCTCAGCCTGATGCTGCAGCAGGCCTATCGCTCAGTGTTCGGCGCGCGCGAGGTCGGCGTCGAGCTGCCGCAATGGATGCTGGGCTCGCTGCGCGTCACCGACAGCATCGAGGTGCCGATCAACGGCGTCTTCGTGATGTGCCTCACCGTGCTGATCACCATTGCCGTCGCCTACGTTCTCTACATGTCGCGCTGGGGCCGTCAGGTCCGTGCGGTCGTGCAGAACCGCATCATGGCCGGCGCGGTCGGCATCAACACCGAGAAGGTCGACCGCTACACCTTCGGGCTCGGCTGCGGCATCGCCGGTGTCGCCGGCAGCGCCTTCACCATGATCGGCTCGACCGGGCCGACGTCGGGCCAGCTCTACATCGTCGACACCTTCCTCGTCGTCGTGTTCGGCGGCGCCGCCAGCCTGCTCGGCACCATCGCCTCGGCCTTCTCGATCTCGCAGACGCAATCGACGCTCGAGTTCTTCATGTCGGGCTCGATGGCCAAGGTGCTCACGCTGCTCGCCGTCGTCGGCATCCTGATGCTGCGGCCGCAGGGTCTGTTCGCCCTCAAGGTCCGCAAATAACGAGAAGCAGGCAAGTCATGATCATCAACTCACGCTTCTTCAACCGATCCGAACTGATGGGCTTCATTGCGCTCGCCGCCGTGCTGTTCGTGATCCTGCCGCTGACGCTGGACGTGTTCCGCCTCAACCTGGTCGCGAAATATTTGACCTACGCCTTTGTCGCGATTGGCCTCGTGCTGTGCTGGGGCTATGGCGGCATCTTGAGCCTGGGGCAGGGCGTGTTCTTCGGCCTCGGCGGCTATTGCATGGCGATGTTCCTCAAGCTCGAGGCCTCAAGCGTCGAGAACACCAAGATCCAGTCGACGCCCGGCATTCCCGATTTCATGGACTGGAATCAGATCACGGCGCTGCCGTTCTTCTGGCAGCCGTTTCACAGCCTCACCTTCACCATCCTCGCCATCATCCTGGTGCCCGGCCTGTTCGCCCTGATCATCGGCACCGCGATGTTCAAGCGCCGCGTCGGCGGCACCTATTTCGCGATCATCACCCAGGCCGTCGCCGCCATCCTCACCATCCTGATCGTGGGACAGCAGGGCTATACCGGCGGCATCAACGGCATGACCGACCTGCGCACGCTGAAGGGTTGGGACATCCGGCCCGATCACGCCAAGATCATCCTGTACTTCGTCGAGGTGGTGTTGCTGTTCGCCTGCATCGGCATCGCGCAGTTCATCCGCCTGACCAAGCTCGGCCGCATCCTGGTGGCGATGCGCGAGCAGGAGGACCGCGTCCGCTTCTCCGGCTACAGCGTCGCCAATTTCAAGATCTTCGCCTTCTGCATGGCCGCGATCTTCGCCGCGATCGGTGGCGCCATGTTCGCGCTCAATGTCGGTTTCATGTCGCCGTCCTTCGTCGGCATCGTGCCGTCGATCGAGATGGTGATCTACACCGCGGTCGGCGGGCGGATGTCGATCTTCGGCGCTGTCTGGGGCGCCATCCTGGTGAACTTCGCCAAGACCAGCCTGTCGGAATCCTTCCCTCAACTCTGGCTGTTCGGTCTCGGCGCGCTGTTTATTGCGGTCGTGCTCGCTTTCCCCAACGGCCTGTCCGGGCTTTGGGCCGATTACGTGCAGCCCCGCATCGACCGGCTGTTCGCCTCGCGCAAGCCGAAGGCGGGCTGGACCGACAATTCCGTCGCCGACGGCGCACCGGCAGAGTGAGGAGGCGATCATGCTCATCGGTCATCAGCCCAAGGACTTCCTGCTCGCGGTCTCCGGCCTCACCGTCTCGTTCGACGGGTTCAAGGCGGTCAACGACCTCTCCTTCTATGTCGAGGAGAACGAGATCCGCGTCATTATCGGTCCCAACGGCGCCGGCAAGACCACGGTGCTCGATTTGATCTGCGGCAAGACCAAGGCGACCTCGGGCTCGATTCAGTTTCGTGGCAAGGAGCTCACGAAGATGAGGGAGAACGAGATCGTGCAAACCGGCGTCGGTCGCAAGTTCCAGACGCCGTCGGTGTTCGAGGATCTCACCGTGTTCGAGAATCTCGAGATCTCGTTTCCGCGCGGCCGCACCGTGTTCGGCTCGTTGACCTTCCAGCGCGATCAGCCGGTGAAGGAACGGGTCGAGGAAGTCGCCGAGATGATCTTCCTCAAGGACAAGCTCAACACCTATGCCGACGAGCTTAGCCATGGCCAGAAGCAGTGGCTCGAGATCGGCATGCTGCTGATCCAGGATCCCGATCTGCTGATGCTAGACGAGCCCGTCGCCGGCATGAGCGTGTCCGAACGCGCCAAGACCGCCGAGCTGCTCAACCGCATCATCAAGAACCGTTCGGTGCTGGTGATCGAGCACGACATGAAGTTCGTCGAGGACATCGCGCACAAGGTCACCGTGCTGCACCAGGGCCAGATCCTTTCGGAAGGGACCATGGAGAAGGTGAAGAACGATCCCAAGGTCATCGAAGTGTACCTGGGCCATTAAGGAGCACGCTGATGCTGGCTATTTCCGATCTCCACGTCGCCTACGGCCAGAGCGAGGTGCTGCACGGGCTCAACGTCAAGGTCGCGGCGAACGAGATCGTCGCGATCATGGGCCGCAACGGCATGGGCAAGACCACGCTGATGAAGTCGCTGATGGGCATCCTGCCGGCCAAAAGCGGCTCGGTGAACATGGACGGCGCCGAGCTCGGCAACCTCAAGAGCTTTGAGCGCGTCGCCAAGGGCCTCGCCTATGTGCCGCAGGGCCGCATGATCTTCTCCACCATGACGGTGAAGGAGAACATCGAGACCGGGCTCGTCGTCTCGGGCGGCTCCGAGGTGCCTGACGACATCTACGAATTGTTCCCGGTGCTGCTCGAGATGAAAGGCCGCCGCGGCGGCAATCTCTCCGGCGGACAACAACAACAATTGGCGATCGCGCGCGCGCTCGCCACCAAGCCGAAGGTGCTGCTGCTGGACGAACCGACCGAAGGCATCCAGCCCTCCATCATCAAGGAGATGGCGCGCACCCTGAAGCGCATCCGCGACGAGAAGGGGCTGTCGATCGTCGTGTCCGAGCAGGTCCTCAGTTTCGCGCTCGACATCGCCGACCGCGTGCTGGTGATCGAGAACGGCGAGATCGTGCGCGACGATCCGCGCGATGCCGTCGATGCCGCGCAGGTCTCGAAATATCTGTCCGTCTAACCAACCGTGTAAAAGGGGAGCATCTCGATGCCAGAGACACTGATCAAGGTCGATCTCACCAAGTCGGCCTATGAAAACGACATGGTGCACAACCGCTGGCACCCCGACATCCCGATCGTGGCCTGGGTCAATCCCGGCGACGATTTCATCATCGAGACCTATGACTGGACCGGCGGCTTCATCAAGAACAACGATTCCGCCGACGACGTGCGCGACATCGACCTGTCGATCGTGCACTTCCTCTCCGGCCCGATCGGCGTCAAGGGCGCCGAGCCCGGCGACCTTCTCGTGGTCGACCTGCTCGACGTCGGTCCGCTCAAGGAGAGCCTGTGGGGCTTCAACGGCTTCTTCTCCAAGCAGAACGGCGGCGGCTTCCTCACCGACCATTTCCCGCTGGCGCAGAAGTCGATCTGGGACATCAAGGGTCTCTACACCTCGTCGCGTCACGTGCCCGGCGTCAATTTCGCCGGTCTCATCCATCCCGGCCTGATCGGCTGTCTGCCCGATCCGAAGATGCTGGACACCTGGAACAAGCGCGAGGCCGAGCTGATCTCGACCAACCCAACCCGCGTGCCCGGCCTTGCCAACCCGCCGTTCGCGCCGACCGCCCATGGCGGCCGCGCCAAGGGCGACGTCAAAGCCAAGATCGGTGCCGAGGGTGCGCGCACCGTGCCGCCGCGCGAGCATGGCGGCAATTGCGACATCAAGGATCTCTCGCGCGGCTCGAAGATCTACTTCCCGGTCTACGTCCCCGGCGCGGGCCTATCGATGGGCGACCTGCACTTCAGCCAGGGCGACGGCGAGATCACCTTCTGCGGTGCGATCGAGATGGCCGGCTGGCTCCACCTGAAGGTGGAAGTGATCAAGGACGGCATGTCGAAGTACGGCATCAAGAATCCGATCTTCAAGCCGTCGCCGATCACGCCGAACTACAAGGACTATCTGATCTTCGAAGGTATCTCGGTGGACGAGGCCGGCAAGCAGCACTATCTCGACGTCCACATCGCCTATCGCCAGGCCTGCTTGAATGCGATCGAGTATCTCAAGAAGTTCGGCTATTCCGGCGCCCAGGCCTATTCGATCCTCGGCACCGCGCCGTGCCAGGGCCACATCTCCGGCGTGGTCGACGTGCCCAATGCCTGCGCCACGCTGTGGCTGCCGACCGAGATCTTCGACTTCGACGTGATGCCGTCGGCGGCCGGTCCCATCAAGCACATCACCGGCGACATCCAGATGCCGATCTCGCCGGACAAGTGACGCCGCGCTCCCTCTCCCCGTTCTCTCGGGAGAGGGGCGGGGTGAGGGGCTGTCCCGGACGCCCGGAGGCAGCGCGTTGTGTGAACAGGCAAGAGCGTAGGTGATGCGATGCCGGTCTACGAATATCTCTGTGACGATTGCGGTCCCTTCAAGGACCTGCGCCCGATGGCGGAATGCGACGATCCGCAGAGCTGCCCGCACTGCGAGACGATGGCGCCCCGCGTCATCCTGACGGCGCCGAACTTCTTCTGCATGCCGGCGGAGAAGCGCAAGGCGCACGCCGTCAACGAGCGCAGCACGCACGCGCCGCAGACGCTGGCGCAATATAAGGCTTCCCATGGCCCGGGCTGCGGCTGCTGCTCCTCGGGCAAGACCGTGAAGGACAAGGGTTTGGCGGACAGGAAGAAGCCGGCGCGGCTGATGACCAAGACCAGGAGCGGCGCCAAGGGCTTTCCGACCGCACGCCCCTGGATGATCAGCCACTAACCCACGCCAGCATCAGACAACAGGAGCGCTCGACATGCTTCACGGTGACATCTCCAGCAGCAACGACACGGTCGGCGTCGCGGTGGTCAATTACAAGATGCCCCGCCTGCACACCAAGGCCGAGGTGCTCGACAACGCCCGCAAGATCGCCGACATGATCGTCGGCATGAAGGTCGGGCTGCCCGGCATGGATCTCGTGATCTTCCCGGAATATTCCACACAAGGCATCATGTACGATGCCAAGGAGATGTACGAGACGGCCTCGATGGTGCCGGGCGAGGAGACCGCGATCTTCGCGGAAGCCTGCCGCAAGGCCAAAGTGTGGGGCGTGTTCTCGCTCACCGGCGAACGCCACGAGGAGCATCCGCACAAGGCGCCCTACAACACCCTGATCCTCATGAACGACAAGGGCGAGATCGTGCAGAAGTATCGCAAGATCATGCCCTGGGTGCCGATCGAAGGCTGGTACCCCGGCAATTGCACCTATGTCTCCGAGGGGCCGAAAGGCCTCAAGGTCAGCCTGATCATCTGCGACGACGGCAATTATCCGGAGATCTGGCGCGACTGCGCCATGAAGGGCGCGGAGTTGATCGTGCGCTGCCAGGGCTACATGTATCCGGCCAAGGAGCAGCAGGTCATGATCTCAAAGGCCATGGCCTGGGCCAACAACGTCTATGTCGCGGTCGCCAATGCCGCCGGCTTCGACGGCGTCTATTCTTATTTCGGTCACTCCGCGATCATCGGCTTCGACGGACGCACGCTCGGCGAATGCGGCGAGGAGGATTACGGCATCCAGTACGCCCAGCTGTCGAAGCATCTGATCCGCGACGCGCGCCGCAACGGCCAGTCGCAGAACCATCTCTACAAGCTCGTTCATCGCGGCTACACCGGCATGATCAATTCCGGCGACAGCCCGCGCGGCGTCGCCGCGTGCCCGTATGATTTCTACAAGAACTGGATTAGGGATCCCGAAGGCACGCGCGACATGGTCGAGGCAATGACCCGCTCGACGCCGGGCACTGATGAATGTCCGATCGATGGCATTCCAAATGGATCGGCAGCCAGCAATTACTGAGCTGTTGCGGATACCGCCTTACCCTCCCTGGAGGGGGAGGGTCGATCGCGCGCAGCGCGAGCGGGGTGGGGTGATCTCTCAGCACCGGCAGTGTGCGAGATGGAGAGACCGTCACCCCACCCCGTCTCGCATCGCTATAGCGCTGCGAGCCGACCCTCCCCCTCCAGGGGAGGGTAAGAAAGAGCGCTACCGCTTCTGCTCCGTGGGCCGGCGCGGGGGCCGCGGCGGCGCCGGCGTGCCGCTCATTTTGTTGGCGGCCTCGCTGACGTCGAGCAGCGAGCGGCGAATGTCTTCGAGGTAGGACGCCGACTTCTTCTTCATGGTGCCGGCAAGCTCGTGCAGTCCCTGGATCTTCTCGAACAGCTCGTCGGCCTTGCCATCGACGAAGCCCGGCACCGCGCCCTCGATCTTGGCGACCGCCTTGTCGAAGCCCGCAAAGGCGCTATCGACCTTGGCCATGACCGAATCGATCTCGGCGCCCTTGCTCCTGAGGTCGGCGGTATAGGTCTCGAACGTGTGCAGGCCCTCCTTGATCCCTGGGGCGTTGTTCACGATGGTGCGGTCGACGCTGTGCAAGGTTTCGACGATGGTTTCGGCGTCGCTGAGATCGGCGGTCAGCACGGGAATCCCATCCGCGTCCAGCGGCACCGGCGGTGCAGAGGGGGCGCCGCCGATCAGCGAGATCGCGGCAATGCCGGTGAGGCCCTGGAACTCGATTCCGGCCACGGTGTCCTTGCGGATCGGCGCGGTGTTGTCGAGCATGACGAGCGCCACGATCCTGCGCGGACTCTCCAGCTTGATCGACTGGATCTGGCCGGCGGGCACCCCGTCGAAATTGACCGGCCCGCCGCGGCGCAGCCCGCTGGCGGAGCCGCCCTCGAACACCACGCGCAACTGGCTGCGGCTCTGGATGGTGCGCCATTTCTGCGCGCCGAGCAGGCCCCCGAACGCCACGGCGATCGCCGCCAGCGTTGCCGTTCCGATCACAAGATTGCTCGCGCGTGCCATGCAGGCTGAGTTTAGGGCCAAAGCGGGGAAGTTGGAAGGAGCCCGCGATGCTACGTAGGGCGGGTTAGCGAAGCGTAACCCGCCGCTTTCGCTCCGCAGCCATGTAATTTGGTGGATTACGCTAATCGACCCTACACTTCTCAATGTCCTGCCGCCCGCCTTGCGGCTGCATTGTTCAGCACAATCAGGGCATCGACGGCCACGCCAGTCCTGGTGTTGATCAGGAACGGGTTGATGTCGATCGAGGCGATACGATCGCCCGCATCCGCAATCAGGTTGGATAGCCCGACCAGGGCCTTCACCGCCGAGGCCTCGTGCAAGGCCGGCCTGCCGCGATAGCCGCGCATCTTGATGCCGGCCTTGGTGCGGCCGATCAGGAGCTGTGCCTCGGCCTCGTCCAGCGGCGCGCCGGCGAGCGCGACGTCCTTCATCAGTTCGATGTCGATGCCGCCGGTGCCGAACAGCACGACGGGCCCCATCTCCGCATCGAGCGAGGCGCCGACCACCAGCTCGAGCCCGGTCTTGACTTGCTGTGCGATCAGGATGCCGTCGAGCTTCGGCTTGCCCTTGAGCTTCGCCACCCGCGCGGTGATGTCGGCGAACGCCTTCTTCACCTCGGCGGCGCTGTTGAGGTTCAGCACCACGCCGCCGATGTCGGACTTGTGCAGGATCTCCGCACTGACGAGCTTTGCCACGACCGGAAAGCCGATCTGCTTGGCAATCTTGACGGCGTCTGCCGCGGTCTGTGCGATCGCCTCCTTCGAGATCGGGATGCCGTAGGCCTTGAGCAGCTTCTTCGAGGCGACCTCGTCGAGCGCGGCGCCGGTCGCCGATGTCAACGTCTTCTCCAGCACGGCGCGCGCGGCGGGTTTCGAGCTCGAGACGATATCGGGCACCTCCTTGCGCAGCTTCGCATAGGCGAGCAGCGACTTGATTGCGGTCACCGCGCGGTCCATGCCCTGCATCACCGCGAGATGCGGCAGCGACTTCCGCAAATCCTTGGTGTACTCGGTGAAGCCGATCGACATCGCGCTGATGTAGATCACCGGCTTGCCCGCCTTGCTCGCCATCTCGTTGACGATACGCAAATTGCGCTCGCGCAGCTCGTGCGGCGCCTTCGGCAGTTCGGCATCGACGATGACGATGTCGATATCGGGGTCGTCGATCATCAGCTTGATCGATTTCATGTAGACGGAGGGATCGACCACCGCGGCAAAGCCGGCATCGAGCGGATTGCCGACGATCGAGCCGGGGCCGAGCATCTTCGCCAGCTCCGCGCTGACATGCGGGCTCAGCGGCGCGAAGTTCAGGCCTGCAGCGTAGAAGGCGTCGATCAGCATGCCGCGCTTGCCACCGGAGAGCGTCACCGCGGCGAGCCGGTCGCCTTTCGGAACGGCCGCGTGCACGAAGCACTCGGTGGTCTCGATCAGCTCGTCGAGGCCGCCGACCCGGATCACACCTTCGCGCGTCGCGATAGCGTCGAACGTCTCGATCGAGCCGGCGAGCGCGCCGGTATGCGCCATCGCCGCGGCGCGGCCGCCTTCGGAGGCGCCGAGCTTGAGCGCGATCACCGGCTTGCTCGCCGCGCGCGCCGCCTTGCAGGCATCGCGGAACGCCTTGGTGTTGCGCACCCCTTCGAGATAGACGACGATCACCTTGATGCTCGGATCCTCGGCGAAATAGCGCATCAGATCCGGCGTTTCGAGCCCGGCCTCGTTGCCCGTGGTCACCATGTAGCCGACACCGACGCCCCGGTCTTCCAGCGTCTGGCGGATCGCCATGACGATGGCACCGGATTGGCCGGCGATCGCCACCGCGCCCTGTTCCATAGTGACGATGCGATCGTCGATATTGGTGAAGAGCTTTTCGCCGGCGCTCAAATTGCCGAGGCAGTTCGGGCCGGTGACGGCGAGCCCCGTCTCGCGCACGGCCGCCTGCAGTTCGGCAGCGAGCTTCTGGCTTTCGTCATCCTGCAGCTCGCTGAAGCCGGAGGTGACGATGGTGGCCGAACGCGCGCCGGCTGCGGCGGCATCGCGGATCACCTGCACGGCAAAGCGCGCAGGCACCAGCACCAGGACGTGATCGGGCTTCTCCGGAAGGCTCGCAAAATCCTTGTAGCAGGGAACGCCCCAGATGGTGTCCCGCTTGGCGTTGACCGGATAGAGCCCGCCTTCGAAACCGTACTTGATCAGATTGTTCCAGATGCGCTCGGCATAGTTGCCGGGCTTGTCGGTCGCGCCCACCAGCACGACGTTATGCGGGTGCAGCATGGCATGGATGCCCTTGACGATGTCGCTGGCATCGGGTGGCGGAAACCATGGACGGGACGCGGACGCAGCAGACACATGGGCTTCCATGGCGTGACCTCACCTGTTGTTCTTATTGGTGTCGCGTCACTCTGTTCTATGGCGAGTCCTTTGGCAACTGTGTGGCTGGTATGCCGTGTGGTGGAATGAAGCGCGCACCGGTGCGTGTCAGTCCGATCGGCGATCTATCCGTCGGCGCCAATCAATGTCGCATGCAAGATGTAGCGCTCGGGTCCGGATGTGACTGCATCGAATGGCCAGCAGGTCGCGAGAACAAGCTCGAAACCCTGTGCCATGGGATCGATGCCGGATGCATCGAAGCGAACCACGGCCGAGGAATCCGCGCGATAGCGAAAGTGTCGACCGTCACTGCGCGTGACATCGATGACGTCGCCAATGGCAACATCCTTCAGGAAGCGGAAATGAGTGTCGCGATGGGCGGCATAGACGGCAATCCCGCGTTCGCCCGCATCAGCCGTGTGCTGGATATGGCCGGGCCCGAAAGCGAGCGCCTGCCCGCTCGCGCCTTCCAGCACGATGGCGCTGGCACCGATCCGCTTCACCTCGATCCGCGCGACCGGCCAGGTGTCGGCCCATGACCAGGGCTTTACCGCGACGCCCGTCGCCACACTCGTGTCGAAAGCGCGCTCCAGCAGCACCTGCGCCAGCCACGCCTTGGCGTGGATATAGGCGCCGTCGCCGAACAGGACGAGGCCGATCAGCGCCAGGATCAGCGGAGAGATGACGCGGGGCATTTTATCCACACTCGTCATTGCGAGCGAAGCGAAGCAATCCAGAGAGTCTTTCAGCAGAGGCAGCCTGGATTGCTTCGCTGCGCTCGCAATGACGGTGAGAAAAAAGGCGCGCGCGGCCGTTTGGAAGGGACGGGCAGCCGCGCGCGCTAACAGAGGAGTTCGGGGGGCTCCTCTCTCAAGCGGCGTCGGTGAGCAAGGTCCGACGCCGGTTGAACACGAACAGGATCAGGGCAAGCACGATCAGGATGAAGCCTGCGATCATCTTCAGCTCGGCCGAGGTCGCGGTTTTGGGCAGGCGGATCGCGTCGGGCGCAGCAGGCATCGGCCGTCGCGTCGCCGGCTGATTGCGCGCATCGGCATGGCGCTCGTGCAGCTGCGTTGGCGTCAGATGCGGCCGCTCGCCGAATACCTTCTCGAAGTCCCAGCCCGCGGGCAGGTTAATCGGCAGCTCGCTGAGCTTGAGCGGTTCGCCTTCGGGACGGCTTGGCGTCTTGTCGACCGCGACGAGGCTGGTCAGCCGCGTGACGATCTGATGGTCGAGCGCCAGCGCCAGGATCGCCTTGTCAGCTTCCTCCGGCGTCATCTCGCGCAGGGTGCGCGCGACCTCCGCATCGGCGATCTTCCGCCTGGCCCAGAGCTTCGACAAGCCCTTGCCTTCGGCTGCGTTCTGCAGCGGCAGCGTCACCGACCACGGACGGTCGCCGACGCGGCCCTTGATATCGAGCGAGCCTGCGAGCTTGTCGAGCCTCGCCGCCAGCACCAGGGGCTCGTCGCGATAGACGTCGGGAATGATCGCCGGGGTGATGTCGGCCTGCGCTTCGGAGAACGTTGCGGTGAGGCCGGTCACGGCCGGATTCTCCAGCCTGGCGAACAGGCCGCGCATGCGCTCCTCCACCTGCTCGGTGGAGCCGATATGGGTGAAGGCGCCGCGGCCGAGCTCGGCGGCGCGGGTCATCAGATAGGTGTTGGGCGCGGACCCGATGCCGACCATGAAGACGCGCGAACGGCCGCGCATCGTCGTGATCGCATCGAACAATTGCTGCTCGTTGCCGATCGCGCCGTCGGTCAGGAACACGACCTGGCGGACCATGCCGGTGTCGCCGAGCCTGTCGGTCAGCGCCGCGCGCATCGCCGGCACCATCTCGGTGCCGCCGCGCGCCTGCAAGGCGCCGACGAAGAAGGTCGCCTCGCCGATATGCGTTGCATCGGCCGGTACGGAGGCCGGAAACAGCATGTCCATGGTGTCGTCGAAACGGATCACGTTGAAGCGGTCATTCGGCTGCAGGCGGCCGAGAGCGTAGAGCAGGCTTGCCTTGGCCTGCACGATGGACGTGCCGCCCATCGAGCCGGAATTGTCGATCACGAACACGACCTCGCGCGGCAGCAGCTTCTGCGCCGCCTGCTCGGCGCTCGGCGGGGTGACGAAGGCGAGCAGGTAATCGGCATCGCCAATGTGCTCGCGGAACAGGCCGACCGACGGTGCGTTCTCGGCAACCGGCTTCCAGGTCAGCTCGAAATCACGGTCGGCGGAAACGGCTCCATCGGCGAGCGTCACCACGCGCGTCATGTTATCAGGACTTTCCGTCTTGACGTTGTGATGGTGGCTCGTGACCTCGCCGAGCGCAAAGCCGGCCTGCAGGCGCACCGTGATGCTGGTCGGATTGACCGGCGCATGTTTGGCGGGATCCAGCACAGGGGGTGAGATGCGCTCGCGATCAGGCACCGGGTCCGACGTCGCCGCGCCCCAGCCCGAGCCATCCTTGCGGAATTCGACGCTCTGGATGATTGGTGCGGGATTGTAGCGCGGCCCGACCACGAGCGGCAGGCGCAACGAATATTCGTTGCCGACTTGACGCACCGGCTCCTGGTACTCGATCTGCACCAGCACGGTTTCGCCGGGACCGATATTGGCAACCGAGTTGGTGAAGATGTTCGGCCGCTCCTGCTCGGTGAGCGCGGCCTTCTGGCCGGCGCGGCGCGCCTCCTCGTAGATCACGCGCGCCTGCTGGCGTTCCTTGATGTCGCCGATGATGACGCGATCGCCGACCACCATCTTCAGCGTGTCGACGGCGCCGCCGGCTGCGAGCGGATAGACGTAGGTGGCCTCGACCCAATCCTTGGTCGGGTTGCGGAATGCTTGCGTGACGCGGGCGCGCAAGGTCGCGCCCGACACGGTGATGTCGATATCGGTCCCGAGGCGGATCGCCTCGAGGGTGGCGCCGTCCTCCTTCAGCAGCAGGCTGCCCGACCGTGCTTCGCCGGGCTGGAGCAGGCTGGCCTGTTCGGTCGTTGCCGACCAGCTCGCCCCGAAACTCACCAGCAGGGCCAGGAAGGCGACCAGCATCACGGCGATGCCTTGCGCCAGAAGGAACAGTCCGACCTTGATGAGGCGGCTCAACAGCGGGTGGTCGTCGCTATCGGCCGTGTCGTAGGCGTTCATTTGGCTTGCTCCGAAGCAGGTTTGCTGGTCCTCAGCATCCGCCCGCGGGGCGGCCTTTCGCGAGCAGAATGATCGGCAATGTTCCGCCGCGGCCGGCCCAGGCTCGCTTGAGCCGGGGCGGTCATGTGCGGTTTTGTGCTGGTTTGTCCGCCCTGCTAGAGTGACGGCCTGGAGCGGGGCTGACGATGCAGACGCAGGACAAACTCACCGACAAGCAGCTTTCCGACGAGCAGAGCCGCGAGATCGCCGAGACCATTCGCGAGGAGCTCGCCCGGCGCCGGATGTCGCGGCAGGCGCTGGCCGAGCAGGCCAAGCTCAGCCTTTCGACGCTGGAGAAGGTGCTCGGTGGTCGGCGGCCGTTCACGCTGGCGACGACGGTCCGGCTGGAGCAGGCGCTCGGCGTCTCCTTGCGCAAAAGTGTCGTCGTGTCGACGCCGCCGGCCGCAAACGACGTCGCGCCCGACAGCCTCGGCTCCTATGCCCACCGCGCGGTGACCTGGCTCGAGGACGTCTACATCACCCTGCGGCCGTCGTTCGGCGACAAGGACGCGATCTTCGCCTATCGCACCGAGATCGCCTGGGAGCCGAAGATCTCGTCGCTGGTCTTTCGCGAGGGCGAGCGGACCGATGCCGCCTACGAGCATACCGGCGAGGTCGCCGTCCCCCATCAGTCCGGCTTCATCTACCTCGTCATCATCAAGCACGGCCAGCACCGCGTGATCACGGTGTCGCGGCCGACGGTATCAGGCGAGATGTACGGCATCATCTCGACGCTGCGCGCAGGACCCGGCTCGCAGCTCACGCCGATCGCGGCGCCGATCGCCTATGTGCCGCTCCGGAATATCCCAAAACCTTCCTTGGGCCGGGTCGCGCCCGAGGATCCCAACCATGTCCTGTACCGACAGCACTTGCGCCGCACGGTGGAAGAGCCGTTTGCGCTGTTTCTGACGTTGTGACAGCAATCCGCTGGGGGGTGCGTTGCTGGCTTGCTCGAAGCGTCCGCGCCGATCAGCCACTCCGCGCAAGTGAGCGGCCGAGGTTCGAGCCATGGTGGCCGAGACGAATCCGGTCGAGGCAAGTCTCGCGATGAAGAGCCCGTTCTATACCGCCGAGCATGACGCGTTCCGCGACGTGATGCGGCGCTTCGTCGAGAAGGAGATCGCGCCGTTCGCCCATGACTGGGACGAAGCCGGCGAATTCCCGCGCGAGCTCTATCGCAAGGCGGCTGGAATCGGCCTGCTGGGACTTGGATTCCCGGAGGAATATGGCGGCATCGCCGCCGACCAGTTCATGAAGATCGTCGCGAGCCAGGAGCTTGCGCGTGCCGGCGCGGGCGGCGTCAGCGCCAGTCTGATGAGCCACACTATCGGCTCTCCCCCGATCGCGCGGGCCGCACGGGCCGAGGTGAAGGCACGCGTGCTGCCACAGGTGCTGGCCGGCGAGAAGATCTCCGCACTGGCGATCACCGAGCCGGGCGGCGGCTCGGATGTCGCGAACCTGCGCACCCGCGCGCGGCGCGACGGCGATCATTACTTCGTGAGCGGGGAGAAGACCTTCATCACGTCAGGGATGCGTGCCGATTACCTGACGGTTGCGGTGCGGACCGGCGGCGAGGGCGCCGGCGGCGTCAGCCTGCTCCTGATCGACGGCGATACGCCCGGACTGTCGCGCACCAAGCTGAAGAAGATGGGCTGGTGGGCCTCCGACACCGCGACGCTGCATTTCGACGCATGCCGCGTGCCAGCCGAGAACCTGATCGGCGAGGAGGGCCAGGGCTTCAAGATCATCATGCAGAACTTCAACAGCGAGCGCATGGGCATGGCCGCGAGCTGCACCGCTTTTGCCCGCGTCTGCCTCGACGAGGCGATCGCCTACGCCAGGGAGCGCCAGACCTTCGGCAAGCCGCTCGCACAGCACCAGGTCATCCGCCACAAGATCGTCGACATGGCGCAGAAGGTCGCGGCATCGCAAGCCATGCTGGAGATGCTGGCCTGGAGGCTCGAGCAGGGCGAGAGCCCGGTCGCCGAAATCTGCATGATGAAGAACCAGGCGACGCAGACCATGGCGTTCTGCGCCTCGGAAGCGGTGCAGATCTTCGGCGGCGCCGGCTTCATGCGCGGCATCAAGGCCGAGCGCATCTACCGCGAGGTCAAGGTCAACGCCATCGGCGGCGGCACCGAGGAGATCATGAAGGATCTGGCGTCGCGGCAGATGGGGTTGTGAGCCCGGTCATTCCGGGGCGTGCGCAACGCGCACGAACCCGGAATCCATCGGGCCGCACGTACCGTAGAAGAATGGATTCCGGGCTCGCGCTACGCGCGCCCCGGAATGACGAGAGGACAGAATGCTATTCACCGCCGACCACGACGACATCCGCCGCTCCCTGCAAAAATTCATCGCGGGCGAGATCAATCCGCACGTCGATGAGTGGGAGAAGGCCGACATCTTCCCCGCGCACGAGCTATTCAAGAAAATGGGCAGCCTCGGCTTCCTCGGCCTGAACAAGCCGGTGGAGTTCGGCGGCTCGGGCCTCGACTATTCCTACGCGTTGATGATGGCGGAGGAGCTGGGCGCCATCACCTGCGGCGGCGTGCCGATGGCGATCGGGGTGCAGACCGACATGGCAACGCCCGCGCTGGCGCGGTTCGGCTCCGACGAGGTGCGGCGCGAATTCCTCACCCCCTCGATCTCCGGTGACTACGTCGCCTGCATCGGCGTCTCTGAGCCCGGCGCAGGCTCGGACGTCGCCTCGATCAAGACCCAGGCGCGTTCCGACGGCGACGATTACGTCATCAATGGCGGCAAGATGTGGATCACAAACGGCACTCAGGCCGATTGGATCTGCCTGCTCGCCAACACCGGCGACGGCCCCGTTCACCGCAACAAGTCGCTGATCTGCGTTCCCATGAAGAGCAAGGGCGTCACCGTCGCGCGAAAGCTCGACAAGATGGGCATGCGCTCCTCCGACACCGCGCAGATCTTCTTCGACAATGTCCGTGTGCCCAAGCGCAACCGGATCGGTGAGGAGGGCCAGGGTTTTACCTACCAGATGATCCAGTTCCAGGAGGAGCGCTTGTGGGGCGCGGCCGCCTGTCTGAAGGCGCACGAATACATCATCGACCAGACCATCGAATACACCCGCAACCGCAAAGCCTTCGGCAAGTCCATCCTCGACAACCAGGTCGTGCACTTCAAGCTCGCGGAGATGCAGACGGAGGTCGAGCTCCTGCGCGCGCTGATCTATCGCGCCGGCGAGCAGCTGGTCGCCGGCGAGGATGTGACGCGGCTCGCGACCATGGCCAAGCTGAAGGCCGGCCGGCTCGGCCGCGAGCTCACCGACGCCTGCTTGCAATATTGGGGCGGAATGGGCTTTACCAACGAGACACCGGTCAGCCGCGCCTATCGCGACAGCCGCCTGACCTCGATCGGCGGCGGCGCCGACGAGGTCATGCTGATGGTCCTGTGCAAGATGATGGGCACGCTGCCCGGCAGCAAAGGAAACGCCTGATGATCACGCTCTATCATTGCGACGCCGCGCGCTCGTTCCGTCCGCTCTGGATGCTGGAGGAGATGGGGCTGCCCTATGAATTGAAGATGCTGCCGTTCCCGCCGCGCGTCTTCGCCAAGGATTATCTCGCGCTCAATCCGCTCGGCACCATCCCCTTCATGATCGACGGCGAGACCAGGATGACGGAGTCCTCCGGCATCTGCCACTACCTCGGCATCACATACGGCCCGACGCCCTTGATGGTCGGCCCTGAAGATCCCGCCTACGGCATGTTCCTGAACTGGATGTACTTCAGCGACGCCACGTTAACCTTCCCGCAAACGCTGGTGCTGAGATACACCCAGCTTGAGCCGGAGGAGCGCCGCAACCCGCAGGTCGCCACCGATTACGCGAAATGGTTTCTGGGGAGACTGCGCGCGGTCGAGGCAGCGACCGCGAATGCCGAAACATTGTGCGCTGGCCGCTTCACCGCCGCTGACATTGTCATCGGCTACGCGCTTCGGCTCGCAAGCAATATCGGGCTTGCCAAGGATTTCGGGCCAAACGTCGCGGCCTATTGGGCGCGCCTGCAGCAGCGCGAGGGTTTCAAGCGCGCGGTTGCTGCGGAGCGAAAGGCCGGGCAAGAGCAGAATGTCGCGCCGAGGGTGAGGGCGTAAGGAGGGCTGTCATTCCGGGGCGCGGAAGCCCGACCCGGAACCTCGAGATTCCCGGTTCGCGCTATTGCGCGTCCACGACGCGACATGTCTTTTGACAGCGCTATCCTACCGTGACAGCGCCCAAATTTCCGCTAAGGTGACCTCCGTCCGCAGCGGCCAGAGAGCCGCGCGAGGAGGAACCCAATGGAATATAACGGTCGCGAATCCGACCACCTGATGCTGATCACGCCGGAGCGGGTGTTTTATGCAGGCCTGCTCGGCCGTCCCCGCAAACGGACACCCGGCTGCTGCCATGTCTATGTCGCGGTGAAAGGCAATCTGCACCTGACGATCGACGACGTTCTCACCACCGGCGAGTTGTTCGTCACCCTGCCGAACCAGCGGCACTCCATCGCCAGCGACTACCGCACCGTGATCAGCGTGACGCTGGAGCCGGAAAGCATGCCGGATGGCGTGATCGAAGCCTTGGCCGCGCGCCTCACCGGACCCGACCAGGCCGCCTATGTCCGCAAGATCCTCGCCGCCTACGCACTTTTGCGTCAGCGCCGCTATGGCGACATCACCACGGCCGAGTTCGACGAGATGTGCTTCGGCGAGGCGCTGCCGCGCCGCGTGCTGGATCCGCGCGTGATGCGTGCGGTGGCCCGCATCGAGCGCTTCTCCGGCGAGCCTGTCACAGCGGATACCTGCGCCGCCGAAGCCGGCCTTTCGGCCTCGCGCTTCCTGCATCTGTTCAAGGAGGAGACCGGCATCTCGTTCCGCTCCTTCCGCGCCTGGAAGCGCGCGCGGCACCTGCTGCACTTCGCCAACCAGGACCTCAACCTCGCCCATCTGGCGCAGGACATCGGCTATCCCGATTCCACGCATTTCAGCCACTCGATCCGGCGCTTCTACGGCTTGAAGCCGCGCGCGATCTTCGTCGGCTCGCGGGATCTTGCGATCTATCGCAGCAACGAGACCGTGCGGATGGCGGAGGCGAGCTAGGCACGCTCTCGTAGGGTGGGCAAAGCGTAGCGTGCCCACCATCTTTGCCAAACACCGACAGTGGTGGGCACGGCGTAAGGGCGCCTTTGCCCACCCTACGAAAGCTCGTCTTTTCCCAGCTTCTCCGCGCAAGAAGCCGCATGTCGCGCGTCACATGATCGCAACCGTTGAATTCTCAACGTGCGAGACATTGAACGCATGAGCGACAAGGCCGTCATCACCTGCGCGCTGAACGGCGTGCTCACCGACCCCAAGCAGCACAACGTGCCCGTGACGCCCGAGCAGATGGCGCGCGAGGCCAGGGCTGCGTTCGAGGCCGGCGCGTCCATCATGCACATCCATCTGCGCCAGCAGGCGCCGGGCAAGGGACATCTGCCGTCCTGGGAGGTCGCGGTCAGCAAGGAGATCCAGCAGGCGATCCGCGAAGCCTGCCCGGGCGTGATCATCAACCACACCTCCGGCGTGTCGGGGCCGAACTATTCCGGCGCGCTCGACTGCATCCGCGAGACTAGGCCCGAGATCGCCGCCTGCAACGCCGGCTCGCTGAACTACCTGAAGGTGAAGGCTGACAACAGCTGGGCCTGGCCGCCGATGATGTTCGACAATTCGGTCGACAAGGTGAAGGACTATCTCGACGTCATGAACGCGGTCGGCACCATCCCCGAGTTCGAATGCTTCGACGTCGGCATCGTCCGCTGCGTCGGCATGTACCACCAGGTCGGCATGTACAAGGGCCCGCTCGAATACAATTTCGTCATGGGCGTCGCCTCCGGCATGCCCGCAGATCCCGAACTGCTGCCGATCCTGATCAAGCTGAAGCGGCCCGAAGCGCATTTCCAGGTCACCGCCATCGGCCGCGAGGAGATCTGGCCGCTGCACCAGCGCTGCGCCGAGCTCGGCGGCCATCTCCGCACCGGGCTCGAGGACACCTTCTATCTCGCCGACGGCAAGAAGGTGACGTCGAACGGCCAGCTGATCGAGGCCATCGCCGCCTGCGCAAGGCGCGCCGGCCGCGAGATCGCGAGCCCCGCCGAGGCGCGGAAGATCTTTGGGACGAACAGGTAAGGTATCGCCTCACCCGTCATTGCGAGCGAAGCGAAGCAATCCAGAATCTCTCCGCGGATGCAGTCTGGATTGCTTCGTCGCTTCGCTCCTCGCAATGACGAGCAGGATCAAGTCATGTCCACCATCGAAAACACCATCTCTCCCGGCAGCGCCGCCTATCAGGCCAACCGCGACGGCATGCTCGGCCTGATCGACCGCATGCGCGCGCTCGAAGAACGCACGCGCGCCGCATCCGCCGCGGCCAAGGATCGCTTCCACAAGCGCGGCCAGCTGCTGCCGCGCGAGCGCGTCGCGCTGGTGCTGGACCCCGGGGCGCCCTTCATCGAGCTGTCGACGCTCGCCGGCTACATGTTCGACGTGCCGGATGCGAACAAGAGCGTGCCGGGCGGCGGCGTCATCGCCGGCATCGGCTTCGTCTCTGGCATCCGCTGCATGGTCAGCGCCAGCGATTCCGGCATCGACGCCGGCGCGCTGCAGCCTTACGGCCTCGACAAGACCTTGCGGGTGCAGGAGCTCGCGCTGGAGAACAAGCTGCCTTATGTGCAGCTGGTCGAAAGCGCCGGCGCCAATCTGCTGCGTTACCGCGTTGAGGATTTCGTTCGCGGCGGCAATATCTTTCGTAATCTCGCGCGGCTCTCCGCTGCGGGGCTGCCGGTCGTCACCGTCACGCACGGTTCCTCCACCGCCGGCGGCGCCTATCAGACTGGGCTCTCCGACTACATCGTCATGGTCCGCGGCCGCACCCGCGCCTTCCTCGCCGGGCCCCCGCTGCTGAAAGCCGCGACCGGTGAGATCGCGACCGAAGAGGAGCTCGGCGGCGCCGAGATGCATACGCAAATCTCCGGCCTCGGCGATTACCTCGCCGAAGACGATCGCGACGCTCTTCGCATCGCCCGCGAGATCATGGCGGCGCTGCAATGGGAGCGGCCGGGCAAAGCCTCAGTGCAGTTCAAACCGCCGCGCTACGACCAGGACGAGCTGCTCGGCATCATGCCGATGGACCACAAGCGCCCGGTCGACATGAAGCAGGTGATCGCGCGCATTGTCGACGATTCCGATTTCACCGAGATGGCACCGAGTTACGGCCCGGCCACCGTCTGCGGCCATGCCCGCATCGAGGGACAGGCCATCGGCATCATCACCAATAACGGCCCGCTCGATCCGGCCGGGGCCAACAAGGCGACGCACTTCATCCAGGCCTGCTGCCAGACCCGCACGCCGATCCTCTATCTCAACAACACCACCGGCTACATGGTCGGCAAGGCCTATGAAGAGGCCGGCATGATCAAGCACGGCTCCAAGATGATCCAGGCGGTGACGTCGGCGACCGTGCCGCAGATCACCATCTATTGCGGCGCCTCGTTCGGCGCCGGCAATTACGGCATGTGCGGCCGCGGCTTCCATCCGCGCTTCTGCTTCTCCTGGCCCAACGCCAAGACCGCGGTGATGGGCGGCGAGCAGGCCGCCGAGACCATGGCGATCGTGACCGAGGCCGCCGCGGCGCGCCGCGGCAAGCCGATCGAGAAGGACAGGCTGGACGCCATGAAGGCTGAGATCATCGGTGTGTTCGACGGCCAGATGGACGTGTTCTCGACCAGCGCCCGCGTGCTCGACGACGGCGTGATCGATCCGCGCGACACCCGCGCGGTGCTATCGGAGGTGCTCGCGATCTGCCGCGAGGGCGATGCGCGCACGCCCCAGCGCATGCAGTTTTCGGTGGCCCGCCCATGAGGAACGGATCAGTGCAGCATTGGCCGTTCTTCAAGGTTCTGGTCGCCAACCGCGGCGAGATCGCGCTGCGCGTGATGCGCAGCGCGCGGCGTCTCGGCCTCGGTGTCGTCGCGGTCTATTCGGATGCGGATCGCGATGCGCTCCATGTGAAGCAGGCGGATCAGGCCGTGCGCATCGGCGAAGCCTTGCCGGCGCAGTCCTATCTCGACATTCCCGCGATCATAGAAGCGGCGAAGGCGAGCGGCGCGGATGCCGTTCATCCCGGCTATGGCTTTCTTGCCGAGAACGAGGCGTTTGCCCGCGCCTGCAAGGATGCCGGCCTCGTCTTCATCGGCCCGTCGCCGCAAGCGATCGAGGCGATGGGCAACAAGGCCGGCGCCAAGGAGATCATGAAGAAAGCCGGCGTGCCCATCGTGCCCGGCTACCAGGGCGCTGAGCAAGGCGACGAGGTCATGCTCGCGGAAGCCAGGAAGATCGGCTTCCCCGTGATGATCAAGGCGGTCGCAGGGGGCGGTGGCCGCGGCATGCGGCTCGTCACTGAAGCGGCGTCCTTCACCGATGCGCTGCGCAGCGCTCGCTCGGAAGCGAAGGCCGCGTTCGGCGATGCAACCGTCATCCTCGAACGCGCCATCGAGAACCCGCGCCACATCGAGATCCAGGTGTTCGGCGACAGCCACGGCAACGCCATCCATCTCGGCGAGCGTGATTGCTCGGTGCAGCGGCGGCATCAGAAGCTGATCGAGGAGGCGCCGTCGCCTGCCGTTACGCCTGAGCTGCGCGCGAAAATGGGCGAGGTCGCGGTCGCCGCCGTCAAGGCGCTCCGCTACGAAGGCGCCGGCACGCTCGAATTCCTGCTCGATGCCAGTGGCGCATTCTACTTCATGGAGATGAATACGCGGCTGCAGGTCGAGCATCCCGTGACAGAGGCGATCACCGGGCTCGATCTCGTCGAGCTGCAATTGCGTATCGCGCGCGGCGAGCCGCTGCAGATCAAGCAGCAGGACATCAAGTACTCCGGCCACGCCATCGAGGTGCGGCTCTGCTCCGAAGATGCCGCGCAGGATTTCATGCCGCAGTCCGGCCGCATGGCACGCTGGCAAGTGCCCGACGGCATCCGCGTCGAGCACGCGTTGCAACCGGGCTCGGAGATTCCGCCATTCTACGATTCCATGATCGCCAAGCTGATCAGCCATGGCGCCAATCGCGAGGAGGCGAGGGGACGGCTGATCGTTGGCCTCGAGCAGCTCACCGCGTTCGGCGTGACGACCAATCAGGCGTTCCTGTTGTCGTGCCTGCGTCATCCCGGCTTTGCCAAGGGTGAGGCGACGACGGCTTTCATCGGCGCCCATCGCGACGAGCTGTTGGCGCCGCGGGCGGATGCCGCGTTCGATACCGCGCTGGCAGGCCTGCTGCTCTACGTCACCAATCCGCGCGCGCCATCGTGGCAAGGTGGCCGGAGCCTCGCCGCCACCTTTCCACTGCCGGCGAAAATCGAGATCGCCGGCCACGCGCACGAGCTCGACATCACGCGCGAACGCGACGGCAGCTACACGGTCATTGCTGACGGCCGCCAGGAGAAGTTCGAGATCGACCAGCTCGATCCCGACGCCGTCCGCTTCCGCCACGCCGGCGTGATGGACGGCGCAAAATTCCTGCGGGATGGCGAACGGCTCTATCTGCAGCATCGCGGCATCCCGCTCGCGGTGAATGATCTCACGCTGGCCGCACCGCAGGCCGCCGCAAGCAATGGCGGTGACGGCAAGGTCCGCGCCGCCATGAACGGCCGCGTGGTCGCCGTCCTGGTCAAGCCCGGCGACCGCGTCACCGCTGGCCAGCCGGTGCTGACGCTGGAAGCGATGAAGATGGAGCACGTCCACAAGGCCGGCATCGCGGGCGTGGTTAGCGCGATCGACGTCGCCGAAGGCGATCAGGTCACGACGGGCCGCATCGTCGCGGAGATCGGGGCGGGTTAGCGCCACAAACGCGGTCTCGTAGGCTGGGCAAAGGCGCGCAGGGCCGTGCCCAGGAATGTCGATCGCAGACGGGATCGTGGGCAAGCTTCGCTTTGCCCACCCTACGGCTGTGGCAGCCGCTCACGTTCCGAAAATGAAGCAATTTCAATATCTTGATTGTCGCGTAAACTTCACGGCCTTTCTCATTGAACATAGTTCATTTTCAAGCTACCAATATTGAACGATGTTCATATCTGGAGATGTTCATGCTGCGCGCGCGCGACCAAGCTCAACCGGCCAATGCACTGGTCCCGCCAGTCGTTCGCCGACTCTCGTACGCCCCACTCCAAACCGGCGAGAAATATCTTATCGGTGCCCTCCTCGTCCTGACGCTCACCGCGCTTCTGGCGCCCACGATGCCCGCCGCCGCCTGGCACATCCCGCATTTTGTCGATAGCCGCACCTGGCTCGGTGTGCCCAATGCCGGCGATGTGCTGAGCAATCTCGCCTTTCTCGCGATGGGCGTGTGGGGGGCGGAGCGGCTGCGCGCCCGCAATGATGCGCCGGTGGGTGCGAGCTGGTTCTTCGTGGGGTTGATCCTCACTTGCCTCGGCTCGGGCTTCTATCATCTCGACCCCGATGCGCCGCAACGGCTCGTCGCCGATCGTCTCGGCATGGCGGTCGCGTTCGCAGGATTTCTGGGCATCGCGGCCAGCGAGCGGATCAGCACGCGCGCAGGCGAGGCGGTGCTGGTGCTGACGATGATCGCGGGCCTGCTGGCGGCCTGGGTGGCACGCGAGAATCTCACGCCATGGGTGGTCGTGCAGTTCGGCGGCATGGCGCTGGCCATGGGCCTGGCGTTCACACGCCCGCGGCCCGGCGCACTTGGCGTGCCGCTCGGCGGCGTGATCGTCTTCTATGTGCTGGCCAAGCTGTTCGAACTCGGCGACGTGACCGTGTTCGAAGCGACGGGGCATATCGTCTCCGGCCATACGCTCAAGCATCTGGCTGCGGCACTGGCGGCGTGGCCGGTGATCCGGGCGCTGGGATCTAGGCCGGGTACTCATTGAGCGGCTGGCCGCCGCTTGATGTCCCCTGCGTAGGGCGGCGCCGCAGGGCGCGCGGCGCGCCGATATGTGCTAAGCTTCTCTGGCCGGTTGAGCATCGGGAGAGGATTGTGACGCGACGCGAGTTCATCGCGCTCGTCAGCAGCGCGGCGGCAGTCCGACCGCTCGGCGCGCGTGCAGAGCGCCCGCCAGAACGTGTCCTCTATTACACATACTCGGCCGGCTATCGGCACGACGTCATACCACTTTCCGAAGCAATCCTGACGCAGCTTGGAAGGAATTCCGGTGCCTTTGAGGTCATCGCAACCGAAGACTTGTCTGAATTTTCGACCGGAAACCTCGAGCGGTACGCCGCTGTGATGTTCTACACAAGCGGTGAAATTCCGATGAGCGGCGCCCAGAAGATGGCACTTCTCAACTTTGTGCGTTCGGGCCGTGGCTTTCTCGGCGTTCACTCGGCCACGGACACATTCTACACTTGGCCAGACTATCTCGATCTGATCGGCGGCTACTTCAACGGTCATCCCTGGCATCAGGGTGTGACCATCGAGGTTGCTGATGTTGCAGATCCACTGGTGGCGTTTCTGGGGAATTCGTTGCAGTTGAACGATGAAATCTACCAGATCAGCGACTTCGACTATCGCCGATCACGCGTGCTCCTGCGCCTCGATCAAAGTTCGGTGGACCTCAATAAGGCCGGTGTGCATCAACGCTTCTATGGTTGGCCGCTCGCCTGGAAACGATTTTACGGCGAGGGGCGAGTATTCTATTCGGCGCTTGGCCACGAGGCGTCGGTCTGGCAGGACCCGCGCTGCCAGAAAATCCTGACTAACGCTATCCTCTGGTCTACGAGACGGTCGGCCTAGTGCAACCGGATTGCTATGCCGCTTGTGCCTTTCCTGCAGGCAAATATTGTGACGGCTATCGAGAATCCGCGCCAACAGCGGCCCAGTTGGCAATCAGTTCTTACAAGGCCGATCAATCGTCTACGCCAAAGTCCGTCAATCTCCAGCCGGATTCATCCTTGGCGAACGAGTAGATGATCGAGTCGCAAAAGGCAGAGTAGGTAACCACCCCCTTGGGAGATGTGTCCTTGACAGGCTTCTGCTTGGCAAGACACGCCCGGTGCGCAGGTCTGAAAGCACCCTTCCAGATCACAGGAAACTCCGCCGCTCGCCGCAGATCCTGGTAGAGGACAGGATATTTAATCATGTCCGATACGGCCTTCTGGTCGCTCTTGCCGACTGCAGCTTTGAACTGCGTCCAGAACGTTGCGAAACCGTGATTGCTCCCTGCCGCAAGCCCCGGTCCCGCTGATGTCAGCAAACCAGCTACAAACAGCGTCCCGCCGATGACCGGTCCCATCCAATTCATTCTAATCTCTCCAGCGTCCACGATCGGCACTTGAGACCAGCCGGGACCTCGCGACATCTGTCGCAGGAGAGAACTTGTAGGTTCACAAGGAGAGGCCGCCTGCCCGGAGTCATTGCGGAAGCGTTCTTAGGAGGCCGCGACGGGTTGCTGCCTGCATTCACCCTCGTTGTTTCTCTTCAGCGCTTTTTCCATCGGAGCTTTTAGAACGCTCTTCGAAACGATCAGCGCCCTTGGCCAGATCATGCCCTATCTTGCTCTCGTTTTTCGCTTCGTCTTCGGAAGCCGCTTCGTGCAAACCTTCAGCGGCCTGTTCCCCCGCTTTTGATGATTTTGGTTCGTGAGCCATTTGTGAAACCCTCCTGATAAAGGGGCTTTCCAGGAAACTTGCTGGTCTAGCCAGCTTGACGAACCACTTTCCAATCGGATCGCCTGGGCATTGTTCCAAGTCCCATTGAGGCTCTTGGTCGCCGCGTAAACGCCAAGCAGTACAGGCTAACACCAGCGGGAAAGAACCTATGGTGTGTCAGCTCCGAAGCGTAAGCGCTTCTAATTCGAGCCGGAATGTCCGCTTGGGGTCATGAGCTCTCTTCGGAGCGACGGTTGCCTGCTTCCGGTCTACTCCAATGAGGCGACCAACCGGGACGCGCCGAGACTTCGCGTTTGGGCCAGAAGCGGAAGTCTGAGTTGCGCCGGATCAGCTCTCGTTGCGACGTCGAAACAGTGTGCCGAAAAGCTCTCGGAGAGAATATCGCCGATAGTGGGCGCCGTATGAAAACCGCAGCCGTCGTTCCCGCCGCTTTGCGATTGCCCTTCCGTGACGGAAGTAAAGAGCGATGGTCGCGAGAATGACGATAACGCCAATGATCCAGTGTCCAGACCCAAATAGCGCAATGATGAATAGCCAAACGACGAAACCCGCAACCAGCCAAAGAAGCAAATAGCCAATATACGAGGGAAAATCCGGCATCTTGTTTATCGGCATGCTTCCCGACCACTCCGTCACTGGACCAGCTGCAATGCGCACCAACCTGGCTCTAGTACGTCAACCGATAGGCCCAGGAGATGGGTAAAGTTCTGATGTTGAATCGCGAATGACATTACCGTTAGCCTCAGCCACGGCCCAAATTACATGCGAAGCCCACGCTAATCTACCTTCGCAAGGGCCAATAGCCTCTACTCGCTTGACGATTGTTTAACCGAAATCCGCGTTAAAGTTGCAGTGTTCCATGGGCATTGCTACCGATTGAGTTACCATCGGCAAGCGTTTTTCAGCCCGGAGAAGTAAATGAAATTGGGCTTAGAGCTAAGGCGGGTCCTGAGCGGGATTGCTTTTCTGTCCGTGCTCTTGCCCTTCTGTTCTACGGCAATTGCGTCTGACGCCGAGACTTACCAGACGGCTGCTGCCGTTGCCGTAAGCAAGCTGGATTTTGACCGAGCCATTCAAATCTACTCCAAAGGGCTCGAACAGCAATTCAGTCTCAAGGACCGGGCGGAGCTGCTGCGGATGAGGGGTGTAACTGCTCAGCTGGCAAAAAGATGGGATCAAGCCGAAGCTGATTTTACCGCGGCCGTCGAAATGGTCGGTTCTACCGACCCGCGCGCTTATCGGGACCGCGGCTTTTTCTATCACCACAGAGGTCACTTCGAACTTGCGCTAGCCGACTACACCGCAGCGGCGAAGCTGTTCCCGGATAACGGGGCTTTCCCCAACGGTCAGGGGCTGGCGCTTCTGGAGCAGGGCAAATTCGACGAAGCGATCAAACGGTTTGACGAAGCGATAAAGCTTGCGCCGACATCAGGTCTATTCATGCTCGGAAGGGCCGAGGCCTACAATCGTTCCGACCGACCGCAAACCGCTTTGGGGGATTACGACAAGGCGTTGGCGCTCGGACATCTCACGCTAAACGATACTTATCGACTTCGCGTGGGTGTCGGAGCCGCTCATCTCAAACTGAAGAATGAGAAGGCCGCGATCGAAAGCTTGGATAAGGCTGTCGAACTCGACCCCAATTCGACTACAGCCCTCAGATACCGAGGCCTGGACTATGAACTGGCGGGTGAGCTTGATCGTGCGTATCGCGACTATGAGACCGTCTTAAGACTACATCCAGGCGACGAATTTGCCGTGAAGCAGCTGCAGAGGCTCCGCGCGAAGTAGGGATCAAAGGTCGCCTGATCTACAACCATTACCTCAGATATGGCTGCTCGGGTGGCCTCGGAAACTGAAAGCATCAGGTCCGCTTCGGGTCAAAATGCGAAGAACTCAGGTTGAGAAAATCTAGCCAGGTTCACTACGATGAGCGGACCTCCGCCAGCGGAGCCGCAACTTCGCCTTCGGGCCAGAAGCGGAAATCTGTCGCTGCGGCAGAGATGTCCATCAACCCCGCAGGCTAACTCCGTTAATTGAGGAGGTGAAGGGCCGCTGCATGAAGACCGGCAGTTGCTGAAGCTAAGACCGGACCACCCTCCTCAGCCCTTCCCCCATCGATGCGCGTCACCACTCCGCCCGCCTTTTCGATGATGGGGATCAACGCAACGATATCGTAGGATTGGAGCGAAGGTTCGACTGCGAGGTCAATGCGACCAGCAGCGACCATCGCAGTGGCGTAGCATTCGCCGCCGTAGCGAGTCATCCGGACTGAGGCGGCAAGGCGATCGAAGGCCTGCTTGAGCTCACCATCATAGCGATCAGGCGAGTTCGTATGCAGGATGGCCCGCGACAGCGTGCCGACGTCTCGCGTGGACAGTCGCTCGCGCTTGCCTGCATATTCGTACCAGGCTCCATCGGCGGTGGCCCAGAAACGCTCACGCGTGAAGGGCTGGCTCATCATTCCCTGTTCGGCTCGACCATTGACGGTGAGCCCGATCAGTGTGCCCCAGACGGGAAGGCCGCAGATGAAGGGACGCGTCCCATCCACGGGGTCTAAGACCCAGCGGCAGGAACCGCTTCCGGTTAGACCGAGTTCTTCGCCCAGAATGGCATGGTCGGGATATTCGGCCTCGATCGCAGCTCGAATAGCAATCTCGGCCTGCCGGTCAGCGTCGGTCACCGGGTCGAAGTAGCCCTCTCCAGTTTTGGAATCGATGGCAAGGGCGGTGCGAAAGCGTGGCAAGGTTTCGCGATCGGCGATATCTGCCAGTCGATGGAGGAAATCGGCGCTCGGTAGTCTCGGCATCAAACACTCCAATTGTGCACGCTCACTGCCGTTGTATCCGGATGGCTGGCGAATTACATCCTAAACTTGCATAATGTCCGGTGGTGATCTTGAAGGTCGCCCTCGAGACCTCGCCAGGCGCTATAAGTCGCTCGACCTGATCCGGTCGCCTCCTGGCGACGTATTGAATACCGAGGCGGTGGGCTGCACTCATCAACGGAAAGACTCGCGCAAGCACAACGAGCAGGTCCAGCCCTCCGTTGGAGGGCATGCGAACGGACAGCGGCGTAGCAGGGGTAGTGTTCGCACCATCACTGGAGGCTGAATACCAGGCTGATTTTGTCCCGGGACGTCACTCGCCAAAAGAACAAGCCTGCATTCGGTTCCATTTCGCACCCGCACCCACTTTCCACATCGCAGATCGATCATCCCCACAATAAGTCTTGGCCGTGCGGCGTGAAAGCCAATACGCTGTGTGGTGGCAATGACGCCAGACGCACTCGTGGGTCGCAACAGCGGGTATCAGCATTGCGGACAAGAGTGCGTGCGTGAGATCCGTTGAGAGGCTGCGCGATGACCGATCTTTCCTTGAAAGCCGCGACACCTGCTCCACCCGACACCGATGCCGAGCCGAGCCTGCGCCGGGTCATGGGCCCGTGGCTCCTCCTGCTTTTCATCGTCGGCGACATTCTCGGCACCGGCATCTATGCGCTCACCGGCCAGGTCGCCAACCAGGTGGGCGGCGTCGTCTGGCTGCCGTTCCTCGTCGCCTTCGTCGTGGCGCTGATCACTGCGCTGAGCTATCTCGAACTCGTCACCAAGTATCCGAAGGCCGCAGGCGCCGCGCTCTACACCCACAAGGCGTTCGGCATCCATTTTATCACGTTCATCGTTGCGTTTGCGGTGATGTGCTCGGGGATTACCTCCGCTTCCACTGCCTCTCGCGCTTTCTCTGCAAACATGTCGAACGCGTTTGGCCTGGGCCTGTCGGGGTTCGGCATTACCATGACTGGGCTCGTCTTCATGGCGGTTGTTGCCGCGGTCAACTTTCGCGGCGTTGGCGAAAGCGTCAAGGCGAACGTTGTTCTGACCTGCGTCGAGCTAACGGGCCTCTTGATCATCATCATCATCGGCCTTTGGGCGATCGGCCTCGGCCAGGGTGACGTCTCGCGCGTCACGCAGTTCAAGGCAGGCGATGCCGGCATGTTCTGGCCGGTGATCGCTGCGACCACGCTCGCGTTCTTTGCCATGGTCGGCTTCGAGGATTCCGTCAACATGGCGGAGGAATGCAAGGATCCGACACGGCATTTTCCAATCGTGCTGCTTGCCGGACTGCTCATCACCGGCGCAATCTACGTGCTGGTCTCGATCTCGGCGATTACGCTGGTTCCGCCGGAGAAGCTCGGCGAAGGCGAGACGCCGCTGTTGCAAGTGGTGAGGGCCGGCGCGCCGAACTTTCCGCTCTGGATCTTCGGCTTCATCACCATGTTTGCGGTGGCCAACTCCGCGCTGATCAACATGCTGATGGCGAGCCGGCTCGTCTACGGCATGAGCCGCGAGCATGTGCTGCCGCCGGTGCTTGGCAAGGTGCATGCGAGCCGGCGTACGCCCTACATCGCGATCGGCTTCACCACGCTGCTGGCATTCGCACTGATCACCTTTGTCGGCGAAGTGCCGGCGCTCGGCGGAACGACCGCGCTGCTTCTGCTCTGCGTGTTTACGGTGGTCAATATCGCGGTGCTGGTGCTGCGCAAGGACAACGTCGCACACGACCATTTTCGTACGCCGACGATCCTGCCGGTGCTGGGGGCAATCTCCTGCGCATTCCTGGCCGGGCCATGGACCGGACGGGCGATGGTCCAGTACCAGGTCGCGGGGGTCTTGATCGCCATCGGTGTCGTGCTCTGGGTGATCACGACGCTCGTCAACCGCGCCCAAGGCGTCAGGCCCGAGCAGCCAGACATGGAGACGATCGGCGGACGGGGACCTGTGAACTAGCTGCAGCTCGGGTGGTGCGATGCTGCCCGACGCGGCGAGGTCGGCTATGGGTCATTCGCGTCGATTTCGCCGCGTCACCCCACGTCCGGTCTAGCCCCGGCTGCTGACGCACGACGCCATCGCGATCTTCGCCTTCGGGCCAAAAGCGGAAATAAGGGAGGACATGTGCGCCTGACCAGAGGCCATTCGGCTCGCAACCAGCGGGTTCGATTGATCTACATCAACCTCCTGTGCAGAGAGAGCCGCAATCTGGCAAGCGGGGCTTGAAGAATTCAACGAAAGGTTCCCTCATGCTCCGCTATATTCTCGCTCCCCTTGCCGCTTTCGTTTTGCTCGTGGTCTGCTTGATCCCCGATGATGCCGAGGCTCGGCGCGGCGGAGGTGCCTATCGGGGTGGCGGCGGTTACCGCGGCGGTGCGGTCGCAGTTCGAGGACCGCGGGGCGGCGGCGCTGTTGCGGTGCGCGGCGCTGGCTACCGGGGCTACGGCTATCGGGGCGGCTATCGCGGTTACGGCTATCGGGGCTACGGTGTCGGAGCGGCAGCGGTAGGCGCGGCTGCGGTTGGCGCTGCTGCGTACCGCCGCAGTTGCTACGATGCGTACGGAAACTATATTTGCGCCTATTAATCCGTGGCGCCGCGCGATAGCCCGGCTGGCCCTCTGCGCACAAGCGCGGGCGGTGACCGTCCGACGATGGTGACCCCCGCAAGCGTCAGTGGTCTATCCTTCTTCGCTCACGATGAGGGCAAGCGTCTCAAGCTGGTTTCCCAGCGCCGTCCAGCTATGCGAAATATTGGTCAACACGGCAGCTCGGCGGGCCGAATTGGCTGGATCGGCTGCGAGGATTTTGTAGTTCGCCGCATATGTTCTGCATTGGTCAATGGTTGGCATTAGGACCCTTCCGGCGGGGTAGAACTCACCCGTGTTAGGGGCAACATTACCGGCCTTCTGCAAGTTCCTGCCTGGTATCAGTTAGGGCAGGTGAATTCCTGCTGGGGCCGCGCGACGGCCTGTGTAAACGTATTCCAAAATCATTCTATCGCTCTAAATTACACAGGTCATGTACTAACCTGCTTTTCCGAACGGGGGGCGGAAAGGCTGCACTAGGCTTGGAGTTCTTTTCGGCCGTTCGCTAAGGTTTGCCCATAGCTCGGGAGGATGCTGTGACTGCTTTGAGCGAACAACGCGTCCGTGAGATTTACGAGCATTTCGCCCATGGTCGTTTAAGGGACCTTGAGGATGCTTTAGACGAGCAGATCGATTTTCTGAGCCATGCTCCGCCTGATCTTTTCCCGTACCTCGGAAGGCGGCGCGGCCGGGCCGATGTTCTGCGAGCATTCGCTGAAGTGCATGAAAAGCTGGAAGTTCTGTCGTTTTGGCCTATGACCATTGTGGTCAATGATGACCGCGCGGCTCTCTCGGTTATTATTAAGGTGAAGGATCGCGCCACGGCACGGTCTGCCCACTACCTTGCAGCACACTTTCTTCGGTTTCGCAAAAACCGCATCATCGACTTTTGCGCCATCATCGACTCCCTCGACGCAGCGCGCCAATTGGCTGGGCAGGAGCCTACCGTTCAAAGATAGCTAATGGAGTCACGGGAGGTCCGCTTTGGGTCATTCGCGTCGGTTTGCCGGTGCGGCAATGACTTCCGGTCTAGCCGGACAAGCGGACGTGGTCAGATCGGGCCCGCAGGTCTCGAACGGGCCAACAGCAGACTCAGTCCAATCAAGCGTACTAGCGACTGGATTGTGAAGTTATCGCCTTCCCGACTTTGCGGATGTGCTCCACGAAAAGGCCGACGGCCGGGCTCAAGGTGCGATTCTTCAAGGTAAAGATCGCTACGGGCCGCGCTGTCGCCTGTGGGCCGAGATCGATCGGTAAGGTCTTCACGACCAAACGTTTCACGTTGAGGACGGGGACCGCGGAGGCGGCGACGATGCTCAGGTACTTGCCGGTCATTAGCAACATGTCGCGCAGTTGGAACGAATAGGTCAGCACGCTCGCCTGCGGAACGCTCAGGCCGCAATTGCGGAAAGCTTCCTCGATGAAGATGCCCGGCATTTCGTTCGGCGGATACAAAATCCACTTCTCGTCCATGAGGTCCGCGAGTTCGAGCGTCCGACGCCGCGCCCACCTGCTTGCCGTTCCGGCAACGACAACGAGCGGGTCGTGATACAGAATCTCGGCGTCCAAATCCTCCTCGGCGAATGCCGGCCCGATACGGCCGAGCATCAGGTCGACGTTCCGGTCGCGCAACTCACGGATATCCAGGGCCAGGGGGTTGGTCTAGATCACGTGCAACTTGATGCCGGGATACTGATCGCCAAGCTGTTCCACGACGGCCGGAAGCAGGGTCGCCGCCAAGGTTTCGGGGCATCCCACCCGGACCTCGCCAACGCGCGGATCAGACATGAACTCGATTTCGCCGACCCCCTGCCGCAGCTCATCGAATACGCTAAGGCCGCGTTGCACAAAGGCGCTGCCATAGGCAGTGGGTTCGATGCCCTGAGGACCGCGATCCAATAGTCGCACGCCGAGCGCATGCTCCAGATCGGCAATGGACTTCGAAACCGCGGGCTGCGTGATGGACAACTGCTGCGCCGCCTTGGCCATGCTGCCGCGCTGCACGACGGTCAGCAGTACGTGCAGGTCGCGCAGACGGATGCGGCGACCGATCCGAGTGTCCCAATGCTCACGCGAAGGCATAACTTTTTCCTCATTTAGATAGTCCCAATTCGCGTATTCCCTTTATAGCGCGCCCCCATATCCTCCGCAGCAGATTTCGAGGACGGAGGTTCGCGGTGGCAATCCAGAGTCGGCAATTGCATCCCCTCTTCGTCGCCGAGATAACCGGCGTCGACCTGCGTACCTGCGGTCCCTCAACGACCGTCGAGATCGCAGCGGCACTTGAGCGCCACGGCGTGTTGGTATTTCGCGGGCAGGCACTCGAGGACAGGCACCAGGTCGAGTTCAGCAGGCTGTTCGGGTCGCTGGAAGCCCCGATTGGAACGATCCGCCGTGATCGCAAGCACCGCCTGGGTCGCGAGCTCGCGGACATTTCGAACCTCGATGAGAACGACAATATCCGCGCATCGTCCGACCGCTGGCGCATGATGCTGCGCGCCAACGAGCTTTGGCATACCGACAGCTCGTTCAAGCCTGTTCCGGCGAAATTCTCGCTTTTGTCGGCGCGCGAGGTTCCGCCGGAGGGTGGCGAGACTGAATTCGCCGACTTGCGAGCCGCCTACGAAGCGCTTGACCCTTCGACCCAGGACAAGATCGCACCGCTCGTCGCCGAGCATTCGATCTTTCATTCGCGCAGCCTCGTCGGCTACACGGAATTTTCCGACGAGGAGCGCGCCGCGTTGCCGCCGGTTCAGCAGCCCTTGGTACGCCTACATCTCGGCTCCCAGCGCAGGACGCTATTCCTCGCATCGCACGCATCGCACATCGTCGGGTGGCCGATCCCGCAGGGTCGCGCGCTGCTCAAGGACCTGACGGATTTCTCGACCCAGCCGCGCTTCGTCTACCAGCACCATTGGCGCGTCGGCGATCTCGTCATGTGGGACAATCGCTGCACCTTGCATCGCGCCCGGCCGTACGACGACATGCGATGCCGCCGCGACATGCGCCGCACCACGGTCGAAGATTCGACGGCGCCGCAGTCGCACTCCTTCAATCCCCCAGCAGCCTGAAGGAGATGGCTATGACCAAACTCACACGTCGCTCTGTACTTGGCGGTCTCGCAGCTTCCGTGGTCACGCCCCTTCACGCCGATGCCGTGTGGCCGAGCCGTCCCGTCACCCTGGTGCACGGCTGGCCGCCAGGCGGACCAACCGACACCGTCGCTCGCCTTATCGCCGAGGGGCTTGGGCGCCGTCTTGGTCAACCGGTCGTGATCGACCCGCGGCCCGGAGCAGCCGGAACAATCGCCGCAGCGCACGTCGCTCGCACGGCACCTGACGGCTACACGTTAATTGCGATCCCGGGCGGACATGCGAGCACCGCCGCGCTCTACAGCAAGCTGCCCTATCGCACCGTCGAAGACTTCTCGATGATCGGAATGATCGCCGACTATCCGTTCGTCGTTGCAACTTACCAGGACCACACGATCAGGTCGATGACGGACCTACTCGGCGAAGCGCGCACGCGCGGCGCACCGCTGCTTTACGGCACGCCCGGCGTCGGAACGACGCATCACCTGCTGATCGAGCTTCTCGCAAAGACAGCCGGGGTCCGATTCCAGCACGTCCCCTATCGGGGTAGCGCTCAGGTCGTTACCGACCTCGTCGGCAGGCGAATCGACTTCATGGTCGATCCGCCGACACTGGTAGCCAAAATGGCACGTGAAGGTCAGATGCGCGCCCTCGCGACCACCGGCACCACCCGTTTCTTCAGCCTACCGGAGGTCCCAACCATCGCGGAGGCAGGCCTTCCCGACTACGCCGTCACATCCTGGCAGGGCCTCGCGGGACCGGCCGGAATGCCGGCGTCTATCGTGCAACGCCTGAATGCCGAGATCGCCGCTATCCTGGCGGAGCGTCCTTTCACCGAGCGCCTGCGTGCGCTCGGCAACGAGCCGCGATCGTCGACCCCAGACGAGTTCAAGGCTCGTGTCATCCTCGATGTCGCCAAATGGACGAGCGTCGTCGCCGACGCCAACATCGAGCGCCTCTGAGAACTGCCGCCACGACGCATGCGCTGGCGCGTCGACGGCGTCGTTCTCTCGACTTAAAAGGCCGCCATGAGTGAACTTCTTCCCGCTTTGGCTTTTCAGTCTCGCCATCCCTGCGCAGTTTCTTGCTCGTCGCGGGGCTTGAGCTTGAGCGGGAGGGGGCTCAAGCAGCGCAGATTCCAATCGGCGCGTCGATGAGCCCGCCGCCAGCAGCGCATGCAAAAGAGGCGCGGCCATGCAATTGCCAGAGATCACGCTCATCTTCTTCTACGTGTTCAACGTATTGCGGATTGCTGCTTACCTTCCGCAGATTCTGCGTGTCGCGGCTGATCGCGATGGTGCCAGGGCGATCTCGTATACGACGTGGTTCGTATGGATCGGTGCCAACGGTTCGACCGCGGCTTACGCACTGGTCATTGCTCCAAGCCTGGCCCTGTTCGTGGTCAGCATGCTCAACGCGATTGGATGCGCGGCCGTTGTCGTGCTCACAGCCTGGAAGCGTCATCAGCTCGGAGCCGCATAAGCAACTACAAGACCACCGGCGTACTGTCAGGAAGAAGTGTTGTGCATTGATCACCTTCTGCTTTGGGT
>NZ_LFKZ01000122.1:0-240394 GCF_028128975.1 Bradyrhizobium sp. CCBAU 45321
CGGCAAGCCCGGGCCGCAGGGCAAGCCGGGCCCGGTCGGAAAGGCCGGACCGCCCGGCAAGCCCGGTCCGCAAGGCAAACAGGGCGAAGCCGGTCCGCGTGGGCCAGCCGGCGCTGCCGGGCCGCAGGGACCGGCGGGGCCGCAAGGCCCGCGCGGCGAGCCGGGTCCGCCCGGCCAATTGCCGTCGATCGAGCAGGTGCTGCCCTGGCTTGACCAGCTCTTCGACGCCTGGGACGAACGCCGCCGCCAGCGCGAGCGCGAAGCCGCTGAGCGCGAAGCGCTCGAAGCCGCCGTCCAGGAGACCGACGAGGCAACCGTCGATGACGAGGGCGATGACGTCGACGATCACCGGAAGAAAAAGAAAAAGAAGAAGCAGGGCAAGGATAGCCGACGGGTCTAGTCGGGCCGATCCTCGCGCCGCGGCAGCATGCCCATGCGCTCGAACTGCCAGCGCATGGCGCGATACCAGAGATAGCCGACCGCCGCGCCGCACAGGGCGAGGATGATCACATTCGCGCTCGAGAACGAGCCGCTCCACCACATCATCCACGCGGTCCACAGCAGCGTGAAGACGATGGCACCTGCTTTCAAAGGAAGAAGGGGGTGGCTCATGTCGTGCTCCGGGCGATCAAAACCCCGGCCGCCATCATCGCAAGCTGAGGCAGCAGATACCGTGAGCCAGATCACGGAGCACGCTGCCTGAGCTCACGCACCGAAGCGCAGCCGCGAACGCTCTTTCGCCTTTTCCGCCTCAACCTCGCGGTCGCGCGCCGGCGCATTGGTATGCAGCGAGGTCAGGAGTTTTCGCGCCGCCTCGGAGACCTCGGCCACCGCACGCTCGAACGCCACCTCGTTGGCCTGCGACGGCTTGTTGAAACCCGACAGCTTTCGCACGAATTGCAGCGCGCTGGCGTGGATCTCATCCTCCGTCGCCGGCGGCTCGAAGTTGAACAGCGTCTTGATGTTGCGGCACATGCACTTTCTCCCGGCGTTTTCCTGAAGACGAAGGTCCGAGCCGAAATCCTACATCCCCCTTCTCGCTTCTGCGACCAACTTGGTGGATGCGCATCGCCACAAGCTGCATCTCGCAGCGCATCATAAGCGGGGCGCCGGCATCGCATATTATTTGAGCATGCATTGCAGTGACGGCTCAGGCTTAATCCGTGCCAACGATAGGGAAAGACGCGCAGGACAATCGCGCGCCCATGGCACGATACGCGATGAGGAGGATCGCATGCACAGGCTCGCACTGTGCGTTTGGCTGGTTGCGGCGACAGCGCTGGCTAACGTTGCGTTCGCGCGCGACAATGGCCAATACGACCACGTTCCGCCCGACATCCGCGCCTGGTTCAAGAGCGTGATCGCGCCGAACGGGGTTCCCTGCTGTGACATCTCCGATGGCCATCGCACTGAATACGACGTGCGCAATGGCGCCTATTGGGTGCCGATCGAGGGACAATGGATGGAGGTGCCCGAACGCGCCATCATCCGCAACCAGGGCAACCCGATCGGCCAGGCCGTGGTGTGGTACGTCCACCACCGCGGCTCGATCATCATCAGCTGCTTCGTGCCGGCGGATGCGGTGTAACGCGCCTTGGTGATTTCCATTGGCTGGCGACGGCCCGATCGGGTAGCTTGAAGCCTAGCTGAAGCGGAGGCACGCCGTTGACCGATCTTAGCGCCGAAGACCTCGCCGCCATCTATGCCAAGCCGAGCCCGCGCGTGATCGCGAAGGCACGGCCCGCGATCGATGCGCATGCGAAGAAATTCATCGAGATGTCGCCATTCTGCGTGCTCGCGACATCGGGAGCGGACGGCAGCGTCGACGCTTCGCCGCGCGGCGGCGGCATCGGCTTCGTCCGCGTCGCCGGCCCCAACCAGCTGTTGATGCCCGACCGCTCCGGCAACAACCGCATCGACAGTTTCCGCAACGTGGTCGAAGGCTCAGGCTTCGTGCATTTGCTGTTCTTCGTGCCGGGCATCGAGGAGACGCTGCGCGTCGGCGGCCGCGGCACGCTGTCGGCCGACCCGGATCTGCTCGCCTCGATGGTGGAATTCGGCAAGCCGCCGCGCGCGGTGCTGAATGTCGCGGTCAGCGAGGTCTATTTCCACTGCGGCAAGGCGCTGATGCGCTCGAAGCTGTGGTCGTCGGAGAAGGTGCAGCGCTCGGTGATGCCGAGCATCGTCACGGTCATTCACGAGCAGACCGGCCTCGGCGAACCGGCGAGCCAGGAGGCCGTGGAAGAGCTCTACAAGACGCAGCTGTAGCCGAGAGCGGTTCCGCAAACCGAAACGTCGTGCGGCAGCACGTGGATGGCCGGGGTCAAGCCCGGCCATGACGATGGAGGGAGCCGGGCCCGAGCTTAGTGCCCCTCGCCCTCGAGCCCGCCGACATGCTTCTGGGTGTAGAGCTCAAGGCCGATGCGGCCGATCAGATCGAGCTGGGTCTCGAGGAAGTCGATGTGGTGCTCCTCGTCGCTCATCAGCTTCTCAAACAGGTCGCGTGTGACATAGTCCTTGGCGCTGTGACAGTAGGTCGCCGCTTCCTGATAGAGCGCCCGCGCGCTCATCTCGGCGGCGAGATCGCACTCGATGATCTCCTTGACGTTCTGGCCGATGCGCAGGGGATCGAGCACCTGCATGTTCGGAAAGCCGTCGAAGAACAGGATCCGCTCGGTGAGCTTGTCGGCGTGCTCCATCTCCTCGATGGACTCCTTGCGCCAGACCTTGGCCATGTCCAGCAGGCCCCAATTGTCGAGGAAGCGGTAATGCAGCCAGTACTGATTGATCGCAGTCAGTTCGTGACGCAGCGCCTTGTTGAGATAGTCGATGACTTTTGCGTCGCCCTGCATGGTTCACTCCAGCTCTTGCAGTCCAAATCGGTCCCAAACCGAGTTTAGAACGCTTCTAAATCACTTTGCGAGCGAGAGCAACCGGCTACGGGAACCCAGCCGGGGAAAAGCTCAGCCGGAATTGCGGAAGTTTTCAGCAGGCCGCGAGGGCGAACTCGGCGGGTTCGGCGGTCTCGTCGTTGGCGGCCACGGTGTGGCTATGCGGGCAGCCGGCGCAGCAGGACTGCGCACAGGGGCCGAGCGCTTCGTCGATGATACTCTTGATCGTCCGGGCGCAGCGGCCGCATTCGGCGCTGCAGCCGAGACAGCCATAGACCTGTTTGGCATGCCGCACGGCGTCGTCGGACTCGGCGACGGCGGCGCGGATATCATCATCGCTCAGCACATTACAGGAACAAACGATCATGGAAGCGGCAGGCCCTTCGGTGATGCGCCATCATCGATATTTAACAGGCCGGCCGGATGCAAAAGGAAAAACAGGTATTTGAAGCTATTCCAAACTGGCCTGATCAAAGCCTAGAACGGCTCTAAATCAAGCTCTTGCGCTGGATCAAGATTGTAGCCGGACTAGTCGCCGCCACCGCCGCCTCCTCCACCGCCGTCGCCACCGCCTCCGCAGTCGCCGCCGCTACTGCTGCTATCGCTGCTCGAACAGCTTGCGCCGTCGCTCGGGTTCCCCGAACTGCCGCCGGAGAACCAGCTTCCCAGCGAGAAGCCGTCATTCGTCCCGGAATAGGTGCTGTCCCCGCTACTCCCTCCGTGGCTGCCGGCGGTGGCGCGGGAGCGCCGTGCGCGGTTCTGGAGATGTGCGATCCAGCCGTAGCCGATCGCGAAAACGATCCCGGCCGCAATCAGAGCATTAACCATCGCGTTGCCCATCATCGTCTCCCGGTGGGACCCATACCAATTGGTCGTCTCCGGCAAAGGTGCCGTTCATTGATCATTCAAGCGAAATATGGAACCTTGCGGTCCAAAGGTTCCCGCGTGTTCGTCTGAAAGGTCAAGCAATGAAGAAGTCGCTCCTGGCGGTCGCTGCCGTCGCCATTCTGGCCCTGACGGCCGGAACGCCGGCCCATGCCCAGCGCGGTGTCGCGGCAGGCGTGGCGGCCGGGATCATCGGCGGCGCCATTGTCGGCGGCGCGCTGGCTTCTCCGTATTATTACGGACCAAGCTATGGCTACTATGGGCCGGGTTACTATCCGCCGCGCTACTACGCCCCGGGTCCAGGCTATGTTGCCGACGACTATTACGGCGCCTGCGTCTGGCAGAAGCAGCGCTTCTGGGATGGCTATGCCTGGCGCGTCCGTCGCGTCCGAGTCTGCGGCTGAGGCGCGCCAAGCCGGTTGACTACGGATGCGCCGTTCATCTCAGGGCCTGAAAAAGACCGCTTTTTCTCGTCACAGCTCCGTGTGCGTTTACCGTGGATTGACCATTTGCGCGCTTCCTAGCTGCAAGGCCAATTCCATCAGAGTGTGCGTGAACCTTTGAAACCCGGGCGCCTCTAACAGGAGGAACCCATCTCCCAGGAGAGCCAAGAGCATGAACAAGACTTTAGTTGCCGCGCTCACGGTCGCGACGGTCGCCGGTTCGCTGGTGACCGCCGCTCCGTCCGCGAAGGCCCATGACGGCGTCGGCGCCGGTATCGCAGCCGGCCTGATCGGTGGCGCCATCGTCGGCGGCGCCATCGCCTCCAGCCGTCCCGCCTATGGCGGCCCCGTTTACATCGCCGAGCCCCCGCCGCCCGCGCCCTGCTATTGGCGCCGCGAGCGCTATTGGGACGGCTACGGCTGGGTCAGCCGTCCGGTTCGCGTTTGCTACTGATCTGATTGCCTGGCGCATGCGCGCCGCGATCGGAAAGCCCGGCCGAGAGCATTGGCCGGGCTTTTTGTTTGCGCACGCTATCGCGCCGCCTGGATCGAACGCAGCACCTCTTCGCTCGGCCAGCAATCGACCTTGAGGCCCGCCGACTTCTGATAGGCGCCGAGCGCGGCACGCGTCTGCATGCCGGCCTTGCCGTCGATCTTGTCCTTGTAGAGTCCGATCCGCATCAACCCGCGCTGCATGGTCTCGACGTCCTTGGTGCGCAATTGCTTCGAGGCGGACCAGGGCGTTGCGAACGGCAGCGGGCTCGTCATGCGGTCGCTGAGATGGCCGACGAACAGCACGTAGAGATCGGAGAAATTGTATTCCTTGATGACGAAGTAATTCTTCGTGGTCAGGAATGACGGGCCGTAGATGCCTTCGGGCTGGAGCAGCGAGGCCGGCTGCGCCTGCTCGGCGGCGCTGAGCTTTTGGCCGCGTACCGGGACAAAACCCTCGCGCAGCCATTGGCCGATCGGCTTCGTCACCTCTGGCACGCCCGTCGTGCAATCGACCTTCGGCGGCGCCTGCACCTCGTAAGCCCAGCGCACGCCGCTCTGCCAACCCTTGTTGACGAGCTGCTGCGCAGCCGAGGCCAGCGCATCCGGCACCGAGTGCCAGATGTCAATGCGGCCATCGCCGTCGAAATCGACGCCATGCTTGTAATATTCGGACGGCAGGAACTGGGTGAGGCCGGTCGCGCCGGCCCAGGACGAGCGCATGTCCTTGCGCGTGACGACGGCCTCATCGAGGATCTTGAGCGCGGCAATGAACTCGTTGCGATACTGATCCTTTCGGCGTCCGACATAGGCCTGCGTCGCCAGTACGCGCACCAGATCGTAGGGCAACGTGTGCCGGCCATAGTCTGTCTCGCGGCCCCAGATGGCGAGCATGACGGTCGCCGGCACCCCGGACTTCTTCTCGATCTCGTCCAGCGAGGTACGATGCTTTTGGAGCAGCCGCTGCCCCTCGCCTGCAAGCCGCGCGATCGAGGCTTCCTTGACGTAGTCGGCCGGCACCTGCACGAACTCGGCCTGCGACGGCGCGCCAGTCGCCGGCCGCCCGGGCAAGAGCAGATCGGGCAGCTTGTAATCGGGCTCGAGTCCGCGCGTCTGCTCCTCGAACGTCTTGCGCGAGACGCCGGCCTCCTGCGCTTCCGGCCACAACGAGGCGATGAACTGTGTGAAGGCGGCGTCGCCAGCATGGGCGGGCGAGCAGCCGCAGGCGATAACGATCACCGCAGCAATAAGCGCCCGCCGCATCATGCCGCGATCACCGCGTCAGCTTCTTGTACTTCACGCGGTGCGGGATGATGCTGTCCTGGCCGAGCCGGCGCATCTTGTCCTTCTCGTAATCCTGGAAATTGCCTTCGAACCATTCGACGTGGCTCTCGCCCTCGAAGGCGAGGATGTGCGTCGCGATGCGGTCGAGGAACCAGCGATCGTGGCTGATGATGACTGCGCAGCCGGCAAAATCCTCTAGCGCCTCTTCGAGCGCGCGCAGCGTGTCGACGTCGAGGTCGTTGGTCGGTTCGTCGAGCAGCAGGACGTTGGCGCCAGACTTCAGCATCTTGGCGAGGTGGACGCGGTTGCGTTCACCGCCCGAGAGCGCGCCGACCTTCTTCTGCTGGTCCGCGCCCTTGAAGTTGAACGACGAGCAATAGCCGCGCGAGTTGACTTCCTTCTTGCCGAGCAGGATCAGTTCGTTGCCGCCAGAGATCTCCTCCCACACGGTCTTCTTGCCGTCGAGCGCGTCGCGCGACTGGTCGACGTAACCGAGATGCACGGTCTCGCCGACCGTGATCGTGCCCTTGTCAGGCGTCTCCTGCTTGGTGATCATCTTGAACAGCGTGGTCTTGCCGGCGCCGTTCGGACCGATCACGCCGACGATGCCGCCCGGCGGCAGCTTGAAGGTGAGATCGTCGATCAGGAGACGATCGCCGAAGCCTTTGCTCAGGCCTTCGAAATCGACCACGTTGGCGCCGAGCCGCTCGGCGACCGGGATGATGATCTGCGCGGTCTGGGTCTGCTTCTCGCTCGCCTTCTTCAGCAGCTCCTCATAGCGCTGGTAGCGCGCCTTCGACTTGGCCTGGCGGGCCTTCGGCGACGAGGCGACCCATTCCTGTTCGCGGGCCAGCGTCTTCTGGTGCGCCGCATCCTCGCGACCCTCCTGCTCCAGACGCTTCTGCTTCTGCACCAGCCAGGACGAGTAATTGCCCTCGTACGGGATGCCGCGGCCACGATCGAGCTCGAGGATCCAGCCGGTGACGTTGTCGAGGAAGTAACGGTCGTGGGTGACGATCAGGATCGCACCGGGATAGTTGCGCAGGTGCCCTTCCAGCCACGACACGGATTCCGCGTCGAGATGGTTGGTCGGCTCGTCCAGCAGCAAGAGCTCGGGCTGGTCGAGCAGCAGGCGGCACAGCGCGACGCGGCGGCGCTCACCGCCCGAGAGCTTAGTCACGTCGGCATCGTCGGGCGGACAGCGCAGCGCGTCCATGGCCTGGTCGACCTTGCTGTCGAGATCCCACAGGCCCTGGGCCTCGATCTCGTCCTGCAGCTTGGTCATCTCGTCGGCGGTCTCGTCCGAATAGTTGACCGCGAGCTCGTTGTAACGGTCCAGGATCGCCTTCTGCTTGGCGACGCCCTGCATGACGTTTTCGCGCACGGTCAGCTTGGAATCGAGCTGCGGCTCCTGCTCGAGATAGCCGACGCGGGCGCCCTCGGCGACCCAGGCTTCGCCGGTGTATTCCTTGTCGAGACCGGCCATGATCTTGAGCAGCGTTGACTTACCCGAGCCGTTGACGCCGAGCACGCCGATCTTGGCGTCCGGGTAGAAGCTCAGATGGATGTTATCGAGCACCTTCCGGGTCGGGTAGCTCTTGGTCAGGCCCTGCATGAAATAGATGAACTGGCGCGCCATCGGTCCCGTGAAACCTTCGATTTGAGGAAATTTGCTTGCCGCCGATGTAGCGATCCCGCCCCCAAAGGGCAACGTTTTCCGTCCGTTCACCACGGATGAATACGGTCAGGAAACCATCCGGCCACCGATCCGGACAATTGAAACCATCTTTTAATAAATCAGGCCAAAGCTCGGTTTCGCGCGGAAACAGCGCCACCCGCTCAGAACGAACGGGGAGCACAGCGAGGCCGCATCATGGCTCTGATCGAGACCCATTCTCTTCCTGTTCCGGCAGGAGCCGGGCGCGACTCCGGGTTCGCCTCGGAGATCAAGGCCTTCTGGAAGCGCTTCTTCGTCACCGCCTTCAATCCCTACCGGCCCGAGCTGCATTACATGCGCGGCCCCGGCCCCGCCTGGCGCGCCAAGCACGGCATGGATGCACCGTTCCGCTTGAAGCCCCGCGACCTCTGAGCGACGATCTCCTATCGGATTTTTGAAGGCGCAGGCTGCTTGCGCGCCGGCGCGATTGCGCGCAAACCATGGCCAGGTTCCGATGACGGCGCCCGCCCGGCGCCTTCACCTCTCGCCATGGATGAACGCTGATGAGCCGGCTGCGCTGCGCAATCCTCGACGACTATTTCAATCTCGCCCTCGACGTCGCCGACTGGCCGAAATTGTCGGATCGCGTCGACGTCACCGTGTTCAGCCATCCCTTCGCCTCCGAGCAGGCCGCAGCCAGTGCGCTCACCGACTTCGAAATCATCTGCGCGATGCGCGAGCGCACGGCGTTTCCCAAGAGCCTGTTCGATCGCCTGCCGAAGCTGAAGCTGCTGCTGACGTCGGGCATGCGCAACGCTGCGATCGACATCGAGGCCGCGAAAGCGCGCGGCATCGCCATCGGCGGCACGCAATATTCCCGTGATCCGACGGCGCCGCTCGCCATGGGTCTGATCCTGGAGTTGACCCGCGGCATCGGCCGCGAGAACGCGCGGATGCATGCGGGCGAGTCCTGGCAGACCTTTGCCGGTGTCGAGATCGAAGGGCTGACGCTCGGCGTCGTCGGGCTCGGCAAGCTCGGCAGCAAGATGGCGGGCATTGCGAAGGCGTTCGGCATGAACGTGATCGCCTGGAGCCCGAACCTCACCGCGGAGAATTGCGCGGCCGTCGGCGTCGGCTACGCCACCAAGGAGGAGCTGTTCGCCAAGGCCGACATCGTCACCATCCACGTGGTCTTGAGCGAGCGCTCGCGTGGCCTCGTCAGCCGCGCGGATCTTGCGCGGATGAAACCGACGGCCTTCCTGGTCAATACCGCGCGCGGGCCGATCGTGGATGAGCAGGCGCTGCTGGACGCTTTGCAGCAGCGCAAGATCGCAGGTGCCGGATTGGACGTGTTCTCGGTCGAGCCGCTGCCGGTCGACCATCCCTTCCGCAAGCTCGACAATCTCGTGCTGACGCCGCATCTGGGCTACGCCACCACGGATGGTCTGCGCATCCATTACGGCCAGATGGTCGAGGCGATCGCCGCCTTCACCAAAGGCGGCGATCTGCCGCGGAAGCTGGCCTGAACGAAAAGGGCGTGCCGACGGCACGCCCTTCGCAATCTCATCGAGTTGAGGCCCTCAGCGCACGGTGACCGGCGCGGGCAGCGGCGGCACAACGGTGGGCTGCGTCCCCGGGACCGGGCCCGCCTGGGCGGACATCGGAGCCGGCCCGGCAGCGCTCTGCGTCGGCGCGGCGGAGGCCGTCGCCGTTCCCGGCGGCGGACCACCCGGCATCACGACAACGCGGGTGCCGACCTTGACGCGCTCGAACAGGTCGGAGACGTCCTCGTTCAGCATGCCGATGCAGCCGGAGGAGACGAACTTGCCGATCGTCGAGGGCTGGTTGGTGCCGTGGATGCGGTAGACGGTCGAGCCGAGATACATCGCGCGGGCGCCGAGCGGATTGCCCGGGCCGCCGGCCATGAAGCGCGGCAGATAGGGCTGGCGCTCGATCATCTCGGTCGGCGGATGCCAATCCGGCCACTCGGCCTTGCGGGTGATCTTCTGCACGCCGGTCCAAGTGAAGCCGTCGCGGCCGACGCGGACACCGTAGCGGATCGCACGGCCGCCTCCGAGCACGTAATAGAGGTAGGTGTTGGGCGTATCGACCACGAGCGTGCCGGCCGGCTCCTTGGTCTGGAACGCGACCTCCTGACGGCGCAGGTTCGGCGGCAGCTGCACCGGTGCAGCATCGGGCTGCTCCTCGGGCGGCAGCGCGGCCAAGGCCACCGGGCGGCCATCCGTGCCCACGGGCGGCTGTCCGGCCTGGACCGCCCCGGTCGCGGCAGGACCGCCCACAGCCTCGGGCGGACGCAGGCCATCATTGGCGGGCGATTGCTGAGGCGGACGGTCGGCGTAGATCACCGCCGGCGGACCGGCGGGCCGGCCGTAGCGGGGATCGTCGGGCGACATCACGGGGCCCTGCGGCGCGGCCGAATAGACCGGCGGGGCGCCAGCCGGGCGCCCATAGCGCGGATCATCCGGCGACATCACCGGACCTTGGGGCGGGGCAGCCGAATAGACCGGAGGCGCGCTCATCGGACGACCGTACCGCGGATCGTCGGCCGGACCGGGCGGCGGCAGCGAGGCATGCGGCATCGCCTCGTCGTCTTCGTCGAGCGCGTCGAAATTTGGCATGCGGTCACCGGGCCGATATTCGGCCGGTGCGCCATAGCCGGGCACCTGCTGGATCGGATAGCTCTGAGCCTGAGCGAGCGAGGTTCCCGCCGCAGCGACTGTTGCGGCAGCGCATATCGTCAGAAAGTGTTTGATCATCATCGCTCTTGTATAGTCCCCAAGCCCGATCGGACCGTTAACGGCCAGATGACGGAAGATAGCGGCACATTCAAGACATATCAGGCGTATTTGCGCCGGATTTGCCGATTTGTGATCCGCAAGACTACCGTTGCCCCGTTGCATCACGGGGCTGAAATCGTGTCGCGCCTTCGATTGGCGCGACGGTCGACCGCGATTTTAACGGAACGATGCGGAGACGTTGCGATATGGTCGAATCAGCCTGATTCGCCACCTTTTTGAGCTCCGATCCCGCGTGGCGAACGCGGCAAGCAGTACCGTCACCGCGTTCAGATGGCTCTTGAGCCCCGGCCACTCCGCCGCCGGGGCGGAAATTCGCAATCGCTCAATGCTTCCCGGCTTTCGCTTCCTGTTTGCCGCGATCCTGCTGTCAACCTCCATCCTGGTGTTCGGCCTAGGGGCCGCCGCGCTGCTCCGGGCGACCCATCAGCAATATGTTAACAACCCCGGCTGGCGGAACGGGCCGCAGGAGCAGGTGTTTGCGCAAGCGCCCGAGCCGGCCCAGCCGGTGCTCGCGGTGCTGCGGGCCGAGCCGGAGCCGCCCGCCGAGACCACGCCATCGCTGCGCGACCAAGTGCCGACCATCGCTCTGCCCTTGAGCGAGCCCGAACAGGTGGCCGCACTCACGACCGAGACCGACGTCCAGCCTGAGGCCGCCGCGCCCCTGGCTGAAGTGCCGGCCATCGAACCAGCCAAGCCCGAACCGACGGTGGCGGCCGCAGCGCCGGCTTCGATTGATACGCTGACCCCCGCCGACACCACGGCCGGGATTCCCGAGGCCCAGCCTGCCGCAATCGCCAACGAGCCGGAACCGGCTGACCCGGCCCTCGCCGCCGCGGCGCTCGATGTCGCCTCCGCAAGGCTCGCTGCGCTGAACGCTGCCACGGCGGCGACGGACGCGCCGGCGAAGGCCAGAACCGAGAACAGCAAGGTCGAGAGCACCAAGTCGGACAGCAAGGCGACCAAGCGCAAGGCCAAGGCCAAGAAGCGCCAGCGCGTGGTGCGGCGCCCGCCGCCTCAGCAGCTGCAGCAGCAGCTCGATCCGTTCGGTCAGCAGCAGCCGGCTTTCGCGACAACAACGACCGCACGCACGCGGTGATCTTCTTCACCTCGCCCCGCTTGCGGGAGCCGATCTGGAACGCTCACAGAGGTCGTCATGCCCGGGCTTGTCCCGGGCATCCACGTTCTTCGTACTGCGCGTCAAGGCGTGGATGGCCGGGACAAGCCCGGCCATGACGCTGTGGAAGCGCGAACGCATCCAATACTCATATCACGCCGGGCCGGTCGCGATGGCCGGGCCGCCGGCCTGGCCCCATTCCGACCACGAGCCGTCATAGAGCGCGGTGTCGGTGATGCCGAGGCGGTAGAGCGCGAGCGTCAGCACGCCGGCCGAGACGCCGGAGCCGCAGCTCGTCACGATCGGCGCATCCAGCTTGACACCGGCATTGGTGAAGGCGGCGCGGAGCTCGTCGAGCGGCTTCATCTCGCCGGTCGCGGCATCGAACAGCAGATTGTAGGGCACGTTGCGGGCGCCGGGGATGTGGCCGGAGCGGATGCCCGGGCGCGGCTCGGGCGCGCGGCCTTCGAAGCGATCGGCGGCGCGCGCGTCGATCACCTGCTCGTTGCGGCTTTCGACATTGGCGATCAGTTGCTGCATGCTGCGCACGCGGTTTGCGTCATAGCTCGCCGTGAAGGTCGCAGGCTTCGGCTTGACCTCACCGCTCTCGGTCGCGCGTCCCTCGGTGCGCCACTTCTTCAGGCCGCCATTGAGAATGCGCACGTTGCTGTGGCCGTAGGACAGGAACATCCACCACGCACGAGGCGCTGCGACCCAGCCGCCGGCATCATAGAGCACGACGGTGTCCGCGTTGGAGATGCCGAGATTGCCCACGTCGCGGCCGAACTGCTCCGCGCTCGGAAACATGTGCGGCAGCGGGTTGGAATGATCCGACACCGCATCGACGTCGAAGAACACGGCGCCCGGCAGATGCGCGGCGAGATAATCGTCCTTCGGCAGCGGCAGCACGCCCGGCAGCTTGAAGCTGGCGTCGAGGATCTTGACGTTGGCATCGCCGATGTGAGCAGCGAGCCATTCGGTGGAGACGAGGGGGTCGGTGGCGATGGTCATGGGCTTTTCCTTGCTGTCATTCCGGGGCGCGCGCAGCGCGAGCCCGGAATCCATCGCGCGGCAGAGTCGGCGGATGAATGGATTCCGGGCTCGCGACTTCGTCGCGCCCCGGAATGACGAGAGGGGTCACCCCTTCTTCTTCGGCTCCCATTTCTCCGTGGGCCCCCCGGCATCGCGCCAGGCGGCGTAGCCGCCGGCGATGTGGGCGACGGGCTTGAGGCCCATGTCTTGCGCGGTCTTGGCCGCGAGCGCAGAGCGTAAGCCCCCGGCGCAGTGGAACACGAACTTCTTGTCCTCCTGGAAGATCGGCTTGGCGTACGGGCTCTGCGGGTCGATCCAGAATTCGAGCATGCCGCGGGTGCAGGCGAAGGCGCCGGGGATGCGGCCGTCGCGCTCGATCTCGCGGGAATCGCGGATGTCGACGATGACGACGTCGCCGTTCTTGGAGATCTCGATCGCGTCCTTGGCGGTGAGCGTCTCGATCTCGGCATTGGCCTCGTCGATCAGCGCCTTGATGCCGCGGGTGATGGTCTGGGGCACGTGCTTCTCCCTCTTGTTGTCATTCCGGGGCGCGCGTAGCGCGAGCCCGGAATCCATTCCTCTACATGCACTGCGCCCGATGGATTCCGGGTTCGCCCTTCGGGCGCCCCGGAATGACGACGGGAGGCATCAGTGCGTCAATTCCTTCATCGCGGCTTCCAGCCCCTCGATCGTGATCGGATACATCCGATTGGCGAAGATGCGCTTGATGATGGTGGTGGATTCCGAATAGTCCCAGTGCTTCTGCTGCACCGGATTCAGCCACACCGTATGCGGATAGGTGCGGATGATGCGGTCGAGCCAGACCGAGCCCGGCTCCTCGTTGACGTGCTCGACCGAGCCGCCGGGCACCATGATCTCGTAAGGCGACATCGAGGCGTCGCCGACGAACACGACCTTGTAGTCGTGCGGGTATTTGTGCAGCACGTCCCAGGTCGGCGTGCGATCGGTGAAGCGGCGCTTGTTCTGCTTCCACACGCCCTCATAGAGGCAATTGTGGAAGTAGAAATACTCCATATGCTTGAACTCGCTCTTTGCCGCCGAGAACAGCTCCTCGACCTGCTCGATATGCGCATCCATCGAGCCGCCAATGTCGAAGAACACCAAGAGCTTCACCGCGTTGCGCCGCTCGGGTCGCATGTGCACGTCGAGATAGCCGTGATTGGCGGTCTCGCGAATGGTGGTGTCGAGATCGAGCTCGTCCGGCGCGCCGGTGCGGGCGAATTTGCGCAGGCGCCGCAGCGCCACCTTGATGTTGCGGATGCCGAGCTCGACATTGCCGTCGAGATCCTTGAACTCGCGCTTGTCCCACACCTTCACGGCGCGGTTGTTGCGGTTCTTCTCCTGGCCGATCCGCACGCCTTCGGGGTTATAGCCGTGCGCGCCGAACGGCGAGGTGCCGGCGGTGCCGATCCACTTGCTGCCGCCCTGGTGACGGCCCTTCTGCTCCTCGAGGCGCTTCTTCAGGGTCTCCATGAGCTTGTCCCAGCCCATCGCCTCAATCTGCTTCTTCTCTTCTTCGGTCAGGTATTTCTCGGCGAGCTTCTTCAGCCACTCCTCGGGGATCTCGGCCTTCTCCATGGCGTCGAGCAGGCTTTCCAGCCCCTTGAACACGGTGCCGAAGACGCGGTCGAACTTGTCGAGATTGCGCTCGTCCTTCACCAGCGAGGCGCGCGACAGGTAATAAAAGTTCTCGACCGTGTAGTCCGCAAGGTCGGCGTCGAGCGCCTCCATCAGCGTGAGGTATTCGCGCAGCGTCACGGGGACCTGCGCATCGCGCAGAGAGGTGAAGAATTGCAGGAACATGGGTGACAGATTGCCCGTCGGGTGGCGGACGTCAAGGGGCGCCGCTTCACCTCTCCCATCGGGAGAGGTGAAGCGCGAGCGCTTCGACTGAGGCTGGACCGGCAGGCTTTTTGCTCTAGAATTGGCGGCCTTCACGGGGTGGTTTGGGGAACGTTTGCAATGGGAATTGTCGCCGCGCTCATCATCGGCGCGATCGCCGGCTGGCTGGCCGGCAAGATTGTCCACGGGGCGGGATTTGGGCTGGTCGGCAACATCGTCGTCGGCATCATCGGCGCGCTGGTGGCGAGCTGGGTGCTGCCGCAGCTGCACATCCAGCTGGCAACCGGCACGATCGGCGCCATCGTCGATGCCACGATCGGCGCGGTGATTGTGCTCGTCATCCTTTCGCTGATAAAACGGGTCTGAAAGCCTGACCGAACCAGGAACGGCCGCCGCGAGCGGCCGTTCGCTTGTCGTGAGCAAGGCCATTGAGACTGGCAATGCCTTGCGACGACGACCAACAAGGACGCGCAATGAAATTTACCGGCACCAAGGACTATGTTGCGACCGATGACCTCAAGGTCGCCGTCAACGCTTCGATCGTGCTGGAGCGCCCGCTCCTGGTGAAGGGCGAGCCCGGCACTGGCAAGACGGTGCTGGCGGAGGAAGTGGCGAAGGCGCTGAACGCGCCGCTTCTGACCTGGCACATCAAGTCCACCACCAAGGCGCAGCAGGGCCTCTACGAATACGACGCGGTATCGCGCCTGCGCGACAGCCAGCTCGGCGATGCGCGCGTGTCCGACATCAGGAACTACATCAAGCGCGGCAAGCTGTGGGACGCCTTCACCAGCGAGCAGCGCCCGGTGCTCCTGATCGACGAGATCGACAAGGCCGACATCGAATTCCCCAACGACCTCTTGCTCGAGCTCGACCGCATGGAATTCCATGTCTACGAGACCGGCGAGACGATCAAGGCCAAGCAGCGCCCGATCATGATGATCACCTCCAACAACGAGAAGGAGCTGCCGGACGCGTTCCTGCGCCGCTGCTTCTTCCACTACATCAAGTTCCCCGACGCCGACACGATGGGCCGCATCGTCGACGTTCACTTCCCCGGCATCAAGAAGCGCCTCGTGGAAGAAGCCCTGCGCATCTTCTTCGAGGTCCGCGAGGTGCCCGGCCTGAAGAAGAAGCCGTCGACCTCGGAGCTCTTGGACTGGCTCAAGCTGCTGCTCAACGAGGACATGAGCGCCGAGCAGCTGCGCGAACGGGACCCGCGCAAGCTGATTCCGCCCCTGCACGGCGCGCTGCTGAAGAACGAGCAGGACGTGCATCTGTTCGAGCGGCTGGCGTTCTTGAGTCGACGGGAAGTGTGAGCCTCGGGCTCGCTCGCGATAGCGCCCCGCTGTCGCTTCAAACATTGGTGTCATTCCCCGCGAAGGCGGGGAATCCAGTACGCCGCAGCATCTCGATTGAATCACTCCTGTCTCGGAATACTGGATCGCCCGGTCAAGCCGGGCGATGACAGTGAGAGTGTGGCACCCGCCTGCTTCCCCATCGTCATTGCGAGCGCAGCGAAGCAATCCAGAATCTTTCCGCATTGACAGTCTGGATTGCTTCGCTGCGCTCGCAATGACGGAGCAAGCCAATTCAATTTGCTGACATACCTTCGCAGCCTCGCGGCTCATCTCGCCCGAGCTTTGCTTCATTCCGTCGCCCAAAAGAAAGAGGGCGCAGGGAAGACCGGGTGCCGAAGGGCACCCGCGGTCCGCTGCGCGAAAAGCACACGCAGAAAACCGCACAGCAGCATACAGGTGTCGCCGATCACTCGGCCTTCCCTGCGCGATGGTCGGACGGCTTATGCCGCGCTCTCCCGGGAGCCGAATTCCTTCTGGCCTCCCTCGCCCCGCGAATTGACGATGCCGTCCGCCCGGTTGGGTTCGCGCGCATCTCCGCAGCCAGCTTGACCGTAGCAACGACGGCCAGGACCACACGGTTTTGCCGTACGCAGCTCATCCGGCTTCGCCAAGAGGCTTCGCCGGACTTCAGCGCCGTTCGTCTGCACGGGGGCCTCGGGCTCACAGGGACTACCCGCCCTGCCCGCACCCATCGTGCCGACGCTGCCGCGTCCACCGCAACCCGGCCCGCGTTTCGAACGACTCGCGAACCGCCCCTCTTCGTCGGGCCGGGCTGTTCAGGTTATGCCGCAATTCCGAATTTCGGTAAAGCGGAATATTTTTGCGGGAAGGGGTTGACGGGGCAGCGACACAGCCGGTCTCGTAGGGTGGGTTAGCGTCAGCGTAACCCACCTCTTTCGTTTCTGCATCGGCAGAAGTGGTGGGTTACGCTACGCTAACCCACCCTACGCAGTCGTGCCTCACGCCACCGCGGCGTCCGGAATCCTTGCGGCTTCCATCGGCTGCTTGCCGCGGATCAGGTCGGAGGCGCGGTCGGCGATCATCATGGTGGATGCATTGAGGTTCGCCGAGATCATGCGCGGCATGACCGAGGCGTCGATGACGCGGAGGCTTTCGAGGCCGTGGACGCGGAGATGGTCGTCGACCACCGCCCAGGTGGAATCCGCCGGGCCCATGCGGCAGGTGCAGCCGGGGTGGAACGTGGTGGTGCCGCGCTCGGTGGCGGCGTGCAAGAATTCGTCGTCTGTGTTGACGTTGGGGCCGGGGAAATCCTCGTAGGCGTAATAGGGCGACAGCGGCGCGGACTTCAGCAATTTGCGCGCGAGCTTCATGCCGCCGACGATGACGCGGCGGTCGAGCTCGGCATCGAGATAATTGGTCTGGATGATCGGCGGCGCGAACGGATCGGATGAGCGGATGCGGACATAGCCGCGGCTCTCCGGCCGCTGCTGCCAGGACGCCACCGTCATGCCGGGCTCATCCTCGAGCTGGCCCTGCACGCCCTCCTTGTAGCTTGCCGGCGTGAAGGTAAGCTGCAGATCGGAGCTCTCCGCGCTCTCGCCGGAATGCCAGAAGCAATAGACCATGGTCGGCGACAGCGACAGCAGGCCGCGGCGCGCGGTGGCCCATTTCGCCGCCTCGACCCAGAGACGCCAGCCGCGGCGGAGCTCGTTGATGGTCTTGATGTCCTTGACCCGCGCCACCGTGCGCGGGGCGTAGTGATCCTGCAGGCCCTCGCCGACCGGCAGCGCGTGACGCACGGCGATGCCGTGCTGCTGCAACAGATCCGGCGAGCCGATGCCGGAGAGCTGCAGCAGCTGCGGCGAATTATAGCTGCCGCCTGAGAGGATCACCTCCTTGTTGGCGCGCACTTCGACGGGATGGCCGCCGCGGCCGCCCTTCATGTAGCGCACGCCGACGGCGCGCTTGCCCTCGAAGATGATCTCGGTCGCGTGCGCATGCGTATGCACATGCACGTTGGGCCGCTTCATCGCCGGCTTGAGGAACGCGGTGGCGCCGGAGACGCGCAGGCCGTTGTTGATGGTGCGCTGGCAGTAGGAGACGCCTTCCTGGGTCTTGCCGTTGTAATCGGGATTGCGGGGAATGCCGAGCGAGACCGCGCCTTCCATGAAGGCCTCGCAGAGCGGATCGCGCCAGTTCATGGTGGTGACGATGAGGTTGCCGTCGCGGCCGCGATAGGTGTCCTCGCCCTCGCCGATCCGCTTCTCCAGTCGGCGGAAATAGGGCAGCACGTCGGCATAGCCCCAGCCGCGATTGCCCATCTGCGCCCAGGTGTCGAAATCCATGCGCTGGCCGCGATTGTAGATGTGGCCGTTGATCGAGGACGAGCCGCCCAGCGTCTTGCCGCGCGGCGCGTAGATGCTGCGCCCGCCGGTCCAGGGACCGGGCTCCTGCTGATAGGCCCAGTTGATGCTCTTCATGTGGAAGGTCTTGATGAAACCCGCCGGCAGATGGATGTAGGGGTGCCAGTCGGACGGGCCCGCCTCGAGTACGCAAACGGAGGTGTTGGGGTCCTCGCTGAGCCGGCTGGTGAGCACGCAACCGGCGGAGCCCGCGCCGACGATCACATAATCAAATCTATCCATGGTCCCTCGGCCGCCCCTAGCGCGGCTTGTCGTTGAGTTGAAATTCGAGATGCGCCTGCACCGTCGGCCATTCGGCGGCGGTGATGCTGTAGACGACGGTATCGCGCAACGTGCCGTTCGGCGCGACCTGGTGGCTGCGCAGGATGCCGTCCTGCTTGGCGCCCAGGCGCTCGATGGCGCGGCGGCTCTGGTGGTTGAAGAAATGCGTGCGGAACTCGACCGCGATGCAGTTCAGCGTCTCGAAGGCATGGCGCAGCAGCAGCAGCTTGCACTGCGTGTTGAGCGGGCCGCGCTGCGCGCTCTTGCCGTACCAGGTCGAGCCAATCTCGACGCGGCGGTTGGCGGCATCGATGTTCATGTAGGTGGTCATGCCGACGATCTTGCCGCCGGCATCGAACACGGTGAAGGGCAGCATCGAGCCCGCGGCCTGCAGGCCTAAGCGGCGGTCGATCTCCTTGCCCATGTTCTCCGGCAGCGGGATTGCGGTGTACCACAGCTTCGACAGCTCGCCGTCCTTGACCGCCTCGACCAGCCCTTCGCGATGGTCATGCGACAGCGGCTCGAGACGGGCGTGCTGTCCGCGCAGGGTGATGGGATCGGGCCAGGGCATTTCTCACTCCATAATGACTGCCGTCATTCCGGGGCGCGACGAAGTCGCGAGCCCGGAATCCATAACCACCGCCTGGGGTTATGGATTCCGGGCCTGCGTGCTGGCGCACGCATCCCGGAATGACGACGGATGTATTGGCACAACTCGTCCAGATACATTCACTTGTTCAGGAAATTCAACGGCAATCCGCCGCGCGGCCAGTCCATGGCGATCAGCTCGCCCTTGCCCGACAGCGTGATGTAGGCGGTCCTCAGCTCGGGGCCGCCGAAGGCGATGTTGGTGGTGACGCGGTCGCCGGTCGGGACCTGTTCCACCAGGGTGCCGTCGGGCGCGATCACCGAGATGCAGCCGGAGACGAGCGTGGCGATACAGACATTGCCGCCAGCTTCCACCGCGAGCGAGTCGAACATCTGGTAGCCGCCGAGGCCGCAGATCGGCTGGCCGCGCTCGCCGCGATAGATCGGATCGCGCGGCTTGAGCGTGCCCGGCGCCGAGAGCTCATAGGCCCAAAGCCGCCCGGTCGGCGTCTCCGCGATGTAGACCGTATTCTCGTCCGGCGACAGGCCGATGCCGTTGGCCGGCAATACGCCATGCACGATTTCGACGACCTCGCTCATGCCGGGCTTGAGGTAATACATGCCGCCGACGTCCATCTCGCGCGCGCGGCGCTTGCCGAGATCGGAGAACCAGAGGCCGCCGTGCTTGTCGAAGACGAGGTCGTTCGGCCCGCGCAGATCGTGGACGCCGCATTTGGTCACGACGGTCTCGACCTTGCCGGATTGCAGGTCGACGCGCTGGATCGCGCCGCCGAGATAATCGTCCGGCTGCGGACCCGGCATGATCATCTTGCCGGCCGGAATCCAGGAGAAGCCCCCATTGTTGCAGATGTAGATCTTGCCGTCGGGTCCGAGCGCGGCGCCATTCGGGCCGCCGGGAATCCTGGCCACGATCTCCTTGCGGCCGTCGGGATAGACGCGCGTCAGGCGCTGGCCGCGGATCTCCACCAGCACCACCGAACCGTCCGGCATCACGACCGGCCCTTCGGGAAATTCGAGGTCGGTGGCGAGAACGCGGACGTTGGACATCGGAGACCCTCCCGGCTGCTTGTTATGGCTTGCACGGGATGTCCGGCACGGGCCCCCGCAGACAAGATTTGCCTGCGGTTATGGCAAAGTCGCCGGAGCTTGCCAAGCAAGCGGGACGGTATGCCAGCGTTGCGTGTTATTCGCTGACAGGTATCCAGATTTCGAAGCCGCCGTTGCCGGTGGCGGGATCGAACTTTTCGTCATAGCGCTCGAAGTTGGGCGCGTCCGCGGCTTTCAGGCCAGACGCCGGCAGCCATTGATTCCAGATCGTGTTGACGGTGCGCCGGATCGAGGCGACGTGATCCTTGTGCGTGAACACCGCATAGCGCTGCTCCGGAATGCGGATGCGACCGAAGCGGCGCGGCAGGTCGGAGAAATCGGCGACCTCGACGCCGGCAATGTAATCGAAATTGCCGGCATCATCGCCGTTGCAGCAGACGCCGTAGGCGACGTTGCCGACGCGCGCGGGAATGTCGAGGACCTCCCGATTGAAGCGCTGCCATAGACCAGGGATCATGGCACCGTTGTCGCAGGAGATGCGCTCGGCGAGACCGGCGACGAGGAAGGCTTTTGCGGTCTCGAAACGCGGTGGGGCAAGATGGTCGAGCATGGTGGAGTCCATGAGGATCGGCTCCTGTAGCCTGAGCTGGTTGACGCACGCTGCCGCCCTCACCGCTTCGGGCGTGGTGCCGAATTGGTCGCGGAACGCGCGGGTGAAAGCTTCGTGCGAGCCGTAATCTGCCTCCAGCGCCAGCGACAGGATGTCCGGCGCTCCCTTTGCAAGACTGCGCGCCGCCTCACTCAGCCGCCGCGCGCGCACGTAGCGCATCACCGGCAGACCGACGGCTGCGGCGAACGCACGCACGATGTGGAACCGCGACACGCCCGAGATCGCAGCGATCTCGTCGAGCGTCATCGGCTCGGCCAGATGGCTCTCGATATACCAGAGCGCGCGCTGGGCTGGATTCATGTGGTTCAGGCCCTCGTTCGAAGCGCGGCGATGATGCGCCGGTCGGCATCACCCTGCTTGATCGGCATTGCGGTGCTCCGCATGAGGATAGCCGGCCAATGGAAGCTGGCAACGCCCCGGTGTTCGTGGCTACACTCACCGAAACCGCTCACGAGAAAGAGGAACCGGGTCATGGAAATCACCGATGTGCGGGCGCACCATATCCGCATCCCCTATGATGCCGGCGTCGCGAGCTTCCGCCAGGGCGCTTCCGCCATCACGGCCCTCGACATGGTCCTCGTCGAGGTCACGACCGATGCTGGGCTGACCGGCTGGGGCGATGCTTTCGCCTATGTCTGCCCGCACACGACGCGCAGCGCGGTCGAGGAGATGATCGCGCCGCAGGCCCGCGGGCTGAAGGTGCCCGATGCGGCCGGCATTGCCGCGGTGATGGAGCAGATCCAGCGCAACCTGCATCTGTTCGGCCGCTACGGCATCACGATGTTCGCGATCTCCGGGCTCGATATCGCTTTGTGGGACTTGGCCGCGAAGGTCGCCGGCGTGCCGCTGCATCGCCTGCTGGGCGAGATCAGGCGCACCGCCATTCCGGCTTACGCGAGCCTGCTCCGGATCGGCGCGCCCGACACCATCGCCGCCGAATGCAGGAAGGCGCTCGCGCTCGGCTATGGCGCGATCAAGCTGCACGAGACCACGACGCCTGCGGTGCTCGCCGCGCGCGCGGCGATCGGCCCGAGCATTCCACTGATGGTCGACATGAACTGCCCGCTGACCGGAGAGCAGGCGATCGCGTTCGCGGCGACATGCCGCGAGGCGCAGCCGATGTTCCTGGAGGAGCCGGTCTGGCCGCCGGAAGACTTCGCCACGCTTGCCGAGGTGCGCAGCAAGAGCGGCGTCGGAATTGCCGCCGGCGAGAATGCCTGCACCGAATATCAATTCCGCCAGATGATGGAGGCAGGCGCGGTCAGCCACGCCCAGCCGTCAGTTATCAAGGTCGGCGGCATCACGGAATTCCTGAAGGTCGCAGACTTGGCCGATCGGTCCGGCGTCAAGATCGTGCCGCACTCTCCTTACTTTGGCCCGGGCCTGCTGGCGACGCTGCATCTGCTCGCGACGCGCGACGACGGGCTGGTCGAGATGTTCTATCTGAAGCGCGAAGCCTGCCTCTGGGGCGGCCGCGCCGATGTCGATGCAAGCGGCCACGTCGCGGTGCCCACGGACCGCGGGCTTGGCTATGAGCCCGATCGCGGCGTGATGGAGCGCTATCGCGTGGCGTGACCGGCGCGCCTATTTCGCAGCATCCTTCGCCGGCGGCGCGTCCTGCTTCTTCTTCAGATCCTCGGCGGTCTTCGCCTGCGCGGCCTGGAGATCAAGAAGCGTCTTCTGCAGGCCGGCGACGGCTGTCTTCAACGCATCGATCTGGCGACCCGCCGCATCCAGCTTCTGCTGATGATCGAGGGAGAGCTTGGTGATCGTCTTCTGCAGGAAGTCGACATTGCTCTGAAGGCAGCTGGTGCGGCGTTCCATGGTCTTCTCGACCGTGCAGATCTCGATGCCGGGCACGTCCTGCGCGAGCACGGGCAGAGGCGCCAGCGCTGCGAGCAGCAACATTGCGAAACAAATGCCGGCGTTTCGAAGCAGCATGAAAGTTCCTCGCCAGTCGATCACATCAATGTGCGCTGTTTGCGCACTGCAGCGTGAGGCTACCACACTCGCACCGCATTCTCGCGTTGAGCTTGGGCTCGTTCCCCTTGGGACGGGGGAGCAGTGAACCGCATGCGGAAGAAGTGGGCGCTCTCCGCGGCTTTGTTTAGGGGAGATTTTCGGAATGGCAACGCGCGATAGACGTTTGGCGGAATTCGACGGCGCCGGAGAACCACCGCCGGGCCTGCCACTCGAAGTGCTGTGCGAGGATCACAGCGGGACCTATCAACTGCCGTTCGCCTGCCGCTATGTCGAGGGACGCTGGCAGAACCACGAGGCCGGGATTGCGGTGGAAGCAACCGTGATCGGCTGGCGCCTGCCGCGCGTGAAGCAGCGCGGGGCCGCCTGAAGGCGGTGTCTGTTTCAAAATGCGACGGGGCGGCGCTGCGCTTTAACCTTCGCAACGCGGCCCGAACGAATCACGTCCGAATCAGCCGAAGCGCCTTGTACGCACCTGTTCACGGCTAGATCTCGCTGCGGTTCGGCAGGCGCGCACAATATCTGCGCAGCCGGCCGGATCGCAGGCGCCTGTCACCGGGTCCAAAGGTTAATTGTTGCAAAGGCATAGCGCTGCGGTCCGCAGCGGAGGGCCGCCGCCCCCGAAACAGGCACAGCCGTGCAACGCCTGCCTAATATTCGACCTCGAGCTCCTCGATCTCGGCCGGCTCCTCCTTTGCCGCCGCGACCCATTCCTGCATCTCGGGCATGGCCATGATGGTGTCGGCATAGGCCTTCAGCGGCGGTGCGAGCTTAACGTCGTAGGTCACGAAGCGCGTCACGACGGGAGCGTACATCGCATCCGCCATGGTGCGCTTCTCGCCAAACAGGAAGGGACCGCCCGATTTCTCCAGGCAGTCGCGCCAGATGAACCAGACGCGGTCGATATCGGCCTGCGCCCGCGACCAGATCTTGAAGCCGGGAAAGTGCCCCTTCAGGTTGACCGGCAGCGAGGCGCGCAAAGTGGTGAAGCCGGAATGGATTTCGCCTGAGATCGAGCGGCAATGGGCGCGCTGGATGCGGTCGGCCGGCAACAGGCCTGCGTCCGGCATCACCTCGTTGAGATATTCGGCAATCGCCAGCGTGTCCCAGACCACGGCGCCCTCGTGCCGCAGGCACGGCACCAGGATCGAGGACGACAGCAGCAGGATCTCCGCGCGCGCCGACGGATCGTCCGGCGCGGTGACGATCTCCTCGAAGTCGAGCCCGGAGAATTTCGTCAGCAGCCAGCCACGCAGCGACCAGGACGAGTAGTTCTTGCTGCTGATGGTCAGTGTCGCCTTCGCCATAGAGCCCTTCCCTCACGCCTGGGCAACGCACCCCGCGCGTGCGTGCCCGTGATCTGTGCCTACCCGCCCGGGGCGCAGCAAGCGACGTGCCAATTTTCCGGGCGGTCCGGCTCCCGTCTGGCTTCGATATTGCATCACGACAGGAGGCAAGTGGGCGCTTCAGTATGATGTCGATGTATTATCAGGCTTTTCAGAACCACATGGACCTGACTGCGCCATGGCGCGCGGGGGCTTCGTCCGCACTCAAATTCCTCAATCTGGTGCCTCAGGGCTCATCGGACCAGGTGGTCGGCCGGCTGTCGGCCGCGCTGGAGCTGATCTCGCGCTCCACCCTCACCTATGACCGTCCCGCCTACGGCATCGACAGCGTCATGGTGGGCAACCGCGAGGTCGCAGTCAGCGAGGAGATCGCCTACGCGACGCCGTTCGGCTCGCTGCTGCACTTCAAGAAAGAAGGCGTCGGCGAGCAGCCGCGCATGCTGCTGGTGGCGCCGATGTCCGGACATTTCGCCACGCTCCTGCGCGGCACCGTGAAGACGCTGCTGCAGGACCACGACGTCTACATCACCGACTGGCACAATCCGCGCGACATCCCGCGCAGCGAGGGCCGCTTCGGGCTCGACGACTACACCGAGCACCTGATCGACTTCCTTGGGCAGCTCGGGCCGCGCCCGCACATGGTGGCGATCTGCCAGCCGTCCGTCTCCGCGCTCGCGGCTGCCGCGATCATGTGCGAGGACAACCATCCCTCGCGCCCGGCGACGCTGACGCTGATGGCCGGCCCGATCGACACGCGGATCCAGCCGACCAGGGTCAACGAGTTCGCCAAGAGCAAGCCGATCGAATGGTTCGAGCGCAATCTGATCAACTACGTGCCGGTGCAGTGCCGCGGCGCCCTGCGCAAAGTCTATCCCGGCTTCGTGCAGCTCAGCGCCTTCGTCTCGATGAATCTCGAGCGCCACATCAAGCAGCACATGGACCTCGCCAACCACATCGCCAAGGGCGAGAAGGAGAAGGCCGCGACCATCAAGACCTTCTACGACGAATATTTCGCCGTGATGGATCTGCCGGCCGAGTTCTACATCGAGACCGTGCGCGACGTGTTCCAGGAGCACCTCCTGCCGCAAGGCAAGCTGATGCATCGCGGCCGTCAAGTGAACACCAAAGCCGTCAGTCGCATGGGGCTGATGACGGTCGAGGGCGAGAAGGACGACATCTGCTCGATCGGCCAGACGCTCGCCGCCCAGGACCTCTGCACCGGCGTGCGCGCCTATCGCCGCGTCCACCACATGCAGGCCGGCGTCGGCCATTACGGCGTGTTCTCCGGCAAGCGCTGGAACAACGAGATCTATCCGCTGCTGCGGGACTTCGTGCACGTGAATTCGTGAGGATCATCTCTGCCGATACGACGTACGGCCTGGGGCAACGGCATGTGCCTCATGCTCTTGCTTGAGCAGCTCTTTCGCTTCCACGGATTCCGGAAGATTTCGTTCCGCCTCGAATTCGGCGAGCACGGGAGCGAGAACTTCGGATAGCGCACGCGCTCGGCCATTTGTCTTGTACAGGCGTGCAAGTTCAAGGGCACTGCGCAGCTCGAAAGTCTTGGTCCGCTGATGTTGTGCGATGTCCAGCGCTCGCTTGAGGGCGTCTTCGGCGCTGGATTCGTCCGAAGGATTATGGCGCGATAAGAGTTTACCGCGGACACGATGCAGCTCGGCATCGAGCCAATGCTGGCCTGATTGTCCCGTCCCGGCGATCAGTTCGTCCACGATTTCCAGCCCGGTCTCGACTTCGCCTACATCTGCAATCGCCAGGGCGACATGCATCCCCCAAAACGGTTCGCAAAGGTAGCAATCGTTCTCGTGCAGGAAGGTCCAGCCGTGACGCATGTCCGCCAGTCCGGCCATTCGGTCTCCTGCACGCCACTTGGCGAGGCCGTTCAGGTAGGTGCCGGCGGCCACGTACAGCGGCATCGTGTGGTCGCGTGCGAGACCGAGCGCCAGGATCGTCTCTGTCTGCTGCAACATGCCCCCGCATACTCCGTCGAACACCGCGCGATGAACCAACGCATTGGCCTGGGACAGCGCCCGTTTTTCTCCTGGAGTACCCACCGCTTCCGCGGCGAGCTTGCGCGCACGAGCGATGTCACCGAGCGGCCAGAGCACCAAAGCGAGAAATCTCATGATCACGAACGGGAGATCCAGCGCCGAAGCCCTGAAGGTCGCGGGATCCGGTTCGGCCCGATAGATCGCCAGCGCCCGCTCAAGATGCGTACGCGCGTTCAAATACTCGCCGGCGAACCAGCAGGTCACGCCCCCAGTCCAATGGGCCACGACGGCGGCCACCGGCGAGTCCGGCCGTCGCTCAGCGGCGCTCCTGATGGCATCCGCCAGCTCCCGCATCGGAGCAAGTTCGCCATGGGTCAGGCAGGCATTGAAGAGGCCGGAATGGACCGGCGCAAGTTCAACGGGATCATCGATACCGGCTGCGAATTGCCGCGCGCGCGTCCATGCGGCGACCGTTTCCGGAGCGCTGTGGCCGAGGCTGCCCCGCAAGGCACGGCCATATGCGATTTGAAGATGCAGCCTGCTCATCATCCGGTGGGGCTCGCCAGGCAATTGATCGGCGATCGCGATGGCCTTGCCGAGATGGGCGATCGCCTCGGAATAAGCCGAGCGTTTCAACGCCTGCTGGCCCGCCTTGCGCCACCATTCGAGGGCGATCTCGCTCAGCCCCGCCTCGGTGAAGTGGTGCGCGAGAACTTCCGGCTCGGTCTCGGCGACGATTGGAAACTTGTCGCGCAGGACATCGCCAATCCGTGTGTGAAGCACCTGTCGTTTGCTCTTGAGCAGACTCTCGTAGGCCGCTTCTTGAACAAGGGCATGCTTGAAACTGTAATTTGCTTCGGGCGGTGTCCCACGACGCAGCAGCAGTTCGGCCTCTTCAAGTTGTCCCAGCGCCGCGCCCAGCGTCAGATCGTCGCGTCCCGCCACGGTTTTCAGCAGCGCGTACGAGAAGTCGCGGCCAATGGCGGCTCCTATCTGGGCCACCTCCTTGACCGGAGCGAGCCGATCGAGCCGCGCCATCAGCGAATCCTGCAGCGTCGCAGGGATAGCAAGCGGCGGCAGCGGATTATTCAGGCGGTAGCGCCCGGCATCCTCAACGAGCAGCCCGGACTCCAGCACCATCTTGGTCAATTCCTCGACGAATAGCGGAATGCCATCGGTCTTGTCGATGATCTGCTCCATCATCTCGCGTGGCAGCCGGCGACCGACGACAATCTGCTCGACGAGCGCGCGCGTGTCCTGCCGATCGAGCCGGTCGAGCCGCAACAGACTGACGTTGGCAAGGCCCGACCAGGAGGGCTCGAACTCCGGCCGGGACGTCAAGAGCACGAGTATCGGCAGTCCTCTGATCCGATCGACCGCGAGATCGAACAGTTCAAGTGTCGTGGCATCGGCCCAATGCATATCCTCGCAGATGATCAGCAGCGGCTGGCCTCGCGCCAGTCCCTCAAGCTGATCGAGAAGGGCGGCAAATGTCTGCCGCCGCTGCTGCGCCGGGCTCAAGCCGAGGGGCGGGCAATGGTCGCCGGTGGGAATCGAAAGCAATGCCGCAATGAGCGGTGTTGCCCGAGCGACCTGCTGGGTTCCTATTGCGAGCATTGCCTCGAGCTTGTCGAGTTTTTGATCCGCCGTGTCGTGCGAGCGAATTCCGGCGGCGCGCTCGAGCTGCGCGACGAAGGGATGAAGCGCACTATTGGTGTGGTAAGGCGAACACTGATATCGCACGCGACGGTGCGACCCCAACGAGGGGCTTTCCGACAGCGTCGCCACAATACGGGACTTGCCGATGCCCGCTTCGCCGGAAATCAATACGAACTGGCCCCGCCCCTGCCATGCCTCCCGCTGGCGCGAGAGGATGAACTCGATCTCGTTCTTGCGGCCGACAAAACCGATCGAGCGCGCGGCACGGACTGCCTCGAAGCGACTCTCGGATGCGGTCGCGCCTTCCACCGCCCAGACCGCGATGGGGTCTGCCATTCCCTTGACCTCCCGACGGCCGAGATTGCGCAGGGAGAAGAGATCGCCAAGCAGCCGGCGCGTCGATGAAGCAACGACGACGACCCCCGGCTCCGCCAGGCTCTGGAGCCGGGCGGCGAGGTTTGGTGTGTCGCCGATGGTTGCGTGCTCCTCCGACGCATCTCCGCTGATGAGGTCGCCGACCACCACGAGTCCGGTCGCAATTGCGATCCGCAGTTCAGCTCGTTCGTCGGTCCCTGTCTTGAGCTGGCGTATCGCGGAGATCATGTCGAGGCCGGCGCGCACCGCGCGCTCGGCATCATCTTCGTGGGCGCGCGGATAGCCGAAATAGACAAGTATTCCGTCACCGACGAATCTGGCTATCCTTCCATCATAAGCAGCAATCACGCTCGCGCAGGCAGCGCGATAGGCCCGGATCACCTCCCACATATCCTCGGGATCGAGACGCGCCGAGAGCGCAGTCGAGCCGACCAGATCGCAAAACATGACCGTGAGATGACGCCGCTCGGCGTCCTGAGGAGGAGCGGGAGATGCGATCAACGCGGCCGGATCGAGGTCAGCGATAGCACGCAGCATCTTGCGGCGATGGCCGAGCAGGACTCCGAGCTTATCGAAATCCTCGTCCATCAGTTCGGGAAGGACGCCTATGTCGATCCCATTTTGGGCAAAGCGCTCCGCGTATTGCGCAAGCCCCAGCTTCTCGAGCCACTCCGCAATCTGCATTGGCTCCACCGATCGTGTGGTTAGCGGTTAGCAGAAATTTTGGACCACGGCGCGCGGGGACAATATACCAACACCACCATGATGGCACGTCTTGTTTGTTGCGCGATAACCTGGGTTTCTCAATGCCGATATCGCATTCAAGCGGTGATGCTGCTCGATGCGAACGGCTTTGCTACCAAACATCGTCGGCACGCAGCATTGGACGGCGGAGGTTGCGATGAGTCGTGGCGGTCATTTCGAACCGAAACCGAACCAATACTGCGGCTTGTGCCGAACGGACGTTTTCCGCGACAGCAGCTCCTTCATTGCTCGCTGATCGGCGCTTCGTAGCTGCGAGCCATCGTGCCCGCCGCAACCTGCAGCGAAGAACCAATTACCCAGCAGCCGGCAACAAAGCCGATCAGGCCGTTTGGCAGATTCTGATCAAGGACAAGGATGCTGACGGACAGAGTTGCAGCGATTGCCGCGCCGAACGTGCCGGCCGCACTCATGATCTCTATCGGCTCGGAACCGTTCCACTCTTCCGAGATGCTCGATGTCGACCTCTGCGCGGGGGCATTGCCCGACAAATCAATCCCCATGTAATAGCCAAGAGCTCCGTAGAGTATCGTTATCAGGACGATCCAGCCGCTTTCAAACAGTCCGGCCTTCTGACGTAACAGGGTCGCACCAACATAGAGCCCGCCAGAGGCCCCAACCGCGGCCAGTCCGATTCTTTCAAGAAGATGGGCCGATTTGATCAAACTGGAACGGGGGATCCGAAGATTGCCGACCCGCCTTGTTGCGGAGAAGGCGTTGGAAATTGCGCTGCTTATCTTCATAGGAGCTCCTTCTGAGTAAGTAGCAGCCTACCGGCCGACCCCGAACAGAAGCTGCGTGAGTTGCGCGATGCCCTTTCATTCCAATTTCTGAAGGATCTTTGCTGAGTGATGGGACTGGCTTGCTCGTGAGCAAGATGGAGCCAATCCAAAGCTGCGAGCATGCGGCTGCGCAGGCATTGCCTCTCACCCGTGTTTGAAATGATCCGGGTGCGGCAATTTCGTTGCGAGAGTGGTAATTCAGAAAGAGAGCGATTGCGTATGAAACGGTTCACACACGGCTCTTCCCTGTCGCTCTATTCGGTCACAATTTCCGGAGGACGCGCCTGCATTGTTGCGATAACGGAGGGCGAACATGCTGGCTCTGCAACGCGCGGTTGGTCAGCACGCTGATCACGTCTGGCCGAAATCAAAGATCCGCGCTTGCTTTCGTGAAGCTCGCAGCCTCATGTCGACCATTCCTCGCCCCACACCTGCACCACGTGGCCGGGCGACACTTCGCGATATTGCCGCACCGGCGGCTGGTAGTCCGGCGCGCGGACCGGGCTTCTGATCTCATCGTTCGAGGCTTGGCGCCGCGTGCCGCGGCGTGACGGGTCGGGCACCGGCACGGCGGCCATCAGTTTTTTCGTATAGGGATGCTGCGGGTTGCCGAACACCGACGCGCGCGGGCCGATCTCGACGATCTCGCCGAGATACATCACGGCGACGCGGTGGCTCATGCGCTCGACCACGGCGATGTCGTGGGAAATGAAGAGATAGGCAAGGCCCATGCTGGCCTGGAGGTCGAGCATCAGGTTGACGACCTGCGCCTTGACCGAGACGTCGAGCGCGGAGACAGCTTCGTCGGCGACGATCAGCTTCGGCCCGAGGGCGAGCGCGCGCGCGATGCAGATGCGCTGGCGCTGGCCGCCGGAGAATTCGTGCGGGAAACGCGCGGCCATGTCGGCGGAGAGGCCGACGCGGACGAGCAGGTCGGCGACCTTGTCGCGCGCCTGCGACGCCGTTGCGAGTCCGTTGGCAAGCAGGGGCGCGGCGATCGCCGTCCCCACCGACATGCGCGGATTGAGGCTCGCGAACGGATCCTGAAACACGATTTGCATGTGCTTGCGGACATCGCGTAGAGCCCGGCCGTTCATGGCCAGCACATCCTGGCCGTCGATCAGGACGGTGCCGCTGTCCGGCTCGGTCAACTTGAGGATGGATCGGCCGGTGGTCGACTTGCCGCAGCCGGATTCGCCGACCACCGCCAGTGTCTCGCCGGCGCGCAAGGTGAAGGAGACGTTCTCGACCGCATGGACGCGGCCCGAGACCTTGCCGAACAGGCCGGAGCGGATCGGAAAGCGCGTCGTGAGGTTTGAGACTTCCAGCAGAGGCCGCTCGGCGGGCGAGACCGTATCGGGCGTCTCGGCCGGCTCGTCCGACGTGCCCGTCACCTTGTCGACGATCGGAAACCGCATCGGCCGCATCCGCCCGTCCATCGAGCCGAGCCGCGGCACGGCCGCGAGCAGCGCGCGCGTATAGGGATGCGCAGGCGCGGCGAAAATGCGGGCGGTGGCGTCCGTCTCCACCGCCTGCCCGCCATACATCACCACGGTGCGGTCCGCGATCTCGGCGACCACGCCCATGTCGTGGGTGATGAAGAGGATCGACATGCCCTCCTCCTGTTGAAGCTCCTTCAAGAGCTCGAGGATCTGCGCCTGGATGGTGACGTCGAGCGCGGTGGTCGGCTCGTCCGCGATCAGAAGCTTCGGCTTGCAGGCCAGCGCCATCGCGATCATCACGCGCTGGCGCATGCCGCCGGAGAAGCGGTGCGGATGCTCGTGGAAGCGCGACGCCGCCGCAGGGATGCGGACGCGATCGAGCAGGCGGATGGTCTCCGCCTCTGCCGCCGCGCGCGACAGGCCGCGATGCTGGATCAGCGCCTCCGCGATCTGGAAGCCGATGGTGAGCACCGGATTGAGGCTCGTCATCGGCTCCTGGAAGATCATGGCGACGTCATTGCCGCGGATATCCTTCATATCAGCCTCGGGCAGCGCGAGCAGATCGCGCCCCGCCAGCATGACGCGGCCCTCGACCCGGCCGATCTCGCTCGGGATGAGCCGCATGATCGACAGCGCGGTGACGCTCTTGCCCGAACCGGACTCGCCGACGATCGCGACGGTCTCGCGGGCCGCGATGTCGAACGAGACGTTGCGGACGACGGGTACCCATTGCCGCTCGAGCATGAAGGAGGTGGTGAGGCCGGCGACCGACAGCACGGGGCCCTGTGCGTTGGCGATGGCTTCGTTCGAAATGTTTGCCACGATGCTCATGCGAGGCCTCCGCCAACCGCCGCGGAGAAGATGCGCCCCCTCCCCCGCTTGCGGGGGCGGGTTGGGGAGAGGGTGTCTCCGCAAGCGAGATCCCCCCAGAGGAGAGAGCCCTCACCCGGCGCTACGCGCCGACCTCTCCCGCAAGCGGGAGGGGTAAGAGGAGCCCGTGGCAGCACTGATGTCACCATCACCATTCCGCCCTAGTACCCCCGCTTGCGATCGACCAGCCCGGGCAGCTCCTCGCCGCGACGATGCCGCGCGATGACGTCGAGCACGAAATCGACCGCCGTATCGGGCGTCGTCATGCTGGCATTGTGCGGCGTCAGCAGGATGCGCGGATGGCTCCAGAACGGGTGGCCTGCAGGCAGCGGCTCGGGATCGGTGACGTCGAGCACCGCACCTGATAGCGCGCCGCTGTCGAGGACTGCGAGGAGATCGGCCTCGACGAGATGCGGGCCGCGCCCGACATTGACGAGCCCTGCCCCGCGCGGCAGGCGCGCGAACAACTCGGCATTGAGAATGCCGCGCGTTTGATCCGTCAGCGGCAGCAGGCAGACGAGAATGTCGGCCTGCGCCAGAAATTCTGGCAAGGCATCGGCCCCCGCATAGCAGGTGACGCCTTCGATCTCGCGCGGCGAACGATTCCACCCAAGAAGCGGAAAGCCGAACGTCTTGAGCCGTTCCAGCACAACCTGGCCGAGCTGGCCGAGCCCCACCACGCCGACGCGCCGGCGCCTGGCCGGGGTGATCCGGATCTCGCGCCAGACCTGCTGCCTCTGCTGGCTGATGAAATCGAGGAGATCGCGATGCAGGGCAAGCACGGCCATGGTGACATATTCGACCATGGTCTCGGCAATGCCGGGCTCCAGCATGCGGACCAGCGGGATGTGCGCTGGGACTGTCGTGGTGTCGAACTGATCGACACCCGCGCCCACCGAGAAGACCAGCTCGAGATTGGGAAAGGTCGTCGCGATGTCATCCGGCGGCACCCAGGCCACGAGATAACGCACCGCGGCGGGGTCGCCGATATCAGGCCAGAGCCGGAACGGCACGTCGGGCGCGCGCTCCGCGAAGAAGCGCGCCCACTCGGCGCCGCGCACCATGTTGGCCTTGTAGAGAACCGTCATGCCGGCCTCAGAACGGGCTGACCGGCGCGAGACGACGGCCGTCGATCATGCGCTTGTGGCTGTAGGCGGCGGGATCGACAAGCGGCGTCGCGCCCGTCACGAGGTCGGCCGCAAGCTTGCCAGCGGCTGGACCGATGCCGAAACCGTGGCCGGAGAAGCCGGTCGCGAGGAAGAAGCCCGGCAGCGCATCGACCGGTGAGATCACCGGAATCGTATCGGGCGTGCAGTCGATGGTGCCGCCCCAGGCTTCCGCGATTGCGATGTCCTTCAATTCCGGATTCGACTTGATCAGCGCCGCCAGCGCCGCATTGACCAGCGACATGTCGGGCGCGGGATCGCGCACGCGCTCGGCCTCGAAGGGCGATGGCTTGTCGAAACTCCAGCTGGTGCCGCGCACGAGCTGATCAAAGAACGACTTGCCGAACGAGAGCTTCAATCCGTTCTTGCGATGCTGATAGGTCGGCCAGAACGTGCGCGCGTAACGGAACAGGTCCGGCGACAGCTCGACCGTGCCGCGGTTGCGCAGCGCCAGCGTAAAGCCGCCGTCGAGGCGGCGGCGGATGCAGTAGAAATCGGTGCCGAGCGCGCCGGAGGTGATCTCCGGTCCCGGCGTAGTCCGGCACGCGGTGGCGTTGACGAGGCCGATCGGCAGCTCGATGCCGTGGCGGCGGCAGAACAGCGACGACCACGCGCCGCCCGCCAGCAGCACGGATTGCGTGCGGATGGTGCCCTTCTCGGTGACGACCGCGCTGACGCGTCCGCCCGTCGTCTCCAGTCCGCGCGCAGCGCAGCCCTGGTGGATGGTGACGCCGTGCTTGCGTGCGGCGGTGGCGAGCGCAGGGACGGCCATCGACGGCTCGGCGCGGCCATCGCTCGGCGTGTGCAGGCCGCCGACCCACGTGTCAGCATTGCCGGGCATGCGCTCGGCGACTTCGGCCGGCGTCAGCACGGTGGAATGGACCTGCTGCTCGCGCGCGACCGCTGCCCAGCGCTCCCAGCCGGCGAGCTCGTCCTTGCTCTTGGTCAGGAACAACACGCCGGTGCGGCGGAAGCCGGCATCGACGCCGGCATCGTTCTGCATGTCCTCCCACAACCGCAGCGCCTCGCGGGCGAGCGGAATCTCCTCGCGGGCGCGGCCTTGCTGGCGGCACCAGCCCCAATTGCGGCTCGACTGCTCGCCGCCAACATGGCCCTTCTCGACCAGCGCGACGGAGTGCCCCTTCTTCGCCAGATGATAGGCGGCCGAGACGCCGATGACGCCGCCGCCGATGACGACGACATCTACCTGCGCCGGCAGGCGTTCGTCGCTGTTGATGCGGTTGAGCGGCGGGGACATGGGGCACTCCTGGAGTTCAGTTCGAGCTCTTGCGCGTCAGAGGTCTTGCGCGTCACGGGATGTTCATTCGCGGATCGAGCGCATCGCGCAGGCCGTCACCGAGAAAGTTGAAGCTGGTCACCGCGAGCGTGATGGCGACGCCCGGCGCGATCGCGAGCCAGGGCGCGCTGGTCAGATATATCTGCGCATTGTTGAGCATGTTGCCCCAGCTCGCCGCCGGCGGCTGGATGCCGTAGCCGAGATAGCTGACATAGGATTCGAGCAGGATCGCCTTGGCGACGTTGAGCGTCGCGGCAACGACGATCGGCGCGATCGCGTTGGGCACGAGCTCGCGGAACATGATGCGCAGGTTCGAGGAGCCGAAGGCGAGCGCGGCGACTGCAAATTCCCGCTCACGCAACGAGCGCACCTGGGCCTCGACCACGCGCGCCACCGCCATCCAGGCCGTCGCCGCGATCAGCACGGTGGTGGTGACGAGGCCGGGCTCGGTGAGCGCTGCGAGCGCCAGCAGCAGGAAGATGGTCGGAAAGCACAGCACGGCATCGACCAGCCGCATCAGAACCGCACCGACCGCGCCGCCATAGAACCCGGCAAAGGCGCCAACGACGATCCCGACCGCCATCGCGATCACCATCGCGACGATGCCGATCGAAAGCGAGACCCGCCCGCCCATCATCAACCGTGCCAGCACGTCGCGGCCGAGCTCGTCGGTGCCGAGGATGTGCGCGCCGGAGAGCGGCGGCGCGAACCGCTTCATGATGTCGATGTAGGTGTCGTCGAACGGCAGCAGATAGGGACCGAACGCCGAACCGAGCACGAGGACGAGGATGATCAATGCGCCCGCGAGGGCCAGCCGATGCCGGCGGAAGCGCCGCCACGCGGCCTGGCCGGGCGCGAGCTGAACGGTGGAGAGGGCTGCGGTCGCCATCGCTTCAGCCCACCCGGATGCGCGGATCGACGACGGCATAGAGGATGTCGGCGATGAGCGAGCCGATCAGCACCATCGTTGCCGAGAACATCAGGATGCCCATCACCACGGGATAGTCGCGGTAACCGATCGAATCCAGGAACAGGCGGCCCATGCCCGGCCAGGTGAATACGGTCTCCGCCACCAGCGCGCCGCCGAGCAGCGTCGGAAACTGCAGGCCGGCGACCGTGATCATCGGCAGCAGCGCGTTGCGCAGCGCATGCACGGTGAGGATGCGCCATTCCGGCATGCCCTTGGCGCGTGCGGTGCGGATGTAGTCCTGATTGATGACCTCGAGCATCGAGGAGCGCATGAAGCGGCCCCACATCGCGGTCTCGACCAGCGCCAGCACCATGGCCGGCGCGATCAGATGATGCAGCAGGTCGAGGAAGGAGCCGTCGCCAATGGTGTGCCGATTGCCCGCCGGCAGCCAGCCGAGCTTGACGGAGAAGACGTAGATGGTGACGAGGCCGAACCAGAAGGTCGGGATCGACAGCGCGATCATGGCGCCAACGGTGGCGAGCGTATCGAACAGCGAGTAGCGGCGTAGCGCGCCGAGGATGCCGATCCAGCAGCCGAGCAGCACCGCGATGATCGTCGCCGTCGCCATCAGCTCCAGCGTGGCGCCGAGATGCGAGGAGATCACCGACAGCACCGCCTCGCCGTCGCGATACGACTTGCCCCAATCACCCCGCACCATGCGGCCGAACCAGTCGAGATATTGGACCGGCAACGGCCGATCGAGGCCGAGCTGCCTGGTGACGCGGTCGAGATCCTCCTGGGTCATATGGCTTGAGACGGCAAACTGCGACAGCGGCCCGCCGGGCGCCAGATGCAGGATGGCGAAGCCGATTCCCGAGACGATCACCAGCAGCATGATCGCCTGTGCCAGGCGATTGACGACGTAGCGGGCCATCTCAGGCGATCCGACCAGCCCGAGACATCAGGCCCAATACCATTCGCGGATGTTCCAGCAATTGATCGAGGTGTTGATGTTGGGACGGAAGCCTTGCAGCCCCTCCTTCACCCCCTCCGCAATGAAGCCCTGGAACAGCGGCAGGATCGCAAAATCGTTGCGGATCAGCTTCTGCAGGTCGCCATATGTGGTCTTGCGCTGGGCGAGTTCGAACTGCTTGGCGCCTTCAGCGAGCAGACGATCCGCCTCCGGGCTTCTGTACTGATAGGTGTTGAAGCCGCGGCCGCCTTTGGCGGGAATGGCGCCGGAGCCGAAGCGCGGCGTCACGTCGGGGTCGCTGCCGAGCATGAAGTTCACCGACACCAGCACCGAGTTGAACTTCGACTGCTGCCAGAACTCGCCCCAGATCACCGCCGCCGGCATGTTGTTGACGCGCATCGCAGCGCCGATCGCGCGCCAGTCCTGGATCAGGAGCTGCTGGGTCTGCTCGCGGACGGCATTGCCCGATGTCGTCGAGTTGGTGAATTCGAGCTTGACGCCGCCCTTCTCGCGAATGCCGCCGGAGCCGCGAACCCAGCCCGCGGCGTCGAGCAGCGCGTTGGCCTTGGCAGGATCGTATTTGTGCTGCGGCAGGCCCTGCTGGAACGACCAGGCCTGCTGCGGCACGAAGCTCTCGGTCGGCGTCGGCAGGCCGTAATTAAGCGCGTCGATGATCGCCTGCTTGTTGATGGCGAGATAGAGCGCCTCGCGCACGGTGCGATCGGCAAAGGGCCCGAATTCCAGATTGGGCGCGATGTGTTCCACCGAAGAGGTCGAGGAGACGAAGATCTTGCGACCCTTCAGCGTCTTCGCCTCCTGCACGAAGTTCGGCAGGATGCCCTGCAGGCCGGTGTAGTCGACCTGGCCGGTGCGGAACTGGGTGTAGAGAACGGTCAGGTCCGGAATGTATTTGAAAACGACGCGTTCGACGTAAGGTCCTTTGCCATGATAACCGGTATGGGCATTCAGCTGGATGTGGGCGCCCGGCACGCGCTCGGCCCAGCGGAACGGCCCGGTACCGATGGGTGCGTTGTGGAACGGCGAGGAATTCGGATCGGACACTTTCTCGAGGATATGCTTGGGCACGATGAAGGTGAGCGAGAGAATCGACATGTATGGCGAATAGGGAGCCTCCATTCGCCAGTGGATCTCGTCGGGCGCGACGACCTTGATGTCCTTGACGAGGCTGTGGCCGACGCGGTTGCGGACGCGGAAATCGGGATTGTTGATCAGCTCGAGCGAGAACTTGACGTCCTCGGCCGTGAACGGCGTGCCGTCGTGCCATTTCACGTCGCTGCGCAGCTTGATCTTCCAGGTCAGGCCGTCGGCCGAGAGGCCGCCATTCTCGATGGTCGGGACTTCGCGGGCGAGGTCGGGAACGAATTTCCCGTCGGGCTCGATGTACCAGAGCGGCGAGAACACCTGCCACCAGACGCCCTGGTCAACCTCGATGCCCGGCATCAAGGGATGAAAGACGGTCGGCTCCTGCGACAGCGCCGCGATCACCTGCCCGCGCGGCTTGTCCGGCGGATTAGAGGGACGTTCGGTCTGTGCGAAGGCGTTCCCTGAAAGCGTCCAGCCTGCGGCTGCGCCCGCGCCGAGCTGGAAGAATTGACGGCGATTCGGAATGCCGAGATGCCCTGCCCCAACGCCGAACTTGCCGGTGTCGTCCGCCATGACTCACTCTCCGTTCCGCACGCGGCACCGTCTCCCGCGCCCCCGAGACCCCGGCAAAGGGACAGGAGTGGGCTTTAGTGCTTCTAAATTTTTGTAGCAAAAGTTCATCACGACTAAATACAGCTGTCAATCGCATTGCTAGAATGCACCAGGTTTTCACTCTGACTAAAGCCACGGGGCTCGATACCCGAGGCTGAGATGATGCATGGGAGAGCGACATGGATGGTCGCGGCGATACCAACGGCACCAAGGACGCTTCCACGATCGAAGCTGACGATGCGGTCGACCAGCGCCTGGGCGAAACCGTGCGGCTGCTGCGGCAGCGCGCCGGCCTCTCGATCCAGGACGTCGCCAACAAGACCGGCCTGTCCACCGGCATGATCAGCCAGCTCGAACGCGCACGCGCGATGCCGTCGATCCGCACGCTGCGCCTGCTCGGCATCGCGCTCGACGTCCCCATCTCCTATTTCTTCGAGAGCAGCGACCCCGCCGACGGGCAACGCTACATCGTGCGCAAGACCAACCGGCGACTGCTGCGGCTCACCGCCAGCGGCGTCGTCAAGGAAGCGCTGACGCCGGAAGGCAAGGGCCAGCTCGAGCTCTACGAGCTCACGCTCAACCCCGGCGCCTCCTCCGGCACCGACTTCCTGCAGCACACCGGCGAGAAGGCGGGCTACATCCTCTCGGGCAGCCTGCGGCTGTGGCTCGACAACCAGGCCCATGTGCTGGAAGCCGGCGACAGCTTTCGTTTTCCGAGCATCGTGCCGCACATGTTCGACAACCCTACCCAGCAGGTGGCGCGCGTGATCTGGGTGACGACGCTGCGCCAGACCGACTCGCCGGCGGGTTGAGTCCGGCATCAAGGTCTGGCGAGACGGATCTAGCTCATCCTTCGCCGCAGCGTGGCTGACGGCGTCTCGCCGAATTTCTCGCGGTAGGCGCCGGCCATGCGGCCGAGATGGGTGAAGCCGAGATCGAAGGCGATCTCGGTGATGGAGACATCGGGAGCGGCTTGCGCGAGGCGCGCGTTAAGGCCTGCAAGGCGCATGTCGAGCAGCATCTGCGAGATCGACGCGCCGAAGTGACGGCGGAAGCCGAGCTGCAGTGCGCGGATGCCGATGCCTGAAGCGCAGGCGAGCTGCGCAAGATCGAGCGGCTCGCCGGCATGGTCGGCAAGGTAATCGCGCGCGGCGCGCAAGGCGCGCGGCAAACGCTCGGCCTGCCCCGAGAACGTTTCAATCGCATCCGACAGGCCATGCCGCTGCCGGTTGAGCAGATGATCGAGCAGCGCTTCGCGCCAATCGGCCATCGCGGCCGGCGACAGCCGGCCTGATGGCCCGAGGCGCTCGGCGAGTGTCATCAGGTCGGCGAGCCTGGCCTGCAGAGCCCACCCGGACGGCGCATCCAGCTCGATCACCGGATCGAACTCGACCACCCCGGTCGCCCTGCCCGACAAGGCCGCGGCGCGCTGCTCGACCATGCGGCGGTCGAGCAGCAGGATCGCCTGTGCGCAATCGCTCCACATCATCCGGGTCGGAATCGTCGGCGACAACAGCGACGCGATCCGGCCCGGCGCCGCCTCAAGCTCGCGACGACCGGCACGAATGCGGGCGCTGCCCGCGAGCGGGACCTGCACCAGGAAGAAGCGCTCCAGGCAGCCCGGATCGATGCTGACCGATCCGCCATAGGCGACGTAGTTGATGGAGAAGCCATCGAAGGCCGCGCAATTGTGCCGGGCCGAGAAGCCGGCCGCCCGTGCCTGCGTCGGCTTGAGATCGTGCGGGCAGAAGATGCGTCCGATCTGCTCGGCCGCCTCGTCGACGTCATCCGTGGTGACGCGGGCGAAGGCCGCAAGCCGTTCGGCTGCAGAGGCTGTTGCGCTCATTTCCAGCTCGGCTGCGGACATCGTCGACCATGCTTCGCGCCCGGAATTCCTTTAAGCCTAGAATAGTTCCGCGGGGGCGAAAAGGGCCGTAGCTCGCAAATTCGTCGTGCTGCATGGCAATAGGTTCATCCGGATTCGTTTAGCGGATAGACAGGCGGTCCGTCCTCGGCCGATGCTCCGTCCCCGCCGGAATCCATGAGGAGCAAGCCATGACTGCACTCGAAAAGGGCATCACCGCGAACGGCACAGGCTACGGCGGCAAGAGCTGGAACATCCTTGGCCAGGTCTATTTCCCCAAGGCCGTCACCGATTCCACCTTCGCGTTCGAGACCAACAGCGATCCCGGCCAGTTCGTGCCGGTGCATATCCATCCGACCCAGGACGAGTTCATCCTGGTGCAGGAAGGCACGCTCGATCTCAAGCTCGACGGTCAATGGGTCAAGGCCCATGCCGGCGACCTCGTGCGCATGCCACGCGGCATCCCGCACGGCTATTTCAACAAGTCTGACAAGCCGTGCCGCGCGCTGTTCTGGGTCTCACCGATGCAGAAGCTGGAGGCGCTGTTCAACCAGCTGCACAATCTGACCGACCCGGCCGAGGTCGTGCGCATCTCGGCGCTGCATGAAGTCGACTTCCTGCCGCCCGAGGCCAACGACTAGCCGTCGCCGCTTCCTCCGCTTCTATTTGCTTGCAGTCCGGCCGGCCGTGCCTTGCGGCCGAACGCGGCCGCTTGCGCGCCAAACACATCGAGCAATCCCATGGTCAGCCCAAAACATGTCTGCGTGATCGGCGCCGGCGTCTCCGGCCTTGCCGCCGCGAAAGCATTCTCCATCCGAGGCCACCGCGTCACCATCGTCGAGCGCAGCTCGGATCTCGGCGGCGTCTGGGAGCCGGCGCGCTCCTACCCCGAGGTGCAGACCCAGAGCCCGAAGGAGCTCTACCGCTACACCGACCGCGCCATGCCGGAGGCCTATCCGGAATGGCCGACCGGGCCGCAGGTCCACGCCTACCTCGCCGATTATGCCAAGAGTTTTGGCCTCGAGCGCATGCTGCGGCTCAACACCGAAGTTGCCGGCATGGCGCGCCGCGCCGACGGCAGACTGGGATGGACGCTTGCCTTGAAGGACAAGAACGGCACGACCACGAACGAGGATTTCGATTTCGTTGCGGTCTGCACCGGGCAGTTCAACGAGCCGCGCGAGCTGCATTGCCCCGGCGAGGACGGCTTTCTGGCGCAGGGCAGCCAGATCCTGCACTCGTCGACATACGGCGATCCGACACTGGCGAAGGGACGCCGCGTCGTCGTGCTCGGCGGTTCGAAGTCCGCAACCGACATCGCCGTGAATGCGGTGAAGTCAGGCGCGCGCGAGGTCACCATCGTGATGCGTGAGCCGGTCTGGCGCATTCCCTATTTCATCGGCGGTCTCGTGAACTTCAAGCGCATCCTCTACATCCGCGCGCAGGAGGACATGTTTCCGGGCTGGGGCATCAGCGCGATGGGGCGGCTCGCGCACCGCATCGCCGCGCCGCTGGTCTGGGCGAACTGGCGCGGGCTGGAGAGCCTGCTGAAGGCGCAGCTCAAGCTCGGCCGCTGCAAGATGGTGCCGAAGGAGCGGATCGAGGACGGCGTCAACTGCTCGGTGCCCATCGCAACGCCGGGCTTCTACCCGATGGTTGCCGACGGCCGCATCAAGGCCGTGTTCGGCACGTTCGACCATTATGAGGGCGACAGCATCGTGATGAGTGGCGGCGAGCGCGTGGGCGCCGACGTCGCCGTGCTCGCGATCGGCTACAAGCTCGGCGTGCCGTTCCTGCCCGAAGCCTACCGGCAGAAACTGGTCGATACCGACGGGCAGTACCGGCTCTATCGCCTGATCGCCAATCCGGATCTGCCCGAGCTCGGCTTCGTCGGCTTCAACTCCTCGTTCTGCACCGTGCTCTGCGCCGACCTCGCGGCGAACTGGCTGGTGCGTTATGCCGACGGCCAGCTCGCCAACCAGCCGACGGCCCAGACGATGCGCGACAACATCGAGATGATGCTGCACTTCAAGCGCGTCGAGCGGCCGGCCGCGGGCGTCTATGGCGGCCTCTGCGTCGCCCCCTATCACTACCGCCATTTCGACGAGCTGATGGCCGACATCGGTGCCAAGCAGCAGAAGCGCGGCGGACTTGCGGGACGCTTCCAGCCGCCGGATGCGGATGCTTACGCCAAGTTCCTGGCGACGGCGCCGGACTACCGGGCGGCGTGAAAGGAGAATTGCGGCGGCTCGCCTCCGACGTCTACGATCTCGCTGGCCATCGAATCGACGGGAACCAGCCATGGGATCGAGACGACTTGCTGCCGTAGCATTTGCGGCTGCTGCCTTCTTCGGCGCGGCACCCGCCGCTGCGCAGGAGGCGGCGCCGACGCCACAGCAATCGGAGGCGCTCGCGGCTTACGAGCGCGCGCTCGGCGGCTTCAAATCCATTCTCGCCGAGCGGCGGCGCCAGATCGAGGCGAAGGAGCCGCTGCCGAACCTGCCGGGACAGGCGCTCTATCTCACGCGCGTCGCTGTGATCAGCAGCTACAAGGACCTCACCGACGTCATGCCGTCGCGGATCGGCCGGCCCAACAAGTTCGAGATTCCTCCGGCCTATTTCGATGCCGACATCGAGCCGCTGGTCGAGGAATACGGCAAGCTGTTCGACATCATGGAGGCGCCGCCTGCCAGCGCGCAGAGCTCGCCGACGCCGTTCGAGGACGTCGTCGATCTCGCCGTTGTAATTGCGCGCGCCAAGGGCCTCGCCCCCGAGCATGCCGAAGCTGCCGGGCGCATCAGCCTCGGGCTGTTCTTTGCGGAGACCAACGGCAAGCAGAATGTCCGCAATGCACGCTCGAACACCTATATGGGCAGCTTCCAGACCGGCCCCTCCGAAGACCGCAACGGCCGGCGGAAATGGGAGGCCATCAAGAGCGACATCGCCGCGATCGATCCGCACCTGAGCGCGCGCGACGACAAGGAAGAGGCGCGCGCCCGCGGCACCGATCAGCGCTTCAACCACTGGACCAACGTGCGCAACGGCCTGATGAACGCGCACGCCGATCTGTTTCGTGAGATCCCGGGAATCGCGAAGACGCTGCCTGATACGATCGACCAGATGAAGCTGTTTCAACTGATCCAGATCGTTCCCACCCCGACGCGGTCCGCGCTGAGATCGGGCGATCTCCTGAACTACCGGGTGTCCAGCCCCAGGATCATGAGGTACCTGCGCAACAACAGCATTTTCGCGTTCGGACAGGCCGACCGGGCGCGAACCTCGGCAAGCTATCGCGAGATCTTCGCCGCGATGTGGCTGTTCAACCGGAAGTTCGAGAAGGCATGGCGAAATACGCGGAGATCAGGGCACGCTGAGGAAGCGGGTTGCAACTGCCAGCGCAGGTTGTAGTCTCGCGGTGGCATCGATCACGCGGACCTTTCCATGCGCATTCTCGTTCTCGGCGGCAGCCAGTTTCTCGGCCGGGCGATCGCAAGCCATGCCTGCGCTGGCGGGCATGACGTGACCTGCGCCGCTCGCGGCCTCGCAGGGCCGATTGCCGCGGGCGCCCGCTTCCTGCGGATCGACCGCGACGTGGCCGACGGACTTGCGCCACTCGCGGGTGAGACATTCGACGCCGTGGTCGATGTCTCGCGTCATCCTGGCCAGGTCCGTCGCGCAGTCGCCGCGCTAAAGCGGCCGGGCGTGCATTGGACCTTCGTCTCGACGATCAGCGTTTATGCGGACAACCGCATCCCGGGGCAACGCGCCGACTCCGCGCCGCTGCGCGAGCCTGTTGCGGGAGAGATCGAGCACAGCACCGAGGCGATCTACGGCGCCGCCAAGGTGGCCTGCGAACAAGCGGTCGGCGATGACGCCTTCATCTGCCGCGCCGGACTGATCGCAGGGCCTGAGGACCCGACCGGACGGTTCGCCTACTGGCCGGCGCGGCTTGCGCGCGGCGGCGAGGTGCTGGCGCCGGGATCGCCGGAGGATGCGGTCCAGTTCATCGACGTGCGCGATCTCGCGCAATGGATCGTGCATGCGGCAGAGACCGATCTCACGGGCATCTATGACGGGATTGGGCCGATCCGCACGCGCGGCGGATTCCTGAGCGAATGCGCAGCCGCGCTGAACGCTTCCTGCACCTTCACCTGGGTCGATCGCGACTTTCTGGAAGCGCATGACGTCAGGCGTTGGGCGGGCCCGCGGTCCTTGCCGATGTGGCTGCCATTGCCGGACTACGCCGGCTTCCTGACGCGCGATACCTCGCCCGCGCGCGCGGCCGGCTTGACCTCGCGACCGCCGGGAGACACCGCGCGCGATACGCTTCATTGGCTCCGCGCCAACAACGGGCCAGTCGTCGGTCTCACTGCCGAAGACGAGAAGGATGTGCTCGCGGCGTGGCATGCGCGCCAGCCCTAGGTGCGGACGGGCCGATCGTTCGCCGGGTGAAAAAGCGCCTTGTCGTGACAAATTCTGTCAAAAGCCACACAGCCGTTTGCTGTGCAAGGTCCGTGACCGCCATGGCTATGGTGTTCCACGACTGCCCATTTGTTGGTAGCCTGCCGCACCGACAGACAGCAATCGGGGACCACCGAATGACGCGCGCCAATCCCGCATCTCCCGCACGACGCAATGGAGCAGCGAGGAAACATATCGGTCGGGCACTCGCCGCAACCGCGGCATTGGCTGTGCTCGCCGGCTGCGAGGACAAGAACACGTTCGTGGCGCCGCCGCCGCCCAAGGTCGACGTCGCGACGCCGGTGCAGCGTCCGGTGACGCGCTACATCGAGGCGACCGGCAACACGGCACCGATCAAGAGCGTCGATCTCGTCGCGCGCGTGCAGGGCTTTCTGCAAACGATCGATTATCAGGACGGCACGTTCGTCAAGCAGGGCACCCAGCTGTTCACGATCGAGCCTGAGACCTACAAGCTCAAGCTCGAGCAGGCGCAGGCGGCCGAAGTCGGCGCGCAGGCTTCGCTCCGGCAGGCGGAGGCCGACTACAAGCGACAGGCCGAGCTGGTGCAGCGCCAGGCCGTCTCGCAAGCCACGCTCGACACCTCGACCTCGAACCGCGACAACGCCCAGGCCAATCTGCAGCAGGCCCAGGCCAACACCAAGCTGGCCGAGGTCAATTACGGCTACACCAAGGTCACGGCACCGTTTGACGGCATCGTCAGCGCGCACATGGTCTCGATCGGCGAGCTCGTCGGCGTCTCCTCGCCGACCCAGCTCGCCACCATCGTCGCGATGGACCCGATCTATGTGAACTTCACCGTCAACGAGCAGGACGTGCTGCGCATCCGCGCCGAGGCGACCCGTCGCGGACTGACGCCCGCGGACATGAAGCACTTCCCGATTCAAGTGGGGCTGCAGACCGATACCGGCTACCCGCATGAGGGCAAGCTCGACTACGTCTCGCCGACCCTCAACCAGTCGACCGGCACGCTGGCCGTGCGCGGCCTCGTTCCCAACGACAAGCGGGTGCTGCTGCCTGGCTATTTCGTCCGGGTCCGCGTGCCCTTCGACCAGGAGAAGAGCGCCCTGCTCGTTCCCGACACCGCGCTCGGCAGCGACCAGGGCGGCCGCTATCTCCTCGTCGTCAACAACGACAACGTCGTCGAGCAGCGCAAGGTACAGATCGGCCCGGTCGATAACGGCCTGCGCGTGATCGAGAGCGGCCTGAAGCCAGAGGATCGGGTCGTGACCGCGGGGCTCTTGCGCGTCATCCCGGGCCAGAAGATCGACCCGCAGGTGACGAAGATCGAGCAGACGCAGGCCTCGAGCAAGTAGGGGCTGCCAGCCATGATCTCAAAGTTCTTCATCGAGCGGCCGGTCCTCTCGAACGTCATCGCGCTCCTGATGATCCTGATCGGCGGCGTTGCGCTGTTCAATCTCGCCATCGCGCAATATCCCGACGTGGTGCCGCCGACCGTGCAGGTCACCACGCGCTATCCCGGCGCCAGCGCCAAGACCGTGATCGACACCGTGGCGCTGCCGATCGAGCAGCAGGTCAACGGCGTCGAGGACATGCTGTACATGCAGTCCTACAGCGGCTCCGACGGCACCTACACGCTGACCGTGACCTTCAAGATCGGCACCGACCTCAACTTCGCGCAGGTGCTGGTGCAGAACCGCGTCTCCAGCGCATTGTCGCAATTGCCGCAAGCCGTGCAGAACCAGGGCGTCACCGTGCAGAAGCGGTCGACCTCGATCCTGTTGTTCGTGACGCTGACCTCGCCCGATTCGCGATACGACAGCCTCTACTTGAGCAACTACGCCACCATCAACATCCGCGACGAGCTCTCGCGCCTGCCCGGCGTCGGCAACGTCACCGTGTTCGGCGCCGGGCAATACTCGATGCGGATCTGGCTCGATCCCAACAAGCTGCAGGTTCGCGGCCTGGTGCCGCAGGACGTGATCCAGGCAATCCAGCAGCAGAGCCAGCAGGTCGCCGCCGGCCAGGTCGGCGCACCGCCGACGCCGCCGGGACAGGCGTTCCAGTACACGCTCAACGTCAACGGACGGCTCGACGATGCCGGCCAGTTCGAGAACATCATCGTCAAGACCGGCACGAGCGGCGACGTCACGCGGGTGCGCGACGTCGGCTGGGTCGAGCTCGGCGCGCAGACCTACAGCCAGATCTTCTCGCTCAACAAGCAACCCGCGGTCGGCATTGGCGTATTCCAATCGCCGGGCGCCAACGCGCTCCAGGTCGAACAGGCCGTCGAGAAGAAGATGGCGGAGCTCGCCAAGCGCTTCCCCGAAGGCATCAAGTACGACACGCCGTTCGACACCACCAAGTTCGTCGAGGCCTCGGTGCACGAGGTCTACATGACCCTGATCGAGGCTGGCCTGCTGGTGCTGGTCGTGATCCTCATCTTCCTGCAGGACTGGCGTGCGATGCTGGTGCCGGCGACGACCGTGCCCGTCACCATCATCGGCGCCTTCGCGGCAATGGCGGCGCTCGGCTTCACCATCAACATGTCGACGCTGTTCGCGATCGTGCTTGCGATCGGCATCGTGGTCGACGACGCCATCGTCGTGGTCGAGGGCGCTGCCCACAACATCGAGCAGGGCATGAACGGTCATGACGCCGCGATCCGCGCGATGGACCAGCTGTTCGCGCCGATCGTCGGCATCACGCTGGTGCTGATCTCGGTATTCCTGCCGGCTTCGTTCCTGGCAGGACTGACCGGACGCATCTATTCGCAATTCGCGCTGGTGATCGCCGCGACCGCCCTGCTCTCCGCCATCAACGCCGCGACCTTGAAGCCGACCCAATGCGCGCTGTGGCTGCGGCCGGCGGTGCCGCCGGAGCAACGCAATTTCTTCTATCGGGGCTTCAATGCGGTCTACAACCGCGTCGAGCGCGGCTACACGCGGCTGATCACGTTTCTCGTCAAGCACGCCACCATCTCGGTCGCATTCGCGCTGCTGATCATCGCAGCCAGCGGCTACGGCCTGTCGCGGGTGCCGACCGGCTTCCTGCCGATCGAGGACCAGGGCTATCTGATCGCCGCGGTGCAGCTGCCCGACGGCGCCGCGCTGGAGCGGACGCAAGCCGTGCTCGACAAAGCAAGCGGGCTGATCAAGGACACGCCCGGCGTGGCGCAGGTCATCACCATTGCCGGCATCTCCGCGCTCGACAACAGCGCCAGCCTCGCCAATGCCGGCGTCGCCTACATTATCCTGAAGGATTGGGACGCCCGTAAAGGGCCCGGCGAGGATCTGCGCTCGCTGGTCTTCGGGCTGAACGACAAGCTCGCTGATATCATGGAGGCGCGCACCATCGTGTTGCCGCCGCCCCCGATCCAGGGCATCGGCAACGCCGCCGGCTTCTCGATGCAGGTCGAGCTGCGCGACGGCAACAGCGATTTCGCCAAGCTGCAGGCGATCACCGGCGCGATGGTCACCAACGCTCAAAGCCAGAGCGCGCTGCAGCGCGTGCAGTCCTCGTTCCGCTCCTCGGTGCCGCAATTCAACGTCGAGATCGACCGCATTAAGACCCAGACCCTGCACGTCACCACCGATCAAGTGTTCTCTGCGCTGTCGACCTATCTCGGCTCGTCCTATGTCAACCAGTTCAACAAGTTCGGCCGCGTGTTCCAGGTCTACACCCAGGCCGATCCGGCCTTCCGCGTCACCGAGCGCGACATCGCCAACATGCAGGTGCGCAACTCGAACGGCGACATGATCCCGCTCGGCACCGTCGCCAAGATCACGCCGGCCACGGGGCCGTCGCTGATCAGCCTCTACAATCTCTATCCGTCGTCGACCGTGATCGGCCTACCGGCGCAGGGCTACTCCTCCGGCCAGTCGCTGAAGCTGATGGAGGAGATCGCGGACAAGACGCTGCCGCCGGGCACCGGCTATGAATGGACCGCGATGTCGTATCAGGAGAAGGCGGTCTCGAACCAGATCTACTGGGTGTTCGGGCTCGCCATGCTGCTGGTCTATCTCGTGCTCGCCGGCCAGTACGAGAGCTGGTACGCGCCGATCTCGGTGATCCTCGCCGTGCCGCTGTCGCTGCTCGGACCGATGCTGATCCTCTCCGCGCTCAAGATCGACAACAACCTCTATTGCCAGATCGGCCTGATCCTCCTGATCGCGCTCTCGGCCAAGAACGCCATCCTGATCGTCGAGGTCGGCCTCGAGCTGCACGGCCGCGACGGCAAGCCGATCATCGAATCCGCGATCGAGGCGGCGCGCGCCCGCTTCCGCCCGATCCTGATGACCTCGTTCGCCTTCATCCTCGGCGTCGTCCCGCTGGTGCTCGCCACCGGCGCCGGCGCCAGCGCGCGCAAGTCGATCGGCATCACGGTGTTCTCGGGCATGCTGGCCTCGACCTGCCTTGCGGTGCTGTTCGTGCCGGCCTTCTTCGTGGTGGTGCAGCGCTTCGAGAACTGGCGGGCGTCGAAGAAGAAGCCGCAGGCGGTGGCGGAGGTGAAGACTTAGCTTCCGCTCAAAACAAAGAGTGCGAAAAACAACCCCATGCACAGTAGGGATGGAGTTGAAAAGGTTGGCGTAATTTCGGTCTTACCGAACCGGCTTGCTCCGTCGGGCAAAACAGGGGCATAATGGCATCATAGGCGGCATGGCGAGGGTGCCTCCTCATCCTCCGTCATTGCGAGCGAAGCGAAGCAATCCAGACCGCCTCCGCGGAGGCAGTCTGGATTGCTTCGTCGCAAGGGCTCCTCGCAATGACGGTGGAGAGAGTTCGGCTCACACCGCCTGCGGTGTCCTGATCTCGCGCGGCAGGATCAGCGCGGCGGCGATGGCGAGCAGGCAAAGGGCGGCGAAGGCGTGCAGCATGGTGACGAAGCCGCCCTGCTCGTAGAGCCAGGCAACGAGGCCGACCGAGGCGCCGGCCGCGGTGAAACCGACAAAATAGCGCACGGCATAGGCGCGCGAACGCCACTCTTCCGTCGTGTATTTGCCGACCATGGCGTCGTTCACCGTGACCTGCCCGAACGCGCCCATGACGATACCGATCGACACCAGGATCAGCGGAAGATTGTTCAGGCTCGCAGCGAGATACAGGAACGGCGCCAGCATGAAGGACAGCGGCAGCGCCACCGTCTTCAGCGAATAGCGGTCGAGCAGCCGTCCGATCGTGTACTGCGTCATCGCGCCGAACATGTAGACGCCGGCGGCGATGACACCTAACAGCGCCGGGCTTTTGGTCAGGTCCGCGAGCCGTTCGGCGAACAGCTTTGGCAGCGCCACGGTGACGGCGTTGAAGGTCGTGGAGATCGCGATCACCACGATCAGGAGCGCCAGGATCACGCGCCACATGTCCTGCCTGGCCACCCGCGCCTGCGCCGCGGCCTGCTTCGAGCCCTTGCGGTCCTCGTGCACGATGGTCAGCGCGAAGGTGATGCCGATCAGGACGGTGACCGCGCCGGGAACGATGAACGCAAAGCGCCAGCCGAGATATTGGCCGATCACGCCTGTGACCAGCGCCGACGAGGCCACGCCGAGATTGCCCCAGACGCCGTTGATGCCCATCTCGCGGCCGAGCCGGTCGGCGTAAGACACGATCATGGCGGTGCCGACGGGGTGATAGATCGAGGCGAAGATGCCGATCGCGAGCAGCGCGGCGCCGAGCTGCACGGGGGTCTGCACGAAGCCGACCGCGATCATCGAAAGGCCGATGCCGACGAAGAAGATCAGCATCATGTGGCGGCGGCTCCACCGATCGCCCAGCCAGCCGGTGAGCAGCGAGCCGGCGCCGAAGGCGACGAAGCCCGGCGTCGCGTAGGGCAAGAGTTCCGAATAGGCCATGCCGAGCGCCGGACCCATGATGATGACGGCGGCTGCGAAGATCAGCATCGAATAATGGTCGATGAAATGACCTGCGTTGACGAAACCGATGACCCGGCTGGGGCTGTTCATTCCGAATCCTCTCCTGCTCCGAAATGAGTTATATGTCCTCCCGATGACGAGATGCTGCCAATGACTGTCGTGGAAAGGCCAATCTTGGAAACGCCAATGCTGCGGGAGGTCCGGAGCAACCACCGCTCGCCCGCGGGCGTGCACCTGGTCGCCCGCGACTATCCCAAGGGGATGCGGATCGATCTGCACATGCACCGCGAGTCGCAGCTGATCTATGCGGCAAAGGGCACGATGCAGGTGACGACGCCCGCCGGACGCTGGCTGGTGCCGCCGGACCGCGCGGTCTGGGTGCCGGCCGGGCTCGAGCATGCCATTGACCTGCTCGCCGACATCGAGATGCGCACGCTGTATTTCGACCTGTCCTGGCTGAAGCGCGAGCAGCGCTATGACGGTCTGACGAGGGAATTCGTGGTGCGGGTGTCGCCGTTGCTCAATCAGGCGATCCTCGCGCTGTTCGACGGGCGCAACACCGAGGAACGCACCGAGCTCCTGGTGCGCCTGGTGATGCTTGAATTGCACCAGGCCGAGGATTCCGCGACTTTCGTGCCGCTGCCGCGCGAGGCGCGCTGCCGCCGCGCCGCGATGATCGTGCTCGACGATCCCACCGGCCTGCACGACATCGACACGCTAGCGCGCGAGGTGGGAACCTCCGGGCGTACGCTGTCGCGGCTGTTTTCGAGCGAGACGCAGCTGAGCTTCAAGAGCTGGTGCCAGCGCGCGAGGATTGCGGCGGCGATCGAGCGGTTATCGACGGATGCGAATGTCTCGGTGAAGCAGCTCGCGACCCAGCTCGGCTATGCCAGCGTGCCGGCGTTCTCGGCCGCGTTCCGCCAGGTGACGGGTAGGACGCCGACGGAGTTTGCAACACACGCGGTGTCGTCGCCCGGCTTGACCGGGCGACCCAGTACGCCGAGACGGCTCGGCTAGAATTGAGAAGCTGCGGCGTACCGGATGCCCCGGTCAAGCCGGGGCATGACAGCGCGTTTTGGAATGAGCACTGCCCGGCATATCATCGACCCGTTCCGGCATGCCCTCATTCTCCAAACGCACGGCCCGACGAAAGATGCCGCATTCGCCTGCTTGATTGTGATCGGCTTGCACCCAAATCCCGTGTAAGCTTGCCGCATCGCACAGACCTGATACGAAAGCCCCGATGGCCAACGCCTTCTTCTCCGACCTGCTTGCCACCATCTCCGAGCGCGGCCGCACGTTGCTTCGCCGGGGAGATGCCGCCGATACCAAGCATGATGCCGACGGACTGCTCGAGCTCTGCGATGCGCTGCTGTCGGGCCGGGGCGAAGCCTCGGGCACCGCGATGGCGCGCGAGGTGCTCGACATCTACGGGGAGCTGGACGCGGCCGGACGCCGCGCCTTCTTCGAGGGCTTGGTGCGCGATTTCGGTCCCGACCGGGAGCGCCTGTCCAAGGCGATCGAGACATGGCGGGCCGCGCCCAGCGACGAGGACGCAAGCTCGCTGCACTTCGCCTCAGAGCCGCGCCGGCAGGAGCTGATCCGGCGGCTCAACCGCGCACCCGGCGGTACCGGCGATCTCGTCAACATGCGCGCCGATCTGCTCGGTATGATGAACGGGCGCACCGATCTCGCCGCGCTCGACCGCGACGTCTCGCATCTTCTCTCTTCGTGGTTCAACAGGGGGTTTCTCGTGCTGCGCAGGATCGACTGGTCGACCCCGGCCAACATCCTCGAAAAGATCATCCGTTATGAGGCCGTGCACGAGATCTCGGACTGGGACGATCTGCGCCGCCGCATCGATCCGGTCGACCGGCGCTGCTACGCCTTCTTCCATCCTGCGATGGTGGACGAGCCCTTGATCTTCGTCGAGGTGGCGCTGACCGAGACGATCCCCGGCGCGATCCAGCCCCTGCTCGCGGTCGACCGCCAGCACCTGCCGATCGAGCGCGCGCGCACCGCCGTGTTCTATTCGATCTCCAACACCCAGCGCGGCCTGGGCGGCATCTCCTTCGGCAGCTTCCTGATCAAGCAGGTGGTGGAAGAGCTGCGCCGCGAGCTGCCGAAGCTCGACACGTTCGTCACGCTGTCGCCGGTGCCGGGCTTCATGGCCTGGGTGAAGCAGGACAAGGATCTGCCGCTGTCGGACGAGGACCGCGAGGTGCTGAGGCGCCTCGACGATCCCAGATGGTTCGAGAGCCCGGAGACGGCGGCGCTGCTCCGCGCCGTGCTGGAGCCGCTCGCGGCGCACTATTTCCTCAAGGCGCGCACGCCGAAAGGCAAGCTGATTGATTCCGTCGCCCGCTTCCATCTCGGCAACGGCGCGCGGCTGGAGCGCATCAACTGGCTGGGCGACCTCTCGCCCAAGGGAATGCGCGAGTCCGCCGGCGTCATGGTCAACTACCTCTACCGCCTCGACGATATCGAGAAGAACCACGAGGCCTACGCCAATGACGGCGAGGTCGTGGCGTCGAGTGCAGTGAAGAAGCTGCTGAAGGGCGAGGGGCGAAGGCTGCTGGATATGAGGTTGTCGTAGGGACACACTCGGTCGTCGTCCCGGACAAGCGCAGCTCCCGACAACGCGTAGCGTTGTCTCGAGCGAAGCGCAGATCCGGGACCCATAACCACAGGAGCTCGTGGTTACGGGGACTCGGAGTTATTAGCTTCGCGAAACGACTCCTCCCTGGGGTTATGGGTCCCCGCCTTCGCGGGGACGACACCGTTGTTGGCGCGGCCGTCTCGCCTCGAACTCCGAAGCGCGCGCCTACTCCGCCAGCGCCTTCATTTCCTTGTACAGATCCGACTTGCCTTCGAAGCCGATGCCTGCAAGCTCGGGCATGGTGATGTGGCCGTTCTCGACGCGCACGCCGTCGGGGAAGCCGCCATAGGGCTGGAACAGGTCGGGATAGCTTTCGTTTCCGCCCAAGCCGAGGCCGGCGGCGATGTTGAGCGACATCTGGTGGCCGCCATGCGGGATGCAGCGGCTCGGCGACCAGCCGTGGGTCTTCAGCACCTCCAGCGTGCGCTGGTATTCGCACAGGCCATAGGACAGCGCGCAATCGAATTGCAGCCAGTCGCGATCGGGGCGCATGCCGCCGTAGCGGATCAGGTTGCGGGCGTCCTGGTGGCTGAAGAGGTTTTCGCCGGTCGCCATCGGGCCGGGATAGAACTCCGCGAGCGCGGCCTGCAGCGCGTAGTCGAGAGGATCGCCGGCTTCCTCGTACCAGAACAAGGGATAGTCGCGCAGCATCTTGGCGTAGGCGATGGCGGTCTCCAGGTTGAAGCGGCCGTTGGCGTCGACGGCGAGCTGGGCGTCCTTGCCGATCTCCTTCAGCACCGCCTCGATGCGCCTGCGGTCCTCGTCGATATCAGCGCCGCCGATCTTCATCTTGACGACATTGTAGCCGCGATCGAGATAGCCGCGCATCTCAGCCCGCAGCATCGAGAGATCCTTGCCGGGATAATAGTAGCCGCCGGCCGCATAGACGAAGACGCGCGGATCGGCTTTGACGCCGTGACGCTCGGCGAGCAAACGGAACAGCGGCTTGCCCGCGATCTTCGCCACCGCGTCCCACACCGCCATGTCGATGGTGCCGACCGCGACCGAGCGCTCGCCATGGCCGCCCGGCTTCTCGTTGGTCATCATCGCGGCCCAGACCTTGTCGGGGTCGAGATTGTCGCCGGCTTCATCGCGCAACGACTTCGGATCGGCTTCGAGGATGCGCGGAGCAAAACGCTCGCGGATCAGGCCGCCCTGCCCGTAGCGGCCGTTGGAGTTGAAGCCGTAGCCGACGACGCGCTTGCCGTCACGGACCACATCGGTGACGACGGCGACGAGGCTGGTCGTCATCTTCGTGAAGTCGATATAGGCGTTGCGGATCGGCGAGGAGATCGGTTTTGTAATTTCGCGGACGTCGACGATGCGGACGGACATGGGCGGTTTTCCTGGCTGGATCTCTCCGCTCGTCATGGCCGGGCTTGACCCGGCCATCCACGTCTTTGCCACGGAGCAAGTCTGAAGACGTGGATGCCCGGGTCAAGCCCGGGCATGACGACAGAGTGTGGGCGAAATACGAGACTATGTCTTATCCCGGAATGACGGCTTCGCCGTCACTTCTTATCCCGGAAATACGGCTCCACCGGACCGTGCACCTTGATGGTCAGCGGGTTGCCGTGGCGATCCTTGGCGTTCCCTGCGGTGACGCGGACCCAGCCTTCGCTGATGCAGTACTCCTCGACGTTTGTCTTCTCGATGCCCTTGAAGCGGATGCCGACGTCGCGCGACAGGATCTCCGCGTTGTAATAGGGGCTGTTCGGGTCGACCGACAGGCGGTCCGGAAATTCGTCGCTCATGATTGTCTCGCTCACAACAGTGTTTCGATTTGATTGCGCAATCCTTCGGGCCGGGCGGTCGGCGCGTAGCGCGCGACCACGCGGCCCTCACGGTTCACCAGGAATTTGGTGAAATTCCATTTGATGGCGGCGCCGAGAAGCCCGGATTGCTGGCGTTTCAGGTACTCGTACAGAGGATGCGCCTTCGGCCCGTTGACGTCGATCTTCTCGAACAGGGGAAAGGTGACGTCGTAATGGGTCGAGCAGAATTCCTGGATCTCGCTCGCCTGCCCCGGCTCCTGCGCGCCGAACTGGTTGCAGGGAAAGCCGAGCACCGAGAAGCCGCGCGGCGAGAGGTCGCGATGGAGATCCTCGAGGCCGCGATATTGCGGCGTGAAGCCGCATTTGCTCGCGGTGTTGACGATCAAGAGCACCTGCCCCTCGAAACGCCGCAGGGCGACCTCCTCGCCGGCCAGCGAGTTGGCCTTGAAGTCGTAGATATCAGTCATCGCTAGCCCATGGGATCGATCGGCGACGGTGGCACGCCGCCGGCCTCGATCGCCTCGCCCGCGAGCAGGCACAGATCCTCGCGATAGCGGCCGGAGACGATGTGCACGCCGACCGGCGCCTTGCCGACGAGACCGGTGGAGACGACGAGGCCCGGCAGTCCCATGAAGGGAATCGCGATCTGCGGCAGCTGCGCTTCCCAGACCCGCTTGAAGGAGTCCTCGTCCTTGCGGTCGAGATGGTCGGGGAACGGCAATTCGCCGGAGACCGGCGTCAGCAGCACGGCGTATTTTTCGAAGAACAGCATCCAGTCGCGCGTCAGCGTGGCGCGTCGGGTCAGCGCCCTGGCGTAATTGGCCTGATCCATCGGCGTGACCCTGGCGCGGTTGCCGCGCAGGCAGGCCAGTGCGCCGGGATCGCCCTCGCGCTCGGCCATCTCCAGCTGCGCCTCATAGCCGTCGCCGAGCCAGAGCTTGATCTGCCACTCGACCGCCTCGCGCATCGGCGGCGTGTCCTCGATCACATCGACGGTCCAGCCCGCGCGCTCCAACCGCTTGCCGGCATCGCTCACCGCGGCCTTCACCTCCGGCGCGGTGGCAAGGCCGCCCGGATTGAGGCAGAGCGCGGCGCGCTTGTCCCGCGCCGGGCCCTGCAGCGGCACCGGCACGAACCAGGGATCGCGGATGTCGCGGGCCGACATGGCTTCGAGCGAGATGCGCAAATCGTTGACCGTGCGCGCCAGCGGGCCCGACACCGCCATGATCTGCGGTCCGATCGGGCGCTCCGGCAGCGCCGGGTTGAAGGCGGGAATGCGGCCGAGCGTCGGGCGCAGACCATGCACGCCGCAGGCATAGGCGGGATAACGGATCGAGCCGGCGATATCGGTGCCGTGCGCGATGTGGCCGATGCCGGCCGCGACCGCCGAGCCGGCGCCGCCGGAGGAGCCGCCGGGCGTCAGCGAGGCATCCCGGGGGTTCTTGGTGTCGCCGTGGATGAGATTGGTGGTGAACCAGCGATAGGAGAAGGCCGGGCAATTGGTGCGGCCGAGCAGGATGGCGCCAGATTTCCGGAAATTGGCGACCACCGGATTGTCCTCGCGCGCGATCAGGTCGCGCTGCAGCTTGAGGCCGTTGGTGGTGGCAAAGCCTTCCTGGTCGACATTGGCCTTGATGGTGACGGGCACGCCGGCAAGGACGCCGGGGTCCTCGCCCCGCCCAATTGCGGCATCGACGGCATCGGCCTGCTTGAGCACGTCGTCCGGCCGGTGGTCGATCACCGCGTTGAGCTGGGGATTGACGGCATCGAGCCGCGCGAGACCCGCCTTGGCGGCCTCCCTGGCGGACACTTTTTTAGACCTGACGAGGGCGGCGAGGTCGGCGGCCGACAGGCGCCAGAGATCTTGCATGGCTTGCTCCGTATGACCGGCGTCTTTTAGCGCCGGGAACGCGGCAAAGCCATGCGGATTTCGCGGGGGTGGAGGGCGGGTTTGGCCCGGGTGCTGCCTCATTCTCCGTCATTGCGAGGAGCCCTTGCGACGAAGCAATCCAAGCTGCCTCCGGGGCGGGATTCTGGATTGCTTCGCTACGCTCGCAATGACGTGGAGGGAGTGGTGGGCCTCTCTTGCCACCTCGCGGACTGGTCCGGCTAATGCCTCGTGGCGGACTGGTCCGGCATGTCGAGCAGCGCCTCGGTGAAGGGAAACTCCAGCACGATCTCGCCGTCGGCGTCGGTGACCTCGATGACGGCCTCCAGCAGCGCCGGCTGGGTTCCTTCCGACTTCACGACCTCGAGGATCATCTGGCGCGCGACCTCCCAGGCGCGATCGGGGTTGCGCAGGTCCTCGCCGTCAGGATCCACAATCAGTTCGTCGCCGATGCGGGTGTTGAAGAAATATCTGGGCATGCCTGATCCAATGCGGTCGTCTGTCGCCGATGAGAAGCCGATCCATACTCACAACTGGTTTATCCCGACAGGGATCACGACCTATCGGCAATTTTGCGTATCTGATCCGCTCATCTTTGCGGCCGCAATACGCCATCTTTGCAGTGCAACAATTCCCGCAGCCTACTACCTAGGTCGGGAAAATTTCACTGGCGAACTTTGCCGTCCGCACTAACTTGTCCAATGGGCGGATACGTCCGAATTCGCGAAAATGGAGAGCCAAATGGCCTGGAAAGCCCCGAAGATCGTCGAAGTGCCCTGCGGCATGGAAATCAATATGTATGTGAGCGCCACCCGCAAGTAAGCGGCTGGTGGAAACGCGTTCTGCGCAGGTGGTTCTTTCGGTCACGATACGTTTCCGACAGTCAAAAACCTTGTCCGAAACTGTCTCGGCCTGAGATCCACCTCGCCAATTCGCCTCCAGGAGACGGATCATGCTTCGCGTCGTCGTCCTGGGCGCCGGGGCCGGCGGCGGAGTTCCGCAGTGGAATTGCGGCTGCGAAGGCTGCCGCGCGGCTCGTGCGAGTGGACATGAGCTCTTTCGAACCCAGGCCTCGGTCGCCTTCAGCGGCGACGGCGAGCACTGGTTCCTGATCAACGCCTCGCCCGATCTTCGCCAGCAATTGAACGCCACGCCGCAGCTGCACCCAAAGGCGGGCGCGCTGCGCCACACGCCGATTGCGGGCGTGATCTTGACCAACAGCGAAGTCGATGCGGTGGCCGGCCTGCTGTCGATGCGCGAAGGCTCGCCCTTCACGATCTATGCGCACGAGAAGGTGCTGGCGATCCTTGCCAGCAACAGCATCTTCAACGTGCTGAACGAGAAGAACGTGCGGCGCCAGCCGATCGCGATCCGCGAGCCGTTCGAGCCGCGGCTGCCCGGCGGCACGCGCTCGGGGCTCGAGGTGCTGCCCTTCGCGGTGCCGGGCAAGTCGGCGTGGTATCTCGAAGGCAAGGCGCATCCGGGCGGCGAGAGCGGCGACGGCGACACGCTGGGCCTGAAGATCACCGACAAGGCCACCGGCAAGTTCTTCTACTTCATCGCGGCCTGCGCCGAAGTGACCGACGCGCTCAAGGCCGAGATCGACGGCGCTTCACTGGTGTTCTTCGACGGCACGGTCTGGCGCGACGACGAGATGATCAGGGCCGGCCTCGGCCACAAGACCGGCAAGAGCATGGGCCATGTCGCCATGTCCGGCGAGGACGGCGCCATCGCGCGGCTGGCCGACCTCAATATCGACAGGAAGCTGTTTCTGCATATCAATAATTCGAATCCGGCGCTGCTGCCCGGCTCGCCCGAGCGCAAAGCCGCTGAGCAGGCGGGCTGGCAGATACCGGCGGATGGAACGGAGATCGTGCTGTGAACGCCGCATCACTGCCTGGAATGACCGCACTTTCGATCGGCAAGGACTTGAAGCTCAACTCGGCTGAGGAGCTCGAGGCGGCGCTGCGCCACATAGGCGCCACGCGCTATCACAGCCTGCATCCGTTCCATAAGCTGCTGCATGGCGGCAAGCTGAACAAGGGCCAGGTGCAGGCCTGGGCGCTCAACCGCTACTATTACCAGAGCACGATTCCGATCAAGGACGCAGTGGTGATCTCGCGCTTCCGCGACCGCGCCACCCGCCTGGAATGGCGCCATCGCATCGAGGACCATGACGGCGATGTCGGCAGCGAGGGCGGCATCGAGCGCTGGATCAAGCTGACCGAAGGGCTCGGGCTCGACACCGCTTACGTCGAATCCACCGAAGGCATCTTGCCGGCGACGCGCTTCGCGGTGGAAGCCTATGTGCACTTCTGCCGCGAAAAAAGCCCGCTGGAGGCGATCGCCTCCTCGCTCACCGAGCTGTTCGCGCCGAACCTGCATGAAGAACGCATCTCGGGCATGCTGGAGCACTACGACTTCGTCAACCCCGATATCATGAGCTACTTCAAGCGCCGCCTGACCCAGGCGCCGCGCGACGCCAATTTCGCGCTCGATTATGTCAAGAGGCACGCCACGACGCCGGAGCAGCGCGCGCAGGTCTGCAACGCGCTGATCTTCAAGACCAACGTGCTGTGGGTGCAGCTGGATGCGCTCCAGCATGCCTATGTCGAGGGCCACATTCCGCCGGGCGCGTTCGTGCCCAAAGCGAGCTGAGGATTAAAGCAATGGCCGGGCCGCGGAACATCAGCGTCAGCGAGGCGAGCCGCCCCGTGCTGCCGCGGCATGCCAAGCTGAAATATGACGAGACGCGCAAGGTCTGGGTGATCCTGGCGCCGGAGCGGGTGCTAGCGCCGGACGAGATTGCGGTCGAGGTCTTGCAACTCTGCAACGGCGAGCGCAATGTCGGCGAGGTTGCCGATCAGCTCGCCACAAAGTACGCAGCGCCGCGCGAGGCGATCCTGACCGACATCATCGCCATGTTGCAGGATCTCGCCGACAAGGGCTTTCTCACCGAGATCAGGGAGAAGACGTCATGAGCGACGTGACCATCCCGCCCAGCGACAGCCTCGCGGTGCTGGAAAAGCAGCGCTCGACAGCGGAGACGTTCGGCATCCCGCTCGCCGTGCTGCTCGAGATCACTCACCGCTGCCCGCTGCAATGTCCCTATTGCTCCAACCCGGTCGAGCTCGACCGCTCTGGCAAAGAGCTGACGACGGACGAGTGGAAGAAGGTGCTGAGCGAGCTCGCCGAGATCGGCGTGCTCCAGGTGCATTTCTCCGGCGGCGAGCCGACGGCACGGAAAGATCTCGTCGAGCTGGTCAAGCATGCCAGCGACGCCGGGCTCTACACCAATCTCATCACCTCGGCCGTGCTGCTGACGCGCGAGAGGCTCAGCGATCTCGCAGATGCCGGGCTCTGCCATGTGCAGATCTCTTTCCAGGGGATCGAGGACGGCCTCGCAGATCGCGTTGCCGGCTACAAGGGCGGCCACCGCAAGAAGCTCGAAGTCGCGAAATGGACGCGCGAGCTCGACCTGCCGCTCACCGTGAACGCGGTGATGCACCGGCAGAACCTGCACCAGCTGCCCGACATCATCCAGATGGCGCTCGATCTCGATGCCGACCGGCTCGAGGTCGCCAATGTGCAATATTACGGCTGGGCGCTGAAGAATCGCGCCGCGCTGATGCCGACCGTGGCGCAGCTCGATGAGTGTACCCGCCTCGTTGAGGAGGCGCGCGAGCGGCTGAAGGGCCGGCTGACGATCGACTATGTCGTTCCGGATTATTACGCGCTGCGGCCGAAGAAGTGCATGGGCGGCTGGGGCCGGCAGTTCTTCAACATCTCGCCCGCCGGCAAGGTGCTGCCCTGCCATGCCGCCGAGAGCATCACCGGGCTTGATTTCGAGTCGGTGCGCTCCAACCATTCGATCGCCTGGATCTGGCAGAACTCGGAGGCCTTCAACCGCTATCGCGGCACCGGCTGGATGAAGGAGCCGTGCAAGTCTTGCGAATTCCGCGAGATCGATTTCGGCGGCTGCCGCTGCCAGGCCTTCGCGCTGACCGGCGATGCCGCCAACACCGACCCGGCCTGCGCGCTGTCGCCGCTGCACGAGACCATCTTCAAGCAGGCGGAAGCCGAGGCCGAGGGCGAGACCAGCCGCTTCCTCTATCGCAACTTTGCCGGCGGCACCCTGGAATCCGAGAATGGGACCTGACGCCGACGCGGCCGCTTCCACCAAACGTGCCGATCCCTTTGCGCCGCTGACCTCCGACATCCTCGACGTCGGCGACGGCCATGAGCTCTATGTCGAGAGCGTCGGCCGCGCCGGCATCCCCGCGGTCTACCTGCATGGCGGGCCCGGCAGCGGCTGCCAGCCCGACCATCGCCGGCTGTTCGATCCCGACCGCTTCTGCGCCGTGCTGTTCGACCAGCGCGGCTGCGGCCGCAGCCGGCCCAAGGGATCGCGCGAGCACAACACCACACAGCATCTGATCGCGGACATGGAAACGATCCGCGAAAAGTTCGGCTTCGAACGCTGGATGGTGGTCGGCGGCTCCTGGGGCGCGACGCTGGCGCTGGCTTATGCCGAGGTGCATCCCGAGCGCGTCTCGGGCATTGCGCTGCGCGCGACGTTTCTCGGCACGCGAGCCGAGGTCGAGACGGCCTTCACCTCGCGCCTGTCGCAATTCCATCCGGCGCTGTACGAGGATTTCCTCAGCGTGCTGCCGCCCGAAGAGCGGGCGCAGCCGGTGGAGGCCTTTTGGCGCCGCATCCTCGATGCCGACCCTGCCGTGCATGGCCCGGCGGCGAAGGCCTGGCACGACACCGAGCGCACCTTGTCCGAGCACAAGCCGGCCAGGACGCGGCTCGACCTCGCCGCGCTGAACGTCTGGCGCACATTGCCGGCGACGCCGTTCATGGAAGCGCATTATTTCATCAACGACAGCTTCATGAACGAGGACCAGCTGCTGCGGAACGCGGGCCGGCTCGAAGGCATTCCCGGCATAATCGTGCAGGGGCGCTATGATCTGTTGTGTCCTCCCGCGACAGCGCAGGCCCTTGCGAAAGTATGGCCCGGTTCCGAGCTTCGCATCGTGGAAGAAGCCGGGCATTCGCTCTATGATGGCGGCGTGAGGGACGCGGTCATGAAGTCGATCGCGGACCTTGCGTCGAAGATCGGGCGATGAGAGGACAAGAAGAATGCCGCTCGCCGGAAAGGGCATGCTGCTGACGTCGATGAACATCGACGCTGCGGACGAGGCCGATTTCAACCGCTGGTACGATCGCGAGCATCTGGAAGAGCGCGTCGCAATCGACGGGTTTCTCGAAGCGCGGCGCTATGTCGCGCATGCCGCCAATCCCAAATATCTCTCGCTGTACTCGACCGAAACGCTCGGCGTGCTCGACAGCCCCGCCTACCGGGCGCGGCTCGCCGACCAGACCGAATGGTCGCGGCGATCCATGGCGCGCTTCCGGGACATGCTGCGCGTGGTCGCGCGCATCACGATCAGCAAGGGTACTGGCCGCGGCACGTCGCTCGGCCTGGTGCGGCTGCGGCCGACGCCCGACAACGCCGGTGCGTGGCGTGATGCGCTGCAAGAAAAGCTGGCGCCGCAAGACCGCGACGGCATCATCTCGATGCACCTGCTCGAAAGCGAGCCGGAATTGTCGGGCGCGACGGCGGGAATTCCGGCGGTGCGCAACGAGGGCGCGCGCGACTGGTTCGTGCTGATCGACGGCACGCATGTCAATGCGGTCTCCGCCGTCATCGCCGAGCGCTTCACCGGCCCGGCTGCGGCGCCCTTCCCGCTCCCCATCTCCGTCGGCACCTACTGCCTGATGTGGGACCTCGCCAAGAGCGATCTCGCGCGCGGCTGAACGGCATCCGCATCGCAGCATATTGCAGCGCACGCATCTCGTGCGCCGCGCGTTAATGCTGTGCACGCGTAGCTCCCATGAAAGCGGTGACGCGCGCAAATTTGCCGTTGTACTTCGGAACGGTTCTAATAAGCTAACCCAATGACGTCATTCAGAAACCAGATCGAAGCGCGTTAAGCGCTCGCCGAGCTCTAACAAAAAAGGCCGCGGGGTCTTTGGGCCTGCGCGGACAGGGTAGGAATGAAACCGACCGACATCGCGGCCCCCGACTACTTTCACAAAGTGGTCGATTGCCAATGGGCCTGTCCTGCGCACACCCCGGTTCCCGAATACATCCGACTGATCGCCCAAGGCCGCTACAGCGATGCCTACATGATCAATTGGAAGTCGAACGTGTTTCCCGGCATTCTGGGACGCACCTGCGATCGTCCCTGCGAGCCGGCGTGCCGGCGCGGACGCGTGGAGGAAAATCCTGTCGCGATCTGCCGCCTCAAGCGTGTTGCGGCGGATTTCAAGGACGACATCAGGCAGCGGCTGCCGAAGCCCGGGCCGAAGAACGGCAAGCGCGTCGCGCTGGTCGGCGGCGGTCCCGCTTCGCTGACGGTGGCACGCGATCTCGCGCCGCTCGGCTATCACTGCACCGTGTTCGATGCCGACCCGGAAGCCGGCGGCATGATGCGCACCCAGATCCCGAAATTCCGCCTGCCCAATTCCGTGATCGACGAGGAGACCGGCTACATCCTGGGTCTCGGCGTCGAGTTCAAAGGCGGCCACCGCATCGACAGCATGAAGGCGCTGCTTGCCGAGAAATACGACGCCATCTTCGTCGGCTCCGGCGCGCCGCGCGGCCGCGAGCTCGAGCTTCCCGGCCGGAAAGAGGCCGCCGCCAACATCCATATCGGCATCGAATGGCTGGCCAACGTGTCATTCGGCCATGTCGACAAGATAGGCAAGCGCGTCATCGTGCTCGGCGGCGGCAACACCGCGATGGATTGCTGCCGCACCGCACGCCGGCTCGGCGGCGAGAAAGTCACCGTGGTCGTGCGTTCCGGCTTCGACGAGATGAAGGCCTCGCCGTGGGAGAAGGAGGACGCGATCCACGAGGATATCCCGATCCTCAACTACATGGTCCCGGTGGCCTTCAAGCATGTCGCCGGCAAGCTGATCGGCGTCACCTTCCAGCACGTCAAAGCCGAATACGACGCCAAAGGCCGCCGCAACCTCGTGCCTTCGAGCGATCCCGATCAGACCATTCCCTGCGACGACGTGCTGGTCGCGGTCGGTCAGGAGAACGCCTTCCCCTGGATCGAGCAGGATTGCGGCATCGAGTTCGACAAATGGCACATGCCGAAGGTCGATCCGAAGACCTTCGCCTCGACCAATCCGAAAGTGTTCTTCGGCGGCGATGCCGCGTTCGGCCCGAAGAACATCATCTGGGCGGTCGCGCACGGCCATGACGCCGCGCTGTCGATCCACAAGATGCTCTCGGGCGAAGCGGTCGACGAGCGCCCGCTGCCGGAGGTGCAAATCTCCTCGCAGAAGATGGGCATCCACGAATGGAGCTATGACAACGACATCTCGCCCGACAAGCGCTACAAGGTGCCGCATCGCGACAAGGTCGTTGCGCTGAAGGACATCCGCGCCGAGGTCGAGCTCGGCTATGACGTCAAGCTGGCGCTCGGCGAAGCCCATCGCTGCCTGAACTGCGACGTGCAGACCGTGTTCTCGACCTCGCTCTGCATCGAGTGCGACGCCTGCGCCGACATCTGTCCGATGGATTGCATCACCTTCACCGCTAACGGCGAGGAAAGCGATCTGCGCCAGCGCCTGAAGGCGCCCTCCGCGCATCCGGACCAGGACCTCTACGTCTCCTCGGACCTGAAGACCGGGCGGGTGATGGTGAAGGACGAGGATGTCTGCCTGCATTGCGGGCTGTGCGCCGAGCGCTGTCCCACCGGCGCCTGGGACATGCAGAAATATTTCATCGAGATGACCCACGCAGGTTCGACATGTCCGACAAAAAGCCGATCAGCAGCGTAAACGACTTCGTCGTCCGCTTCGCCAACGTCAACGGCTCGGGCTCGGCCAGCGCCAACGAGATGTTCGCGCGCGCGATCCTGCGCCACGGCGTGCCTGTCAGCCCACGCAACATCTTCCCCTCCAACATCCAGGGCCTGCCGACCTGGTACGAGGTGCGCGTGACGGAAGCCGGCCATCTCGGCGCACGCGGCGGCGTCGACATGATGGTGGCGATGAATCCGCAGACGTGGGACAAGGACGTCGCCGGCATCGAGCCCGGCGGCTACCTGTTCTACGATTCCACCAAGCCGATGCCGTCGACCAAATTCCGCGACGACATCACCGTGATCGGCGTGCCGCTGACCGCGATCACCAACTCGACCTACACCGATCCGCGCCAGCGCCAGCTGTTCAAGAACATCATCTATCTCGGTGCGCTCTCGGCGCTACTCGACATGGATCCGAAGCTGATCGAGCAGCTGATCGGCGAGCAGTACAAGGGCAAGGAGAAGCTGCTGTCCTCCAACGTCCATGCGCTGCATCTCGGCCGCGATTGGGCCTTGCAGAACCTGAAATGCCCGATCGGGCTGCGCGTGAAGAAGTCCGACAAGGTCGGCGACCGTATCTTCATCGAAGGCAACAGCGCCGCCGCGCTCGGCGCCGTCTATGGCGGGGCCACCGTGTGCGCGTGGTATCCGATCACGCCGTCCTCGTCAGTCGCCGAAGCCTTCACCGCCCATTGCAAGAAGTACCGGCACGATCCTGAGACCGGCAAGGCGAAATACGCGATCGTGCAAGGCGAGGACGAGCTGGCTTCGATCGGCATCGTGATCGGCGCGTCCTGGAACGGCGCCCGCGCCTTCACGGCGACCTCCGGCCCCGGCATCTCGCTGATGACAGAGTTCATCGGCCTCTCCTACTTTGCCGAGATCCCGGCCGTGATCATGAACATCCAGCGCGCCGGCCCCTCCACGGGCATGCCGACCCGCACCCAGCAATGTGACATCATCGCCTGCGCCTATGCCTCGCACGGCGACACCAAGCATGTGCTGCTGTTCCCGGAAGACCCCGCCGAGGCCTTCGAGTTCGCGGCGGCCGCGTTCGATCTCGCCGAGCGGCTGCAAACCACGATCTTCCTGATGCTCGACCTCGACATCGGCATGAACCACAGGCTCTGCCGCCCGCTGAAGTGGGACGATGCAAGGCAATATGACCGCGGCAAGGTGATGACGGCGGAGATGCTGGAGGAGGGCCGCGACTTCGGCCGCTATCTCGACGTCGACGGCGACGGCATTCCCTACCGCACCTATCCCGGCACGCATCCGACCAAGGGCTCCTATTTCACCCGCGGCACGTCGCGCGACCGCTATGCGCGCTATTCCGAGGAAGGCACCGTCTACGCCGACAACATGCAGCGCCTGGTGCGCAAGTTCGAGACCGCTCAGGACCTGGTGCCGCGGCCGCTGCAGGCCAATGCGGAACGGCCGACCAAATATGGAGTGATCTATTTCGGCTCGACCTCGCCGGCGATGGACGAGGCGATCGGTCTGCTGGAGGCGCGCGGGCATCAGCTCGACCGCCTGCGCATCCGCGCGTTCCCGTTCCACTCGAGCGTGGCGAGCTTCCTCGCCGAGCACGACTTCGTCTACGTCGTCGAGCAGAACCGCGACAGCCAGCTGCGGCAGCTCATCGTGAACGAGAACGGCATCGATCCCGTCCGTCTGGTGCCGATCGTGCATTACGACGGTACGCCGATCACTGCCCGCTTCATCGCCAAGGCCATTGGCGACCACCAGGACCACCTCAAGGTGACCCCGCTCCGCAAGGCCGTGTCATGATTAGCGCATCACTCTCTCTTTCGTCATGCCCGGGCTTGACCCGGGCATCCACGCCTTTCTTTTTCTCGGCCAAGACGTGGATGGCCGGGTCAAGCCCGGCCATGACGGCCCTGGGATCGCAGGTGCTTTCATGACCTACATTGCAAAACCGAAATTCCATCATCCGGGCCTGAAGAAGAACGCGCTCGGCTACACGCATCGGGACTACGAGGGCAAGATCTCGACGCTATGCGCCGGCTGCGGCCATGATTCGATCACGGCCTCGATCATCGAAGCCTGCTACGAGCTCTCGATCGAGCCGCACCGGGTGGCGAAGATCTCCGGCATCGGCTGCTCGTCGAAGACGCCGGACTATTTCCTCGGCAATTCGCACGGCTTCAATTCCGTGCACGGCCGCATGCCGAGCGTGCTCACCGGCGCCAACCTCGCCAACCGCGATCTGATCTATCTCGGCGTCTCCGGCGACGGCGATTCCGCCTCGATCGGCTTCGGCCAGTTCGCGCATTCGATCCGGCGCGGCGTCAACATGACCTATATCGTCGAGAACAACGGCGTTTACGGCCTGACCAAGGGTCAGTTCTCGGCGACCGCCGACCGCGGCTCGAAGAGCAAGAAGGGCGTCACCAACACCGACAACGCCATCGACCTCGTCGCCATCGCGCTGCAGCTCGGGGCCACCTTCGTGGCGCGCTCGTTCTCCGGCGACAAGAGCCAGCTGGTGCCGCTGATCGCCGCCGCGATCGGCCACAAGGGCGCGTCCTTCATCGACGTGATCAGCCCCTGCATCGCCTTCAACAACCACGCCGGCTCGACCAAGAGTTTCGACTATGTCCGCGAGCACAACGACGCGGTGAACCGGCTCGACGTGCTGGTCGGCCGCGACCCGATTGCGGTGGACTACGCGCCCGGCACGGTGCAGGTGGTCGAGCAGCACGACGGCAGCAAGGTCGCGCTGCGCAAGATCGATGCGGATTACGATCCGTATGACCGCCTGGGCGCCCAGACCTTCCTCGCAAGGCACGCCGCCAAGGGCCAGATCGTCACCGGTCTTCTGTACGTCGACCCCGACGCGGAGGACCTGCACGAGCATCTCAACACGGTCGAGACGCCGCTCAACGCGCTGGAGGCGGACACGCTCTGCCCGGGCTCGGCGGTGCTGGACAAGATCAACGCCAGCCTGCGGTGATCATCTTCGCGCTGATGCCGCCGGCCTGACGCGTATCGTGATCTTCTCCGACACGACGGGTGGTTCGAACGGATAGTGCTTGGCGTCGCCAAGCACGAGTTGCAGCGTGTGCGTGCCCGGCGGAAGCTCGAGAAACGTTTCGGTTTGTCCCGCTCCGAAATGCAGATGGGACTTGTCCTGCGGAATCGGCTCCTTGGCATTGATGGGGTCTTTCACATCGATCAACAGATGATGGTGGCCGGCATTGTGGTAGTCGTCGCCGGCATGCGTCACGCCCATGTTGCGCAGGCCGAAACGGACCCAAAACCCACCACGGATCTTCTGGCCGTCATACGGCGAGATGAAATAAAGCTTGGCGTCCTTTGGCGCAGCTTTGCCTTGCGGATAGGCCGCGCCGGGGAACAATGCGATGGCGGCCGCCAGCGCGATACAGGAAACGATCTTCATCAAATTGACTCCAGTACCTACGGACTGAGCGCGATCCGGAATCCATGCGTGGGGTAACGGACGCCGGTGTCGTATCCACCGCGGTTTGACGGCCGCACATATCTCGAATCGTTCTTCCAGGAGCCTGAGCGCAGGACATGAGAGCTGCAGTCAGCGCTGGTCCGCGCCGAGCCGTCGCTGGGCGCGCCCTGATAGGTCCGGTGCCAGCAGTCCGCGACCCACTGATCGATGCCGCCGCCCATGTCGTAAAGCCCGAACGGATTGGGCTTGAAACTGCCAACCTTGGCCGGCTGCTCGGCCGCAAGTTCACCGCAATCCTTGCAGCCGGCCATGCCCGGCTGCAGCTTGTCGCCCCACCAATATTTGGTCTGTGTCCCGCCGCGTGCCGCATATTCCCATTCGGCTTCGCTCGGAAGCCGGTAGGGCTTCTTTGTCGCCTGCGCGAGCCAGGCGACATATTGCTGCGCATCGATCCAGCTCACATTGCTGACCGGGGCATCGTCCTTGCCGGTGGCCGTGAATCCGCACGCCTTGGCGGCAGCGCATTCGTTCCACTCCTGCACCGTCACCGGGTATTTTCCGATCGAGAACGGCTTGATCGTGACCTGGTGGACGGGACGCTCGGTCGGATCGTCGTTGCTTCCCATGGCGAAGCTGCCGCCGCGAATGGCGATCATTTCGGGCTGGCGCACCGGCGTTGCCGATGGGCTGGGAGCCGGAGCCGGAGTCGGGGCCGAAGGCGACGAAGCCAATGACGGAGAGGGTTGCGGCGTCTGCTTCGCCGCCTCGCTCGGCAACGGCTGAGGAACCGGTGAGACCACCGGAGCGGTGGGCGGCGCGGCAGCCTGCTCGCCCATCTTGCCGGGTTGCGCCAGCAAATACCAGAGCACGCCGGTGGCCATCATCAGCACTGTAATGGCCAGCAAAAAGATCAGCGCGTTCTCACGCCGGCTTCTTGTCTTGCCGATCGCATCAGCGTCCGGCAGCACACGATACACGCGCACCGGATCGGTGATGTTCTTGACCTTGCGGTCGCCGAGCGACTCATAGCCGCATACTACCTTGTGCTTGATCTGCTCGTAGATCGCGCCCGAGATATAGACCTGACCGGGCTCGGCAATGCCCTCGATGCGTGTGGCGATGTTGACGCCGTCGCCGTAGACATCGTCCGACTCCACGATCACATCGCCGAGATTGACGCCGATCCGATATTCGAGCCGCGAATGCTTGGGAAGCGACGCGTTGCGGCCGATGAGGTTCTGCTGGATGACGATGCTGCATCGAACGGCCTCGACGGGGCTGTCGAAAATGGCGATGAAGCCATCGCCTGTCGTCTTCACCAGAGTTCCATGGTGCTCGACGATGCTTGGATAGATGAGGTCGCGCTCGATCCGCTTGACGCGGACATGCGTCCCCTCCTCATCGGCCTGCATCATGCGGCTGTACGAAGCGATGTCACCGACAATGATCGCTGCGAGGCGACGAGGCATGGCGCCGTGCGCAGGCGGCTCGTCTTGATTGCCGGATTTGAAGCTGCGAATTTCGCCCATTGCGGGGGGACTCCACATACTGACAAGGCAGCCCCAGCTTACGACCGCCGAAGGCGGTCGCTTGTGAAGGCTATCACATTGACGAACCGAGACAATGTCGCAGCGATTGCAGACTTCAAGTTCCGAAGGGCCGCCCGCTTCACCGCTTGAACCTTCTCAAGCCCATCAGTGACTAAGGCGGAGCGTGAAGCGAGTTGCGCGAATCCGCACCGCGACCACCGCTCGAGCGGCTTGCGACGGTTGAACGCGGGTCACCAATTCTGCGTCTAACAGACAGCAGCTCTGTCCTGCTGCGACGAAATTGTCGTGTGCGCGAGGCCCTCATGAAGCTCGTCATCCTTGCTGCCCTCACTTTTGCTGCGCTGACCAGCGTCGGCCGCGCCGAGGAAGTCGACGATATTCGCGAGCCCAGCAAGGCCGAGGCCGAGACCTTCAATACGCGGATGTATGCGAAGCCTCCCGGCGACAAGGCCTATGCCTGCTTCGTCCGCCGCTACGATGCCGACCATCTGGCGCGGCATCCGAAGCAGAAGGTCGCCGCGATGAAGCTGCTGATCTCCGCGGAATTCGACAAGGAGGACAAGGAGCTTCACCATTCCTTCCGCCTTGGCTTCAGGTACCGTCACCGCAGCGGCGATTTCGACTCCAGCGGCTCGTGCAACCACGCCGTATTCACCAGGAGCGGCGACGAGGTGCGCCTCGGCTGCGGCGTCGACTGCGATGGCGGCGGCATCGGTGTTGCGCTCTCCAAGGACGACAAGTCCGCGATCGTCCGGCTCGAACGTGTCAGGGTCTGGCAGAACAACAAGCCGGACGATGACGCCGAGCATTCGCTGACCGCCGGCGCCGACGACAAGATTTTCCGGCTCGACCGGGCCGACAATCGCGAGTGCGCCTCGCTGGTGATCGACCGCAAGGAACTCGCGGCGCTGCGCCACAAATGATATGCCTGCGGCAAATTCGGGCTTCGTCGAGGAGATCGCCATGAACCGCCGGAACATCCTGTGGAGCGCCGTCTCGGCACTCGGTGCGGCGCTTGGCGGCTCCAGCGCGAAAGCCACCACCGCCACCGCGCGGTCGAACAAGCTCAAGGTGGCCTATCACCTCAGCGACGCCGAGAAGGTCCATTTCGTGCTCGGCAATATCCAGAACCACATCGACGGCGTCGGCGGCCCCGAGCACGTGACGATCGCGCTGGTGATCCACGGCCCGGCGCTGAAGGCGTTTCACTCGGCGCAGGCCAACCCCGACGTCAGCAAGCGCGTCGGTGACTTCTCCACGGGCGGCGTCGAGCTCGCGGCCTGCGGCAACACGATGAAGGCGCAGAACGTGACGCTGAGCGAGCTGCTGCCAGGCTTCGTCAACGCAGAGAACGGCGGCGTGGTGCGGCTCGCCGAGCTGCAGTCGCAGGGGTATCTGTATTTGCGGCCGTAGGCGGGCACGGCGACGTCTGGCGCAGCCCTTTCCGCGTCATTGCGAGGAGCCCTTGCGACGAAGCAATCCAGACAGCCTCCGCGGACAGATTCTGGATTGCTTCGCTGCGCTCGCAATGACGGGGGCGTATGGCGGCGCCGCAGGCCCCATCGTACTTGACTTACCCATAACTCCACAGTTATGAGTCTATTCATAACCTCCCGGTTATGGATTTTTCATGCCTCCCACCCCCGACCTCCTGTTCAGGACGCTCGCCGACCCGACCCGGCGGGCGATCTTCGAGCGGCTGTGCCGTGAGGGGGAGCAGACGGTCGGGGCGCTGACGGCGCGATCCGGCGTATCGCAGCCGGCGGTGTCGAAACATCTTGGCGCCCTGAAGCAGGCGGGCCTGGTGCGCGACCGGCACGAAGGACGGCAGACCCATTACAGCGCGCAGCCCGGCGCGCTCAATCCGCTGATCGACTGGACCGGCCAGATGGCCGGGTTCTGGCAGAAAAGGTTAGATGCCCTCGACGATCTCCTGACGAGGATGGACCAATGAACGAACCCGCCGAAACGCGCTCCGTCGTCATCGAGCGCGAATTTGCCTATCCCGCCGAGCGGCTCTGGCGCGCGCTGACGCAGCCGCATCTGATCGAGGAATGGCTGATGAAGAACGATTTCAAGCCGGTCGTCGGCCATCGCTTCAATCTGCGCGGCGAATGGGGCGGCGTGCTGGACTGCGAGGTGCTCACCATCGAGCCGCAGAGGACGCTGGCCTACACCTGGAATTTCTCGCACGAGGACGCCGCGTTCGATCTCAAGAGCATCGTCACCTTCACGCTGACGCCGACGAGCGCGGGCACGCATTTGCGCGTCGAGCAGGCGGGCTTCCGCCCGACGCAGAAACAGGCGTTCGGCGGCGCGCATGCCGGCTGGAAGCAGTTTTTGGCGAAGCTGGACGATCTGCTGGCGCGGGCGAGCTAGCTCCACCACCCATTCCGATCATTCTCAAAGGAGGTCCCAGTGAGCACGCCTATGTGGATTCGGCAGATTCATCGCTGGCTGTCGATGGCTTTCACGCTTGCCGTCATCGCCAACATCGTGGCGATGACGATGCAAGTCGAGGCCGTGTGGATCGGCTTCCTGGCACTGGTGCCGCTGATTCCGCTGCTCGCGACCGGGCTCTATCTGTTCGCGCTGCCTTATCGCGGCCGCAGCGACGCGTGAACGAGGCCATGATGAAGAAGCCCGTGGCGGCCAAGACGAGCAGCGCGAAGCAAGCAGGTACCGCCTCGCCATCCAAGCTGATCGACGGCAGGATCAAGGAGCTCGGCGACTGGCGCGGTGAGATGCTGGGGCGGGTTCGCGCGCTGATCAAGGAGGCCGACCCTGATGTCGTCGAAGAGTGGAAATGGCGGGGCGTTCCCGTGTGGGAGCACGACGGCATCATCTGCACCGGCGAGACCTACAAGGAGGTGGTGAAGCTGACCTTCGCCAAGGGCGCGGCACTCGCGGATCCCGCAGGCCTCTTCAATTCCAGCCTCGACGGCAATGTGCGCCGGGCGATCGATCTTCGCGAGGGCGAAAAGGTCAACGAGAAGGCGCTGAAGGCGTTGATCCGCGCGGCGGTGGAGCTGAATGTGTCGAAGAAGAAGCCGGGGAAGCGATCGGCGTAGAGCGGAATGGCTTTAGGTTGACTTGATTGCCCCGGGCTCGGTGCAACCTCTCCCGCTTGCGGGAGAGGTCGTGCCGAAGGCGCGGGAGAGGGCTCTATCCTCTTGGGGAACCCCACTGCGGAGACACCCTCTCCCAGCCCTCCCCCGCAAGCGGGGGAGGGAGCGCACCGCCTTCGGCGCGCGAGCTTCACTTCAAAAGAGGAGACAGCCTCACGCCACCGCGGCGGGAATCGGGCGTGGGCTGACGACGTATTCGCGCAGGACCTTGTCGTTGGCATCGACCTCGATCAGTGCGACGTCGTAGGTCCAGAGATCGGCCAGGTGCTGGAGCACGCGCTTGGCGTCGGTCTCGTTGAGCTGCGAGCCCTTGATGACGTGATGATGCAGGATCAGGCGGCGGTCGCCGGAGAGATCGACGTCGACCACCTCGATATTGGCGTCGATGTAGCCGACATCGTGCTGCCGCGCCAGCTCGCGGCGGACGCGGCGGAAGCCGCGCTCGTCGTGGATGGCGTCGACCCGGATGCCGGCGCGCTCCTCGGGATCGTCGTGCAGATGGAACATGCGGAAGTGCCGCATCAACTTCGGGCTCAGGAATTGGCCGATGAAGCTCTCGTCGCGATAATTGGCCCAGACGTCGCGCAGCACGCCCATGACATCGCCCTTGCCGGCGATGTCGGGGAACCACTCGCGGTCCTCGTCCTCCGGATTGCTAACGATGCGCTCGATGTCCTGCATCACGGCGAAGCCGAGCGCGTAAGGGTTGAAGCCGGAGAAGCGCGGGTCGTCGAATTCGGGCTGGAACACCACGTTGGTGTGCGACCCCAAGAATTCGAGGAAGTTGCCGTCGCTGATGCGGCCTTGCTCGTGCAGCTTGGTCATGATGCGATAATGAACGTAGGTCGCCGTCCCCTCGTTCATGACCTTGGTCTGGCTCTGCGGATAGAAATATTGCGCGATGTGGCGGACGATGCGGAGCAGCTCGCGCTGCCAGGGCGCCAGCCGCGGCGCGCTCTTCTCCAGGAAATAGAGCAAATTCTCCTGCGGCAGGCCGAGCAGCTTGCGGCGGCGCTCGATGCTGAGCGTGGAGCGGCTCTTGGCGGCGCCCTTCGGCACCGTGCGCCAGAGATCGTTGAAGACCTCCTCCTCGTGCTGGCGGCGGCGCCCTGCCCGCTTCTCCTCGGCGCGCAGATCGAGCTTCTTCTTGCCGGGGTAACGGTCGATGCCGTGCGACATCAGCGCGTGCGCGGCATCGAGCGTGCGCTCGACCTCGATGCGGCCGTAGCGCTCCTCGCACTGCATGACGTAGTTCTTGGCGAAGTCGAGATAGTCCAGGATGCCGTCGGCATCGGTCCACTGCTTGAACAGATAATTGTTCTTGAAGAAATGGTTGTGGCCGAAGGCGGCGTGCGCGATCACCAGCGTCTGCATCGTCGCCGTGTTCTCCTCCATCAGATAGGAGATGCAGGGCGAGGAGTTGATGACGATCTCATAGGCGAGCCCCATCAGGCCCTTGCGGTAGGACGCCTCATGGAACGCGAAGTGCTTGCCGAATGACCAGTGCTTGTAGAACAGGGGCATGCCGACCGACGAATAGGCGTCCAGCATCTGCTCGGCGGTGATGACCTCGATCTGGTTCGGATAGACGTCGAGGCCGAGATCCTTCAACGCCACCTCCTCGCAGGCATCGGTGATGCGCTGCAAGGTGTGGAAATCCCAATCGGCGCCTTCGAACAAACGTTCCTTCATGGAGCGGCCTTCTCCTGGGCAGTGTCGCGGCGCTGGAACAGATCGTGGAATACCGGGAAGATCTCGCTGCGCTCCGAGACCTTGCGCATCGAGAGCGGGGCGCCGCTGTTGCGCAGGCGTTCGTAGAGACTCCAGAGCGAGGAGTCGGAGAGATCGAAGGCGCTGCCGCCGGCCTCGCCGACCTCGAGATAGGCGAAGAACTGGCAGACCGGCAGGATCTTCTCGGTCAAGAGGAGCCCCGTGAGCTCGCCGTCGGAATAGGAATTGTCGCCGTCGGAAGCCTGCGCGGCGTAGATGTTCCAGTCCGACGGGTTGAAGCGCTCGCGCACGATCTCGTGCATCGCTTGCAGCGCGCTGGAGACCAGCGTGCCGCCCGAGGCCGGACCGTAGAAGAAGGTCTGCTCGTCGACCTCCTCGGCGCGGTCGGTGTGGCGGATGAAGACGATCTCGACATGCTTGTAGCGCCGCTTCAGGAACACGTAGAGCAGCATGTAGAAGCGTTTCGCCAGGTCCTTCATGTGCTCGGACATCGAGCCGGAAACGTCCATCAGGCAGAACATCACGGCCTGCGCGACGGGCTTGGGCACCGTCTCGAAGCGCCGGTAGCGGATATCGAGCGGATCGATGAAGGGGATGCGCTTGGACTTCGCCTTCAACATTTCGAGCCGGGCCACGAGAGCCGCACGCTCGTCCTCGTCCGTGCAGGCTTCGATCGCGGCTTCCAGCTCCTCGATCTCCTCCTTGCGCGGACGCTTGAGCGCGATGCGGCGGGCGAGCGCGAGCTTCACCGTCCGGCTCACCGAGATGTTGGCGGGCGAGCCGGTCATGGTGTAGCCGGCGCGCTGGATGCCTTCGCTCTCGGTCTGTGCGATCTTGCGCTTGGCGAGATCCGGAAGCTCGAGGTCGTCGAGGAACAGATCGACGAACTCGTCACGGCTCAGCACGAAGCGGAAGGCGTCCTCGCTGTCGCCTTCGCCGGGACCGGAATCCTTGGCGCTGCCCTGGCCGGAGCGCTGGAGATAGTCGCCTTCGATGAACTTCTTGTTGCCGGGCAGGACCATGTCGCGCGTCCCGCCTTCACGGCGGAAGCGCGGCTCGTGCATGCCGTCGAGCGGGATCGTGACCTCACCACCCTCCAGGACGTCCTTGATGTCGCGTTCCTGCGAGGTCTTCTTGACGGCGCCCTGCACCAGGGATTTGGCCCGACGCAAGAACCGCTGGCGGTTCTCAAGACTCTTACCGCCTGGATTCAGGCGCCTGTCAATAATGTGAATGGGCACTTTACCATTCGCCTCCCATCCGCCTCAACCGGCCTGCTTCACGCGCATGTACCATTCGACGAGCCGGCGAACCTGACGTTCGGTATAGCCGCGCTCCACCATGCGTGCGACGAACTCGCCGTGCTTCTTCTCCGTCTCGCCGTCCTTCTTCGACCCGAAGGAGATGACCGGAAGCAGGTCCTCGACCTGGGAGAATATCCGCTTTTCGATCACATCGCGAATCTTCTCGTAGGAGGTCCAGGTCGGATTCTTGCCGCCGTTCTGGGCCCGGGAGCGTAACGAGAATTTGACGACCTCGTTGCGGAAGTCCTTGGGGTTGGCGATGCCCGCCGGCTTCTCGATTTTCGTCAGCTCCTGGTTCAAAAGCTCGCGATCGAGCAGCTGGCCCGTATCAGGGTCCTTGAAGTCCTGGTCCTCGATCCAGGCGTCGGCGTAATCGACGTAGCGGTCGAACAGGTTCTGGCCGTAATCCGAGTAGGATTCGAGATAGGCCTTCTGGATCTCGTTGCCGATGAACTCGGCATAGCGCGGCGCGAGGTCCGCCTTGATGAATTCGAGATAACGCTTCTCGATCTCCTCAGGCAGCTGCTCGCGGCGGATCGCCTGCTCCAGCGCGTACATCAGATGCACGGCGTCGGCGGCCACCTCCTGCGGATCGTGGTTGAAGGTGGCGGCCAGGATCTTGAAGGCGAAGCGGGTCGAGACGCCGTCCATGCCCTCGTCGACGCCGGCGGCGTCGCGATATTCCTGGACGCTGCGCGCCTTTGGATCGGATTCCTTCAGGCTTTCACCGTCATAGACCCGCATCTTGGCGTAAATCGTGGAGTTTTCATGCTTGCGCAGGCGCGACATCACCGAGAACCGCGCCAGCGTCTCCAGCGTCGACGGCGCGCAAGGAGCCGAGGCGAGCTCGGAGCCCTGGATCAGCTTCTCGTAGATCTTCTGCTCCTCGGTGACCCTGAGGCAGTAGGGCACCTTGATGACGCAGATGCGGTCGATGAAGGCTTCGTTGTTCTTGTTGGCCTTGAAGCTCGCCCACTCGGCTTCGTTCGAGTGCGCCAGGATGATGCCGGTGAACGGGATCGCGCCGATGTTCTCGGTGCCGATATAATTGCCTTCCTGGGTTGCGGTCAGCAACGGATGCAGCATCTTGATCGGCGCCTTGAACATCTCGACGAACTCGAGCACGCCCTGGTTGGCGCGGTTGAGGCCGCCGGAATAGCTGTAGGCGTCGGGATCGTTCTGGGCGTAGGTCTCGAGCTTGCGGATGTCGACCTTGCCGACCAACGAGGAGATGTCCTGGTTGTTCTCGTCACCGGGCTCGGTCTTGGCGATCGCGATCTGGCGCAGCCGCGACGGCTGGATCTTGGCGACACGGAACTGGGAAATGTCGCCGCCGAACGCTTCCAGCCGCTTGTAGCACCACGGGCTCATCAGGCCGGTGAGGCGACGGCGCGGAATGCCGTACTTCTCCTCCAGCATCGGACCGAGCTGATCGGGATCGAACAGGCTGAGCGGGCTCTCGAACACGGGCGAGAGCTCGTCGCCGGCCTTGAGCACGTAGATCGGCTGCACTTCCATCAGCGACTTGAGCCGCTCGGCGAGCGAGGACTTGCCGCCGCCGACCGGGCCGAGCAGGTAGAGGATCTGCTTGCGCTCTTCGAGACCTTGCGCCGCATGGCGGAAGAAACCGACGATGCGCTCGATGGTTTCTTCCATGCCGTAGAAGCCGGCGAAGGCTGGATAGGTGCGGATGGTGCGGTTCAAAAAAATACGGCCAAGGCGTGGGTCCTTGGCCGTGTCAATCGTCTGAGGCTCACCGATCGCCGCTAGCAGTCGTTCAGCCGCGTTCGCGTATTTCATGGGATCGCTTCGACACGATTCCAGATATTCCGCCATCGACATGTCGTGCTGGCTTCTCGCCTCGAACGACCGAGCGAAAGCGTTGAATAGAGAATCGTTGTACATGATCCCTCTCCGCGTGAGTTCCGCTACAAGCTGAAACGAAAGCAGTTACCGGACCGTTCCTCAGGCCGTTTCGAATCAGCGTGAGCACATGACAATCATTGGACACCCGGGTGGCGACTCGACGCAACGCACAACGTAGGCACTCCATGAGTTACGAACAGGCACCTGCCTGCAATTTGTGCGAATCTCCGTCTATTCTGGCTCATTTCCAGAAAATGTCACTCGGTCGCCACATCCGGGCGTTCCCGGGGATGGCCCCATCCGGCGGTGCAGCATAGCGATCGGGGAGCGGCGATCTTATGACGCTCGTACGGCGAAGCCTTGCGGTCCCCGTTCATCTTCCTGCTGCAATGCGGTGTGCTGGCGGCCTGTACGTCGCCGCGGCAACGCGCAGCACCGTGTCACAATCGCTGCCAGGCCAGGCCCACCCCGACGGATGACAACGCGATCGTTCTCTGCGTAACGGCCAGCTTGGGATGCTGCGGAGCTCTTCGCATGTCCGGCGCCGGCCTCAGCACGATCATTTCGTGACCGCGGCAATCTTCGAGCAAGATCTCCGCCATCCCCGTGGCAGAAATTCATTGTCGATACGGAGAGCGCGGATGCGTAGGAGTGGATGACGACGACATGCCCGCTGGGCAGCGAAGCGCTCAGATCAGCCGGATGGTGAACGACCTTTACGCAACAGTAAGCTGCCCGTCTGGATCGCCATGATCGCGACGGAGTTACACTGGAGGGTATGACTCCCGCACCCTTGATTGGTTCCCTCCCGGGTGCATGTAGGCTAGAGGATAGCGCGTCAGACCTTCGCGAAAACCCTCGTCCGCAGGCTTGGAGATAATAAACATCATGAATCCCGTCAAAGAACTGGAAAAGCACGGACAGGCGGTCTGGCTCGACTTCCTGGCCCGCGGCTTCATCGCCAAGGGCGACCTGAAGCGGCTGATCGACACCGACGGCGTCAAGGGCGTCACCTCCAACCCGTCGATCTTCGAGAAGGCGATCGGCAGCTCGGACGAATACGACGCCCCGATCGGCAAGGCGCTGAAGCGCGGCGACCGCACCGTGGCCGACCTGTTCGAGGCCGTCGCGATCGAGGACATCCAGAACGCCGCCGACGTGCTGCGCCCGGTCTATGACCGCCTCAAGGGCGGCGACGGCTATGTCAGCCTGGAGGTCTCGCCCTATCTCGCCATGGACACATCAGGCACGATCGCGGAGGCGCGGCGGCTCTGGAAGGACGTCGGTCGCAAGAACCTGATGGTGAAGGTGCCGGCGACGCCGGAGGGCCTGCCGGCGATCGAGCAGCTGATCAGCGAGGGCATCAGCATCAACATCACGCTGCTGTTCTCCAAGGCCGTCTATCTCGAGGTGGCCGAGGCCTACATCGCCGGTCTCGAGACCTACGTCGCCGGCGGCGGCGATCCGTCGCATGTGGCCAGCGTCGCCAGCTTCTTCGTCAGCCGGATCGATTCGGTGGTCGACAAGCAGCTGGACGAGAAGATCGCCCGTGCCAACGATCCGTCCGAGAAGGAGCGGCTCGCCGCGCTCAAGGGCAAAGTGGCGATCGCCAATGCCAAGCTCGCCTACCAGGACTACAAGCGCCTGTTCGCAGGCCCCCGCTGGGAGAAGCTCGCCGCCAAGGGCGCCAAGCCGCAGCGCATGCTGTGGGCCTCCACCGGCACCAAGAACAAGGACTATAGCGACGTCCTCTATGTCGAGGAGCTGATCGGCCCCGACACCATCAACACCGTGCCGCCGGCAACGCTGGATGCGTTCCGCGACCACGGCAAGCCGCGCGACAGCCTGGAGGAGAACGTCGAGGACGCGAAGCGCGTGCTGGACGAGCTGGAGCGCTCCGGCATCTCGCTCGATGCGATCGCCGAGGAGCTGGTCAAGGACGGCGTCAAGCTGTTTGCGGATGCCGCCGACAAGCTCTACGGCGCCGTCGCCCACAAGCGGGCGGTCGTGCTCGGGCCCGCACTCGACCGCCAGCAGCTCTCGCTGGGCGAGGCGCTCGGCAAGGCGCTGGCCAAGACCACGGAGGAATGGCGGGCGTCGGCCAAGATCCGCAGGCTGTGGCAGCGCGACAAGTCGGTCTGGACCGGTGCGGACGAGGACAAATGGCTCGGCTGGCTCGACAGTCCAGCCAAGGCCGACATTGCCGATTACGAGGACTATGCGGGCCGCGTGAAGGGCCAGAAATTCTCCGACGCCGTCGTGCTCGGCATGGGCGGCTCCAGCCTCGGCCCCGAGGTGCTGGCCGAGACCTTCGGCAAGAAGCCCGGCTTCCCCAAGCTGCACGTGCTCGACTCCACCGACCCGGCGCAGGTGCGGGCGATGGAGGCGAAGATCGACATCGCCAACACCGTCTTCATCGTCTCCAGCAAGTCCGGCGGCACCACCGAGCCGAACGCGATGAAGGACTATTTCCATGAGCAGGTTGCCAAGGCGGTGGGCGCAAAGGTGAAGACCGGTCATCGCTTTATCGCGGTGACCGATCCCGGCTCGTCGCTGGAGAAGGCGGCGATGAGCCTTCATTACGCCCGCATCTTCCATGGCGAGCCCTCGATCGGCGGACGCTATTCGGTGCTCTCGCCGTTCGGGCTGGTGCCGGCGGCGACCGCGGGCATCGACGTCAAGAGCTTCGTCAAGCATGCGCTGGCGATGGCCCGCTCCTGTGGCCCCGATGTGCCGCCGTCCGAAAACCCGGGCGTGCAGCTCGGCCTTGCCATGGGTCTCGCGGGACTCGAAGGCCGCGACAAGGTGACGATCCTGGCGTCGAAGAAGATCGCCGATTTCGGCGCCTGGGCCGAGCAGCTGATCGCGGAATCGACCGGCAAGGAGGGCAAGGGCCTGATCCCGATCGAGGGCGAGCCGCTGGGCGATCCCTCCGTCTACGGCAACGACCGCTTCTTCATCGACATCCGTGTCGAAGGCGAAGCGGACGCCGCACACGATTCCCAGCTTGCCGCGATCCAGGCGGCGGGTCACCCCGTGGTGCGCATCGTCATGAAGTCGATCGAGCATCTCGGCCAGGAATTCTTCCGCTTCGAGATGGCGACCGCCGTGGCCGGCAGCATTCTCGGCATCAACCCGTTCGACCAGCCGGACGTGGAAGCAGCCAAGATCAAGACCCGCGAGCTCACCGCCGCGTTCGAGAAGACCGGCAAGCTGCCGGCGGAAGAGCCGGTGGTCAGCACCAAGGACGCCGATCTCTACACCGACGAGGCCAATGCCACGGCGCTGCGCGCCGCCGGCGCCAATGGCGATCTCGGCTCCTGGCTGAAGGCGCATCTGTCGCGATCCAGCGACGGAGACTACGTCGCCCTGCTCGGCTACATCGCGCGCGACAAGGCCACGATCGACGCGCTTCAGGCCATGCGCTTAGAGGTGCGCGAGAAGCGGCATGTCGCGACCTGCGCCGAGTTCGGCCCGCGCTTCCTGCACTCGACGGGACAGGCCTACAAGGGCGGGCCCGACAGCGGCGTCTTCCTCCAGATCACCGCCGATGACGCCAAGGACCTGCCCGTGCCGGGGCAGAAGGCGAGCTTCGGCGTGATCAAGGCGGCGCAGGCGCGTGGCGATTTCGACGTGCTGACCGAACGCGGCCGGCGTGCGCTGCGGGTGCACCTGAAGGGTGGGCTCAAGAAAGGCCTCGCCGCGCTCAATGCAGCGCTCAACGACGCGCTGAACTAAAGGAATAACGCAGATGCAACTCGGCATGATCGGCCTCGGCCGAATGGGCGGCAACATCGTTCGCCGCCTGATGCGCCACGGGCATTCGACGGTGGTCTACGACAAGGACGCCAAGGCCGTCGCTGGCCTTGCCGCCGACGGCGCGGTCGGCTCGGCGACGCTGGAAGAGTTCGTCGCCAAGCTGGAGCGGCCGCGCACGGCCTGGGTGATGCTGCCGGCAGGACGCATCACCGAGACCACGATCGAGACAATCGCCGGCGTGATGCAGGAAGGCGACGTCATCATCGACGGCGGCAACACCTTCTGGCAGGACGACGTCCGCCGCGGCAAGACGCTGAAGGCGCGCGGCATCCATTACGTCGATGTCGGCACGTCAGGCGGCGTCTGGGGGCTCGACCGCGGCTATTGCATGATGATCGGCGGCGAGAAGCAGGTGGTCGACCGCCTCGATCCGATCTTTGCGGCGCTCGCGCCGGGCGCCGGCGACATTCCGCGCACGCCGGGGCGCGAGGGCCGCGATCCCCGCGTCGAGCAAGGCTACATCCACGCCGGGCCCGTCGGCGCCGGCCATTTCGTCAAGATGATCCACAACGGCATCGAGTACGGCCTGATGCAGGCCTATGCCGAAGGTTTCGACATCCTCAGGAATGCCAATATCGAGGCCTTGCCGGCGGATCATCGCTACGATTTCGATCTCGCCGACATCGCCGAAGTGTGGCGGCGCGGCAGCGTGATTCCGTCCTGGCTGCTCGACCTCACCTCGACCGCCCTCGCCGACAGTCCGCAACTGTCGGAATATTCCGGCTTCGTGGAGGATTCCGGCGAAGGCCGCTGGACCGTGAATGCCGCGGTCGACGAGGCCGTGCCAGCCGAGGTTTTGACCGCGGCGCTCTACACACGTTTCCGTTCCCGCAAGGAACACACCTTCGCCGAAAAAATTCTCTCGGCGATGCGTGCAGGGTTCGGCGGGCACAAGGAGCCGACGCAGCCGGGCGCGGCGAAGCCGAAGTAACGCGTAAACCAAGCGAAGGCCGACCATTCGTGACAAAAGACCCGCAGCCAAAGCGCAAGCCGGAAAATTGCGCCTTCGTCATCTTCGGCGTCACCGGCGATCTCACCCATCGCCTGGTGATGCCCTCGCTCTACAATCTGGCGGCCGAGCACCTGTTGCCGGAAAAGTTCTGCGTCGTCGGCGTCGCCCGCAGGGGCCAGTCGGATGAGGAGCTGCGCGACAGCCTTCTGAAGGGCTTGCGGCAATTCGCGACGCGCCCGGTGGACGACGACATCGCGACGAGGCTTTTGGAATGCGTGACCTTCGTCGAGGCCGACGCAAAGGACCCGCCCTCCTTCGACCGCCTGCGTGAGCATCTGGATTCGCTGGAATGCGCGCAGGACACCGGCGGCAACCGGCTGTTCTATCTGGCGACGCCGCCCGCTGCGTTCGCGCCGACCGCGCGGGAGCTCGGCCGCACCGGCATGATGAAGGAGAACGGCGCCTGGCGGCGGCTCGTGATCGAAAAGCCGTTCGGCACCGACCTCGCCTCGGCCCGCGCGCTGAATGCCGAACTCTTGAAGATCATGGACGAGCACCAGATCTACCGGATCGATCATTATCTCGGCAAGGAAACGGTGCAGAACATCCTGGTGCTGCGCTTTGCCAACGGCATGTTCGAGCCGATCTGGAATCGCAACCACATCGATCACATCCAGATCACCGTGGAAGAGAAGCTCGGGGTCGGCCACCGCGGCGGCTTCTACGATGCCACCGGCGCGCTGCGCGACATGGTGCCCAACCACCTGTTCCAGCTGATGTCGCTGGTCGCGATGGAGCCTCCCGCCCGCTTCGATGCGCACTCTGTGCGTTCCGAGAAGGCGGACGTGCTGACATCGATCCAGCTGCCCAGCCGGGAGGACGCACTGAAGAATTCGGTGCGCGCGCAATATCTCGCGGGTCGCAGCGGCGACGACGAGATCACGGACTATCGCAAGACCGCGGACGTCAAGCCAGACAGCACCACCGAGACCTTTGTTGCGCTCAAGCTGATGATCGACAATTGGCGCTGGGCCGGCGTGCCGTTCTACTTGCGCACCGGCAAGGCGCTCGGCCACAAGCGCACCGAAGTCGCGATCAAGTTCAAGCAGGCGCCGCTGTCGATGTTTTCGGGTACGGACGTCGACCGCCTTTCTCAGAACTTCCTCACCATCGGCATCGCCCCGACTGAGACCATCGAGCTGCAGTTCAACGCCAAGATCCCGGGGCCGAGCATCACCATCGACGGCGTCGAGATGAAGTTCCGCTATGGCGACTATTTTCGCGCCGATCCCTCGACCGGCTATGAGACGCTGATCTACGACTGCATGATCGGCGACAACATCCTGTTCCAGCGCGCCGACGGCATCGAGGCCGGCTGGCAGGCGGTGCAGCCGTTCCTGGACGCCTGGAAGAGCGCGGGCAGCAACGGCATCGAAACCTATGAAGCCGGCAGCGACGGCCCTGCCTGCGCCGACGAGCTGCTCCGGCGCGACGGCCGAAGCTGGCGGAAGTACTCGTGATGGCTCCGGCCGAGCAGCCGAAGCTGATCATCGAGGCCGATGCCGAAGCTCTCGCCCGCGCCGCGGCTGAACGCGTGATGGCGCGGATCGCAGCTAATGCCGGCCGCATCGCGATCTGCCTCACCGGCGGCTCCAGCCCGAGGAAGCTGTATCAGTTGCTCGGCAGCGAGGCCTGGCGCGGCAGGATTCCGTGGGAGCGCGTGCACTGGTTCATCGGCGACGAACGCTTCGTGGCCGAAAGCGATCCCCTCAACAACATGGCGGTCGCGCGCGCGACCTTTCTCGATCGCCACGCGCCCGCCGGCCATATTCACCCGATCCCGACCACAGCCGACAATCCCGATGCCGCTGCGGAAGCCTATGCGCGTGAGCTGCAGGACTTCTATGCTGGAGACCAGCTCGATCCGGCACGTCCGCTGTTCGATCTCGTCCTGATGGGCGCAGGACCGGACGGCCACACCGCCTCGCTGTTTCCCGGTTACCCCGAGATTGAGGAGACCCGACGCTGGGTCGTCGGCGTGCCCAAGGCGAACGTAGCGCCGTTCGTGCCGCGGGTCTCGCTCACCCTGCCCGTCTTGGCCTCCTGCCGCGAAATGCTGTTCGAGATTGCCGGGCAAGACAAGCGGCCGATCTTGACGCGCCTCTGCAATGGCGAGAATCTGCCGGCCCTACGCGCGCGCTCGAACGGCGAGACCGTCTGGCTGGTCGACAAGGCCGCGCTTCCGGAGGACATTCGTGGGCCGCGCTGAAGCACCTTGTGCATTGATCGTGATGGGCGTGTCGGGCTCGGGCAAGAGCACGGTCGCGAAGGCGCTCGGCGAGCGCCTCGGCTGGCGCTTCGAGGACGGCGACAGCTTCCATCCCGCCAGCAATGTCGAGAAGATGCGGGCCGGACATCCCCTCACCGACGAAGACCGCTGGCCCTGGCTGAATGCCATCGCCGACGAAATCGCGCGGGTCTGCGGCCGCGGCGAGCACGTCATCATCGCCTGCTCGGCGCTGAAGCACGTCTATCGCGACGTGCTGCTGCGCGGACGCGACGACGTCCGCTTCGTGTTCCTGAAGGGCACGAAGGAGCTGATCGCCGAGCGGCTGGCGCAGCGCAAGGGACATTTCATGCCGCCCGGACTGCTCGCCAGCCAGTTCGAGACGCTGGAGCCGCCGGAGCCGGGCGAGCACGTCATCACCGTCTCGATCGACGAGACCGTCGAGGCGATCGTGGACGGCATCGTGCGGCAGCTCAAACTGGGCGGCGCAACACCCAAGGTTCTGCCATGACCCAAATCTCACTCGTGGTCTCCGACGTCGACGGCACGCTGCTGACCAGGGACAAAACGCTGACGGAGCGCGCGAAGAACGCCGTGCAGCGGATGCACCAGGCCGGCATCGGTTTCACCATCACCTCCAGCCGTCCGGCGATCGGCATGCGCTTCTTGATCGAGCCGCTGGCGCTGTGGCTGCCGGTTGGGCCGTTCAACGGCTCCTCGATCGTCGATCCCGAGATGCGGGCGGTCGAGCAGCACCTGATTCCCGCGCGCGCGGCCGAGCGCACCTTGCAGATCCTGCGCGACTACGGCGCCGACATCTGGCTGTTCACCACCGACAAATGGCTGATCGACAATCCCAGCGGCAGCTACGTCGCGCACGAGCAGCACACGATCCGCTCGGATCCGACGATCGTGACTGACTTCTCGTCCTACCTTGCCAGCGCCTGCAAGATCGTCGGCGCCAGCGCCGACGCCGCCCGGCTCGAGGCGTGCGAGAAGGTGATGCAGGAAGCCCTCGGCAGCGAGGCCACCGCGGTGCGCTCGCAGACCTATTATCTCGACATCACCCCGCCCGGCTTCAACAAGGGCACGTTCGTGCAAGCGATGGCCAAGCGCTTGGGCATCTCGACCGACGCGGTCGCCACCATCGGCGACATGCAGAACGACCTCGCGATGTTCCGCGTCAGCGGCACCTCGATCGCCATGGGCAACGCCGCCGACAACGTCAAGGACGAGGCGACGCATGTCACTGCGACCAATGAGCAGGACGGCTTTGCCGAGGCGATGGAGATGATCTTGACGCGGAATGGGGTTGGCTGAGCGGAATGGCTTAGATTGAATCGATTGCCACGGGCTCGGTGCAACCTCTCCCGCTTGCGGGAGAGGTCGCGCCGAAGGCGCGGGTGAGGGCTTTCTCCTCTAGGGGGCTATCCCATTGCGGAGACACCCTCTCCCCAACCCTCTCCCGCAAGCGGGCGAGGGAGCGCACCGTGCTCGTGGGGGCAAAAGCGCCTGACGGCGCTTGCTACTTCGACCGCTGCACCGCCGGCTTCTCGCTGCCTTGCCTTGCCGCCGACAAATTGTGCGCCGTGTTGATCAGCGCGATGTGGGTCAGGGCCTGCGGGAAATTGCCGGTCTGGCGGCGGGCCACGGAATCGTATTCTTCGGCCAGTAGCCCGACGTCGTTGGCGATGCCGACTACGCGGTCAAGCAGAACTTGCGCCTTGTCGAGATCGCCCGACAGCACATAGGCATCGGCGAGCCATAGAGTACAGGCCAGGAAGGCGCCTTCGAGCGGCGGCTGGTCCGGGGGCAGCTCGCGCGGGTCGTGCCGCAGCACGAAACCGTCGCGCATCAGGCATTTTTCGGCCGCGGCGATGGTGCCGCGGATGCGCGGGTCGTCCGCCGGCAGGAAGCCGACGGCGGGCAGCAACAGCACGCTGGCGTCGAGCATCTTCGAGCCGTAGGACTCGACGAACGCATTTGCCTCCGCATCGAATCCCCTGTTGCAGACATCGCGATGGATGGCATCGCGTAGCGCGCGCCAGTGCAGGAGCGGCGCCTTGAAGCCGAAGGTCTCGGCGCTCTTGATGCCGCGGTCGAAGGCGACCCAGGTCATCACCTTGGAGAACACGTAGTGCTTGGGCTGGCCGCGCCGCTCCCAGATGCCGTGGTCGGGCCGATCCCAGACTTCGGCAAGATGGTTGAGCACGGCGCATTCCAGCGCCCAGGTCGTCTCGTCGTCGAGCTTGAGCCTCGCCATGCGCGACTGGTGGAAGGCGTCGATCAACTCGCCGTAGACATCGAGCTGGAGCTGCGCGTGGGCGGCATTGCCGACGCGCACCGGCTGCGCACCCTCGTAACCGTCGAGCCAGCCCGCCTCCCATTCCAGGAGGCGCCGCTGGCCCCAGATGCCGTACATGATCTGCATGTTCGCGGGCGAGCCGGCCGCGGCGCGCAGCAGCCAATTGTGCCAGGCCAGGGCTTCCTCGGTGTAGCCCGAGTTCATCAGCGCCAGCAGCGTGAAGGTGGCATCGCGCAGCCAGCAGAAGCGATAGTCCCAGTTCCTGCTGCCTCCGAGCTTCTCCGGCAAGGAGGTGGTGGGTGCCGCGACGATGCCGCCGGTCGGCGCGAAGGTCAGCGCCTTCAGCGTGATCAGCGAGCGCAGGACCAGCTCCTGATAGTCGCCGTCACGGGTGCAATGGCCGCACCAGTCCTCCCAGAATTTTTCGGTCTCCTGAAGCGCCAGCTCCGCATCGATCGGCGCAGGCGGGTCGAGATGCGAGGGACCGTAAGTCAGCACGAATGGCACGGTCTCGCCTTCCTTCACCTCGAAGTCCGAGACGGTGGTCAGATCCTCGCCGCGGGTCTCGACCGGCGTGCGCAGCACCGTCATGTCCTGGCCGGCGATGGCCATCAAGGAATGGTCGATCCGCCGCACCCAGGGAATATCCGCGCCGAAGCCGAAGCGGATGACGAGCTCCATCCTCATCTTCACGGTGCCACCGATGCCGCGGACCAGCCGCACGATGTCCGACGCCTTGCCGCGCAGCGGCATGAAATCGATCAGCGCGACGGTGCCGCTCTTCGTCTCGAAGCGCGTCTCGAGGACGAGGGTATGGCCGACATAGCGCCGCGAAATGCGGGTCGCGTTCTCGCTCGGCGCGATCAGCCAGCGGCCATTCTTGTGGGTGCCGAGGATGGCGGCAAAGCAGGCGTCGGAATCGAAGGCGGGCCAGCACAGCCAGTCGATCGAGCCGTTGCGCCCGACCAGCGCCGCGGTCTCGCAATCGCCGATCAGCGCATAGTCCTCGATCCTCTGAGCCAATGTCGTGCGCGCCTGGCAAGTCCCGGCGGTTCAATTCCCGCCGGGCAATGAACGTTCCCGCGTCGCAGCCTTCAAAGCTGCGAGATCGATCTTGGACGCGATCTTGTCGAGCGCGACCGGAAGGCGCTGGCGCCAGTTCGGATGCTCGTCGATCGTGCCGGGAATGTTGGGCTGGTCGATCACGCCGAGCAGATCCTCCATCGACACCGCGAGCAGCCGGGAGGGCGTGCGCGACAGGAAGGCCAGCACAGAGTAGAGATCGTTGGCGCTGATGCCGTTCTGGCGCAGGATCTCGTCGAGCCCGCCGAGCGCATCCCATCGCGCCTGGTCGTTCTCGCCGGGATCGAGCCCGAGCGAGCGCTTCATCTTGAGATCGCTGAAGGAGCGCCAGCCGGCATAGGTCGACAGATCATGGGTGTTCAGCGTCACCAGCGCATTGGGCCGGTAATGGTCGACATTGCGGAAATGGCCGGCATCGTCGCGCTCGAACATCATGACGAGATAGGACCAGATGCCGAAATCCTGCATCATCTCGCGGAAACCTTCCGGCACGGTGCCGAGGTCCTCGCCGATCACGATGCATTTGTGGGCTGCGCTCTCGCGCGCTACGGCGGCCAATAGCGCCTCGAACGGCATCTGCACATAGGCGCCGTTGTCGGGCTTGAAGCCGCGCGGCACGAGATAGAGCCGTTTCAGACCGAGCACGTGATCGAGCCTGATCGCGCCGGCATGGCGCATCGAGGCCGCGAGCATGTCGGCGAACGGGACGAAGGATTGCGCTTCCAGCCCACCGGCATTGAAGCCGGCAAGGCCCCAATCCTGGCCGATCGTGTTGAGCACGTCGGGCGGCGCGCCGACCGCGAGATGACGCGAGATCGCCGTCTGCTCGTTCCAGGCATCGAAGCCGTTGGACTGCACGCCGACGGCGACGTCGAGATAGAGCCCGACCCGCATGCCGAGCTGGCCGGCGAGCGCCTTGGCTGCATGCAGCTGGCTATCGGCCGTCCATTGCACGAATTCGACGAACTCGACCTCGCGCCTATCCGCGCCATTACGCAGCTCGGCGCATTTCGCCTCGTCCGGCTGCTGCCATTCCGCCGGCCATTCCCACCAGGGGCCGGTGAAACGGTGCCGCAGCACCTCGAAACAGGCAAAGCGGGACAACAGCGGCGCGCGCTCCGCACGGAAGGCGTCAAACGCCTTGCGACGCGCCGCGCTCGCGCTTGTCACGAAGCTGTTAAAGGCGGCGCGCAGGCCCAGCCATTTCAGCGCCGCCATGTCGGCATAAGGGACGCGGTCGCCCTCGCGCAGACGGGCCGCCGTCGCGGCCGCGTCGGGCACGAGGTCGGCCGAGAATTCAGGGATAGCCTCCACGTCGATATAGAGCGGGTTGAGGAAAAGCCGGCTGTTCGGCGAATAGGGGCTGCAATCGGCCGGGTGATCGTCGAACAGGACATGCAGCGGATTGAGCCCGACGCCGTCGGCCCCGAGCTGCTTGGCGAGCCGGACGAGGCCAGCGAGATCGGTGAAATCGCCGATGCCCCAATTGCGGTCGGAGCGGACGCTGTAGAGCTGCACGGCGAGCAGCCAGCCGCGGTCGAAATCGCCACCGAAGCAGCGCTCGGGGGCCACGATCATCGGCACGTCTTCGCTCACACCTTCGGCATCGGTCAGCGTCAGGCGGTGATACCCGAGCGCCAGGCCCGCGGGCCAGGCGATCACGGGCTCCCGCGTCTCGCCTGCCGCGATCACATTGCCATTGCCAGCGATTTTCCATTGCAGCGGCGGCGCGCCAACCGACGCCAATTCCGTGCGCGGGCGTCCGAGCGCACGGACCACGACCGGCCCGCTGACGAAGCGATAGACCCGCTTCTCCGGCAGGGCGTCGAGGATGGATTTGAGGGCCTCGGGCGCGGTGACCCGCAGTTTGCCGAGGGCGTCGATGAATTCGGATTGAACGCCCTTGATCCGGGCTTGAGCTAAAAGATCCATTCGGCACGCAGCTTGCAGGCCATTAATTGGCCAGGGGCATCGAGAATAACGAGATCGCGGAAGAGGTTAGTCAGGGGTAACTCGCAAACTGCGCTTGCCGTTCCCAAGGGAACCAATGACACACAAGCGGCTTTCTATCATGGTACCAAGCGTGGGTTCCCGACAAGGGAAACGGGCTCCTGCTTTCTTGTCAATGGCATCACCGTGAACAAGACAATTCAAACTGTCGAGAGTGCCGCGGCCAGCAGCGCTTTCCTGATCGAGGACGTCTATCCCGCGATCGACGGCGGCCGTTTCGCCGTGAAGCGGATCGCGGGCGAGCCGGTTGAGATCTGGGCCGACATCTACCGCGATGGTGAGGCCGTGATCTCAGCCGCGCTGATCTGGCGAGGAGAGCAGGAGCGCGAATGGCGGAGCGAGCCGATGACCCATCACGGCAATGACCGCTGGTCCGGCGCGTTCACGCCCCCCGAGCCCGGCCAATATGTCTACGCGATCGAAGCCTGGACCGACGAGTTCGCCACATGGTCGCACGCCGCCGCGCGAAAGCGGCGCACCGGGGCCGATGTCAGCCTCGATGCGATCGAGGGCGCCGGGCTTTTGACCAAGGCGCATGGCGCGCGGCAGGACGCCGCAGCTATCATCATCAGGCAGTGCGAGGACTATTTGAAGAACGGCGACATCACCTCGCTGCTCGCAACCGAGCTCGGCGAAGCCATGGCCGAGAGCCAGTCGCGGCCGGACCTGACGCGTTCGCCATTCTTCCCGCTGACCGCGGACCGCGACAAGGCGCGCTTCAGCACCTGGTATCAGATGATGCCGCGCAGCCAGAGCGCATTGCCGGGCCGGCATGGCACGCTGCGCGATTGCATCGCGCGCGTGCCCGACATCGCCGCGATGGGCTTTGACGTGCTCTACTTCACGCCGATTCACCCGATCGGCAAGACCAGCCGCAAGGGCCGCAACAATGCGCCGATGGCCCGTGAAGGCGATCCGGGCTCGCCCTATGCGATCGGCTCAGCCGAGGGCGGCCACGATGCGCTGCATCCGGAGCTCGGCACGATCGAGGACTTCCGCGCGTTGGTCGCCACCTGTCTCGAATACGGGCTCGAGCTTGCGCTGGACTTCGCGGTGCAGTGCTCGTCGGATCATCCCTGGCTGACGCAGCATCCCGAATGGTTCAAATGGCGGCCCGACCGTTCGGTGCGGACGGCGGACGGCCCCTATTCCGACATCGTTATCCCCGACTTCAATTCGGTCGATCGCGTCGGGCTGTGGAATGCGTTTCGCGATGCCATGCTGTTCTGGATCGACAAGGGCGTGACCATCTTTGCCATCGACAATCACGACACCGCGCCGCTCGCGTTCTGGGAGTGGCTGATCCGCGATATAAGCCGCCGTCATCCCGACGTGATCCTGTTCTCCAAGACCTATGCACGGCCGAAGCTGATGAAGGGCCTGGCCAAGCTCGGCTTCGCGCAGTCCTTCACCTATTTCCCCTGGCGCACGGAAAAGTGGGAGCTGGAGCAATATCTCGGCGAGATGACGCGCTATCCCGAACGCGATTTCTACCGTCCGAACATGTTCGTCAACACGCCTGACCTGTTGCCCTTTCACCTCCAGAGCGGAGAGGCCTGGGCCTTCAAGTCGCGCATCGCACTGGCGGCAATGCTCTCAGGCAATTACGGCATCTACAGCGGATTCGAGCTGCTGGAGCACGACGCCATTCCCGGACGCGAAGAATATCTGGATTCCGAGAAGTACCAGATCAGGCAGCGCGACTGGGACAAGTCGGGCAACATCAAACCTTACATCGCCGCGCTCAACCGCATCCGCAACGAGAACGCGGCGCTCCAGCAAACCGCGAATTTGCGCTTCCTCGCCATCGAGGACGGCGAGACGATCGCCTTCGCCAAGGAGGCGGCCGATCCGGCCAACATTGTCGTCGTCGTGATCGCGCTGTCGCGCCGTGAGCGAGAATGCTGGCTGCCGCTCGGCGGTCTCACCGTTGACGCCGGCGGGCGGCGTCACCATGTGACGACACTCGAAAACCTCCTCACCGGCGAACAGTCACGCATCGAATGGGGCGGCATCAAGTTGCGTATCGATCCCGACCGCGATCCGGCACTTCTGTTCCGCTGCCTGGCGTAAGGGGTCACGCCATGAATGTTCTGTCTTCCGTCGATACCAAGAAGGCTGAGGCTGCCGAGGTCGTAGATGAGCTCTGGTACAAGGACGCCATCATCTACCAGCTCCACGTCAAAGCCTTCGCCGACAGCAACAATGACGGCATCGGCGACTTCGCCGGGCTGACCGAGCGGCTGCCCTATCTGCAGGAGCTCGGCGTCACCGCGCTGTGGCTGCTGCCGTTCTATCCCTCGCCCGGCCGCGACGACGGCTACGACATCGCCGATTACGGCGCGGTCAATCCCGATTTCGGGACGATGAAGGATTTCAAGCGCTTCATTCAGGAAGCGCAGAAGCGCGGCCTGCGCGTCATCACCGAGCTCGTCGTCAACCACACCTCGGACCAGCACAAATGGTTCAAGCGCGCGCGGCGCAGCCATCCGGGCTCGAGCGCGCGCAACTGGTATGTCTGGAGCGACACCGACCAGAAATATCAGGGCACACGCATCATCTTCACCGACACGGAGAAGTCGAACTGGACTTGGGATCCGGAGGCCGGCGCGTTCTACTGGCACCGCTTCTTCTCGCACCAGCCCGACCTCAATTTCGACAATCCGCGCGTGGTCAGCGCCATCATCCAGGTGATGAAGCGCTGGCTCGATGCCGGCGTCGACGGCTTCCGGCTGGATGCCATTCCCTATCTGTGCGAGCGCGAGGGCACCTCGAACGAGAACCTGCCCGAGACGCATGCGATCATCAAGCGCCTGCGCCAGGAGCTGGACGCGTATTCCAAGGGCAAGCTGCTGCTGGCCGAGGCCAATCAATGGCCGGAGGACGTGCAGGAATATTTCGGCCGTGGCGACGAGTGCCACATGGCCTACCATTTCCCCTTGATGCCGCGCATCTACATGGCGATCGCGCAGGAGGACCGCTTCCCGATCACCGACATCCTGCGCCAGACGCCCGACATTCCGGCAAGCTGCCAATGGGCGCTGTTCCTGCGCAATCACGACGAGCTGACGTTGGAGATGGTCACGGACGTCGAGCGCGACTATCTCTGGACCACCTACGCCAACGATCCCCGCGCGCGCATCAATGTCGGCATCCGCCGGCGCCTTGCGCCGCTGATGGACAACGACCGGCGCAAGATCGAGCTGATGAACTCGCTGCTGCTGTCGTTCCCGGGCACGCCGATCATCTATTACGGCGACGAGATCGGGATGGGCGACAACATCTATCTCGGCGACCGCAACGGCGTCCGCACGCCGATGCAGTGGAGCCCGGACCGCAACGGCGGCTTCTCGCGCTGCGACCCCGCCCGCCTCTACGCGCCGCTGATCATGGATCCCGTTTACGGCTATGAATCCGTGAACGTGGAGGCGCAGTCGCGCAGCCTGTCCTCGCTGCTCAGCGCCACCAAGCGGCTGATCTCGGTACGCAAGTCGACGCTCGCCTTCGGCCGCGGCACCATGACCTTCATCCGCCCGGCCAACCGGGCCGTGCTGGCCTATGTCCGGCAATACCGGGACGAGGTGATCCTCTGCGTCGCCAATCTGTCGCGCGCCGCGCAGGCGACCGAGCTCGACCTGTCGCCGTGGAAGGACCGCATCCCGCAGGAGATGCTCGGCCGCACGCGCTTTCCCGCGATCGGCGAATTGCCCTACATGATCACGCTGGGGCCCTACGGCTTCTACTGGTTCCAGCTTCTGGAGCGCGACAAATCCGAGCCGGTGGTGCCGCGCGCGGTGCCTGAATTCGAGACGCTGGTCGTGCCGGTGAACTCGAACTGGGTCTCGCTCGCCCGCGAGCGCGGCGTGTTCGAGCGCGACGTGCTGCCGGGCTTCCTGTCGCGGACGCGCTGGTATCCCGAGAACAATCCCAAGCACATCCGGACCACGCTGACCTCCGCGGTACCGTTCAGCGACATCGGCGACAACAGACCCTGGATCGCGTTCTTCGAGACGACGCGCGACGAGGTGACGACGCGGTACGTGATGCCCATGCAGATCGAATGGGTGCGCTTCGACCGCGAGCGCTTCAACCCGAAGGCGCTCGCCGCCGTCCGCCAGGGCGCACGCGAAGGCACGCTCCTCGACGTCGCGACCGAGCAGATCTTCATCGGTCTGTTCTTGCGAGGGCTGTCGCAAAACTTGGTCGTGGACGAGAACAATCTGCGGCTCGAGTTCAAGGCGACCAGCCGTTTCGCCGACTACACCATCAAGGAGCCCGAACGCATCCGCGCCATCGAACAGTCGAACAGCACCGCGCTGGTCGACAACAAGTACGTTGCCAAGATCTATCGGCGGCTGGAAAGCGGCATCAGCCCCGAGATCGAGATCGGCTACTATCTCACCGAGGTCGCCCGCTTTGCGAATACGCCGGCGCTGCTCGGCAGCGTCGAGCTGGTCGACGGCAACCAGCGCAGCGCGCTCGGCGTGCTGCATGCCTATGTCGAGAACCAGGGCGACGGCTGGACCGTGACGACCGGATATCTCGACCGCTATATCGACGAGCAGCGCGTGGCGCCGGCCGATGAGATGCCGCGCGAGACCCAGGAGCAGGCGCCCTATCTGCATTTCATCGCGCAGATCGGCCGGCGGCTCGCCGAGCTGCATGTCGCTCTCGCCGCGGCAGAGCCCGCCGATCTCGCCCCGGAGCCGATCGACTCCGCCCAGATCAAGGCTGCGCTCTCCGACCTCAAGGCACGGGCCGAGCGGATTCTCGAGCTGCTTGCCGACAGCCGCGACGGGCTGCGGGAGACTGACCGGCCCCTGATTGACCGGCTCATCGCCGCACGCGCCGACCTGTTCGACCACCTCAATGCGCTCTTGCCATCCGAGATCGGCGGGTTGAACATCCGTCATCATGGCGACTTCCGGCTCGGGCAAACTCTGATCGTGAAGGACGATATCTTCATCATCGACTTCGACGGCGATCCGCGTGTGCCTCTGGCCAACAAGCGCCGCAAGGCGCCGGCCGCGCGCGACGTCGCCGGCCTGATCCATTCCATCGACCTTTCTGTGAACGTGGCGCTGAGCCGCGCGCTCACGGGCGCTTCCGACGAGCAGGACCGGCTCGCGGCCGCCCTCGCCGAATGGCGCGAGCGCGCCACCGCGACCTTCCTGTCCGCCTACCGCGAAGCCATGACCGATCGGAGGCTGTGGCCGGACGATCGGTCCTGCACGGAAGGCCTGTTGAGATTTTTCCTGCTGGATCGAGCGTTCCACGACGTAGAGTACGAGCTGTCCCGGCGGCCTGAGGGGCTGCATGCGCCGCTGACCGGACTGCTTCGCATTCTGTCAAGTGCCGAGAGCGAAGCCCATGCCTAAACTGCCTGCAGAAGCCTACGCGATCATCGAAGGCCGCCACTCCGACCCCTTCCACTATCTCGGGCTGCATCCCGAGGGCGGAAAGAGCGTTGTCCGCGCGTTTCTGCCCGAGGCCACCAATGTCGAGGCGGTCGGCGACCACGGCGAGGTCGCGCCGCTCGATCGCGTCCACGATTCCGGCCTGTTCATCGGCGCCCTGCCCAACGGCTCGAAGCACTACCAGCTGCGCGCGAAGTTCGGCAACGACGTGGTCGAGTTCGAGGATGCCTACCGTTTTCCGCCGATCCTAACCGATTTCGACCTCTATTTGCTCGGCGAAGGCACCCATCAGCGCCTCTACGACAAGCTCGGCGCGCATCCGATGCGGCTCGAGGGCGTCGACGGCATCGGCTTCGTCGTGCTGGCGCCGAACGCGCGGCGCGTCTCCGTGGTCGGCGACTTCAACTTCTGGGACGGGCGGCGCCATCCGATGCGGGTGCGCGGCAGCGGCTATTGGGAATTGTTCATCCCGCATGCGAAGGCCGGCGATCACTACAAGTTCGAAATCGTCGGACCGCATGGTCATCTGCTGCCGCTGAAATCCGATCCGATGGCATTTGCCAGCGAGCTGCGGCCGAAGACGGCTTCGATCGTGTTCGACGAGGCGCGCCTGCCGCGACCGCGCCCGGCGCCCGAAGGCATCAACGCATTGTCGGCGCCGATGTCGATCTACGAGGTGCATCTCGGCTCGTGGCGGCGCAAGGACAACAATGAATGGCTGACCTATCGCGAGCTGGCCGAGCAGCTGCCGGCCTATGCCCGCGACATGGGCTTCACCCATCTCGAATTCCTGCCCGTGAGCGAGCATCCGTTCGACGGCTCCTGGGGCTATCAGCCGACCGGCCTCTATGCGCCGACCAGCCGTTTCGGCAGCCCTGAGGATTTTGCCGCCCTGATCGATGCCTGCCACCGCGAAGGCATCGGCGTGCTGCTCGACTGGGTGCCGGGTCACTTCCCCGACGATCCCCACGGGCTCGGCCATTTCGACGGCACCGCGCTCTACGAGCACGCCAACCCGCTCCAGGGCCGCCATCTCGACTGGGGCACGCTGATCTACAATTACGGCCGCACCGAAGTGACGAACTTCCTGGTGTCGAATGCGCTGTTCTGGATGGAGCGTTACGCCATCGACGGCCTGCGCGTCGATGCGGTCGCGTCCATGCTCTATCTCGACTACAGCCGGCCGCCCGACGCCTGGATCCCGAACCAATATGGCGGGCGGGAGAACATCGAGGCGATCAACTTCCTGCGCCGCTTCAACACGGAAGTGTTTGCCCGCTTCCCGCAGGCGACGACTGCCGCGGAAGAGTCCACCGCCTGGCCCCAAGTCTCGCGGCCGGTCGAGTTCGGCGGGCTCGGCTTCGGCTACAAGTGGAACATGGGCTGGATGCACGACACGCTGAACTACATCAGCAAGGATCCGATCCACCGCAAGCATCACCACGGCGAGATCCTGTTCGGCCTGCACTATGCGTTCTCGGAGAATTTCATCCTGCCGCTGTCGCATGACGAGGTCGTGCACGGCAAGCGTTCGATCCTCGGCCGCATGCCCGGCGACGAGTGGCAGCGCTTTGCCAATTTGCGCGCCTATTACAGCTTCATGTTCGGTCATCCCGGCAAGAAGCTCCTGTTCATGGGCGCCGAGATCGCGCAGAGCCGCGAATGGAATCACGACCATTCGCTCGACTGGCACCTGCTCGAATACAAGGTCCATTCCGGCGTCCAGGCCTTGATCCGCGACCTCAACCGGCTCTATCGCGCGGTTCCGGCGCTGCACCAGATGGATTGCGAGCAGGCCGGCTTCGAATGGCTGATCACCGATGATGCCAACCGCAATGTCTTCGCCTGGCTGCGCAAGGGATTCGACGAGCACGCGCGGTGTCTCGTCATCGTCAACTTCTCGCCCAACGTCTACCAGAACTATCGCGTTCGCGTGCCCTTCGGCGGCAAGTGGAAGGAAGTTCTCAACTCCGATTCCGCCCATTACGGCGGCAGCAATGTCGGTAATGTCGGCGAAGTCCATGCCGAGGGCGGCGAGCTGCGCCTCACCATTCCGCCGCTGGCTGCGATCTTCCTCGTTCCGGAAGGCTGATCGATGCGCCTGACTGCCGGATCGCCCGCACGGCTCGGCGCAAGCTGGGACGGACGCGGCACCAATTTCGCGCTGTTCTCCGCCAACGCGCAGAAGGTGGAGCTCTGCCTGTTCGACACGCAAGGCCGCCGCGAGCTTGAGCGCATCGAGCTGCCGGAGAAGACCGAGGATGTCTGGCACGGCTATCTCAACGACGTCTCGCCGGGCCAGCTTTACGGCTATCGCGTGCACGGCCCCTACGAGCCCGAGCACGGCCATCGCTTCAACGCCAACAAGCTGCTGCTCGACCCCTACGCCAAGCGGCTTGCCGGGCGCCTGGTCTGGAGCGATGCGCATTTCGCCTACCGCACCGGAAGCCCGCGCGAGGACCTGTCGTTCGACCGGCGCGACAATGCGCGCGGCATGCCCAAGGCCGTCGTGGTCGACGAGACCTTCAACTGGGGCCGCCGCGAGATCCGGCCGAATATTCCCTGGGAAGACACGATCATCTACGAGGCCCACGTCAAGGGCCTGACGCAGAAGCGCGAGGACGTGCCGCCGAATTTGCGCGGTACCTATGGCGGCTTGTCTTCACCGGCGATGATCGAGCACCTGAAGAAGCTCGGCGTCACCACGGTCGAGCTGCTGCCGGTCCACAGCTTCGTCGACGATCGCATTCTCGTGGAAAAGAAGCTCGCCAATTACTGGGGCTACAACACGCTGTCATTCTTCGCGCCGGAGCCGCGCTACGCCCAGGACAACGCGCTCGATTCCTTCCGCACCACGGTGGCGCGGCTGCATGATGCCGGCATCGAGGTGATGCTCGACGTGGTCTACAACCACACCGCCGAGGGAAATCATCTCGGTCCGACGCTGTGCTATCGCGGCATCGACAACGCGTCCTATTATTGGCTGAACCGCGAAAACCCGCGCTATTACGACGACTTCACCGGCTGCGGCTCGTCGGTGAACCTGGCCCATCCGCGCGTGCTGCAGATGGTGATGGATTCCCTGCGCTACTGGGTCGAGGTCTGCCATGTCGACGGCTTCCGCTTCGACCTCGCCACCACGCTGGCGCGCGGGCCGAACGGTTTTGACCGCGGCAGCTCGTTCCTCACCGCGATCCGGCAGGATCCGGTGCTGGCTTCGGTCAAGCTCGTCGCCGAGCCGTGGGACCTCGGCCTCGGCGGCTACCAGGTCGGAGCCTTTCCCTCGCAATGGTCGGAATGGAACGACCGCTATCGCAGCGCCATGCGCCGCTACTGGAGCGGTGAAGGCAGCCTGATCGGCGACATCTCGAGCCGCATGACCGCATCGTCCGATCTGTTCAACCACGACGGACGGCGGCCGCGCGCCAGCATCAATCACATCACCGTCCACGACGGCTTCACGCTCGCCGACCTCTTCAGCTACAACGAGAAGCACAACGAGGCCAACGGCGAGGACAATCGCGACGGCTCCAACGACAATCACAGCAACAATTGCGGCGTCGAGGGCCCGACAGACGATCCAAAGATCATCAGCCTGCGCCGCCAGCTGCGCAAGAACGTGCTGGCCTGCCTGATGCTGGCGCAGGGCGTTCCGCTGATCCTCGCCGGCGACGAGGTCGGCAACTCGCAATCCGGCAACAACAACGCCTATTGCCAGGATAACGAGGTCGGTTGGGTCGGCTGGGACAATCTCGGCAAGGACGGCGACGACATGATCGACTTCGTCGCCCAGCTCGCCGACATCCGCCGCCGTTTCTCACAGCTGCGCAGCCATCGCTGGCTCGACGGCCGCCCCAAGGACGGCGTCTCCTACGGCGCATTGTGGCTGACGCCCGCCGGCAACGAGATGACGGAGAGTGACTGGACATTCCCGGATGGGCGGTTTCTCTCCTATGTGATGGGCCCGATGGAACCGGGTGGGGCTGCGATCTTTATCGTACTGAACGCCGCTCCCGAAGAGATCGCATTCAAATTGCCCAAAATGACCGAATACAAGAGCTGGCAGCAGCTGCTGAACACGACCGATGCCAAGCTGAATACGATCGACTTCCTGCCTGGGACCGACAGCAAGGCGCCGCCGCGCTCCGTGCTCGCCTTCGCAGGCGCGCTATGAGGCCATCCTTCGGGGCGAGGCCGACGAAGGACGGCGTGTCGTTCCGGCTGTGGGCGCCGGCCGCGCGCCGCGTCGACCTCCTGCTCGATCGCAGGCACGCGATGCAGCGCCGGCAGGATGGCTGGTTCGTCGCCGAGATCGCCGGCTTGTCATCTAGCAGCAAGTACAAGTTCAGGATCGACGACGACATCGACGTGCCGGATCCCGCTTCGGCCTTCCAGCCCGACGACGTGTTCGGCCCGAGCGAGGTCATCGATCACGATGCCTTCGTCTGGCGCGCGCGCGATTGGCGCGGCCGTCCCTGGGAAGAGACGGTGCTGGTCGAGACCCATGTAGGCACCTTCACTTCCGAAGGCAGCTATCGCGCCATGATCGACAAGCTCGATCACCTCGCCGCGACCGGCATCAATGCGCTGGAATTGATGCCGCTCGCCGATTTCGCAGGACGCCGCGGCTGGGGCTATGACGGCGTGCTGTGGTATGCGCCGGACAGCGCCTATGGCCGGCCCGAAGACCTGAAGACGCTGATCGACGAGGCGCATCTGCGCGGGCTGATGGTGTTCCTCGACGTCGTCTACAATCATTTCGGCCCGGAAGGAAACTACCTCGGCCGTTACGCGCCGACCTTCTTCACCGATGCGCACACGCCGTGGGGCAGCGCGATCGATTATCGCGTGCCGCAGGTGCGAGCCTTCGCCGTTGAGAACGCGCTGTCCTGGCTCGGTGACTACCGCTTCGACGGCCTCAGGCTGGACGCCGCCAACCACATCATGGCTGTCCCGGGCGAGCAGTCCATGCTGCAGGACCTCAGCGTTGCCACCGGCGAGCTTGCTAAGGCCACGGGACGCCACATCCATCTCGTGCTGGAGAACGGCGACAACCGCGCCAGCCTGCTCGACGCTGCGCAGGACCCGCCGAACGGCAAATATCGCGGGCAGTGGAACGACGATTATCATCACGTCTGGCACGTGATGCTGACCGGTGAGCATGCCGGTTACTATGGCGATTACCAGACGCCGCGCATGGATCTGGCACGCGCGCTCGCCTCCGGCTTCGTCTATCAGGGCGAGATCTCGGAATTCTGGGGCAAGAAGCCGCGCGGCGAGCCGAGCGGCCAGCTGCCGCCGGCGACCTTCGTCAATTTCCTGCAGAATCACGACCAGATCGGCAATCGCCCGCTGGGCGAGCGGCTGGAAAGCCTGGCATCGCCAAAGCAGATCGAGGCTGCGCTCGCGGTCACCCTGCTCGCGCCGATGGTGCCGATGCTGTTTCAGGGCGAGGAATGGGGCTCGACGGTCCCCTTCCCGTTCTTCTGCGATTTCCAGGGCGGGTTAGCCGATGCCGTGCGCAAGGGACGCAAGCGGGAATATGCCTGGGCTTACGAGAAATACGGCGACGAGGTGCCCGATCCGCTCGATCTGGCAACGCTGCAATCGGCCGTGCTCGACTGGACCGGCCGCACGCCGCAACAGGAAGCGCGGCTCGCGCTGGTGCGGGAGCTGCTCGGCGTGCGTCGCAAGCAGATCGTGCCGCGGCTGAAGGGCGCAAGCTTCGGTGATGCCGAGGCGGCCGACAACGGCCTCGTCACCGCTCATTGGCGCATGGGCGACGGCACGACGTTGCGCCTTGTCGCCAATCTGTCCGATCACGAGATCACCTCCAGCGTCAGCGCGGGCACGCCGATCTGGGGCGGCGGCGCCGGCGAGCGGCTCACGCCCTGGTCGGTGGTTTGGCGCCTCGGAGGTTAGAATGCCTCCCGCCATTCCGCTCGCGACCTACCGGCTCCAGCTCACCGCGGATTTCGATTTCGACAAGGCCGCCGCGGTCGTTCCTTATCTCAAGGCGCTGGGCATCACGCATCTCTACGCCTCGCCGGTGATGAAGGCCCGCAAAGGCTCGACCCATGGCTACGACACGGTCGATCACGGCCAGTTCAATCCCGAGCTCGGCGGCGAGGCCGGCTTTACGCGGCTGAGCCAGGCGCTTCAGCAGCACGATCTCGGGCTCATCATCGATTTCGTCCCCAACCATGTCGGCGTGCATTTTGCCGACAATCCCTGGTGGCTCGACGTGCTGGAATGGGGCCAGGCCTCGCCGCACGCGGCGTCCTTCGACATTGACTGGGACCAGCTGGCCTACCGCGCCCGCGGCGGCGTGCTGCTGCCGATCCTCGGCGCGTCCTACGGCGAGGCGCTGGAGCGCGGCGACATCGAGCTGCGCTACGACCCCGAAGAAGGAAGCTTCGCGGCGTGGTATTTCGAGCACCGCTTACCCATCGCGCCGGAGCGCTATGGCGAGATGCTGCGGATCGTCGTCAAGGAGGCGGACGCGGCGGAAATGGAGCCCGGCAAGCGCCTGCTGTCGCTCGCGACCCGCTACACAGGGTTGCGGCGCCCCAATCGCAAGGAAGCTCCCGGCTTCAAGTCCGAGCTCAAGGAGATCGCAGGTGCCGCTGAGGTCATCAAGCGCGGCCTTGCCGCCTATCGCGCCGGCAAGGACCGCCCGGCACAAACGCTGACGCTGCATCACCTCCTGGAGCGCCAGCACTACAAGCTCGGGCACTGGCGGCTTGCTTCCAGCGACATCAACTATCGCCGCTTCTTCGACGTCAACGGCCTCGCCGGCCTGCGCGTCGAGGACGCGAGCACGTTTGCCGCCACGCACCGGCTGGTGAAGCAGCTCATCGCCGACGGCAAATTGCAGGGAATCCGGCTCGATCACATCGACGGCCTGCGCGACCCCGCCCAATATTGCCAGCGGCTGCGCCGGCTGGTGCGCGACGCGCAGGGCAACGCAAAGCCCTTCTACACCGTGATCGAGAAGATCCTGTGCGAGCACGAACGCCTGCCGCATTTCGCCGGCGTCCAGGGCACCACCGGCTACGAGTGGATGAATGTCATCACCCACGTGCTGGTCGATCCCAGGGGGCTGGAGGCGCTGGACGAGACCTGGCGGCAGATCAGCAACCGGCCGCCGCGGCTTGTGCCTTACGTCAAGGACGCCAAGCGGCGCGTGCTGGAGACGCTGCTCACCAGCGAGTTCACCGTGCTGACGCGCCTGCTTGCGCGCATCGCCAACGGCCATTATTCGACGCGCGACTTCTCGGCCGACAGCCTGCGGCAGGCGCTCGAACTCTATGTGCTGCATTTCCCGGTCTATCGCACCTACCTGACGCATAGTGGCCCGACCGCAGCGGACCGCAAGCTGATCGACGACACCATTGCGCGCGCCCGCCGCGACTGGTTCGCCGCCGACGAAGGCATTTTCGACTTCCTGCGCGATGCCTTGACCATGGACCTGCTCAAGCCGGGCCGTCCGCCGCACAGCGCCCCGCGCGTGCGCCGCTTCGCGCTGAAGGTGCAGCAATTCACCGGCCCGATGATGGCAAAGTCGCTGGAGGACACCGCGTTCTATCAATTCCACCGGCTGCTGGCGCTGAACGAGGTCGGCGGCGACCCCGCCAGCACCGGCCTCAGCATTCCCGCCTTCCACCAGGCCATGCAGGGCCGCGCCAGGGAATGGCCGCAAGGCATGACCGCAACCGCCACCCACGACACCAAGCGTGGCGAGGATGCGCGCACGCGCATCGCATCGCTCAGCGAGATTCCCGGTGAATGGACCAGCGCGGTGGCGCGCTGGAAGGTGCTGAACGCGCCGCACCTCACGCTGCACGGCAATTTCCGCGCGCCGTCGGCAACATTCGAATACATGCTCTACCAGACCCTGCTCGGCGCTTGGCCGCTTCAAGTGCCGGCCGATGCCGCCTTCGTCGAGCGCATCCAGGCCTATGCTCTCAAGGCCGCGCGCGAGGGCAAGGAGGAGACGAGTTGGCTCAACCCGCATGAAGCCTATGAGAACGGCATCCGCGACTTCATCGCGAAGATCCTCGACTCCGACCAGTCCGCGGAATTCCTTCAGGCCTTGCAGACGCTGGCGCGCCGCGTCTCGCTGCTCGGCACGCTGAACTCGCTGAGCCAGCTCACGCTCAAGGCGACGCTGCCGGGCGTGCCGGACTTCTATCAAGGCACCGAATTCTGGGACCTGTCTCTGGTCGATCCCGACAACCGCCGCCCGGTGGACTTCGCCGCGCGCCACGCGGCGCTGCCATCACTGGAAGCCCCGGACTGGAGCGGCCTGATCAAGAGCTGGCCGGACGGCAAGCTCAAGCTAGCCTGGACGCGGCATCTGCTCAAGCTGCGCAACGAGCTGGCCGACGTCTTCGCGCAGGGCGACTATCAGCCGCTTGAGGTACGGGGCGCCCATGCCGACCATGTCATCGCCTTCGCGCGTCGTCATGGCCGCGCCGCCGCGATCGTCGTTGTCGGGCGTCATTTCGCGCCTTTCAGCCAAGCGGGCCGGGAATGGCCCGCACCCGAAGCTATGGACGCCACCATCGACATCACGGGCTATGCCGTGCCCGGCCTTGCCGGCAACGACTTGCCGCTCGCGCAGGCCTTCCGTGACTGTCCTGCCTTGGTCATCGCGGCCCGAACGGCGAATGCCGTCAGGGCGCCGCGGCAACGCGTGCGCGCCTGAAGTTACTTCTCCCCGTCTTTGGTCAGCAGCAATTGGCCGCGCTTCCTGATCGTGGCCTGCGCCATCTCGGCGAAGCGCTGCAGCAGCCAAGGCAGCACCACCTCGACCCGGACCTGATCGTCGCCGACATCGATCTGCCCCGTCGCGACTTGGCCGAGCGCGCGGATGCGGAAGGCCAGAGTGTCGCCGCTCCAGCGTTCCTCCTCGACCTGCATCACCGGAATACTCGCTGCGGCGCGGCCGAGCCCGGTTTTGAGCCGGCGCACCGCTTCCTCGCGGCCGAGACGATGCGGAATCGAGACGACGAGCGGTGCTGACATGGTCCTGCCTCTTCTGACTGACGTCACATAATCATGCCGGGTCGACCAACAAAGGTTCCATGCAAGTTGATCCTCCGGCTGTGTTTCAAGGCCGGAACTTTACAACCTACGGCAAGTTGCTCCCGCACAACGGGACAGGTTTGCAATGACCCTTCTTACGAAGGGCTGGAGGAGATTCGTATGTCAATCGGCACGATCATTCTGATCATCTTGATCATCGCCCTGCTCGGCGGCTTCAGCGGCATCGGCGGCGGGCCGTTCTATGGCACCGGCTATTACGGCGGCGGCGGCCTCGGGCTTGTCATCGTCATTCTGCTGATCCTGATCCTGATGGGAAGGATCTAGTACTGGCTCCGTAGGGTGGGCTAAGGCGCAACACGCCAAGCCCACCACTTCGCTCGAACGAAACAAGGTGGTGGGCACGCTCCGCTTTGCCCACCCTACGACACCCGCCTTCGCCGCAACAGCGGCAGACCTACTTCACCTTCCCCGCCAGCTTCTTGATCGCGGCCTTGATCGACACGGCGGCATCGTCGTAACCCTCCCACGCTTTCGATCGCGCCAGCAGGGCCGGCACGGTGCGCAGCGTATAGCGCTTGGGATCGAGGTCGCTCTTCACCTGCGCCCAGGTGACCGGCATCGACACGGTTGCGCCGGCGCGCGCTCGCGGCGACAGCGGAGCCACCGCCGTCGACATGCGGTCGTTGCGCAGATAATCCAGGAAGATCTTTCCCTTGCGCAGCTTCTTCGACATGTTGAGCAGATAGCGTTCGGGATCGTCGTCCGCCATCCACTGGCAGACGCCTTGCGCAAAGGCCTTGGCTTCCTTCCAGCTCACCTTGTCGCGCGCGCCATGGAGCAGCGGCACCACGACGTGAAGGCCCTTGCCGCCGGTGGTCTTGCAGAAGCTGTCCATGCCGATATCGGCGAGCCGCTGCCGCATCTCCTTCGCCGCCTCGACCACCTCGGGAAAGTCCACGTCGGGGGCGGGGTCGAGATCGAACACCAGGCGGCCCGGGGTGTCATAGGCATAGGGCGCGCAGTTCCAGGGATGCAGCTCGACGCCGCCGATCTGCGCCACCGCGGCGAGCCCTTCGATCCGGTCGATCTGAAGATACGGCTTGCGGTCGCCGGAGACCCGCGCAAGCTCAAGAAGGTTCGACGTGCCCTGCATCGCATGGCGCTGGAAGAAGCATTCGCCCTTGATGCCATCAGGCGCGCGGATCAGCGAGCACGGCCGGCCCTTGAGATGCACGATCATCCATTCGCCGACGGCTTCGAGGTAGCGGGCAAGGTCCAGCTTGGTGACGGCGCCACCATCGCCGTCATCCGGCCAGAGCGGCTTGTCCGGCTTGGAGATGACGACGCCCATGACCTCGGCATTTTGAGCGGTCTGCTTCACTCGCCCGCTCGCCTTCGCGCGCGCTGGCTTCCTGGTTTTGGGCTCGGCGAGCTCGGTGTCGACGGGCGTCTCCGCCTCGACCTCCTTGGCCGGCTTGTCCTGCCGCAGGCCCTTGAACGCCGCCTGGCGAATATTGCCGTCGGCCGTGAAGCCCGCGAATTCGATCTCGGCGACGAGCTCCGGCTTCAGCCAGTGCACGTCCCGCGTCTTCTTCGGCGCATTCTTGCCGCCGAACGGGCTTTCCTTGCTCTCAATCGCCTTCAGCGCCGGCATGATGCGCTTGACCTTGTCAGCGCCAAAGCCGGTGCCGACCATGCCGACGAAGGCGAGATGATCGCCGCGCTGCACGCCGGCCATCAGAGAGCGGAATTTGCCGTTGGTGGTCTTGTAGCCGCCGATCACCACCTCGTGGCCGGCGCGGCATTTCGACTTGACCCAGCTCTCGGTGCGCCCCGAACGATACGGCGCATTCAGCTTCTTCGACACCACGCCTTCGAGCTCGAGCTTGCAGGCCGATTGCAGCACGGCATCGCCGCCGCTCTCGAAATGCTCGACATAGCGGAGCTGGCTCGATTTCCGCTTGCGCGATTCCAGCAGCTTCTTGAGCTGCGCCTTGCGCTCCCCAAGCGGCAGCCGACGGTAGTCCTGCCCTTCCGCGAAGAGCAGATCGAAGGCGAAGAAGATCAGGTCGTCGGTCTTGCCATCGGACAGCGCAGCTTGCAGCGAGGAGAAGTTCGGCGCGCCGTTGTGGTCGAGCGCGACGATCTCGCCGTCGATCATCACGTCCGGCAGCGCGGCGGCTTCCTCGGCGATGGAGGCGAATTTGCTGGTCCAGTCGAGGCCCTTGCGCGTCTTCAGCGTCGCCTCGCCGTCCTCGACCCGGAGCTGGACGCGATAGCCGTCGAACTTGATCTCGTGGCACCAGCCCTCGTCTCCGGGCGGCCGCTCGACCAGCGTGCAGAGCTGCGGCGCAACGAAATCCGGCATCTCTGACACCGTCTTGGCCCTCGCCGCGGTCGTGGCAGTTTTCTTCGCCGCTTTGCCGGCTTTCAACGCGGTGCGCGGCGCCGGCTTCACCGTCCGCCCTTTGGTCTCCTCGGCACGATTGGACTGCCAGACCGCGTCGGCCTTGCCCTTGGTCCCCTTCGCCAGCATGAACGGCTTCGGCGCGCGGCCCTTTCCCTCCGCGATCTGTTCCATCGCCCGGCCCGAGGCGACGGACTTGTCCTGCTCGAGAATATCGTTGTCCGCGCCTTCGCGGACATACTCGTCACGATGCTTGATCAAGAGCCAGTTGGTCCGCTTCTCGCCGCCGCGATTGCGCATCCGCACCAGGACCCAGCTTCCCTGCAGCTTGTCGCCACGCAGGGTGAACTTCAGGTCGCCCTTCTTGAAGCCAGCTTCCGGATCGTCCGATTCCCAGGTGCCGCGATCCCACAACATGACGGTGCCGCCACCGTATTGGCCTTCGGGAATCGTGCCTTCGAAATCGCCATAGTCGAGCGGATGATCCTCGACCTCGACCGCAAGCCGCTTGTCATGGGGATCGAGCGAAGGCCCCTTCGTCACCGCCCAGGACTTGAACACGCCGTCGAATTCGAGCCGGAGGTCGTAGTGCAGCCGGGTCGCATCATGCTTCTGGATGACGAAGCGCCGCTGTTTCGATGGCGCCACGGCGGTCTTGCCCGATGGCTCCGGCGTTTTCTCGAAGTCCCGCTTCTGTCGGTAGGTGGAGAGTTTCTGCAGCACGTCCGGTCCCGCTTCTCGTTCGGCACTTGAAGCCTATCACGGCGAAAGTCCCGCCCGGAACCAAAACCCCATGGGGCGGTTGGGGTTCCAAAACGCCTTGAAAACGCTGGAGAATGGAATGGCCCCGCGCGCCTATTGGAAGGGAACGTTGAAGCTGTCGCTGGTCAGTTGCCCGGTCGTGCTTTATCCGGCGACCACCGCGGCCGAGAAGACGCGATTTCACCTGATCAACCGCGAGACCGGGAACCGGCTCAAGCAGCAGATGATCGATTCCGAGACCGGCGACGTCGTCGAGAGCGAGCAGAAGGGCCGCGGCTACGAAGTGCGCAAGGGCAAGTATGTCGAGATCGAGCCGGAGGAGCTCGAGGCGGTCCAGATCGAGAGCAATCACACCATCGATATCGAGAGCTTCGTGCCACGCGAGGAGATCGACCAGCGCTATCTCAACCATCCCTATTACATCGCGCCCGACGGCAAGGCGGCGGTCGATGCGTTCGCGGTGATCCGCGACGCGATGAAGGACCAGGAGCGCGTGGCGCTCGCCAAGATCGTTCTGACCAATCGCGAGCACGTCATGGCGATCGAGCCGCGCGGCAAGGGCCTGCTCGGCACCACGCTGCGTTTCCCTTACGAGCTGCGCGAGGAGGACCAGTTCTTCGACGACATCAAGAGCCCGAAGATCACCAAGGACATGGTCGAGCTCGCCGGTCACATCCTGCAGACCAAGGCGGCGCATTTCGATCCCAGCAAGTTCAAGGACGAATACGAGGACGCGCTGAAGGCCCTGGTGAAGCGCAAGGCCAGCGGCAAGAAGATCGAGCTGCCCGAGCCCGAGGAGCGGCCGAGCAACGTCGTCAGCCTGATGGACGCACTGAAGCAGAGCCTGAAGGGACGCGGCGGGAAGAAGACGGCGGCGAAGTCCCATGCGCGCCGCGCGACCGGACGGCACCGCAGCGCGAAGAAGGCGCACCGGTCGACGGCAAGGCACAGGAAGGCGGGTTAGTTCGTCATTCCGGGGCGATGCGAAGCATCGAGCCCGGAATCCATCGTGCCAAGCGCGACGGGCAGAGAAATGGATTCCGGGCCCGCGCCAACGGGCGCGTCCCGGAATGACAGCCGGGGTCTATTCCCCCGCCTTGAGCCGATACCCGATCCCGGTCTCCGTCAGCACGTATTGCGGCCGTTCCGGATCGGCTTCGATCTTCTGGCGAAGCTGGCGGACATAGACGCGCAGATATTGCGCGTCGGTCAATTCGTCCCACAGCTCCTTCAGCAGGAAGCGGTGGGTGAGCACCTTGCCGGCGTGCTGCACCAGCACCCGCAACAGGTCGTATTCCTTCGGCGAGAGCTTCACCTCGCGATCCCCGGCCTTGACGATGCGGCGAACGAGATCGACCGAGAGATCGCCGGTGCGGAACACCGGGCGCTCGCCCTTGACCTGAAGCTGGTGGCGCAGCGCGGCGCGCAGGCGCGCCAGCAGCTCCTCCATGCCGAACGGCTTGGTGAGATAATCGTCGGCGCCGAGATCGAGCGCCTGGACCTTGCCGGCTTCGTCGCCGCGGCTCGACAGCACCACGATCGGCACGCCGTCGTTGCGGGCGCGGATGGTGCGGAGCAGCTCATGGCCTTGAACGTCGGGCAGGCCGAGATCGAGGATGATCAGCGCCGGCTCCTCGCCAAGTTTCTGCAGCGCCGTCTTGCCGTTCGGCGCTTCCAGGATTTCGTAGCCCTGGGTCGTCAGCCCCATCCGCAGCAATTTGCGGATCGGCGGCTCGTCGTCGATGACCAGGACCTTGATCGGAGCAGCGCTCATGCGGCGGTATCCAATGCGTGGCTCTCTGCCGGAACCGGCAGGCGAATGGTGAGGACCGCGCCGCTCCGCTCGCTGCGATTGGCGGCGGAGATCGTGCCGCGCATCGCCTCGACGAAGCCGCGGGAGATGGCAAGCCCGAGCCCGGTGCCGGGACGGACGTGATCGCCCTTCTGCACGCGATAGAACTTGTCGAACACGCTCTCGAGCTCGTCCGGTGGAATGCCGGCGCCCTCGTCGGCGACCTCGAGCACGACATGAGCGCTGTCGCGCCGGCCGCGGATCGAGATCGTGGTTTCGGGGGGCGCGTATTTCGCGGCGTTGTCAAGCAGGTTGAACAGCACCTGCTCGAACAGCACGGCGTCGAGCTGGAGCATCGGCAGCTCGGCGGCCAGCACCAGCTCGACCTTGTGGCGGCTGAGGATCTTGCTGGCGCGCCGGAGCGCGCTGCCGACGATCTCGCTGAGATCGTGCAGCGCTGTGTTGGGCACGATGGCGCCGGATTCGAGCTTGGTCATGTCCAGCAGATTGGCGATGAAGCGGTTGAGCCGCTCGGATTCGTCGATCACGGTGGCGAGCAAATCGCGCTTCTCGGTGTCCGAGAGCGCGCCGGCGAGATCGCGCATGGTGGAGGCCGCCCCTAACACCGAGGCGAGCGGCGTCTTCAAATCGTGCGAGATCGAGGTGAGCAGCGCCGAGCGCAGCCGCTCAGATTCGACGGTGCGCTTGACGCGGTCCATGTCCTCGACCAGCAGCACACGCTCGATCGCGAGCGCGCCCTGGTCGACCAGCGCATCGAGCAGCCGCCGCTGGTCCGGCGTCAGCAGCGGGCCGGTGCGATCGTTGTCGATGCCGATCACACCGATCGGCCCTCGGCCGGTGCGCATCGGCAAAAACAGCCGTTTTGCGCCCGGCAACGTGTCCGAGCCGCGGCCGGCCGGGCGATCGTTGCTCCAGGCCCAATTGGCGGCGGCAAGATCGGCCTGGTCGAGCTCGTCTTCGGGTGGATAGCCTGATTTCACCGTCAGCAGGCCTTCATCCGGCAACAGCAGCACCACGCGGACCTTGAGCATCAATGCGGTCTGGTAGGCGCTCGCCCACAAGACGTCGTCGAGCGTGGCCGTGCCGGCGAGCTTGCGGCTGAAGGCATAGAGTTGCTCGGTCATCCTGATCCGGCCGATCGCGGTGTCGGCCTGGATGCGCACGCGCGCCGCGACATTGGAGACGATCATCGCCACCACCATGAACAGCACGAAAGCGGCGACATTGGTCGGGTCGGTGATCGTGAAGGTGTAGATCGGCGGGATGAAGAAGAAATTGTAGCAGAGCGAGGCCGCCACCGTGGCCAGCAGCGAGGGCCACAGGCCGTAGCGCACGGCAACCGCGACGACCGAGGTCAGCAGCACGAGATCGACGTTCTCGATGCCGAAATAGGGCTGGATCAGCTTGGCAGCGCCGAGACCCACAAGCACGATCCCAAGCGCCTTGAGAAAAGGCAAGGAATCGAACGGCTCGGATCGTGCGGCGGTCTGCACCGCCATCTTGGGCGCGGCCTCTTCGGAAAGCTCGTTCCCGGGGATGACGTGAACGCTGATATTGCCCGCGCGGCGCACCAGATCGTGCACGACCGAGCCGCGCGTCATCTCGAACCAGCGCGAGCGCGTCGACTTGCCGATCACGATCTGGGTGACGTTGTTGCCGTGCGCGAAACCGATGAGATCATCAGCGATACGGCGGCCGACGGCGGGAATGGTCAGCGCCTCGCCGCCGAGCGATTCCGCAAGCCGCAGCGTGTCGGCCAGCCGATCCCGCTCCTCGTCGGACAATTGCAGCGATCGCCGCGTCTCGATCGAAATCGCGGTGAACGGCGCATGCAGCCGGTCGGCCAATCGCTTGGTGTAGCGCACGAGGCCGGCCGCGCGCGGGTCCTCGCTGACGCAGACCAGGATGCGCTCACCCGCCGCCCAGGGCCCAGGAATCGCATTCGCCTGCATGTGATTGAGGAGCTGCTCGTCGACCCGCTCGGCGGTGCGGCGCAGCGCGAGCTCGCGCAGCGCGGTGAGATTGCCCGGCGAGAAATAATGCTCCAGCGCCCGCTCGGCCTGCTTGGGCACATAGACCTTGCCCTCCTTCAGGCGCTGGATCAGGTCGTCTGGCGTGAGGTCGATCAGCTCGATCGCGTCGGCTCGGTCGAACACCGAATCCGGTACGGTCTCGCGCACCCGGACATGGGTGATCTGGGCAACGACATCGTTCAGGCTCTCGATGTGCTGGATGTTGACGGCGGTATAGACGTCGATGCCGTGCGAGAGCAGCTCCTCCACGTCGAGATAGCGCTTGGGATGGCGGCTTCCGGACGCATTGGTGTGGGCGAGCTCGTCGACCAGCGCGATCTGCGGCCGCCGCGCGATCACCGCGTCGAGGTCCATCTCTTCGACGATCTGGCCGCGGTAGTCCAGCCGCTTGCGCGGGACCACTTCGAGGCCGCGCACCAGCGCCTCGGTCTCGGCGCGGCCATGGGTCTCGACGAAGCCGACCACGACATCGATGCCGGCCTTGCGCTTGGCCTGGGCGCTTTGCAGCATCTCGTAGGTCTTGCCGACGCCGGGAGCGGCGCCGACGAAGATCTTCAGCCTGCCGCTCGCACCCTCCTCCCGGCGCGCCGCTTCCAGCAGGGCCTCCGGTGACGGACGTTGTTCGGGATCGCGACGCTCTCGGACCATCTTGCCAGTATAATCACCCGTCCACTGCGAGCCTAGACCGCTACTTCGCGGCCATGCGATCGAGCGCGAGATTCAAGGCCAGAACGTTAACCCGGGGCTCGCCGAGCAGGCCGAGCAGGCGGCCTTCGGTGCTGGCGGTCACGAGCTGCTTGACCTGATCCTCGGGCAGATTGCGCGCCTTTGCCACGCGCGGCACCTGGAATTGCGCCGCTTCCGGCGAGATGTTCGGGTCGAGGCCACTGGCCGACGTCGTCACCAGGTCGACCGGCACCGAGGCGTTCGGATTCTCGCGCCTGAGCTTGTCCACATCTTCCTTCAGCCGGTCGGCCAGCGCCTTGCTGGTCGGACCGAGATTGGAGCCGCCCGAATTGGCGGCGTTGTAGGACGCGGGCACCGTCTTGGTCGAATCGTTCGGGTCCGGCGCCAGCGTCGCCGAGGGACGGCCATGGAAGTACTTGTCGTCCTTGAACTCCTGCCCAATCAGGGCGGAGCCGATCACCTTGCCGTCTTTCTCGATCAGGCTGCCTTGCGCCTGCACGGGAAACAGCGCGCCGGCAATGCCGGTCATGGCGAGCGGATAGGCAAGGCCCGTGATGGCGGTGAGCGCCAGCAAGAGGACGATGGCGGGGCGGATTTCTCTGAGCATGTTGGGTCTCCTATGTCTTCCGTCATTGCGAGCGAAGCGAAGCAATCCAGGGTCTTTCCACGGAGGCAGTCTGGATTGCTTCGTCGCAAGGGCTCCTCGCAATGACCGGTTATGCCAAGTGCAAGGCGGTCACCGCGAGGTCGATCGCCTTGATGCCGATGAAGGGAATGACGATGCCGCCGAGGCCGTAGATCAGGAGGTTGCGGCGGAGCAGCGCGCCGGCACCGACGGCGCGATAGGCGACGCCCTTCAGCGCCAGCGGAATCAGCGCGATGATGACGAGCGCGTTGAAGATGATGGCCGACAGGATGGCACTTTGCGGGCTCGACAGGTTCATGACGTTGAGGACGTTGAGCTGGGGGTAGAACGCCAGGAACATCGCCGGGATGATCGCAAAATACTTGGCGACGTCGTTGGCGATCGAGAACGTCGTCAGCGCACCGCGCGTCATCAGGAGCTGCTTGCCGATCTCCACCACCTCGATCAGCTTGGTCGGGTTGGAGTCGAGATCAACCATGTTGCCGGCCTCGCGGGCGGCCTGAGTGCCGGTATTCATCGCGACGCCGACATCGGCCTGGGCGAGCGCCGGGGCGTCGTTGGTGCCGTCGCCGCACATCGCCACCAGCTTGCCCTTGGCCTGCTCGTCACGGATCAGCTTGAGCTTGTCCTCGGGCGTTGCCTGCGCCAGGAAATCATCGACCCCGGCTTCCGCGGCGATGGCGGCCGCCGTCATCGGGTTGTCGCCGGTGATCATGATGGTGCGGATGCCCATGCGGCGGAGTTCGGCGAAGCGCTCGCGGATACCGCCCTTGACGATGTCCTTGAGCTGGACGATGCCGAGCAACTTGCCGTCCCTGGCGACCGCCAGCGGTGTGCCGCCGGCCTTCGATATCTCATCGGCGATGGTCTGGATCTCGCGGCCAACCTCAGAGAGCCCGCCGGGCTGAAGGGCACGCGCGGTGCTGCCCGAGGCAACCGCCAGCGGTGCACCGCGGCCGACATAGTTCAGCATCGCATCGACCGCGCCCTTGCGCACCGACGAGCTGCCCGCGTCGACGCCGCTCATGCGGGTCTGCGCCGTGAACGGAACGAAGGTCGCGCCCAATTCGGCCATGTCGCGGCCGCGGATGCCGTACTTCTCCTTGGCCAGCACGACGATGGAGCGGCCTTCCGGCGTCTCGTCCGCCAGCGAGGCGAGCTGGGCGGCATCCGCCAGCTCCTGCTCGGTGACGCCGCGCACGGGACGGAAGGCGGTCGCCTGCCGGTTGCCGAGCGTGATGGTGCCGGTCTTGTCGAGCAGCAGCGTGTCGACGTCGCCGGCGGCCTCGACCGCGCGGCCCGACATCGCCAGCACATTGAAGCGCACCAGGCGGTCCATGCCGGCGATGCCGATGGCGGACAACAGCGCGCCGATCGTGGTCGGGATCAGCGTCACGAACAGAGCCACCAGCACGACCACCGAGATCGAGCCGCCGGCATAGGCGGCGTAGCTCGGGATCGTCACGGTGGCGAACACGAAGATGATGGTGAGGCCGGCGAGCAGGATGTTGAGCGCGATCTCGTTCGGCGTCTTCTGCCGCTCGGCGCCCTCGACCAGCTTGATCATGCGGTCGATGAAGGTCGATCCCTGCGCGGCGGTGATGCGCACCCGGATCCAGTCCGACAGTACCTGCGTGCCGCCCGTCACCGCCGAACGGTCGCCGCCGGATTCGCGGATCACGGGCGCGGACTCGCCGGTGATGGCGGCCTCGTTGACGGAGGCGACGCCCTCGACCACCTCGCCGTCCGAGGGGATGGTGTCGCCCGCCTCGACCAGCACGAGATCGCCGACCTTCAGGCTCGTGCCCGACACGAGCTTGTAGTCGCGGCCCGCGCCGCTCAGGAGCTTGGCCTGGCTCTCGGTGCGGGTCTTGCGCAGCGTCTCGGCCTGCGCCTTGCCGCGGCCCTCGGCGACGGCTTCGGCGAGATTGGCGAACAGCACGGTGAACCACAGCCAGAGGATGATCTGGAAGGTGAAGCCGAGATTCTCCCCGCCGGTGACGAGGTCGCGCAGGAAGATCACGGTGGTGAGCGCGGCCACGATCTCGACCACGAACATCACGGGGTTCTTGATCATGGCGCGCGGATCGAGCTTGGTGAAGGCAGCGCCGATCGCCGGCATCACGATCTTGGGATCCAGCATCGCCGAGACCGGCATGCGCTTGTTGGATTTGTGGACAGGTTCCATGGAGGTCACTCCGAAAAGCGAGATCAGAAGACGTTGCCGGCGTTCATCGCGAGATGCTCGACGATGGGACCGAGTGCGAGCGCCGGGAAGAAGGTCAGGCCGCCCATGATCAGGATGACGCCAACGACGAGGCCGACGAACAGGCCGCCGGTGGTCGGAAAGGTGCCCATCGACGGGGGGATCGACTTCTTCGCGGCGAGCGAGCCTGCGATCGCCATGGCCGGAACGATCATGAAGAAGCGACCGACGAACATCGCGCTGGCGAGCGTGAGATTGTAGAACAACGTGTTGCCGGTGAGGCCCGCGAAGGCCGAGCCGTTGTTGGCCGCCCCCGACGTGAAGGCGTACAGCACTTCGGTGAAGCCGTGCGGTCCGGCATTCGCCATCGACGCCACCGCCGCGGGATAAACCACAGCGACGGCGGCCCAGCCGAGAATCATCAGCGGCAGGACGAGAATGGCGAGCATCGCCATCTTGACTTCCCGCGCCTCGATCTTCTTTCCGACAAATTCCGGCGTACGGCCGACCATCAGGCCTGCGACGAAGATCGCCAGGACGACGAACAGCAGCATGCCGTACAGGCCGGCGCCGACGCCGCCGACGATGATCTCCCCTAACTCCATGTTGATCAGCGGGATCATGCCGCCGAGCGCGGTGAAGCTGTCGTGCATGGCGTTCACGGCGCCGCACGACGCGGCGGTGGTGATCACCGCGAACAGCGAGGACGCAACGATGCCGAAGCGGACTTCCTTGCCCTCCATGTTGCCGCCGGTCAGGCCGAGTGCATGCAGGGTCGTGGTGCCGCTGGCTTCAGCCCAATAGCAAACGGCGACGCCTGCGACGAACAGCACGCCCATCACGGCGAGGATCGCCCAGCCCTGGCGCTGGTTTCCGACCATGCGGCCGAACACGTTGGTGAGCGCCGCGCCGAGCGCGAAGATCGACAGCATCTGCACGAAGTTCGACAGCGCGGTCGGATTCTCGAAGGGATGCGCGGCGTTGGCGTTGAAGAAGCCGCCGCCGTTGGTGCCGAGCATCTTGATCGCGACCTGCGAGGCGACCGGGCCGACCGCGATGGTCTGCCTGGCGCCTTCGAGCGTGGTCGCTTCGACGTAGTCGCCAAGCGTTTGCGGGATGCCCTGCCAGACCAGGAACAGCGTGAACACGACGCAGATCGGCAGCAGGATGTAGAGCGTGCAGCGGGTCACATCGACCCAGAAGTTGCCGATTGTGCGCATGGACGCGCGGGCAAAGCCACGGATCAGCGCGACCGCGAGCACGATACCGGTCGCCGCCGACAGGAAATTCTGGTGGGTCAGGCCGACCATCTGGGTCAGATAGGACAGCGTGCTCTCGCCGCCGTAGTTCTGCCAGTTGGTATTGGTGATGAAGGAGATCGCGGTGTTGAAGGACAAATCCTCGGCGACCGCGGACTGACCGGCCGGATTGAACGGCAGCACGGCCTGCAGCCGCATCAGGCCGTAGATGATGAGGAAGCCACCGACATGAAACAGCAGCATCGCGACCGTGTAGGTCAGCCAGTGCTGCTCGCGCTTCTCGTCGACGCCGGAGATCCAATAGATGCCGGCCTCGATCGGCCGCAGGACGGGCGACAGGAAGGTGCGCTCGCCGTTGAACACGCGCGTCATGTACCAGCCGAGCGGCTTGGTCAGCGCGACCACGATCGCGCAATAGAGAATGATCTGGAACCAACCGATCACAGTCATGGCATTAACCCTTCAGGCTTTTGGTCCGGCGCAAAAGCGGCAGGAGCAGCGCGAGCAGGCCCGCGACGAGCGCAGCCTCGGCCAGCAGCAATTTTGCGAGCAGCAGCACGGCGTCAGAACCGCTCGGGCCGCAGCAGTGCATAGGTGAGATAGATCAGGAGGCCGAACGAGACGGCGCCGGCGAGCGCATAATCGAAGATCATGGTCCGCTCCCTCACAGCCGTTCGCAGGCATAGGTGTAGCCGATCGCGAGGGCAAAGAAGAAGAAGCCCAGCGCCAGCATCAAAAGGTCCATCATGGCGATACTCCTTAGGAGAGACGAGTCCGGGATAGCCCGTCTCTGGATCCCGGCGGGCCGCTTGCTGCAATCGAGCGCGGCACGGGCCGGAACTTCACCGCGCTGAAGTGCCACCGTGCCCATAGGTTTTCGAGATGAGACCTGTGGCGACGTTATAGGAATCTCATAAAGGCCGACCCGTCTCGGCGCAGGGCTATCGCGACTGAGAGCCCTCCCCGCAGCCATCCTTCGAGACGCCCGCTTGGGGCGGGCTCCTCAGGATGAGGGCGGACTGCGCGGCCATAGTTTCAGCGGGCACTGACGCCGATGAGCCTCATCCTGAGGAGGCGCGTCAGCGCCGTCTCGAAGAACGAGGCGTGCGCACGGGCTGCCGCTACGAGTCCGCTGACCGGGAAGACCCGGCCGCTTATGGAATCCCTATATCTCTCGCCCGATCCCTCTCTCGTTTTCAAATGCTCTTCCCGCCATCTTGGCGAGGCCGGCCGACTGACCGACGCCAATTCCAGGAGGCCTGACATGACCGCTCTCCACCCGCTCGATCTCCCCTCGCTCGCCGAACAGCTGCGCAAGGCCCATTCAATGACGCGGCCGCTGATGCTCGACATCATCGGTCGCGCCTGCCGACGCTTGCCGTCGCTGGGCCGGGGCGAACGCGCAGCCCGCGTCATGCGCCTGATCGATGCGGAAGCCTGGGCCGATGCGGCGCTGGCGCTGATGGAGCTCGAGCTGCCGATGTGGCAGGTCCGCCGCATCGCCTACGATGACGGCGAGTGGCATTGCGCGCTGTCGCGCGAGCGCGAGCTGCCGGACTGGCTGGATGCCGCGGTCGAAGCGCGCCATGCCGACCTCGCGCTCGCCCTGTTGTCGGCGTTCGTCGAGGTGCGGGCGCTGACGGCCGAAATATCGCGGCCGAGCGTTCCTTCCGTCCGCCCGATGCTGGACCCGCTTTACGAGCCGGTCGCCTGCGACAATTCCCGCTAGACGCATCTGAAAGGACACGAGAAATGCCGACGCCGTTTCTCGGCTTTGGACGACCCCGTCTGAGGGCTGAACAGCAGTTGCGCATATCGAAGCTGCGCAAAGCTCGACTCGAGCGTATCGCCCTGGATGGGTTGGCCATGCTGTCGATGGGCAGCGTGCTCACCGCGCTGATCGCGCTGAGGACCGCAATCCATATCTGGCATCTCCCCGCCTGACCGGCATTGCGGACGTGATGATCTTTCGCGGCCTCGGGGTCTAGTTCCTCACCTCCGCCTCGATCAGTCGCGCCAGCTCCGACGCGGTGACCTCGATCGGCCGGCCGCTGCGCTCGACGCGGGCCTGGATCAGCGCGCCCTGGAGCGCCGACGTGCAGAGCACGGCCAGCGCCTCCGCCCGCGGCCTGGCAAACCCGTCGGCGACCAGCTTGTCACGCAGGATCGATAGCCGTGCCGCATAGGCCTTGCGACCGGCCTCCGACACGGCGCGCTCGCGCGGCGCAAGCTCGAGCAGCACGGTCGTGATCGGGCAGCCGTTACGGAAGCCGGAGCCCTGCATCCAGCCTGCCAGCAGTCTGGCGTGCGCGCGCAAGAGCTCGCCGGTCGAACCGCACTCTGCCGCGAGCTCGGCGACCGTCGCCGCGACGCGGCGGCCCGCCTCCTCCACCGCCGCCACCGCGATCGAGGATTTTCCGTCCGGAAAGTAATGATAGAGCGACCCCTTCGGCGCGCCGCTGACGTCGACGATGTCGTTGAGGCCGGTGCGGGCAAATCCCTGGCGGCGGAATAGCGTCACTGCGGCATTGATGATGGGCTGACGGTGCTTCGGCACGGCCGGCATGGCACTCTCCTCCGCTCAGAAATTATACTGATTGGTCTACATCAGCCTCCGACAGTCAAGACATGACAATGACGGAGAGAGGCAGATGCCTGAGAGAGTGACCTATGAACTGAACGACGGCGTGGCGCGGATCGGGCTCGACGACGGCAAGGTCAACGTGATGTCGGCCGCGATGCTGGGCGAGATCGGCGCCGCCTTCGACCGCGCCGAGACGGAGGCGGAGATCGTGGTGCTGCGCTCAGGCCGGCCCGGCATCTTTTCCGCGGGCTTCGATCTGAAAGTGTTCGCCTCGGGCGATGCTGCCAAGAGCCTGGAGATGGTCCGGGCCGGCGCCGAGCTTGCGCTGCGGCTGATGTCATTTCCGCATCCGACCATCGGCGTGATGGAGGGCCATGCTTACCCGATGGGAACGTTCCTGCTGCTCGCCTGCGACGTCAGGCTGGGCGCGCGCGGACCGCACCGCATGGGGCTGAACGAGGTGGCGATCGGCATCGCGCCTCCCAGCTTTGCCATCGAGCTCGCGCGCAGCCGGCTGCAGCCGGCCTGGCTCAGCCGTACCGTCACGCTGGGCGAGATGTACCAGCCCGAGGAGGCGCAGACGGCCGGCTTTCTCGATCGCGTGGTTGCACCTGAGATGGTCGACGCCACGATCGAGACGATCATCACCGGCCTGCGCGCCATCCACAAGCCGTCGCATGCCACCGCAAAGCGGCGCCTGCGCCGGGGAGCCATGGACGCCATGCGCGCGGCGATCGACCGCGAGCTGACCATGGCTGCCTATGAGGCAAGCAACCGCGCGCGCAGCGCAGTCGCGCTGCCCGGTTGAGGCCGGCTACCCCGCGGAAAAGGCGTTGCCTAAAACCACCTGGCCGATCTGGCGCAGTTTCACGGAACCGTGTAGAGCGGTTTCATGAGCACCAGCAACGTCAACGTCGTCGCCCACCCCCTGGTCCAGCACAAGCTCTCCCTGATGCGGGAGAAGGACCGCTCGACCAAGAGCTTTCGCGAGATCCTGAACGAGATCGGGATGCTGCTCGGCTACGAGGTGACGCGCGACCTGCCGCTGGAGCTGGTGGAGATCGAGACGCCGATCGCGGCGATGCAGGCGCCAAAGATCGCCGGGAAGAAGCTCACGCTGGCGCCGATCCTGCGCGCCGGCGTCGGCTTCCTAGACGGCATGCTGGCGCTGATGCCTTCGGCGCGCATCGCCCATATCGGGCTCTACCGGGACCCGGAGACGCTGCAGGCCGTGGAATATTACTTCAAGGCGCCGCAGGACCTGTCCGACCGCACCGTGATCCTGATGGATCCGATGCTGGCGACCGGCAACTCGGCCTGCGCCGGCGCCTCCCTGCTCAAGGCGCGCGGCGCCCGCGACATCCGCTTCGTCTGCCTCCTGGCCGCCCCTGAAGGCATCGCCAAGTTCCAGAGCGAGCATCCCGACGTGCCGATCTGGACCGCCGCGATCGACGAGCGGCTCAACGACCACGGCTATATCGTGCCGGGCCTGGGCGACGCCGGCGACCGGATGTTCGGCACCAAGTAGACAGGCTTGCGCGACCGGGTTAGTCCGATGGCCATGAGCGCCAACGATTTTTCTCTGCAATCGCTGCTCCGGATCAAGACCGCCGCCGACCCTGCCCTGGTATTCGACGGCAAGGCCGTCTCTCGCGCGGAATTCTTGGCGAAGATCGAGCAGACCGCCGCCTGGCTAGCCGCGCAAGGCATCGGCAAGGGCGACGTCGTCGCGGTCTGGCTGGTCAACCGGGTCGAATGGCTTGCACTGCTGTTCGCCGCCGCACGGCTTGGTGCGGTCGTCGCCGCCGTTAATACGCGCTATCGCAGCGCAGAAGTCGCGCACCTGCTCAAGCTATCAGGCGCGAAGCTCATGGTCGTCGAGGCCGCATTTCGCGCGATCGACTTTGCCGCCATCCTCGCCGATGTCGCCGAGGCCGAGGTGCCCGCGCTGCAACGGCTGGCCGTGGTCGGCGCGGATGCGATCCCCGCACGCTGGCCCTGCGTGCGGTTCGATGCGTTCGAGACGCCTTACCCGCCCCCTCCGCCGATCCAGTATGATGTCGATCTGCCCGTGCTGCTCTACACCACGTCAGGCACCACCAAGGGGCCGAAGCTGGTCGCGCATTCGCAAGCGACGCTGGCGACGCACGCCGTCTCCGTCGCCCGCGCGCTCCAGCTCGATCCCCGGCGTCATTCGCTGCTGGCGATGCTGCCGTTCTGCGGCACGTTCGGCATGACGAGCCTGCTCGGCTTCCTCGCGGCCGGTGCGACCATTCATGTGCTCGATGCCTTCGAGGCAGCGCCGGCGCTGAAGATCCTCAGCACGGAGCGCATCACGCATTCCTTCGGTTCGGACGAGATGTTCCGGCGCATCCTCGCCCTCACCGATGCACCACGCCCGTTTCCGCATCTCGAAGTCTGCGGCTTCGCCGCGTTCCAGCCCGGCTGGCGCGAGCTGGCTGTGGAAGCCGAAGCGCGCGGCATGAAGCTGTTCGGCCTCTACGGTTCGAGCGAGGTGCAGGCGCTGTTCGCGATCGGCCGCCCCAGTGATGCTTTCGCCGATCGGATCGAGGGCGGCGGCTGGCCGATGTCGCCGGAGGCGAAAGTTCGCGTGCGCGATGTCGAGACCGGCGAGCTCGCCGGAAGCCGCGTCTCCGGCGAGATCGAGATCAGCGCGCCCTCACGCTTCCTCGACTACTTCAACAATCCGGAGGCGACGCGCGAGGCGATCACCGCCGACGGCTTCTTCCGGACCGGCGACATCGGCCGGCTGCGCGGCGACGGGTCGTTCGTCTACGAGACTCGCGCCGGCGATGCGATGCGCCTCGGCGGCTTCCTGGTCGCGCCCGGTGAGATCGAGGACGAGCTCAAATCCTGCACCGGTGTCGCCGACGCCCAGGTCGTCGCCATCGATCTCAAGGGCCAGGCGCGCTGCGTCGCCTTCGTGATCCCGACAACGGAGCCGCCCATCCAGGAGACGCTGATCGCGCGCCTGCGCGAGCGGCTCGCCGGCTACAAGGTGCCGGCGCGGATCTATGTCGTGGACGCCTTCCCCGTCACCGACAGCGCCAACGGCGTGAAGATCCAGCGCGCCAGGCTTCGCGCCATGGCGATGGAGCGGATCGCCGCCGAATAGACCCGTTCAGTACGACTTGTTCAGTACGACTTCGCGAGCCCCAGCACCTTTTCCGCGATGAAGCTGAGCGCGAGCTGCGGGCTGACCGGCGCGATGCGCGGGATCAGCACCTCGCGCAAATAGCGCTCGACGTGGAATTCCTTGGCGTAGCCGAAGCCGCCATGGGTCATCACCGCCTGCTCGCAGGCCGAGAAGCCCGCTTCGCCCGCCAGATATTTTGCGGCATTGGCCGCGGCGCCGCAGGGCATGCCCTTGTCGTATTGCCAGGCCGCCGACATCACCATCAGCCAGGCCGCCTCGAGCTCGACCCAGTTCACCGCAAGCGGATGCTGGATGCCCTGGTTCTTGCCGATCGGCCGGTTGAACACGACGCGCGTCTTGGCGTATTCGGTCGCGCGCGACAGCGCGAGCTTGCCGAGTCCGACCGCTTCCGCCGCGATCAGAATGCGCTCCGGGTTCATCCCTTCGAGGATGTACTCGAAGCCTTTGCCCTCCTCGCCGATGCGATCCTCCATCGGGATCTCGAAGTCCTCGAAGAACAGCTCGTTGGAATCGACGATCTTGCGGCCCATCTTTTCGATCTCGTGGACCTTGATCCTGTTGCGGTCGAAATCGGTGTAGAACAGGCTGAGACCGTGGGTGGGCGAGCGCACCTCCTCCAGCGGCGTGGTGCGCGCCAGCAGCAAAATCTTGTGCGCGACCTGCGCCGTCGAGATCCACACCTTTTGACCATTGACGATGTAGCGGTCGTTCTTGGCGACCGCGCGGGTCTTGAGCTGGGTGGTGTTGAGGCCGGTGTTGGGTTCGGTGACGGCGAAACACGCCTTCTCGCGGCCTTCGACCATCGGCGGCAGCATGCGCCTGCGCTGCTCCTCGGTGCCGAACACGACGACGGGGTTGAGCCCGAACACGTTGATGTGCACTGCCGAGGCACCGGACATGCCGGCACCCGACTCGGCAATGGTGCGCATCATGATCGCCGCTTCCGTGATGCCAAGCCCGGAGCCGCCATACTCTTCCGGCACGCAGATGCCGAGCCAGCCGGCGTCCGCCAGCGCCTTGTGGAAGTCGTGCGGGAAGCCGCCGTCGTGGTCCTTCTTCAGCCAATAGGCGTCGGGAAAGCCTTCGCAGATCTTGGCGATGGCGTCGCGAATGGCTTCCTGCTGATCGGTGAGCGCGAAATCCATGGTCTTGATCTCCCTTCGCCAAGCGTTCTTTAGCTCGAAAAACTGCAGGCAGATACGTGAATTTGCCCGCGAAGTGTGTCTACCATGCATGGGGTCATGCGGCGCGACGCTGCGCGTGCGCCGTTATTTCGCAGGGAGGAAACCGCGATGGCCGGACTATATTTCGAGGACTTTTCCGTGGGCCAGGAGTTCAGGCATCCGCTGACCCGGACCGTCACGGAGATGGACAACACCATGTTCAGCCTGCTGACGCTCAATCCGCAGCCGCTGCACATCGATGCGCATTTCGCCGAGAAGACCGAGTTCGGCCAGCGCATTTTCAACAGCCTTTACACGCTCGGCATCATGATCGGCATGACGGTCTATGATACGACCTTAGGGACCACCGTCGCCAATCTCGGCATGACCGACGTCACCTTTCCGAAGCCGGTCTTCCATGGCGACACGTTGCGGGCCACGACAAAGGTGCTCTCAGTGCGAGAATCCAGATCGCGGCCCAAGGCCGGTATCGTCGAGTTCGAGCACCATGCCCTGAACCAGAACGACGAGATTGTCGGCAAATGCCGCCGCATGGCGATGATGCACAAGAGGCCGGTCTGATGCGTTCGATGCTGTTCGTGCCGGGCGATTCCCCGCGCAAATTCGAGAAGGCGAGCGAAGGCAAGGCCGACGCGCTGATCATCGATCTCGAGGATTCCGTCGTCACCGAGAAGAAGGCGGAGGCGCGTGAGCTGACGCTCTCGATGCTGAAGAGCCGCCCCGGCCCGCATCAGCTCTATGTCCGCGTCAACGCACTCGACACCGGCATGACGCTGGCCGATCTCGCCGCGATCATGCCGGGCAGGCCTGACGGCATCGTGCTGCCGAAATCGCAAGGCGGCAAGGACGTGCGTCAGGTCGCAACCTGGCTCGAAGCTTTGGAAGCCGCATCCGGCATCGCGATCGGCGCGACCCGCATCGTCTGCGTCGCGACGGAGACTGCCGGCTCGATCTTCGGGCTCGGCAGCTACAAGGGCTGCTCCCCTCGCCTCGCCGGCCTGATGTGGGGCGCTGAAGATCTCTCCGCCTCGCTCGGCGCCACCGAGAAGGCGAGCGGCGGCGTGTTCCACAGCCCCTACCGCCTGGCGCGCGATCTCTGCCTGATGGCGGCGGCCGCGGCAGAGGTTGCGGCGATCGACACGGTTTACACCGACATCGACAATCTTGCCGGCCTCGAGCAGGAGACGCGTGCCGCGCGGCGCGACGGTTTTTCGGCCAAGGCGCTGATCCACCCCAAGCATGTCGACATCGTCAACGCGGCCTTCGCGCCGACGGAGGCCGAGCGCGCCTGGGCGGAGAAGGTGATCGCGGCGTTCGCGAGCAATCCCATTTCCGGCACGCTGCGGCTCGACGGTCAGATGATCGACAAGCCGCACCTTCGCGCCGCGAAGAAGATTCTCGGCCAGTCCTAGAGCGGGACGCAAGCTTCGTCCGCTAAAGCGAAATGAGATTCGATGTTGCAAGGAGGGAGGTACGCTCCCTCTCCCGCTTGCGGGAGAGGGTTGGGGAGAGGGTGCTTCCGCAATGGGACAATCCCCTAGAGGAGAAAGCCCTCACCCGGCGCTTCGCGCCGACCTCTCCCGCAAGCGGGAGAGATGACCGGCCCGCGGCAGTATTAAAGCTAAACCATCGCGCTATAGGCTGCAGCCTGAAGTTGGCGGTCTCAGTCGAACCCCTGAACGGGCGGTGCCGGGGAATGCATCGGCGCGGCAGGAGCGGCTTGAACCGGCGGAGCCTGGACCGGCGGCGGAGCCGGATTGCCGGCAGCTCTCATCTGGCCGTTGGCGGCCATCGCCTCGCGCGTGCGCGACGGGCTGCCGGTCGCGGCGGCGCGACGTGGCGGCGGCTGCCGGTGCCTGGCCGACTGCGAGCCTCTCAGGCCCCAGGACCGGGCGATCGAAGGTCCGGCCGTGTAGCCGATCAAGGCGCCGGCGACCGCACCGACCGGCCCGAGCACGACCGCACCCGAGACCGCGCCGAGCGCCGCATCGCCCGCGCGCTCCTGCGCGAGCGCGCTCGCGGGCACGCAGGCCAGCATTGCGACAGCAGTGATCAGTGCCTTTTTCATCGGAGCGCCTCCCTCGCGACAGATCACTCCTGCTCAAATATGGCCACACGAGGTTCGCTTGCCGGCCAACAAAAGGCAATCGCGCCCGGAACCCAGCCGGCCGGACGGTTCGACCGGCCGATCATCGATCCCAGGAGCCAGCAACGAGGACAGGCGCGCCAACATCTTGACACCGCTTAGCCGCTGAATATTTTTTCGCCGAGAAGAGATCTTCTCATCCTCGCAAACCAAAGGATCTAACGCGACCGTCTGGAGAGACGACGATGCTCGATGAGAATTTGGCCCGCATTCGTGCGCACCGCAACAACATCCACCGCTACCGGCGCCTGCTGAAGACCAGGCTGTCGCAGCTTGAGCGCCAATTCATCGAGAGGCGACTTGCGGAAGAGCGATCGGCGCTCGATGGCCTGACCGCCACCACCTTTCCCGTCGGCTTCCGCGCCGCCGAAGCGCCGACGGGCGCAATGGGGATGGCGCAATGAACAGCCAACGCGACCTGCTCATCCGCGGCAGCGAGAAGGTCATCGGCCATTACGAGCTGCTTCTTGCCAGCGCCAAGAACGAGCACGAGCGCGAGCTCTATCGCCAGCGCATCGAACGCGAGCGGCGGCTGATCCGGGACTTGCAAGGCGAATGGGATCACCGCGCCGCCTGAGCTGGGAGATCACGCCTCCCCGGCACCGTCGCAGGGAGGGCTATCGCATTTGAGAGCTCTCCCCTGCGGCCATCCTTCGAGACGCCCGCTTGAGGCGGGCTCCTCAGGATGAGGACGGAGTGTGTGGCTACAGTTTCAAGAGACACTGACGCCGATGAGCCTCATCCTGAGGAGGCGCGTAAGCGCCGTCTCGAAGGACGAGGCGTGCGCACCGGCCGCCGCTACAAGTCATATGCCATAGCCCTGCCATCGCACGACGAACCGCTTGCGCGGTTCGTCCCTGCGCATTCGTTTCAGCGGACGAGGCGATTGGGGCCTGCGAGCGCGCTGCTCGTGCCGGCTGCCGGCGCCACTCTCACCGTGGCGGTGAACGGCGCACCGTTGCGCAGCAGCGTGAGCTTCACGTCCTCGCCGATCCGCGCCAGGCCGATCGTGTTGCGGAGCTGGGCGGCAGTGCGGATCGGGCGGTCGTCGGCGCCGGTCACGACATCGCCCTTGCGCAGGCCGGCCTTCTCTGCGGGCGAATCCGCCGCGATCTCGGCGATGACGGCGCCCTGATTCAATCCCTTGTTGACCGACGGATGCAGGTCCTTCAGCGAAATGCCGATGCGACCGCGCTCGACGCGGCCGCTCACGATGATCTGCTCCATCACCTTGCGCGCCATGTTGACCGGAATGGCAAAGCCGATACCGACATTGCCGCCCGCGGGCGAGATGATCGCCGAGTTGATGCCGACGAGCTCGCCGCGCAGGCTGACCAGCGCGCCGCCGGAATTGCCGGGATTGATCGCCGCGTCGGTCTGGATGAAATCCTCATAGCCCTGCTTGCCTAGGCCGGTGCGGCCCAGCGCGCTGACGAGCCCTGAGGTCACGGTCTGGCCGAGGCCGAAGGGATTGCCGATCGCGAGGACGAAATCGCCGACATCGAGCCCGTCGCTGTCGCCGAAGGCAAGCGCCTTGAGCCCGACCGGGTTCTGGACCTGGAGCACCGCGACATCCGTCGGCGGATCACGGCCGATGACCTTGGCGGAAAACTGCCGGCCGTCCTTGGTCGTGATCTGAACGGCGGATGTGCCCTCGACCACGTGATTGTTGGTCAGCACATAGCCGCGCTGGGCGTCGACGATCACCCCGGAGCCGGTCGCATTGACCTCCTTCTCGATCTGCCGGGGGACGTCGAAGAACTCGCGAAACAGCGGGTCGCGATAGAGCGGGTTGTCCTCGCGCACGCGGCCATGCACGGAGATGTTGACGACGGCCGGCGTCACCTGGCGCACCAGCGGCGCCAGGGTCGGTACCGGACCGCCGGTCTTCAGATCCGGAATCTGGCCGGCGGCAGGCTGCGACGCCGTGAGCGTCAGCATCAGCAAGGCCAGGAACAGCAGACGCACAGCATTCATCATCGTCACCCTGCCGCGTTGTGTTGTGAGGATAGTCGGAACCTTGGTGCTTCAGCCTTCGTCGCCTGATGCGACGATCCAGCCTTGCAGGGCCAGAAGCGGGACGGTCCAGGCTGCCGCGGCCTGGCCGAGCAGCACGAGGGCGAGGACGGTGTTGGTGAGGATCATGCCGCCTGCCCTTCGGCGGCGGCCCATGGCCGCCGCAACCGCATCGGGACGCCGCCCCCGCGTGGCGGGTCGTCATTGTCGTTGTCGCCGTCGAGCTTGCGCAAGGCGGCCAGAATGTCGGCGAGCCGGACCGTGTGGCTCATGCCGGGAATCTCGCGCAAGGCGGGATAGGATTCGACCGCGTACATGTCCGATGCCCAGGACGACAGGATGACGCGCTTTTCGGGCGGTGAGAGCTCCTCGGCATTCAGGACGTCGGCAGGCGAGTCGTAGTGGGCGGCGGGATGAAACAGCGGATTGAGAGTGCCGGAATTGGTATTCACGTTGGTCATCGGTTAAGTCTCCCACATGCTCCTTTCCAGGGGGACAGCTTGTTGACGATGAGACGGCGGCGCCACATCGCCGCCGTCTCACTTGACTTAATGCGTGTTGATCGCGATGCGCTTGACGCCTTCGCGTGCCTTCTCCGACTTCGGCAGCGACACGGTCAGGACGCCATTCCTGAACGACGCCTCTGCCTTGTCCTCCTCGACACCCTCCAGCGGAATCTGCCGTTCGAAGGCGCCGTAATAGCACTCGGTGAAGAACCTGCCTTCGCCGTTGCGCTCCGCCTTCTTCTCGCCTCGCACGGTCAGCACGCCATTGGCGATCTCGACCTGAACGTCCTTCTCCGTCAGGCCGGGAAGCTCAGCCGAGACGGTCAGCGTCTTGTCGGTCTCGCTGAGCTCGACCTTCGGCCAGCCGAACCGGCCCTCCATCAGCGGCGACAGGCTGGTCGCCCCGAAGCCGCGGAAGACATCGTCGAACAGACGGTTCATCTCGCGGTGAAGCGTCAGGAACGGATCGAAATTGTCGCGCGCCGGCGCAAGCTCCTGGTTTTTCGACCAGGGAATGAGATCACGAAAAGCCATGGTACCCTCCTTCTTGCATCGGAAAGCGCGGCCCGCGCATGCGCGCGCCGCGTTCCGCCTGTTCGATCGAGCGCTCAGGCTGCTTTCTTCTGCTCGATCTGCGTTGCCGCAGGAGCGCCGCCCGCGATCGGAATGCGACGCGGCTTCATGGCTTCCGGAACCTCGCGGACGAGGTCGATAATCAGGAGCCCGTCCTGGAACGAGGCCTGCTTCACCTGGACGTAATCAGCGAGGTTGAACACGCGCCGGAACGGACGCGCGGCGATGCCCTGGTAGAGGTATTCGCGCGCAGCCGCCTCGGGCTTCCTGCCCTCGATGGTAAGCGCGTTCTGCTCGGCCGTCACGGTGATGTCGCTGGCGCCGAAGCCTGCCACGGCAAGGCTGATCCGGTAATGGTCTTCGCCGGATCGCTCGATGTTGTAGGGGGGATAATTGTCCTCGGTCGCCTGGCGGAGCGTGCTGTCGACGAGGTCGGCCAGGTGGTCGAAGCCGATGGTGGAGCGCCACAGCGGCGCGAAGTCAAAGCTGGTCCTCATAACCAAGTCCTCCAAAGAGCAAGATGGATACGAAGGAGCGCAAGGCGGGATTTCAGACGGGTCCGAAACGACCTGCCCGGCGCCCGTGCCGGACCCTGTTGGCATCCGGCACACCGCTCTCGCGGCGAAAAACGACTTAGAAAACCGGAAACCGGTTTCAAGAGGGGCCAGCGGATTTTTTTTCGACCCCATCGATGGTCCGCCGAGCCCGGACGCTCTCGGCGGCAACGGCAAGGTAAAATAGGGGTAAAATGGGCGGGTCGAGGTAAGGCCAGGTTGCCTCCGCGCATCTGGCCCCGGGCAACGCGCATGACGAACCAAGCGGCAGCACACCGCAGACCAGGGACCCGACCGCGTCCGGCCGGTCGCACGGCGGGTGCGATTGCCCTGCTGGCCGCCGCAACCGCCTTTGCGGCGCAGGCCGACGACATTGCCATCTCGCCTGCCGGGCTAAAGACGCTCGGAACGATCGATGCGCGCTTTCAATCCTACAACATCGAGATGGTGGAGGTGACCGGCGGACGGTTCTGGAAGCCTTATCCGCGAACCGCACGTGGCTTCGACGAACGGGATCGTTACAGCGCGCGGCCGCCGATCGATCTTGCCAATGCACGACTGCGCCTGCTCGCCGCGGCGTTGTCGCCGGCCTATCTGCGCGTGAGCGGCACCTGGGCCAATGCGACGTTCTTTGCCGAGGCGCCGGGAGAGCCACCGCCGGGATTCAACACGGTGCTCAGCCGCGCGCAATGGCGCGGCGTCGTGGAGTTCGCGCATGCGGTCGATGCGGAGATCGTCACCTCCTTTGCGATCAGTCCCGGCAGCCGCGATGACCACGGCATATGGAAGCCGGATCAGGCGCAGCAGCTGGTCGACACCACGCGCGCTCTGGGTGGGCGCATCGCCGCCGCCGAATTCATGAACGAGCCGACGCTCGCAGCGACGGGCGGTGCACCGGCGGGCTATGACGCGGCCGCCTATGGCCGCGACTTCAAGGTCTTTCGCGAGTGGATGCGGCGCGCCGCACCGGAGACGCTGATCCTCGGTCCCGGCTCGGTCGGCGATGCACCATCGCCGTCCGGAGCGGGGCTCACCACGCGGGACCTGCTTGCCGCATCCGGCCCCGGCGTCGATCGGTTCTCCTATCACCATTACAACACGATCTCACCGCGCTGTGGCGGGCACGACGATCCGGCGCAGGCCCTCTCGGAGCAATGGCTGGCGCGCACGGATGCGACGCTCGAGACCTACCAGGCGCTGCGCGACGCATTCGAGCCGGGCAAGCCGATCTGGCTGACCGAGACGGCTGATGCCGCCTGCGGCGGCGGCTTATGGGACCGGACTTTTCTGGACACGTTCCGCTATCTCGACCAGCTCGGACGCCTGGCGAAGGCTGGTGTCCAAGTGGTGATGCACAACACGCTGGCTGCCAGCGATTACGGCCTGCTCGACGAAACAACGTTCCGGCCGCGGCCGAGCTATTGGGCCGCGCTGCTCTGGCGCCGGCTGATGGGAACGATCGTGCTCGACGCAGGCAAACCTGCCGCGCGCGATCTCCATCTTTACGCGCACTGCCACCCAGCCACGACAGGCGCGGTGTCGCTGCTCGCAATCAACACGTCGCGCGGCACATCGCGCACGCTATCGCTGCCGGATTCCGCCGAGCGGTACACGCTGCACGCAGCGCAGTTGCAGGGTACGATTGTGCAGTTGAACGGCAAGAGGCTCACGCTGACCCCTGAGGGCCAGCTGCCCCGGCTCGAGGCACGCGCAGCACCGCCGGGAACGGTCAGGCTTGCGCCGACGACCATCACCTTCCTGGTGTTTCCGAACGCTGCAAATCCGGCTTGCTTGTCCCGACGCTCAGGATCTTAGCGAGTCCCGCGCCGTCTCCGGCGCCAGCAGCGTCGCGAGGATCGTGACGATCGACAGCGCGACGATGTAGACCGACACCGCCCAGTACGAGCCGGCCCATGCCAGCAGCGCAGCCGCGATCAGGGGCGAGAAGCCGCCGCTGAGCGCCGCCGCGACGTTGGCGCCGAGCGAGGCGCCGCTGTAGCGCACCTGGGTGCGGAACAGCTCCGGCATGAACGCGGCCTTCGGCCCGAACAGCAGCGCATGGGTGAGCGTCATCGTGACGACGAGCGCAAGCGTGATCAGCGCCGGCTCCCTGGTGTCGAGGAACCAGAACAGCGGGAATGCCAGCGCCACCGAGAAGACGCCGCCGGCCAGATACAGCGCCTTGCGTCCGAAGATGTCGGACAGCCAGCCGGCCAGCGGCAGCGTCGCGAACTCGACGATCGCGGCATAGACCACCGCATCCAGGATCACCTGCCGGGGTAGGCCGAGCCTGGTCGTCGCGTAAACCACCGTGAACACGGTGAGGAGATAAGCGAGCCCGACCTCCGACACCGTGATGCCGATCGCGAGCAGAAAACTGCGCCAGTCGCGGCGCAGCACTTCGAGGGCCGGCTGCGCCAGCACCTCCTTGCGCTCGACGATCTCCTTGAAGTGAGGCGTCTCCGCCAGCTTGAGCCGCACGATGAAGCCGACGCCGACCAGCAGAATGCTGATCAGGAACGGCACGCGCCAGCCCCAGCTGAGGAAATCCGCCTCGGGCAGCTTCGTCATCAGGGCGAAGATGCCGGTGGAGGCGGCGACGCCGACGGGGAAGCCGACCTGCACCAGGCTGCCGTAGAATCCGCGGCGATTGCCGGCGTGCTCGATCACCATCACGACCGCGCCGCTCCACTCGCCCCCGAGCCCGATGCCCTGAACGAAACGGAGGATCACGAGCAGGATCGGGGCCCAGACGCCGATCTGATCGTAGGTCGGCAGGCACCCGATCAGGAAGGTGCCGAGCCCCATCGCGATCATGGTCGCAACCAGCATGGTCTTGCGGCCGAGCCGGTCGCCGTAATGCCCGATGATGGCGCCGCCGATCGGCCGCGCAACGAAGCCGACCGCATAGGTCGAGAACGCCGCCAGCGTGCCGACGAAGGGATCGAAGCTCGGGAAGAACAGCTTGTTGAACACGAGCGCTGCCGCCGTGCCGTAGATCAGGAAATCGTACCACTCGATCGCGGTGCCGAGCGCACTCGCCCACACCACGTGCGCCGTCGTCGATCTCTCCGCGGAAGCGGAGACCCCCGTTGCTGTCGTCATGCCCTGCCCCAAAGGATTCCAGTGGGCATCATGGCCAAACGTTGTGACGGCTGCAATCTGTGGAAGTGTTGCCTCCCACAGGATTACGGTGCGGGATTTTATGCGCAGGTGGCGCAACACCCGTCATTGCGAGGAGCCCTAGCGACGAAGCAATCCAGACCGCCTCCGCGGAAAGACTCTGGATTGCTTCGCGGAGCCTGTCATCGGGCCGCGCTTCGCGCGGACCCGGTGGCTCGCAATGACGGGTGTTGAGGCAGGAGCGCTCCTTATCCGGCATCACCCGACCATCGTGGAACCCACCCGCCACCATAGTTCGCCATTGACAAATTCATTCGCCATTATCTAATTTACCTCCAACGATCCCGCCGCGCCAAGCGGCCAAGAAGAGAGGAAACGACAATGAGAGGGCTCCTGGCCTGCACTATGCTCGCGGCCATGACTTCGGCGGCCATGACATCGGCGGCGACCGCGCAAGTTTCCGACGACGTGGTGCGGATCGGCGTGCTGACGGACCTGTCGAGCTGGGGCCGCGACAACTCTGGGCCGGGCTCGGTCGAGGCCGCCAAGATGGCCGTGGAGGAATTCGGGCCGACCGTGCTCGGCAAGCCGATCGAGATCATCAGCGCCGACCACCAGATGAAGACCGACGTCGGCGTTCAGATCGTCCGCGGCTGGTTCGACAACGGCAAGGTCGATGCGGTCGTCGACATCCCCAATTCCGGCATCGCCATCGCCGTGCACAACATGGTGCGCGAGCGCGGCAAAGTCGCCCTGCTCTCCGGCCCCGGCGCGAGCTCGCTGACCGACGAGCTGTGCAGCCCGAACACCGTGCACTTCACCTACGACACCTATGCGCTGTCGAAGGTGACGGCCTCCGCCGTGATCCGGGAAGGCGGAAAATCCTGGTACTTCATCACCGCGGATTATGCTTTCGGCCATCAACTCGAGAAGGACGCCACGCGCTTCATCAACGAGATGGGCGGCAAGGTGCTCGGCGGCGTCAGGCATCCGACCAACACCGCCGATTTCTCCTCCTTCGCGCTGCAGGCGCAGAGCTCGAAATCCGACGTGGTCGCCTTCGCCAATGCCGGCCAGGACACCGACAACGCCATCAAGCAATCCGGCGAATTCGGCCTGGTCCAGGGCGGCCAGAAGCTGGTCGGCCTTTTGATGTTCGACACCGACGTGCACGCCATCGGCCTGAAGGCCGCGCAGGGCACCTATATGACCACGGCGTCCTACTGGGCTATGGACGAGGCCACCCGCGCCTGGTCGAAAAAGTTCTACGAGCGGACCAAGGTGATGCCGACCATGATTCAGACCGGCGTCTACGGCGCGGTGCTGCACTATCTCAAGGCGATCAAGGCGGCCGGCACCGACGATTCCGCCAAGGTGATGGCGAAGATGCGCGAGCTGCCGATCGAGGATATCTTCGTCCATGGCGGCAAGTTGCGCGAGGACGGCCGTGTCATCCGCGACATGTATCTCGCCAAGGTGAAGACCCCCGCGCAGTCCAAGGAGCCGTGGGATTATCTGGACATCGTCAAGACCGTGAAGGGCGATGACGCCTTCCGCCCGGTCTCCGAATCCAAATGTCCGCTCCTGAAGAAGTGAGGCCGATATGGCTGGCAACGAGCATGGCGCCATGGAGACCTACGAGTGCGACGTGCTCGTGGCCGGATCGGGTTGCTCCGGCATGTCGGCCGCGATCACCGCGCGTCATCGCGGACTCGACGTGCTGATCGTCGAGAAGGAGCCGCGCTTCGGCGGCACCACGGCCCGCTCCGGCGGCTGGCTCTGGATTCCCGGCACCTCGCTGGCGAAGGCGTACGGCATCGAGGAGACGCCGGAGCAGGCGCGCACGTATTTGCGGCATGAGGCCGGCAACAATTACGACGCAGCACGCGTCGACGCCTTTCTGAGCGCCGGCCCTGAAGCGGTCGATTTCTTCACCACCAAGACCGCGCTGCGCTTCGACATGCCGCTGGTCTTTCCCGATTATCACGCGGAAGCGCCCGGCGGCGCCCAGGGCGGCCGCTCCATGGTGACGCGCCCGTTCGACGGCCGCGAGCTCGGCGATCTCATCAAATCGCTCGGCATGCCGCTGCCCGAGCTCACCGTGTTCGGCATGATGCTCGGAAGCGGCAAGGAGATCATCCACTTCATGCGCGTGACGAAGTCGCTGACCTCGGCGGTCTATGTCGCCAAGCGCCTGTCGCGGCATGTCGTGGACGTGCTGCGCTACGGCCGCGGCATGACGCTCACCAACGGCAATGCGCTCGCCGGGCGCCTCGCAAAGTCAGCGCTCGACCTCAAGATTCCGATGTGGCTGTCTTCGCCCGTGCGCGAGCTGACGGTCGAGAACGGCGCGGTCACCGGCGCCATCGTCTCGCGCGAGGGACGCGAGGTGCGTGTCCGCGCCCGACAAGGCGTCGTGCTCGCCTGCGGCGGTTTTCCGCATGACGTCGAGCGGCGCAAGAAGATGTTCCCGCACGCTCCGACCGGCGTTGAGCATTATTCGCCCGGGCCTACGGGCAACACCGGCGACGGCCTGCGCCTTGCCGAAGGCGCCGGCGGCCGCATCGAGGATCGCCTGCCGAACGCGGCGGCCTGGGTGCCGGTCTCGCTGACCACGCGCAAGGACGGCTCCAAGGGCGTGATGCCGCACTTCATCGATCGCGCCAAGCCTGGCGTGATCGCGGTGATGCGCGACGGCAGGCGCTTTGCCAATGAGGGCAATTCCTATCACGACTTCGTCCAGGCCATGATCAAGGCGGCCAAGCCCGGCGAGGAGATCGCCGCATTTCTCGTCTGCGATCACAAGACGCTGCGCAAATACGGCCTCGGCTGCGTGCCGCCCTTCCCGATGCCCCTCAGTCATCATTTGAAGACCGGCTATCTCATGCGCGGCGACACGCTGGAAGCGCTGGCGGCGAAAGCCGGCATCGACTCCAAGGCGTTCGCCGAGACGGTCAGGCAGTTCAATGCGACGGCGCCGCTCGGACACGACGCCGCCTTCGGCAAGGGCTCGAAGGCCTATAACCGCTACCAGGGCGATGCGCTGCACGGCCCCAACCCCTGCGTGGCGCCAATCGAGAACGGGCCGTTCTACGCCATCAAGATGGTGATCGGCGATCTCGGCACCTATGCCGGCATCGTCACCGACGCGAACGCACGGGCGCTCGACGCCGAGGGCCGGGTGATTCCCGGCCTCTACGCCGCCGGCAACGACATGGCGAGCATCATGGGCGGCAATTATCCCGGCGCCGGCATCACGCTTGGGCCGGCGCTGACCTTCGGCTACATTGCCGGCCGACATCTTGCCGACAGCGCCGCCAAGCGCAACGCGGCGTAGAGCATGATCCGGAAAAGTGTGCAGCGGTTTTCCGAAGAGATCATGCTCAAGCAACGACCCAGGCGCATCGGAGGCGCATGAAGAGAGAGAGCCGCGGCATCCAGTCGATCGAGGTCGGCGGCGAATTGCTTCGCGCGCTCGCCCGCAGCGGCGAGCCGATGATGCTGCGCGATCTCGCCCGCGAGGCCGGCATGACGCCGGCCAAGGCGCATCCCTATCTCGCCAGCTTCTCCCGCATCGGCCTGATCGAGCAGGACGAGAGCACCGGCCGTTACGAGATCGGCGCGCTGGCGCTGGAGCTCGGCCTGATCAGCCTGCGCCGCCTCTCCGGCGTGCGCATCGCGCGGCCCAAGATCGCGGGCCTCGCGAGCCAGATCGGCCACGCCGTCTCGCTCGCGGTCTGGGGCACGCACGGCCCGACCGTGGTGCAGCTCGAAGAGCCGGCCCAGCCGGTGCACATCGTGATGCGCGTCGGCTCGGTGATGGCGCTGCTGGAGACCGCGACCGGCCGCGCGTTTGCGGCGTTCCTGCCGGAGAAGACGATCAGCGCCGCGCTCGACAGCGGCCTCGACCGCCATGGCGTCGGCTACAACCCGAAGCGCGCCGTGAAGGGGGCGAAGGTCGCCGAGATGCTGACCGAGGTGCGCAAACACGGCCTCGCCCGTGCGCTCGGCGATCCCCTGCCTGGCGTCAACGCGTTCTCCGCGCCGGTGTTCGATCATTCCGGCCACGTCGCGCTGGTCGTCACCGCGATGGGCCCAGAAGGCACTTTTGATGCCCGCTGGGACAGCCCCATCGCGCACGCGCTGCGCGACTGCGCGGGGGGCATTTCGAAGCGGCTGGGTTACGGGTTGACGGTCGCGGCCGAGTGAGGGCGCGCCCCGCTACTTCTCCTTCACCGGCACGGTGTAGTTCAGGACCAGGCGTCCACCATCGGGATAGATTGTCTGCCCCGTGATGTAGGACGCATCGTCGCTGGCGAGGAACGCGACCACGGACGCCACCTCGCTCGGCTCGCCGCCGCGGCCGGCCGGCGTGCGTGACATCACCGTCTTGCGGGCGTCGTCCGAGGTGTAGATCGACGACTTCACCATGTCGGTCAGGATCGTGCCCGGTCCGACCGCGACGACGCGGATGTTGTGCGGGGCCAGTGCGACCGCGGCGACCGAGGTGAGCTGCTTCATGCCGCCCTTCGACATCGCGTAGGTCGCAAGCGAAGGGATCGCCAGCAGCGCGTTCACCGAGGACATGTTGATGACGACCCCGCCGCCGCCTTGGGCGATCATTTGCCTCGCCGCCGCCTGCACGCCGAAGAACGCGCCCTTCAGATTGATGCCGAGGATCTCGTCGAATTCCTCTTCGGTGATGTCGAGGATGTCGCGGTTGCGGGCGACGCCGGCATTGTTGACCATGATGTCGAGCCGGCCGAACTCCTTCACCGCGGTCGCGACCAGCTGATCCACGTCCGCGCGCTTGGCGACATTGCCGACGACAGTGCGCAATGCATCCGGCCGGGCGAGCTCCGCGGCCGTCGCAGCCAAGCCCTCGGCATCGACGTCGGAGATGACAACCTTGACGCCGTCGTCCAAAAACCTCTTCGCGCAGGCCTTGCCGATGCCGCGCGCCGCGCCGGTGATGGCCGCGACTTTGCCGGATAGTTTCATGGGTTCACTCCTGGACTAAAGCGCGATGAGATGAGGACGAATCGTCATCGCGCTTTGGGTTATTGTTTGAGCATGATCTTATCGGAAAACCGCTGCGCACTTTTCCGGATCATGCTTAGTGACGATCTCACGGACGCATTCACGCAAAGACGCGCGGGCGCAGCCCGGCATGAAACCAGGTGATCATGGAATAGATGTCGTAGACGGGCAATCCGACCGCGGCCTGAAGCGCGGCGGCATAAGGCGGCATGTTGGTGCATTCGAGCACGATGGCGCCGACATCCGGATGCTTGGCAACCAGCTCCTTGCCGGCCTCGACCACGTCGCGCTCGGCTTGCGCGATGTCCATGTCGTCCTTCTCGGCCTTGATCAGGACACGGAAGAACTCCTTCCCGTTCTCGGTGCCGACCAGCGGCGTGTCGAGCGGCACGCCGGCACCTTCGAGATGGGCCGGCGTCAAGGTCGAGCCCGACACCGTGACGAGGCCGACGCGCTTGCCGGGCGGCAGGGTCGCCTGCACCCACGGCACCTGCATCAGCGAGGAGGTCGCGACGGGAACGCCGACCGCCGCCGCGATCTCTTTCTGGAACAGCGAGAGGAAGCCGCAATTGGTGGTGATGGCCTCCGCTCCGAGCCGCACCAGATCTTTCGCCGCATCGATGAAATCGGGCAAGAGGCCGGCCGCGCCTTTCAGCACCACCTTCTCCGGCGAGGCGCCGCTCACCACGCGATAGAGCACCGGGAATGGCCAGGTCGTGCCGTTGCCCATGTCGCCGGGAATGCGGGGAAAGCGCGCCTCCAGCATCAGGATGCCGAGCGGCGCACCGTAGATGGCCTTGCCGCCACGGGCGATGCGAGAGGACGAGCTGGCTGAGGTGGTCATGGTGCGCTCTCAGAGGAAACGATCGGGTGCGAACGGCGCAAGCGGAATCTCCGGCGCCTTGCCGCTCACGAGCTGGGCGACCAGACGACCGGTGCGAGCCGAGCCGACCAGGCCGACATGGCCGTGGCCGAAAGCATAGACGATGTCGCGCGAGGCGCGCGCATAGCCGATGCAGGGACGTCCGTCCGGCATGCTCGGGCGATGGCCGAACCATGTCTTGACGCGCGAGGCCGGAATGTCCTTCGGCAGCTTCGGGAACATGCCGACGAGGTGGTTGCGCAGGATCTCGGCGCGCCTCCAGTTCGGCGCGGCCTCGAGGCCGGCGATCTCGACCGTGCCGGCGGCACGCAGGCCCTTGTTGGTCCAGTTCACCACCATCTTGGCGTCGGAGGCCATGATCGAGCTGCGTGGACCTGCTTCCGGATTCTCGATTACGACATGATAGCCACGCTCGGTCTCGAGCGGGAGGGGATCGCCGACCGACGCTGTGAGCTGCTTCGAGCGGGCACCCGCCGCGACCACTGCGGCATCACAGGCAATTTCGCCGGTCTCGGTGAGGACAGCCACGAGCTTGTTGCCGGACAACTTCAGACCGGTCGCCTTGGCGCGCACGTGCTTCGCGCCGCTGGCGATCGCATGAGCGGCAAGGGCTGCGACATAAGTGCCGGGATCGCGGCAGCGCCCGGCCTCTTCCACCACGACGCCAAAGGTGTAGCGCGGATGCAGATCCGGCTCACGCTGCCGCATTTCGTCGGCATTGAGCTCCAGCCATTCGACGCCGACCTTCTTGCGCAGGCGCCAGCCGAGATCGTTATCGAAATTGCCGCGCGAGGTGAACACGTGCATCACGCCGTTGCGCTCGATCAGCTCGGGGACGCCGGCTTCTTCCGCGAGCTTTTTGTGCAGCAGCGGCGCGTCCTTCAGGAGGTCGCGCAGCGCGAATGCCGTCGTCTCGACCCGCGCCGCGGTCCAGCCCGACAGCAGATACTTGATCAGCCAGGGCAGCGCCTTCGGCAAGTAGGACCAGCGGATCGCGAGCGGGCCGAGCGGGTCCATCAGATAGCCCGGCACCTTCCTCCAGACGCCCGGTTCCGCCGGCGGAATCACCGAATGCGAGGAGAGCCAGCCGGCATTGCCGTAGCTCGCCGCCTGTTCGCCGCCAGGCTCGCCGGGATCGATCAGCGTGACGCGGTGCCCCTCGCGCAGCGCCTCGATGGCGCTGATCACGCCGACCGCGCCGGCTCCGATGATGGCGACGTGGCGGCCGTCAGGCATCGCTTTAAGCTTTCACCGCTGGCACAAAATCCTTGCCGACCGAGATCGCCCTGGGATCGATGATGCAATGGAGGATCGACGGCTTGCCCGAGGCCAGCGCGCGCTCGAACGCCGGTGCGAACTCCTCGGTCCGCTCGACACGCTCGCCATGGCCGCCGAACGCCTTCGCATACATCGCAAAGTCCGGATTCTTGAGCTGGGTGCCGACGACGCGGCCGGGATAGTCGCGCTCCTGGTGCATGCGGATGGTGCCGTATTGCGAATTGTCGATGATGATGACGATCAGCGGCGCCTCGTACTGCACGGCGGTTGCGAATTCCTGGCCGTTCATCAGGAAGCAGCCGTCGCCGGCAAACGCGACCACGACGCGATCGGGATATTGCCGCTTGGCCAGCACGCCCGCCGGCACGCCATAGCCCATCGAGCCCGAGGTCGGTGCGAGCTGGGCCGCGAAGCTGTGGAAGCGGTGATGGCGATGAATCCAGCCGGCATAATTGCCGGCGCCGTTGCAGACGATCGCATCCTTCGGCAGGCGGTCGCGCAGCCAGGTCATCACCTGGCCGTACTGGAACGTGCCCGGCAGCTCGCGCGCGTTCTCGGTCCACGCCAGATAATCGGCATGCGCCTTGGCGGCTTCGCCCTTCCAGGCCACCGCGCCCGAAGGCTTCAGCGTCTCGACAGCGGCGGCGAAGGCTGCCGGCGTCGCCTGGATCGCCAGTTCAGGCTGATAGATGCGGCCGAGCTCTTCGGAGCCCGGATGCACATGGACCAGCTTCTGCTTCGGATTGGGAATGTCGAGCAGCGTATAGGACGATGACGGCATCTCCGACATGCGGCCGCCGATCAGCAGGAGAACGTCGGCATTGTCGATGCGCGCCTTCAGGCCGGGACTCGGCCCGATCCCGAGGTCGCCGGCATAGTGCGAATGGTCGGCGTCGATCAGCGAGGCCCGTCGGAACGAGGTCGCGACCGGCAGGTCGAACCGTTCGGCGAACCGCGCGATGCTCTTGGCCGCCTCATCGGTCCAGCGCGAGCCGCCGAGAATGACGAGTGGCGCCCTGGCGCCGGCCAGCATGGCGCCGAGCTTTTCGATATCGGCAGGCGCCGGCCAGCTCACGGCGGGCTCGATGCGCATGGCATCGGCAACGGCCGCGGTCTCGGTCAGCATGTTCTCCGGCAGCGCGATCACGACGGGACCGGGGCGGCCCTGCATGGCGATTCGGAAGGCGCGCGCGACCAGCTCCGGAATGCGGTCGGGGCGATCGATCTCGACCGCCCATTTCGCCATCGAGCCGAACACCGCCTTGTAGTCGAGCTCCTGGAACGCCTCGCGCTCGCGCATGCCGGTGTCGACCTGGCCGACGAACAGGATCATCGGCGTCGAATCCTGCATCGCGATGTGAACGCCGTGGCTGGCATTGGTGGCACCGGGGCCGCGGGTGACGAAGCAGACGCCCGGCCGCCCCGTGAGCTTGCCATATGCCTCCGCCATCATCGCCGCACCGCCTTCGGCGCGGCAGATCACGACGTCGATCGGGCTGTCATGCAGCGCATCGAGCGCCGCCAGATAGCTCTCACCCGGCACGCAGGTGACGCGCTCGACGCCTTGGGCGACGAGCTGATCGATCAGGATCTGGCCCCCGGTGCGGGTGTTGCGAATGGTCATGTCGGCTCCCTCGAGACTTCGGCGATACGCAATTGTTCGGGAACTGGCCTAAGACAGGCCGAGAGCGTGCGCAAGGTCGAAAGGCTTCTCGCAGCCTGCGCGGGCGTCATGCCCGTCCCTGCCGTTTGCACTACAGGCCCTGCCGCGGCCATGATGGCGAGGTTCGGCATCTTCGTCTACGATCCCTCTGAATCACTGTTCGGGAGCACCGGAATGCAAACCATTGGCCTGATCGGCGGCATGAGCTGGGAGAGCACCGCGCTTTACTACAAGCTCATCAACGAGCGGGTCCGCGACCGCATCGGCAAGCTGCATTCGGCCCCGCTTCTGATGTATTCCTACGATTTCGAGGAGATCAAGCAGATGCAATATGCCGGCCGCTGGCAGGAGGCGGCGGCGAGCCTCGCGGAGGTCGCGCGGCTGCTCGAAAGTGCCGGCGCGCGGGCGATCGTGTTGTGCACGAACACGATGCACAAACTGGCGCCCGAGATCATATCCAGCGTGAGCGTTCCGTTCATCCACATCGGCGATGCGACGGCCGAGCGGATCCGGGCCAAGGGATATCGGCGGGTCGGGTTGCTCGGCACCAGGTTCACGATGGAGGAAGACTTCTACATCGACCGGTTGCGCGCGCACGGTCTCGACGTCATGGTCCCTCCCGCGGACGAGCGCGCCGAGGTGAACCGCATCATTTACGAGGAGCTGTGCCTCGGCAACGTCACCGCGCCTTCGCGCCGCCGCTACCAGGAAGTGATGGCGGCGCTCGTCTCAAGTGGCGCCGAATGCATCATCCTCGGCTGCACCGAGATCACCATGCTGGTCGGCCCGGACGACACCTCGGTCGAGACGTTCGACACCACCGCCATTCACGCGGAAACGGCCGCCGATTTCGCCATCGGGTGAATCGATCTCGTCAATTTCAGCCCCGCTATCCTCACCCGCTTCGCTTCTGCCGCGCGCTCGCCAGCAGCACCAGCATGAATGAGGCCGCCGTCATCAAGGTCGAGATCGCGGCGATGGTCGGATCGATCTCGTCGCGCAGCGCGGTGAACATGCGCTTGGTCAACGGCTGATACTGGCCACCGGAAATGAACAGCGCGACGATGGTCTCGTCCATCGCCGAGATGAAGGCGAAGATTCCGCCCGCAACCACGCTGGACTTGATCTGCGGCAGCGTCACCGCGAAGAAGCTGCGCAGGCGGTTCATGCCGAGGCTGCGCGCCACCATCTCCTGCGCGGGATCGAAACTCTGCAGGCCCGCGAGCACCGAGATGACGACATAGGGCAGGCCCAGCATCACGTTGGCCAGCACGAGGCCGGGCATGGTCGCGACCAGACCGACCTTGGCATAGACGAAGAAGATGCCGACGGCGGTGATGATGATAGGCACCACCAGCGGCAACAGCAGCGCCAAGTGGATCAGCCTCATGATGCGTAGCTTCGACTGGCTGATGGCATAGGCGGCGGCCACCCCGAACGGGGTCGCGATCACGACGGTGAGGAGGGCGACCGTCAACGTCACCTGCGTCGCCTGCATCCAGGCGGGATTTGAGAAATATTGCTGGTACCAGCGCAGCGAAAAGGACGGCGGCGGAAAGGTCAGAAAGCGCGCGCTGGAGAACGAGATCGGCGCGATGATCAGAACGGGGAGGATCAGATAGATCAGCACCAGCGCGCTGATCACGTAGAGGGCAATCCGTGCAGGCGAAGCGCGCATCATTTCTGCCCCAACACGCGGTCGAGCGAGATGAAGCGACTTACAATGAAGAAGATCACGAGCACACTGATGAGCAGCACGACGGCGACCGCGCTGGCCGCGCCGAACTGGTTGTAGAGCTCGACATTGCGGCTCACCAGCATCGACACCATCACGGTGCGGCCGCCGCCGAGCAGCTCCGGCGTAATGTAGAAGCCGAGGCAGAGCACGAACACCATGGTGCAGCCCGCGAGCACACCCGGCAGCGACAGCGGCAGGAACACGCGGAAAAACGTCAGCGACGGGCTCGCACCCAGGCTGGCGCCGGCCTGCATGAGATCGTTCGGTATCTTCTGCATGGTGGCGTAGAGCGGCAGCACCATGAAGGGCAGCAGGATGTGCACGGTCGCAACCACCGTGCCAAAGGTGTTGTGGACCAGCGCGAGCGGCTCGGAGATCACATCGAGATAGCGCAGGAACTGGTTGATCACGCCGGTGCGCTGCAGCAGCGCCAGCCAGGCATAGGCGCGGACCAGCACGCTGGTCCAGAACGGCAGCACGACCAGCGACAGGATGAGGATGCTCCACCCTTTCGGCACCGAATTGGCGAGGTAGGCCACGGGATAGCCGAGCAGCAGCGCGATCACCGTGACCGCGAGGCTGATCTCGAAGGTCAGCGCAAAGCTGCGCCAGTAGACGTCTTCGGTGAAGACGCGGCGATAATTCTCCAGTGTGAAGCCGTCATGGTAGATCGACTGCCAGGCCAGCCAGCCGACCGGCAGCACGATCAGAGCCAGGATCACCAGCAGCGCCGGTGACACCAGTGCCAGCATCAGGCCGTGCTCACGGCGCTGATGTTTTTGGGAGGGATCTGGCGCTGAAGTCGTCAACGCTGCCTCGCTCACTTCTGCATGAAGGACGCCCAGCGCTTCTCGGCGGCTTCGCCGGCCGGCGAGGACCACCAGGCGTAGGACATCAGCGCCTGCTTGGCGGCGTTGGCCGGCTCGCTCGGCAATTGCGCGGCGCGCTCGGGCTTGATCACGCCCGTCTCGAAGGCCTTGGGGTTACCCGGGCCATAGTCGATGTGCAGTGGCAGATTGGCCTGGTGCACGGGATCAATGGCCTCGTTGAGGAATTTCACCGCGGTGGCGAGATTCGGCGCGCCCTTGAGGATGCAGAGCGATGTGCTCTGCAGGATGCCTTGGTTGTAGGTAAAGGTGACCTTCGCGCCTTCCTTGGCGACCGCGCTGACGCGACCGTTCCAGGCCATCTCCATGTCGACCTCGCCGTCATTGAGCAACTGCGCCGACTGCGCGCCCGAGGTCCACCACACCGTGATGTGCGGCTTGATCTCTTCCAGCTTCTTGAAGGCGCGGTCGACGTCGAGCGGATAGAGCTTGTCGGGCGCGACGCCATCGGCCATCAGCGCCGCCTCTAACGTTGCAAACGGATGGTTGCGCAGCGCGCGGCGGCCGGGGAATTTCTTCACGTCCCAGAAATCGGCCCAGCTGTTCGGCGCGTCCTTCGGGAATTTCTTCTGGCTGTAGGCAAGTACGCTCGAATAGAACTCGTAGGACACTGAATAGGGGCTGCGATAGGCCTCCGGCATCGCCGCGCCGTTTGGAATCTTCGAGAAGTCGAGCTTCTCCATCAGCCCCTGCTCGCCGCCGCGCAGGCAGTTGCCGGTCGGGGTGTCGACGACGTCCCAGATCGGCTTGCCGCTGCCGACCTGCGTCTTGATCGCGGGCCAGGCGTCCGGAATGGAGTCCTGGTTGATGGTGATGCCGAGCTTCTTGGCGGAGGGATCGAGGATCGCCACCGTCTGCGCCTGCTGATAGGCGCCGCCCTGCGAGACGAAGGTGATCTGCTCGGCGGCATCAGCCGCGCTGGTCAATCCGATTGCGCCCAGCAGCGCGCAGCCCAGTCCAAACTTCTGCTTCATCGTCATCCTCGCCTCCTCCAAATAGATCTCACCGACCGATCGCATCGAGAAACTGGTACCATCCGGCGACCATGCGCACGGCGGGCTCCCGCAGCGGATAGAATGGAATCGCCTTCATGCGTCGTGCGTCGAGCAGGCCGACGTCGGGCGTCTCGCCGCGCGCGAAGGCGGCGAGATAGCGGCCCATCAGGCTCGACATCGCAACTCCGGCGCCGTTGTAGCCGACCGAGAAGAGCGTGCGGTCGTCGAGCCGTCCGATATGCGGGACCGAGTTCAGCGTCATCGCAACCAGCCCTGACCATTTGTATGCGAGCGGGACATCGGCGAGATCGGGGAAGATGCCGACCATCGCCTTGCGCAAGGCGTCGAACGCGGCTTGCGAATCCTGCTTGCCGAAGGCGCCGCGGCCGCCGAAGATGACGCGGTTGTCGACCATGCGGAACCAGCGCATCATGCGCTTGGTCTCGGTGTAGGTGCGCCCGGTCGGCATCAGTTTTCCCGCGAGATTGCCGGGGAGCCGCTCGGTTGCGACCATGGCGCTGCGGAACGGAATCAGCGTGCGCTGCAGATGCACTGTGGCGCCGGTCAGATCCGAATAGCTGTTGGTGGCGATGATCGCCTGTTTTGCACGCACCGCGCCTTGCGGCGTCTCGGCGACGATGCCGCCGTTCTCGTGCCGGAGCTTGACGACCGGCGACTGCGCAAAAATCGGAACGCCGCGGCTTGCAACGCCGTTTGCGAGGCCGCGCAGATAGTTCAACGGATGTATCCCGCCCGAACCGGGATTGAGCACGCCGCCGACAAAGATGTCGGAGCCGGTCTCCTCGCGCACGCCGTTCCTGTCGAGGATGCGGACCGCGCCGGAGCCCATTTCGCGCGTCATCCAGTTGGCTTCGTCGATCGCAGCCTTCAGCGTCGTCTCGTTATGCGCGGCCTTGACCTGGCCGGTGCGCGTCAAATTCGCACTGGTGATGCCGAATTCGGACACCAGTTCCTCGACCATGTCGGTCGATTCATGCGCGATCTCGTACATGCGCCGTGCCATGGCGCGCCCGTGCGCGGCATCGATCTCGCGAAACGACAGGCGGAACTTTGCCGTGATCACCCCGCCATTGCGCCCACTCGCGCCCCAGCCGGGGCGGTTCGCTTCGAGCACGACGGGGCTGAGCCCGCTCTTGGCGATGTGGTGCGCGGCGGAGAGGCCGGTGTAGCCGGCGCCGATGATCACCACATCCGCCTTTTGCTCGCCCGACAGCACGGGAAACGCGCGCGCCGGCTCCGCCGTGGCTTCCCACAGTGAATTGACCGATGGCAGCGCGCGCCAGTCCCGTGTCATGCCACAGCTCTCCGTTACGCCGCCGGCCCGATGGCCGCGTCGGCAAGCGCCTTCAACGTCGGATAATGGAAGTCCGGCTTGGTCAGCGTCTCCACCGCCGGCGTGCCGCCGAAGCCGGCGATGCCCTGGCGACGCTCGATCCAGCACACCTTGTAGCCGAGCTTCCGCGCGATCCCGATGTCATGATACTGGCTCTGCGCGACGTGCAGGATGTCGGACTGCTTGTAGCCGAAGGCCGACTGGCGGCCCTTGTTGTAGGCGAAGAATTCCGGGTTCGGTTTTGCAACGCCGGTGTCGTCGGCGCAGACGGTGTCATCGAAGGGATTACCGAGCGCATGCGCGTAGCACGACAGCGCCACGCGGTCGGCATTGGTCATCGCCACCAGGCGGAACTTCGTGCGCAGGCGCTTCAGCGCCTCGACCGAGTCCGAGAACGGCCCCCAGCGCAGCACGGCAAGCTGGAAGACGTCACAGGAGGCATCGTCCGCCGGCAGCCCGAGCTCGTTGGCGAGATAGCGGTAGACGTAGAACATCACCTCGCTCGAACGCTCGTAATGCTTATCGCGCCCGCGCTTGTAGGATTCGAAGATCTGGTCATCACTGAGCTCGGCCGCCTTCTTGCCTCCGATCTTGCGGACCGCTTCAAGCACGCCGGTCTCGAAATCGATCAGGGTGCCGACGACGTCGAAGGTGAGCACCTTGAAATTGCTGAACGCGGCTTGTGTCGACATATCAGTTTCTTCTCTCGGGTTGGATGAGGCTTCAGTTTCAGTCCCGCACCCTGGGCACGACAATGGTGTCCTCGGGGTGGAGCGTGACGGTAAGGCTGCCGCCGAGCGGCGGGATGCGGTGATAGGCCTGGTGATAGCTCGGCTGGCGCAGGCTGAGTGCGATGCCATCGGCGAGCGCGAGGAAAACGCGCAGACTCTCGCCCTGATAGACGATGTCGGTGACGGTCCCGGTCAGCCGGTTACAGGCGGCATCCTGCGCGCCATCATCGATCAGCAGCTTCTCGCTGTGCACGGCCAGCATCAGGGCATCGCCATCGGGAATGGCGCGTGCGCTGCGCAGCAAGGCATTGCCGAGCGCAACGCTGGAGCCATCGACGCGGCGGACCGGCAGCATCGTGGCTTCGCCAATGAAGCTGGCGACGAAGGAATCGACGGGATGGTCATGCAGCCGCGCCGGCTCGTCGATCTGGACCAACCGACCGTCCTTCATGACGGCGACGCGGTCGCTCATGGTCAGCGCCTCGCGCTGGTCATGGGTGACATAGATGATGGTCGCGCCGATGCGCTTGTGCAACGCGCGCAGCTCGATCTGCATGGATTCGCGGAGCTGCTTGTCGAGCGCCGAGAGCGGCTCGTCCATCAGGATCAGGCGCGGCTCGAAGATCATGGCGCGCGCCAACGCCACGCGCTGGCGCTGACCGCCGGAGAGCTGCGCGATGCCGCGCTCTTCATAGCCGGCAAGCCCGACCATGCTGAGCGCTGCGCGCACCTTGTCCGGCCAGATGGATTTCGGCAGGCGTCGCGCGCGCAAGGGAAAGGCGACGTTCTCGCCGACGCTCATATGCGGAAACAGCGCGTAGTTCTGGAACACCACGCCGATGTCGCGCTTGTGCGGCGGCATGTAGGTGACGTCACGGCCTCCGAATAGAATCGTGCCTGAGGTCGGCAGGATGAAGCCGCCCAAAATGCCGAGCAGCGTGGTCTTGCCGGAGCCGGACGGGCCAAGCAGTGAGACGAATTCACCGGCGCTGACATTGAGCGAAACGTCATCGAGGGCGCGAACGGCGCCATAGGCCTTGCTGGCGGACCTGATCTCGACGCTTTCCGCTCGCTTGTCCAACGATCGACCTCGCGATGTCCCTCAGCCGGCGTGCCTCACTGCGCGCCATAAGCCTGCTTTATAGACAGGGATTTGGAGCACTCACGGCCGAAGCGTGCGCTGCACCAAATCCTCGCTCTAAAAGCCTGTCTTTAGGCTGTCATGCTCATGACACCAGACTTGGCAAAATCCGGCAATTGCCAAATTCTCACCGCGCCCATAACATGACGTTATGCCAGAGCTCCGTCGCATGCTGCCGTCCGGCAACGCCCTGTTCGTCTTCGACGCGGCGGCGCGCAATGGCAGCTTCACGGCTGCGGCCGCCGAGCTGAACGTCACGCAGCCGGCGGTGAGCCGCATGCTCGGCCAGTTCGAGGAGCATCTCGGCGTCCGCCTGTTCGATCGCAAGGCGGGCCGCGCGGTGCTCACCGAGGAAGGCGAGCTGCTCTATCGCCGCGTGCTCGAAGGCTTCCGCAGCATCGAGAGCGGGCTCGTCGAGATCGAGCGGCGCCGCAAGGGCACCGAGACGGTGACGCTGTCGGTCTCCTCCGCCTTCACCACGCACTGGCTAATGCCGCGCATCGACAAGCTGCAGAAGCAGTTTCCGCAAGTCGATCTGCGTTTCCAGTTGATTTCCGGCGCGCTGCGCGGACCGGTGGAGAATGTCGATCTCGGCATGCGCTTCCGTGACCGCGACGAGCCGCCCTCCGGCGGCACGCTGGTGATGAAGGAAGTGATGCTGCCGATGTGCAGCCCCGGCTATCTCGGCGAGACCGATCCCGCCGAGGGCAACACCATCATCCGCCTCGCCGAGACACCGGGCGACTGGGCTGCGGATTACGCTTCCCTCCTCACCGGCCGCCGCGGCGCGGCCAAGGCGCTGAGCTTTACCGACTATGCGGTCGTGGTGCAGGCCGCGCTGCTCGGCCAGGGCATCGCGCTCGGCTGGCTGACGGTCGCCTCGCACTGGCTGCTCACCGGCGCGCTGGTGCCGGCCTCCGACCGGCTCACCACCACGCGCCGCATCTGCGAATTCCTGCCGCCGCGCAACCGCCCGATGCGCCCGATCGCCGCCGAGATCCGCGACTGGATCATCGCGCAGATGAAAAGCGAGATCGCCGCGATCGACCGGCTCTATCCGAAGCTCGGCGCCATGGCGGCGTGCTATTGAGCCTGGAGCGAGCTTCACAAGAAGCCGTCATGCCCGGGCTTGTCCCGGGCATCCACGTTCGCCGTGCCACGTGGTAAGGCGTGGATGGCCGGGACAAGCCCGGCCATGACGCTGTGGAGGCGTCGCCCCCCTCCCTCCACGTCATTGCGAGCGTAGCGAAGCAATCCAGAGTCTTTCCGCGGAGGGATTCTGGGTTGCTTCGCTGCGCTCGCAATGACGACGTGGATAGAGTTGTGGCTCTACCGATGCTCGATCGCCCTGATCGCGCCGCGCAACTCTGCGAGGCCGCGCAGGCGGCCGATCGCGGTGTAGCCGGGATTGGTGCGCTTGGTGGCGGCGAGATCGTCGAGCATGCGGTGGCCGTGGTCGGGACGGAACACGATTCGCTTGTCCGGTGCGCGCCGTGCGTTCTCCTTTAGCAGCGCCTTGAGCACCGCGATCATGTCGACGTCGCCGTCGAGATGGTCGGACTCGTAGAACGACAGCCCGTCCGCCTCGCGCTTGGTCGCGCGCAGATGGGCGAACGCGATGCGCGGGCCGAAACGCTCGGCCATTTCAGGCAGATTGTTCTCCGCGCGCACTCCGAGCGAGCCGGTGCAGAAGCAGATGCCGTTCGCCTTGGACGGCACCGCATCGAACAGCGCCTGATAATCGTCGGCCGACGAGGCGATGCGCGGCAGGCCGAACAGCGGCCGCGGCGGATCGTCCGGGTGCAGCGTCAAGGAGACACCGAGCTGCTCGGCGACCGGCGTCACGCGCGCGAGGAATTCCGCGAGATGCCGCCTCAGGATCTCAGGCGTGATGTCGCGATAGGTCTCCAGCCGGTCGCGGAATTGCGGGATGGTCATCGGCTCGGTGGTCGAACCCGGCAGCGCGCTGGCGATCACCATGACGAGATAGTCGATATCCGCCTGGCTCATCTGCTCGAACAGCTTTTTCGCGCGCGCCTGCTGCTCGGGGCTATACTCCTGCGCGGCCGCCGGGCGCTTCAGGATGTGCAGTTCAAATGCCGCAAAGCGGTCCTGGTCGAAGCGCATGGCACGGGCACCGTTCGGCAGCTCCCATTCCAGATCGGTGCGGCACCAGTCCACCACGGGCATGAAGTTGTAGCATATGATCTTGATGCCGCTGGCCGCCACCGCCTCCAGGCTCGCAATCCACACCTCGATCGACTTGGTCGCTTTTCCGCCGAGGCGCTTGACGTCGTCGGGGATCGGAATCGATTCCACCACCGACCAGGTCAGCTGCGAGCGGCCGGGCTGGCCATTCTCGATGAAATTCTTGCGCTCCTCGACCGCCTTGCGCGTCCAGGCCTCCCCGATCGGCACCTGATGCAGCGCCGAGACGATCTGGCTCGCCCCGGCCTGCCTGACATCATCGAGCGAGACCGGATCATCCGGCCCGTACCAGCGCCATCCCTCCAGCATCATGTGCTGCCTCCCAAAGCGTTTTCGAGCGAAGTCGGTACGCGGTTCGCGTGAAGAAAACGCGTCAAAACAAAAGTCAGTTCGCGGTCAGCACGACCTTGACGCTCTGCGAGCGGTCCAGCGCCAGCCGCAGCGCATCAGGCGCGGTCGAGAGCGGCCGCTCGGCGGTGACCAGCGACAACACGTCGACGCTGCCGTTGCCGATCAGTTCCACCGCATTCATGAACTCGAAGCCGAAGCGGAACGAGCCGCGCAGGTCGATCTCCTTGGCCATCACCGCATTCGACGGCGTCGGGATCTGGCCGCCCGGCAGATTGCCGATCTGCACCACGACGCCGCCGCGCCTGACGATGCCGATCGCGCTGGCTAGGCCCGCAGCCGTGCCCGAGACCTCGAAGGCGACGTCATAGGGGCGCAACGCGGCCTGCGCCTTCAGCCCTTCCTCGCCGGCCGAGACATTCTCGACATGGGAGGCGCCGAGCTTGGTCGCAAAAGCCAGCGGCGCCGGCGCGATGTCGGCCACGGTGATGTCGGCCATGCCGGCGCGGTGCGCCGCGAGCATGGTCAGAAGCCCGATCGGGCCGGCGCCGAAGATGATGCCGCGCTTGCCCTCGATCTTGCCGGCGCGCGCGACCGCGTGCAGGCACACCGCGAGCGGCTCGGCCAGCGCCGCGGCCTGGTACGAGACGTGGTCCGGGATCTTCACGCACTGCGCCGGGATCGCATCGAAATAATTGGCGAAGCCGCCTTGCATGTGCGGCGTCTTCGAGGCCGATCCCATGAAATAGATGTTCTCGCACAAGTTCGGCCGGCCTTCGCGGCAGGCGACGCAATGGCCGCACCAGCGCGACGGGTTGACGGCGACGCGGTCGCCGACCTTCAGGTTCGCAGCGGCACCGGAGATCTCCACGACCTCGCCCGAGATCTCGTGTCCCAGCACCAGCGGCGACTTCACCACGAAGTCTCCGGTGCGGGCATGACGGAAATAGTGCATGTCCGAGCCGCAGATGCCGCCGGCACCGAAGCGGATGCGGACCATGCCCTGGCTAAGCTTGTCGAGCGGATGCTCGATCATGCGCAGGTCTTCGGGGCCGAACAGGGTCGCGGCGAGAGCAGTCGAGGTCATTTGGAGAGTCCCATGTATTTTGGCAGCCAGAGGGTCAGTTCGGGAATGAAGGTGATCGCGATCAGCGCCAGCATCAGCGGCACCAGCCAGGGCAGGATTGCCACCGTCGTGCGCTCGACGGAGAGCTTTGCCACGCGGGCGAGCACGAACAGCACCATGCCGAGCGGCGGATGCAGCAGGCCGATCATCAGGTTCAGCGTCATGATCAGGCCGAAATGAATGGGGTCGATGCCGAGCTTGAGCACGATCGGCAGCAGGATCGGCACCAGGATGGTGATCGCCGCCGTGGTGTCGATGAAGCATCCCACGAACAGGATCAGGACATTGGCAAGCGCCAGGAACACCCATTTGTTCTGGGTGATGCTGAGCATCCAGTCCGACAGCATCTGCGCCGCCTGCGACACCGTGAGCAGCCAGGCGAAGATCGAGGCCGCCGTGACGATGAACAGCACTGAGGCCGTGGTCTCGATGGTGTCGAAAGTCGCCTTGGCGACGGTCTGGAACGTCATGGTGCGGTAGCGCACGAGGCCGAGGAACAGCGACCAGATCACCGCGGCAACCGCAGCTTCCGTCGGCGTGAACCAGCCGAGCGTCATGCCGCCGATCAGGATCACCGGCGCCATCAGCGCCATCACCGCCGAGAAATCGAAATACCAGTCGATCAGGAGCAGCGTGCCGAGGCCGATGACGACGGCGGTGTTGACCGAGAGACCGGCGAGGACCATCAGCCAGATCGCCATCGGGAATGACAGCACGATCAGGATCTCGAGGCCGGCCGAGCCGAGCTGCGGCCAGGAGAACGGCGTGTCGCTGCCCCATTTGTTCTTGTGCGCGAAATAGGTGACGGTCACCATCATGAACAGCGTCAGCACGACGCCGGGAATGACGCCGCCCAGGAACAGCGCGCCGATCGAGACGTTCGCCATCATGCCGTAGATCACGAACGGCAGCGACGGCGGGATGATCGGCCCGAGCGTTGCCGAAGCCGCGGTGACGCCGACCGAGAACTCGGTGGAGTAGCCGTGGTCCTTCATCGCCTTGATCTCGATGGTGCCGAGACCGGCGGCATCCGCAATCGCGGTGCCGGACATGCCGGAGAAGATCACCGAGCCGATGATGTTGACGTGGCCGAGGCCGCCGCGCATCCACCCCACCAGCGCAACCGCGAATTTGTAGATGCGGCCGGTAACGCCGGCGATGTTCATGAGATTGCCGGCCAGGATGAAGAACGGCACGGCGAGCAGCGGGAAGCTCTCGACGCCGGCGATCATGCGCTGCGCCAGCGTGACATCTGGCGTCACGCCGCTGACCAGGATGTAGAGCAGCGACGACACCGCCATGGCGATCGCCACGGGAACGCCGAGCAGCATGAGAACGAGAAAGCCTCCGAGCAACAGCAGCATGGTTTTATCCTTCCGATCCGTCGTAGGCACCGGGACGTTCGAGGACCGAGTAACCCTGCCGCCAGTTCTGGATTGCCACCTGCACGGAGCGTGCGAGCATCAGCACGAACCCGAGCAACACGGCGTAATAGACATAGTCCTTGGGAAGATTGATGGTGGTCATCTGCTCGTCGCCGATGATCCTGATGTAGACCCAGACCAGCTTGATGGCGTAGCCAAAGAAGGCGATCCGGATCAGGTCGATCGCGGTCGACAGCACGCGCCCTACGGCATGCGGCAGGTAGCGATAGACGAGGTCGACCTGGATATGCCGCGACAGCCGTACGCACATCGACGAGCCGATGAAGACCACGCCGATCAGGCAATAGGTCGCGATCTCCTCGGTCCAGGCGTAGCTGTCGTTGAGCACGTAACGGGTGAAGAACTGCAGGAAGACGGCGAGCGCCATCACCCAGAAGATCGCGAGCGCCACCCAGTCCTCGAAGGCGTAGACGCCGAGATCGACCTTCGGCGTCGCCTCCTCCTCGAAGGTGTGCGCGATCTCGTCCGCGGTGATCTGCCGGTGGATTTCGGCGGTGGACATGTTACCTCTCTCCAAATCGTCGTTCCGGGGCGACGCGTCAGCGTCGAACCCGGAATGACGTCTTTGTTCTACTGTCTCACGCTTGCTCCGCTCCTCATCCTGAGGAGCTTGCGAAGCAAGCGTCTCGAAGGATGCCCCCGGGCGACGCCTGGGCTTTCATGGTTCGAGACGCGCTTCGCGCTCCTCACCATGAGGGTCTTATGGCGGGGCAAGCGGCGGTCACTTCACCGCCTGGATCTTCTCCCAGTCGGCCTTGCGGTATCCGAACGTCTCGAACGCGACGTTCTTCAGCACGGTGTCGCGGAACTCGTTCTTGTCGACCTCGGTCACGGTCAGCCCCTTGTCCTTGAAGAAGGCGACCAGCTTGGCCTCGTTCTGCTTGATCTCTCCGGTGGCCTTGGCAGCCGCCTCCTGCGCCACATCGGTGAAGATCTTCTTGTCCTCGTCGCTGAGCTTCTTCCACAGCGCGCCGGCGATCACCGTGTTGAGATGGTCGACGATGTGGCCGGTCAGCACGATGTGCTTCTGCACCTCGTAGAACTTCTTAGCCTCGATCGTCGTCAGCGGATTTTCCTGCGCCTCGACGGTGCCGTTCTGGAGCGCGAGATAGACCTCGGCGAAGGCGATCGGCGCGGTGTTGGCGCCGCAGGCGCGCGGCATTGCGAGATAGGCCGGAACGTCGGGCACGCGGATCTTCAGGCCCTTCATGTCCGCGCAGGTCTTGATCGGCTTGTTGGACGAGGTCTGGCGCACGCCGTAATAGGTCACCGCGACGATGTGGTGGCCGCTCTTGTCCTCATAGCCCTTGGCGAGCTCCTTGAAGATGTCGCTCTTGGTGTAGGCGAGCAGATGATCGGCATCGCGGAAGGTGTAGGGATAATAGGTCACGCCGATCGGCGCGAAGCTCTTGGCCGCGAAGCTCGATCCGGAGATGATGATGTCGACCGAGCCGAGCGAGAGGCCCTGGTTGATGTCGGTCTCCTTGCCGAGCTGAGAGGCCGGATAGACCTCAATCGCATAGCGGCCGTTGGTGCGCTTGCCGATCTCCTGCGCGGCCCAGACCGAGGCGGTGTGGAACGGCTCCGAGGGCTCGTAGACATGGGCCCATTTGAGCTTGGTCTGCGCCATGCTGGCGCTGGTCGCTGCCAACAGCGTGGCGGCGGACATCACTGCTGCAATCGTCATCTTCTTCAACATCGACTTTTCCTCCATCGTTCAAGTCTGCTTCTTGTTTGCCCGCCCCGAACCGGAACGGACCGCCCATTTCATGGCCTCCGCGCGCCACCGCTCTTGGCCTGTTTCTTCGATGGTCGTTTTGATTTCGCCGGCTGAACCCCGGACGGCGCCGCCCGCTTCTGTGCAGCCGGCGCCCCTGCTGATGTCTCGGCACCAAAATTCTGTGCAAAGCGCTCCTGCGAATGCGCGAGGTGATCGCGCATGGCGTCATGGGCCGTCAGCGGCCGGCGCGCAGCGATGGCGTCACGCACGGCCCGGTGCTCGTCGAGCGCGGTTCGCCACGTGGTGGGGTTCTCGAAATAATGCGCTAGCTGCGCGAAATAGGGATTGAGGCGCTGGTCGAACAACTCGCCGACCACCCGCACCAGCACGGCATTGCCGAGACATCCTGCCACGGCGATATGGAAGGCGCGGTCATGAACCATCGAGGCTTCGCCAGGATGGTCGACATTCTCCATCGCGACGAGCGCGGCGTCGATTCGGTCGATGTCATCTTTGGTCGCCACGCGCGCGGCTTGCTCTGCGATGGCGCTTTCGAGGAATTCGCGGGCACGCAGCAGCTCGAACGGGCCTTCTATGACCGCTGATGGCGCCGGCGCGGCGATTGCGGCGGGCTCGATCACATAGATGCCGGATCCGACGCGGATGCGCAGGCGGCCCTCGACCTCGAGCGCAATCAAGGCTTCGCGCACGGTGGGCCTCGACACCTTGAGCTGCTCGGCGAGCTCGCGTTCGGTCGGCAAGCGGCTGCCGACCGCGTACTCGCCGCTGTCGATCAGGCTTCGCAATTGATCGGCGACCTGGCGATAGAGCCGTCTCGCCTCCACAGCTTCCAGCGGCACGCTGGTCCTCCCGAAAAGGTCTCGCGCGGCGCCTTCGGCGCCCGCGGCCCGCCAATTTGGAAAATTGGTCTTACCAATTGACCGGAGCATTGACCTGATACGGACGCCATGTCAAGCAGCGGCAAAGCAAAGGGAAGACGTCCATGCGCCAGAGCTCGATGCGCCTTGATTCCACTTGCCTTGGTCGCGCCAATCTCGACCGGCTGGCACCTGCCATCCGCCGTCCGGCCTATGACTGTTCGCGCGTCACGCCCGGCATCGTGCATCTCGGCCTCGGGGCGTTTCATCGTGCCCATCAGGCCGTCCTCATCGACGATTGCCTTGCTAGTGGCAGCATGTCCTGGGGCATCATCGGCGCGAGCCTGCGCAGCCCGGAGACGCGCGACGCCCTCGCCCCGCAGGACCATCTCTACACCGTCGCCGTGCGTTCCGCCGAAGGTACCGAGCACCGCGTGATCGGCGCCCTGCTCGACAGCGTCGTCGCGCGCGAGAAGCCGGCAGCCCTGATCGAGCGGATGGCCGGTCCCGCCATCCGCATCGTCTCGCTCACGGTGACCGAGAAGGGCTATTGCCACACGCCGCAGACCGGCGATCTCGACGAGCGGCATCCTGATGTCGTGCACGACCTCAATAATTTCGACGCGCCGCGCTCGGCGCCGGGCTTCATCGTCGCCGCGCTGGCACGGCGGCGGGCGCAGGGTCTTTCGCCCTTCACCGTGCTGTGCTGCGACAACCTCGCCGCCAACGGCCACACCGTGCAGCGGATCGTCACGCAGTTCGCCGCGCTGCGTTCTAGGGAACTCGGCAAGTGGATCGCCGACACGGTTGCTTTCCCCTCGACCATGGTCGACCGCATCGTGCCGGAGACGACGGATGCCGACCGCGATGCGGTCGCATCTGCGCTCGGCATGCGCGACGCCTGGCCTGTCATGACCGAGCCGTTCACGCAATGGGTGGTCGAGGACCGCTTCACCGCGGGCCGGCCGGACCTTGCCGCAGCGGGCGTCGAACTCGTCGGCGACGTCAAGCCGTTCGAGCTGATGAAGCTGCGGCTCCTCAACGCCAGCCATTCCGCGCTGGCCTATCTCGGCTATCTCTCCGGCTACGAGACCATCGCCGACACGATGCAGGATCCGCATTTTGCGCGCCTTGCCGCGCAGGTGATGGAAGAGGCCGCGGTGACGCTGACCATGCCATCAGGCACGGATCTCGCCGCCTATCGCGCCTCGCTGCTCAAACGCTTCGCCAATCCGGCGCTGCACCACCGCACCTGGCAGATCGCCATGGACGGCTCGCAAAAGCTGCCGCAGCGGCTGCTCGGCGCGATGCAGGATCGCCTTGCGAGAGGCCTGCCGATCGCAACGCATGCGCTCGCGGTCGCCGCCTGGATGCGCTACGTCAGCGGCGTCGACGAGCAGGGACGGCCGATCGACGTGCGCGACCCGCTCGCCGCCGAGTTCGCCGCGCTGGCGCGCGAGGCGGGACCCGTTGCCGAGCGCCTCGCGCCGGCACTGCTCGGGGTGGCGAAGGTGTTCGGGCCGCTCGGCGCCGAGCCGCGCCTGCGCGAGGCCGTTACCGCGGCGCTCGGCCGCCTTTATGCCGACGGCGCGCGGCGGGCCGTGGCAACGCACGTTTCGGCGTGACCACGACGTGGGCAGCATCATGAATGCTGCACTGCGGCCAAAGTCGACGGAAAGTCGCGCTTGATTTTTGCCTGTCCTTGCCCCACCCGAGAGCGATGGGAAACGACACTAAGGTCATCGCCGCCAACGCGGCCTTTTACGCGGCGTTCTCGACCGGCGACTTCGCCGGCATGGAACGGATGTGGGCGGACGACGACGGCATCTCCTGCATCCATCCCGGCTGGCCGGCCATCATCGGCCGCGCCACAGTGATCGGAAGCTGGCGCGACATCCTGCAAAACCCGCAGCGGCCGCAGATCGTCTGCGCCGAGCCGCAGGCCATCGTCGACGGCGACAGCGCCCGCGTGCTCTGCATCGAGATCGTCGACGGCACCGCGTTGGCTGCGGCGAACCATTTTCGCCGCGTCGGCGACGACTGGCGCCTGGTGCACCATCAGTCCAGCCCGATCGCGCAGATTGTCGAACAGGCCGAGGACGATAGAGCCAGTCACCGCGTCCACTGAGCGCGGCGATCACGGCGCCGTGATCTACTGTGCATGGGGTCGTTTTTCAGCTTTTGTTTGGCGGTCGAAAGTTCCGACAGATCGTCGAGCACGATATGCGCGCCGGTGAAGTCGTCGCCTCCGAAGAACGTGCTACGGGTGATCAGAACCGGGATGCCCGCGCGCGAGGCCGCGATCAGGCCGTTGCCGGAATCCTCAATCGCAACGCAATCGGATGCCTCGAGCTTCAGCCGCGCCAGGATCTCGAGATAGACGTCCGGTGCCGGCTTCTTGTGCCTGACGTCGTCGCCGGCGACGATTGCGTCGAAATCCGCGGTCCAGCGTTTGCCCAGCGCCTGCGACAACAGCGCATCGATATTGCCGTGCGATGTGGTGGTCGCAATCGCAAGCCGCTGGCCGCGCGCCTTCGCGGCCCTGAGCAAATCCGTCACGCCCGGCCGCAAGGGACAGCGGCCGGTCTCGACCAATTCGGCATAATGGGCGGTCTTGATGCGGTGAAGCTCTGCGATGTCCCCGTCCGACAAGGGCGGAGCGGTCAGTAGCCCGTTGTGGTAGGCGCGCATGCGTTCCTTGCCGCCCGTCACCCGCAGCAGGTCCTTGTAGACGGCGCGGTCCCACTGCCAGTCGAGCCCGTGGCGGGCGAAGGCAAGGTTGAAGGCCTGCCGATGCAGCTCCTCGGTTTCGGCCAGGGTGCCGTCAACGTCGAAGATCAGCGCGGCCGCGCGCCGGATCAGATCGGCGGCGTCCGCTGGCGGCTGAACCAACGCTTCGGCCTGCATGATCGATGCCTCCCTTCCGACGCTGCGTAAAGCGAGCATCGGCCGAGCCGGAGGGCGAGACAAATCGCAATATCTTTTGCCGGACCCAAAAATCTCTTATGAGCGAACGGGGCGCGACGCGCGAACGGGAACTTTCGACCTGCACGGGAGACGCATGCGGCTCTTCATCCTCGGCCTCGGCTACAGCGCGCGGCATTTCGTCCGCAAGCACGGCGACAGCTTCTCGCATGTCGCCGGCACCGTGCGCAATCCCGCGCAGCGGGACGACCTTGCCGGGATCGAGGTGCATCCGTTTTCCGGCAGCCTTCCGTCGCCCGAGACGGTTGAACGGGTTCGCGACGCCGACGTCCTCCTGGTGTCGATCCCGCCCGGCAGCGGCGGCGATCCCGCGCTCGCAGCCTTCGCGGACGTGCTGACAGGGCGGCAACGCAAGGCCATCTATCTCTCCACCATCGGGGTGTACGGTGATCACGGTGGAGCGTGGGTCGACGAGAGCACGCCGCCGCAGGCCATCCTCGACCGCACGCGGATGCGGATCGCGGCGGAGCAGGCCTGGACGGATGCGACGGGCGGCGATGCCGCGATCCTGCGGCTTGCCGGCATCTACGGTCCCGGCCGCAACGCGCTGGCGACACTGCGCGCGGGAACGGCGAGGCGCATCATCAAGCCGGGACAGGTGTTCAACCGCATCCACGTCGATGACATCGCGAGCGCGATCATGGCCGCTGTTCATCACCAGGGCGGCGGCGTTTGGAACGTCTGCGACGACGAGCCGGCGCCGCCGCAGGACGTGATCGGCTATGCCGCGCAGCTGATGGGCGTGGCGCCGCCGCCGGAAGAAGCGTTCGCCACCGCCGAGATGTCGGCGATGGCGCGCAGCTTCTATGCCAGCAGCGCCCGCGTCTCCAACGAGAAACTGAAGCGCGAGCTCGGCGTCACGCTGGCCTGCCCCACCTATCGGCACGGCCTCGACGCTCTCTGGCGCGCAGGCGAAGGACGTTAGGGTTCCTGCGCTCCGATGCGTCCCAGACATGCCGCCCCCGCGCTTGACTTCGTCCCTGTGCGGTCATGATCTAGGCATCGAGCGAGCCACTGCACAACGAGCTCGCCTCTTGGGAGAATGCAATGAATAAGACGATCGCCATGATCGCGGCAACGATTGCTGTCGTCACGCTCGGCGCCGCGCGCGCTGCGCCGCTGCCCGAAGCCAGTCCCGACGATGTCGGATTTTCGAAGCAAGGCCTTGCACGCCTCGATAATTTCTTCGCGCGCGAGATCGCGGCCAAGCGCGTTCCCGGCGCAGTGGTCGCCATTGCGCGCGACGGCAAGCTCGTCCACTACAAGGCCTATGGCCTGCTCGATCCGGCCAAGGGCACGCCGATGCCGCTCGACGCGATCTTCGCGCTGGCCTCGATGACCAAGCCGATGGCAGCGGTCGCCGGCCTGACGCTGATGGAGCAGGGACGGCTGCCGCTCCAGGCCAAGCTGTCCGAATACTACCCGGGCTTCGCCGACATGAAGGTCGGCGTGCCTCAGGCGGACGGATCACTCAAGCTCGAACCGCAGACCTCGCCGATCTTCATCCACGATCTCTACCGGCATACGTCGGGGTTGATGTATGGCGGCCGCCCCGACTCATCGAGCCCGGTGGCGCGGCAATATCCCGATGGCATTGCGCCGGCGATCGAAGGCGACACCCAGGCTTTCATCGATCGCATCACCAAGCTGCCGCTGGCGCAGCAGCCCTCGACCGCGTTCGAATACGGCTTTTCGATCGATGTGCTCGGCGCGGTCGTCGAGAAGGTGAGCGAGCAGAAGCTTGGCGACTATCTCGCTGCCAATGTCTGGCAGCCGCTCGGCATGAAGGATGCGACCTTCCATCCGACCGAGGCGCAGCGCCCGCGCCTCGCCCGCCCCTTCCCGAACGATCCGCTGACGGGCAAGCCGCAGGCCATCAAGCTCCTGGACACCCCAACCAAGTTCGATTGTGGCGGCGCCTGCTCCTTCGCGACGGTCGGCGACTACATCCGCTTCGGACAGATGCTGCTCAACGGCGGCGAGCTCGACGGCCAGCGCATCCTCGGTCCGAAGACCGTCCGTCACATGACGGCGAACCATCTCGGCCCCGAGATCAAGAACAACGTCGCCAATGTCGAGCCGCATCGCGGCGGCTTCGGCTTCGGCCTTTCGGTGGCGGTCCGGACGGCCGAAGGATTGTCGTCGGTCCCCGGCAATCCGGGCGAGTTCACCTGGAACGGAGCCTACGGGACGCAGTTCTTCTGCGATCCCAAGGAGCGTCTCGTCGTCGTGGTAGGGACGGCGGCACCGGGTGAGCTCAGGAAGTATTATCGCGAGCAGGTCCAGGACATCGTCTACGGCGCGATGACGAAGTGAGATCGTCATGCCCTGAAAGAGAAAGGGCGGCCGCTCCGGCCGCCCTTATTAATCAGCGTCAGCTCAACACGCCGTATTTCTTGAACCAGGCCTCTGCCTGCTTCCAGGCATCTTCCGCGGCGTCCTTGCGGTAGCTGCCGCGATAGTCGGCATGGAAGCCGTGCGGCGCTTCGGGGTAGATCTTGAAGTCGGCCGTCTTCTTGCTCTGCTCGAGCGTGGCCTTCATCTGCTCGACCTGGGCGACGGGAATGCCGGTATCGGCGCCACCATAGAGGCCGAGCACCGGCGCCTTCATCTCGGGCGCGAGCTGCAGCGGGCTCTTCGGCCACAACGGGTTGGCTGGATCGACCAAGGTCCCGTAGAAGGCAACGCCCGCCTTGAGCGCACCGCTGTGGGCGGCATATTCCCAGACCGTGCGGCCACCCCGGCAGAAGCCGATGATGCCGAGCTTCGTTGTGTCGCCGCCTTGCGATCCTGCCCAGGCCACCGTCGCGTCCAGATCCGACAACAGCTCCGCGTCCGGCTTAGCATTCACCACCGGCAGCAGCTCCTTGATATCCGTGACCTTGGTCAGGTCGATGCCCTTGCGGAAATAATAGTCGGGCGCCACTGCGAACGCGCCGAGCTTGGCGAGGCGCCGCGTCACATCCCGGATGTATTCGTGCAGTCCGAAGATCTCCATCGCCACGATGATCACCGGCGCCTTGGCGTTGCCGGCCGGGCGGGCGAAATAGGCGGGCATTTCCTCGGAGCCGACCTTGATCCTGGCATCGCCGGCCTGGAGGCCGCTGGTATCCGTCGTGATGATGTCGGCCCGGACCGGACCGGCCGCGAGGGTGTAGCCAGCGGCGACGGCCGCGGTGGCGCTCATGAATCCGCGCCGCGAGAGCGGAGCCACTTTCGTCAGTCCAACGACGTCGGATGTCACGGTCGTTTCAAAGCTCATCGATCTTCCCATTCCTGATTCCCATGCTGATGCCCCCTCGGGCGCCGCATTCGCCGATAATTGCCGGATAAACGCAAGTCACCAGCCTGCGAGGACGCGGCTCGCCACGTCAGCCCTTCGTTGGCGAGCGCCGGTGTCCGCCGCCCGCCGGAGCGTGGGCCGTGTGCCGGACTTAACCGTCTGGCTGCACTGCATCGCAACATCCATTAACCGAAAGGAATGGTTCTTTCCCTGCCGGCCAGGCCGCTCGGCGCTGTAGAGAATGCACCTGTGCGCGCACCCGACGTGCCCTGCCGCAACAAATGGCAGCCGGGGTGACGACAGTGACACATCATGTTGCTTGCGCATCGCTCATCATCACCAAATCACGTGCGAACCGCGGTCATTTGATTGAAATTTTCAGAGGATCTTGGCCGCGCGATTTACCCGGTCTTTCTTTGTGACACCCTAGTTCCACGGCCGGAAGTTCCATCTTCGGAAACGCAGAGGCTTCTTCCCGCGACGCGCGATGCTCGCCCGCAACGGACGACGGAGCGCGAGCGGGTCTCATTCTCGTCCGCCCCCGATTGCGCTACCTGAGGCCCAATTGAATAAACGTTATCCGACCTGGAACTGAAATGAATTTGGCTCGTGAATCGATTGAACTGTTGGAGCAGGCCGCACGCATCCTTTGGTTCGAAGGCACCAAGCACGGTTTGCGCGACCGCGAATGGATGGCGCTGCGCTTTCTCTCCCGCGCCAACCGATTTTCCCGAACCCCCTCGGCGCTGGCGAGCTACGTCGGCACCACGCGCGGCACCGCCTCGTTCATCATCGGCGAGCTCGAGCGGCTCGGTTATCTCGAGCGGAAGCGCTCGGCCACGGACAAGCGGTCGGTGACGTTGAGCGTGACCCAGCAGGGCAAGAAGTTCCTGATGCGCGATCCCGTCAGCGTCCTCGTCGAAGCGATTGCCGTTCTGGACGACGAGGTCAAGATCCGCTTCCGCGACACGTTCCGGCACGTGCTGGACCACTCCGATGCCGCCGAGCAGCGGCACCACACCGACGTCTGCAAGCGGTGCATCTTCCTGCGGGAGGATCGCGCCAATACCGACAGCAAGACGACGGCCGAGTTCAGCTGCCGCCTGTTTCGCGCACCGATCGCCGAGGCGGAGGTCGATCTGCTGTGCACCAGCTTCGAGCATCACCGCCAGTAGAAGGCGGCTCGATCAGGGCGTCGCCTTGCGCGACGAATAGATAACACGGCCGCTGGCTTCCACCACCAGGCGCCCGTTCTCGTTCCTGATCTCTTCGATGCGGCCAAGGCCGGGCACCTGCTGTCCCAGCACGGCTTCGATGACGCCGTTCGGGCCTTGTAGGATCGCGATCCCCTCATAGGCCTGGCGGACCGCCCAGCCCTTGATCGCCTTGCGCGGCGCCGACGCACGCTCGGGCGCGGGCACCGATCCCGTGAACTCGGGCGCGGCGACCGCGGCCATCATCGGCCCTTGCGGCAACACCGGCTGCGTCTGCACCGTCGCCGGCGCGGGAGCTTGGGCTTGGGCTTGGGCTTGGGCTTGGGCTTGGGCCTGCACCTGAGCGAGCTTGTCGAGCTTCACCGTGGAGGACGAGCTCACCCGCTCGATCCGGTCGAGATTCTCGGCAAACCTGCCGAAGCGATCGTTCGTGACCTTGCTGGATTGATCGACCGCGGTCCGCAAGCCGTCGAGGTTTTCAGACACGCCCGACACCTGCTTGCGCAGTTGCGCGACGGTCTCGCGCAGAATCCTGATTTCCGCATTGGCCGCAGCGTTGTTCGGCGCGGGTTGCGTGGTGAGATAGGCGATCACGCCGGTGCAGGCGCAGACCACGAGCATGGCGGCGACCGCCAGAGTTGCGAGCGGCGCGACCCATGTCGGACGGGGTGGCGGCGGCTTCGCCACGATCACGGCCGGCTTGATCACGGCCGGCGCGGGCTTCGGGATCGCCATCTTGTCGAGGCGGGCCTTGGCACGGATGCGCTTCAAGCCATCGAGTGCCTCCTTTGCGAGAGCCTCGTCGCTGGCCGCGGCCGATACGCGCTTTTCGCTCGCGGCAGGCTTGGTCGTTCGCGCCGCGTTGTCCATTGCATCGCTCGCGTCCGGCGCCGGCTTCGCCGCCGCGGAAGCATCCGCGGTCGCGTTGGGACGAGCTTGTCCATCGGACAACATATGAAAATGCTCCGTTCGGTTTCGGTCTGTCGAACGACGATATTTGCCGAAGCTTGCCTGAAACGTGCGGGTCGAAAGCCGTTCATCGCGCGCGATGCGACATCGCATGAGTCGATCGCGTCATACACGTGGCGATAGTGCGACTCGAAAGACACACACACGCCAAGATTTCACCAAGTTGGAGTCTTGGCGCAACGTGAGTCGAACTGCCGCATGCGGAAAAGCGAGTTCCAGAGTCAATCCGGGGTTGAAAACCCATCAATGTGCGTGCCCGGAGCACCACCCGAAATAGCTGTAATTGTACGGGGATGCGGAACTATACAACCATCACGATGCAAAACTAGTTTGGCATCAAAATCAACTGATGCGATCTGATACATCAAGAAACAACCTGAAACAAATCAACAGCATCAAGCGCGTGTAGCAATCGCTTTCTTACGCACGCTTGATCGGGAATCGGCAATCGCTACGGTTCTACTCAAGTGATTCTCGCCAGTTGGCGAGGAGATCGACACGGTTCAGCAGTGTTCGGACGCGATGAGCAACTTGGCGCAACTGTTCTAGGTCGTTTCTCAACCTGCTCCGCGAGGTGATCAGTAAGACACCCGCCGAGCCTCACGCAGTAAGCGTTTCAGTATCGAGTTGAAGTAACAGGCCTGCGAGACGCAGGCGCTGAACGCGTAGGGCTGCCCGCGAATATCGAAACCACAACAACGGTTCGCGGGATGGAATGTCGTCAAACAGCATCGTTGCCGAGCCGGGGCATCACAACAACCAACCGGCCGCAACAAGTGCGAAACAGGGGCGAAAGACTGATGTATATTATCGTTGATGATCGTGAGAGCGTCGCGAACAGCTATGTCGGAGGGCTCGTTCGCGAAGGCGTATCGTCGATCGGCTTCTCCTCCGGAGAATTCTGGGACTGGCTGCAATCTGCGAGCGAATCCGATCTGGCGGCGGTGGACGCTTTTCTCCTCGGGGATTGCGATGCCCGCGGAAGCCTGCCGCGGGCGATGCGCAAGCGCTCATCGGCTCCTATCATCGCCATGAGCGGCCAGAAGATGCTCAAGAACACGCTGGAGCTGTTCGAATCGGGCGTGGACGACGTCGTGCACGTGCCGATCCATCTGCGCGAGATCCTCGCACGAACGGCCGCGATCGCGCGCCGCCGGGTGGGCGAGCTGCCGAGGCCCTGCGAGAGCAGGATCCAGGTCTTCTTCAACGGCCGTGATCCCGAAATCGCGGGCCACGCCCTCACCCTGCCCCGCCGCGAACTGCGCATTCTCGAATATATGGTGGCCAACCACGGCAAGTGGATCACCAAGACGCAGATCTTCAACGCGGTCTACGGCATCTTCGAGTCCACCTTCGACGAGAGCGTGATCGAGAGCCACGTCAGCAAGCTGCGCAAGAAGCTCCGCGACCGCCTCGGCTTCGACGCGATCGTGGCAAGGCGTTACGTCGGCTACCGCCTCAACATCCCGGCGGGCGAAACTCTCGACGAGCCGGTGCAGGAGCTCGAGGACGTCGGCATCCTCTTGAAGCGGGCGCAGGCCGCCCCCGCGGCATACCCGGCCGGAAACTGACAAGGGCGCAAGCCTGGCACGAACCGACAACGGCCTCCGCACTTCGCGGAGGCCGTTGCACGTTCAGCGGCGGAGACGATCGGATGAGCAGCGCTTATACAGCCATCCCGCGCTACGGCTTCTGCTGGAATTCTTCCTTGGACACGTAATTGAAGTCCTCGACCAGGACGTCCTGGACGATGTCACCCTGCATCCGTTCGTTGACGCGCTGCTTGATGGCCGTCGTCAGGATGGCGAGGTCGTAACGGGCGAGCTTCCTGAAGTCGAGACGATCGTCGGCATAGATCCTGCGGAAGGCCTCGTCGACGACGAACGGCTCCGGCGGGACGTTCAGCTGGTGCATGGTCCGCGCCTCCATGGTGTAGACGAAGCGCGCGACGATGTAGCCCTGGACATTGCCGTTTTCGACCATCGGCACGCTCAGCGCCCGCGTCTTGTGATATTGCAGCCCTTCGAGATACTCGTCCTTCGCCGGCAGCAGGCTGCCCTTCTCCTTCCAATAGGCGACGGCATAGCTCGTGCCCGCCGTGAGGATGCATACCCAGAGCCCGGCCAGCACCAGCCTGATCATTTTCCGTCCTGCGCTGTGCGACCGGTATAGGTGCCGTCGGACTCGGCGTCCTTGACCGCCTTGACGATGATGCTCGCGACTTCGCGGACCGCGTCGTAGTGCATTTCCAGAATGGAGCGATTTCGCTCGAGCTTCTCGCGCAGCCGCTGAATCTCCTCGGTGATCTCGACCTCGCCGCCAAGGTGCATCCGCGCCCGCATCAGGCGGACGAACTCGAGCATGCTCCGGCTCTTCCGCGCGCTGAAGTCGTCGAAATCGATCTTCTGGCCGGTCGCGAGCGCGGTCGTCTCCTCCTCGACGATACCTGTGAGCCGGCGGATTGCGGCCAGCAGGCCACGCATTTCGTCCGATCTCACCGTGTCGGCGGCGTCGACCCTTGCCTCGCCACCCCCGATCGGCAGCAACACGGGCAGCAGCGCATCCCCCGCTTCGGCTTCCGTCGTCACCATCTCGGTGTCCGCGACCGCCTGGTCCATCGCCACGGCCACCGCGCCTTCTTGTGCCTGCATTGGAAATTCACCTCTCAACTTCTGTCACCCGTTCGCGGATCATGATTTGGCCTTCGCAGCGTCCGGTCCAGCCGGATGCGCGGCGGCGAGCTGCCGGGCGATGCCGACACCGTTGCCCTTTGCCAGCTGGCTGCCGAGCTGCTCTGCAAGCATCGACTTCCAGACGCCGCCAGCCGTGCCCTTGCCGAAGACCTCCTCCGACTCCTTCGGCAACATCGTCTCGACGAAGGTCTGGAGGATGAAGGCTTCGAACTTGCGGTAAACCTCACCGGATGCCGGCGCCTTGATCACCTGCACCGGCGCCCCGTTCACGGCACCCGACTGCGCTTCCGCGACTTTCGCCGCGGATTGATCGGCGGTCGCCGCTTTGGCCTTGCCGACTTCCGCCTCCATCGTGGCGGCGAAATCGGCGTCCGACGATTTCAGCGCGTCGAGCTTCGCGGTCGCGGCGCGCTGCGTCGCGGGGTCCGCGGCTTCGAGGACGTCGAGGACGAGGTCGGGCGTCGCTGTCACGATCATGTCTTGTTCCGGTTGGCTGGCTGTGGCGTCCAGGCGTGCACGGTAAGGCTCGTTCCCGTCATGTCCTCGAGCGAGCGCTTCTCGGCATCGCGGAGCTTGTCTGCGAGTGCGGCCTTGGCGACCTCCTCGATCTGTTTCACGCGGCGGGTCTCCCTGCGAACCTGGTCGAGCTGCTGCACGGCCTGCGCCTGCACCGCACGGGCGCCGACGCTCGCCCTGTTGAGACGCCGCGCGATCGATTCGTTCGACGATCCCGCCGGCGGCTTTCCATCGTTCAAGGCTCCGACCAGCCATTCTTGCTCGTCCTGCAGGCTGCGCTCCTGCTGCCGCAATTGAGCGAGCTGCCATTCGGAGAGCCGGAGCTGCAGCTTCACCAGCGAGACCATCCGGCCGAGCTTGTCCGCGCGCGATGTCATGACCCGGTCACTCCGCCAGCCACGACGACGCGCCCAGCATGAACTGCGTCAGCAGCTCGTCGCTGGTGAGGTAGAGCAGCAGGAAGCCGCCGAACAGCACGAAGGGCACCGAGATGAAATAGACCGGAATGGCCGGCGTCAGCTTGTTGATCAGGCCGACCGCCAGGTTGACGATGACCGAATAGACGATGAAAGGGCTCGAGATCCGCAGCGTCAGCACGAACGCTTCCGAAAGGCGGCCGACGAGCAGCTCGAGCGCGACGCTGCCGCCCAGCCTGCTGCCGGGCTTCCAGACGTCGTAGGAGTTCATCAGCCCCCGCAGCACCTGCCAGTGCTGGTCGGTCATGAAGAACAGCGTGGTGACGGCCGCCATGATCAGCGGCACCAGGGCCGGCGCCGGATCGGTGTCGGCGATCGGTGTGCCCGGGATGTTGCTCAGCCCGATCGCGCTCGCCATCATGGTCGCCATAGTCTGGAGGGCGAGGAAGAACACGCGCCCGCCGAGCCCGATGACGCTGCCGACCACGAGCTCGGAACAGATCAGGAGCGCGAGCGTCAGGGGAGCCGCGTTGTCCGTGAGCGGCTTCAGGACGGCAATCAGGATCGGCGTCAGTGCAAACGTCGTGACCAGCGCGACGAACAGGCGCACCTGGGGCGGAACGTTGACGCTGGAATAGCCGGGCACCAGCATCAGGCAGGCGCCGATGCGGCAAAACACGATGAACGTCACCAGCACGCTGTCGGCGAGCCCTGAGATCACGATATGGCTCCCAGCGCCCTGATCTCGGCGCTGCGCGCGACTTCGACATGCGACAGGATCGGCAAAGTCGGGAACACCCGCTCCAGGATCATCCGGACATAGGGGCGCGCTTCCGGCGTCACTGCCAGCACCGCGCTGGTGCCGCTCTCGGTGAATTTCCGGATCGCGGCGCTGGCTTCGGTCGCGAACTGCTCGATCAGGCGCGGGTCTGCGTCGAACTCGACGACGTCCCCCTTGGCATCGCGCTTCAGGCTCTGGTGGAAAGCGAGATCCCAGCGGTTGCCGAGACGGACCACGTTGAGCACGCCATTGTCGGAGAGATCACCGCAAATCTGCTGGGCGAGTCGGGTCCGAACGTGCTCCGCCACCTGCTCGGAGCGCCGCACATGGGGCGCGATCTCGGCGATCGCCTCGAGGATCAGGTGAAGATTGCGAATGGAGACGCGCTCGGCAAGCAGGATCTTCAGGATCGCCAGCAGGCCCGAATAGGAGATCTGCGACGGGCAGAGATCCTCGACCAGGCGCTTGTATTCGGGATCGAGCCGGTCGAGCAGGGCGCGCATGTCCTTGTAGGACAGCAGCTGGGCAAGGTTCGCCCTGATCACTTCGCTCAAATGCGTGAGCAGCACCGACAAATTGTCGACCGGCTTGCAGCCCTGCCGCTTGACTTCGTCGGTGAAGGCTTCCGTCACCCACAGCGCCTTCATGCCGAACGCGGGCTCGATCACCTCGTCGCCCGGCACGTCGGGCTTGCCGTCCTTGTCGACCAGCACCAGCACCTCGCCGAGCCTGAGCTCGCCATGGGCAACGCGCGTGTCGTGAATCCGGATCTGGTAGCTCTTGGGATCGATCGACAGATTGTCCGTGAGCTTGATCTCGGGAATGACGAAGCCGTACTGCTTGGCGAATTTCTTGCGGATCTTGGCCACGCGGTGGGCAAGCTCGGTGCGCGAGCCCAACAGATGGACCGAAAGGTGGCCGCCGAGCGCCAGCTCGATCTCGGCGGTCTTGAGCTGCTCCTTGACGGACTCCTTGGCCTCAGCCTGGGCGCGCTCGTCGGCCTTGCGGGCCTCCTCCTTCTGCTTCAGCGCGGCCTGCCGCTTCGGCAACGAATAGCCGACGAAGGCCATGACACCCCCAAGCAGCACGAACGGCGCCATCGGCAGTCCCGGCATCAAAGCGAGCACGAACATCATCAGCGCGGCGGCCGACACCGCGCGCGGATAGCCGCCGAGCTGCCGCAGCACCGCCTGCTCCGCCGAGCCCGTGGTGCCGCCCTTGGAGACCAGGAGGCCCGCCGACAGCGACACGATCAAAGCCGGCATCTGCGACACCAGACCATCGCCGACGGAGAGCTTGGTGTAGACGTCGGCCGCGCGGGACAGAGTCAATCCGTGATGGGTGACGCCGATGACGATGCCGCCGAAGATGTTGATCGCGGTGATGATGAGACCGGCAATGGCGTCGCCACGGACGAATTTCGAGGCGCCGTCCATGGCGCCGAAGAACGCGCTCTCCTCTTCGAGCTCGCGGCGCCGGCGCTGCGCTTCCTTGTCGTCGATCAAGCCGGCGGACAGGTCGGCGTCGATCGCCATCTGCTTGCCCGGGATGGCGTCCAGGGTGAAACGGGCGCCGACTTCGGCGATACGCGTCGCGCCCTTGGTGATCACGACGAAATTCACCGTTACCAGGATCGCGAAGATGATGAGGCCGATGACGAAGTCGCCGCCCATGACGAACTGCGAGAAGCCGGCAACGACATGGCCTGCCGCATGTTCACCCTCCCCGCCGCGCGACAGGATCAGGCGCGTCGTCGCGATGTTCAGCGCGAGGCGCAGGATCGTCGCGATCAGCAGCACGGTCGGGAAAGCCGAGAAGTCGAGCGGACGCTGAATCCACAGCGCCACCATCAGGATCAGGGCCGACAGCGCGATCGAGAACGCGAGGCCGAGGTCGATCAGGATCGGAGGAATCGGCAGGAACAGAATCGTGAGCATGGTCACGATGCCGGCGGCGAAAAAGGCATCCGTTCCGAGACGGCGCGGATTGGGCGGGCTAGCAGCTAACGTATCGGCCATGGGTCACCGGCAGGGGGTCCGCCCGTAATCTGCCGCGCAAAGCTTACGCGGGGATGGTGCCGGGGCCGCCGGATCAGAAGCCGCGCTCGATCCTGGAATAGACCATCTCGGTGAAGGTCGACAGATGCGCGCCGATGAAGGAGCCGGAGACGGCAACGACCAGGAGAATGACGATGATCTTCGGCACGAAGGTCAGCGTCACCTCCTGGATCTGGGTCAGGGCCTGGATCAGCGCGATGACGGTGCCGACCAGCATGGCTGCGCCGACCGCAGGCCCGGAGGCGACGATGATGGTCCAGATCGCCGCCTGGACGATATCGAGGGCGTCCCGCTCGTTCATGACTGGCTGATCGTGAGGCCCGGTCCGACCGCGACCTTGGTGCCATCCTGAAGCGTCGCGATGGAGCCGTCGCTGTTGATGGAGACCGAGACGACCTTGCCGCTGAAGGTCGCGCCGGTCGAGTCGGTGAAGCTGACCGTCTTCCCGATCAGCCCGTTGGCCTGCGACAAGGACTGCGAGGACAACAGCGCGTCTAGCTTCGCATTCGTCTGCATCGCCTGCTCGACCGTCGAGAGCTGGGCGAACTGGCTCATATACTGCGCGGTGTCCATGGGATTGGTCGGATCCTGGTTCTTCATCTGGGCGATGAGGAGCTGGAGAAACGTGTTGTAGTCTACGCTGTTGCTCGACGTCGTCGAGTTGGTGTCGGTCGAGCTGGATCTGCTGGTGCTGTCGGTCGCGCTGGTGACGTTCATCTTGTCCCTCCGCTGTCAGGCAGCTTCGACTGGGGAAACGGCGGCGGCGCCGGCCAGGATGGCCTGCTCCACCGGAAACAACGCGCGAATCCGCTTGAGCGCCTCGAAATAGCGGGTCGCCCCGACCAGTTCGTCGATCGCGCCGAGCCCATCGAGCATCTCGCGGTTCTCGCAAACGGCACACAGGGCGGCGTGATGCTGGGCGTAGAGCGTCGCAGCGTCGCGAACGTCGGTCGGGTTCATCAGCATGAGCTGGACGATGAAATAGAGCTGCCGCAGCGCCGTGGTGGCGTCGGACGCCTGCATGACCTGCCCTTCGAGCAGGAACATCACGTCGTTGACGAGCTCGACGGAGACCTTGCGGTCGACGCGGAGCACCGCGCCGTTGATGTAGATCCGTTCGCCCGCGCGCAAGGAGATCTTCATTAAAGCGCGTCTCGGATCAGGCGGTTGATTTCGATGAGCTGCACCACGTCGCTGGACCGCTGCTCGCGGAGACGGTCGGCCTCCTTGACCACCCACAGGCCGATCGAGATGATGTCGGCGCGCAGCTTGTCCGGCAGGCCGTTGTCCGGGTGCGCGAGATCCTCGATGAAGATCGTCCACAGCCGCCGCACATAGAGCAGGCTCTCGACCTGATCCTCGAGGCTGAAACGCCCCTTCTGGATCCGCTCGAGCCGGTCGATGCCGAGGCTGAGCGCCTGCCGCTCGCGGCTGCGCGCCTCATAGCCACTTTCGTCAACGACCGCTTCATAGGCTTCAAACGTCATCAGGACCACTCTTCGCAGAAAACCGAACAACTGGACAAAGGTTACGAGCCTGACAGCGCAGCCTTGGCTCAGAGATAATTGATGAGGCTGATCTTCTGGAGCTGCGAGGTGAGCGCCAGCGCGGTCTGGATCTGTGTCTGCAGCGTATTGACCCGGACCGAGGCTTCGGTCGGATCGACCTTCTCCATGCCGACGATCTGATTGTTCAGGATGTCCTGCTGCGTCTTGAGCTTGGCGGTTGCGGTGGTGACCCGCTGCTGGACCGTGCCGACGCTGCCGCCCAGCGCAGCGAGATCGTTGATGGCGTTGCCGACCAGCCCGATGGCCTTGTCCACCACGACCTGGAACGTCTCCTGGCTCAGCTTCACGTTCCCGAGGTCGGCCATCATGGTGTAGGCCTCGGCGAGCCTGCGGAAGCCGATCTGGTTGGCGCTCACCGACGTTTCCGCGATCTCCGTCGTGGAGATGCGGCTTTGCATGGTCTGGTCTGTCGCCGACGACCAATTGGTGTTCCAGGCCGGGCTGGCAAACTCGGCATCGAAGGTGGTGTCGAGGAAGGTCTGCATCTGGGCCGGGGTGATCGTGGCCACGCCGGGCGCGGATTGCGAGAAGCCGAAGGCCGCGAGAAAATCCGCATCGACCTGGTTTTTGCTGGCCGAGCCCGCGGCGTAAGGCGTGATGGGCGCGTTCTGCGTGTTGATGCCCGAGAACAGATAGGAGCCGTTATAGGAGACGTTCAATGCGCCGATCAGGTCCTGGAGATTGGAGGCAGCAGGCGGCAAGATGACCCGCCCGCCGCCGTCGGTGCTGCGGGCCGCGATCAAGTCTTTGAGGAAGTCCGTCGCGGTCTTGCTGAGCTGGGTGATCCGATTCTGCGTCACGTCGAGGCGTCCCGAGACGAGCCCGTTGGTATCGACGAGCTGATCGGCGAAGCTGAAGTCCGCCCGCAGCGTGAGATCGCTTCCCGTCGAGGCACCGAGTTCCAGACCAACGTCGTAGAAGCGGCCGGTGGTCGCCTCGGTCGAGGCCTTGCTCAGCGCCGCCTGGTTGTTCGTGATCGAATACCTCAACGACGAGGACAGCATCAGGGTGGAAACGTAGTTTGCGCTCATCATGGCTCAGTTCCCCACGGCGGTCAGCAGGCTCTGCAGCATTTCATCCACGGTCGAAATGATCTTCGACGAGGCCGAATAAGTGCGCTCGACCTGAAGCATTAAGGCCATCTCGTCGTCCATGTTGACGCCGTTGACGTTTGACAACGCCGTGATGCTGCGGTTGAGCAAGGTGCTCTGGTACTCGGAGTTGTCGTTGGCGACCTTGCGCTGATTCTCGATCCAGCTCGCCGACGACGATGCGAAGTCGATCAGGCTGCCGCTCGGCTTGCCCTGCGTGGTTGCATCGAACGGCTGCGCGGCATCCATGCCGCCGATGAGCTGCTGCAGCCGAACCGAATAGCCGCCGTTGCCGGCGGTGTTGTATCGGTAGGCAGGGTTGCCGCTGATCGCGCCGTCGCGCAGCAGATTCGGGTTGCCGCCCAGGGCTGGATCGACCGATGCGGCGACCGAGATCGTGCCGGCGAGGCCCACCGAGACGGTCGCGCTCGCCGGCATCGCCGGCGCGCCCGGATAGGTGAAGAGGCCGGGAACGTCGGGCAGCGCCGCGGCGGTCTGATCGCTTTCCCTGAACGTGTTGATCAGGCCGCGCGCGATTTCGTCGAGCTGGCTCTGATAAGTGACGGTGTCCCGGTCGCGCAGCTGGGCGAGGCCTGCGAGCTTGCCCGACTTCAGCGGCATCACCGAATTGGCGCCGGTCACCGGGACCCCGTCGATGTAGACGGCGTTGCCCGTGGTGCCGGCGGTGTAGGCATTCGTCGGCGCAAAGCTCACCGTCCGCGCCGTCTTGTCGAACAGCACGACGCCGCTGTCGGCGTAGAGCGCCGCGTCGCCATTGGGGCGGATCGACATGTTGACGCCGACCTCCTGCGACAGCTGCGAGACGATGCTGTCGCGCTGATCGAGATAGTCGGTGATGTCGTCGCCGGAGATCGTGCCTTTCACGATCGCGGTGTTCACGGTCTCGAACCGGGAGAGCAACTGGTTGATGTTCTGAACCGACGTCTGCATGTCGGCATCGGCGCTTTCGCGGACCGACTGCACGGTCCGGGTCGCCTGGTTGAGCGCGGTCGCCATGTCCTTGGCGGACGCGACGGCCGCCTGCGCCAGCGTGGCGTTGTCCGGGGCGTTGGCATATTTCTGCAACGCCTGCTTCAGCGCGTTGAGCTGCGCCGTCGGCGACTGGTCGAGCTCCGGATCGTCCACCGTCGCGGTGGCGATCTTCTGCAGGCCGTCATAGATCGCGGTCTGCTTGGCGGACGACGAGGTCGCGACGAGGACGTTGTTGTAGAGGCCCGAGCTGGCGGCGCGCTGGATCGCCGCGACATAGACGCCGGCACCGGGCAAATTGTCCAGCACGGTGAGCTTGCGCGAATAGCCGGTGGCGCTGGCCCCGGCGATGTTGCGCGAGATGACCGACGACTGGACGCTCGACGCCATGAGCGAGGAGCGAGCCGAGTTGAGAGCGGCGGTAAGCGACATGGCGTGCTCTTGCCCGAAAACGAGCGCCGAAGAACTCAGCGCTTCAGGTTGACGACGACGTCCAGCAGATCCGAGCCGGTCTGGAACGATTTCGAGTTCGCCGTGAAGCCGCGCTGGGCCTCGATCATGCCGGTGAGTTCGTCCGCAAGGTCGACGTTGGAGTCCTCCAGGGCACTGGACTGGATCGTGCCGAGCCCACCCGTGCCGGCATTTCCGACCTGCGCGTTGCCGGAATTCATGTTGGTCGAATAGACGTTGCCCGGCTCGGGCGTCAGATTGTCGGGGCTCGCGACGTCGGCGAGCATGATGGTGTAGAGCGTCAGCTGCTGCCCATTCTTGAGGATCGCCGTCACGTGGCCGGCATCGTCGATATCGACCTTGTCAATAGCCGAGGGAACGCTGCCATTGACGGTGGCCTTGAAGCTGAAGTCGGTACCGACCTGGGTCAAGTTCGACAGGTCAAAGGTCATCGCCGCACCTCCGGGAACGGTGAAGGCAAGACCGGTCGGGCTCGCCGCGGCGAGCGCGCCCCTGCCGGCCGCCGTGGTATCGAAGGTGAACGTCGTGGCGGCGCCGAGCGAGGTGCCCGTCGCGGAGTCGTAGACCCCGATCTGCCAGGTATCCGAGCCGGCAGCTGTCGCCGTGTGAGACATATAGACGTCGAGCGTAACGGCCTGGCCGATATTGTTGTAGGCCACGATCGAGCTCTTCGATGAATATGACGCCGGACCAGGCGGGCCAGCAATGACGGCCGCTTTCGGATCCAGGTTGCCGGTCGTCAGCGTCCCCGCCGTTGACGGCACCGGCACCTGCGAGACCTGGGCGATGTTGACGATCTGCATGCCGGACAGGCTGTTCTGCGAGAAATTGGTCACGTTGCCGGGCTGGCCCAGAAGATAAAAGCCCGCCCCGTTGACCAGGTTGCCCTGGCTGTCGGGCACGAACGAGCCGGCCCGCGTCAGATATTGCTGCGTGTTGTTGGCGTTCGACACCACGAAGAAGCCATTGCCCTGGACGCGGAGGTCCGTGGTCGATGTGGTATATTGCGTATTGCCCCCGTCGCTGATGGCATAGCGGACCTTGGTTTCGACAGCGCCGGAATCGTAATTGCCGGAGCCGCTCTTCAGGATCAGCGAGGAGAACTCCGTCGAAGCCCGCTTGTAGCCCGTCGTGTTGACGTTGGCGATGTTGTCCGAGACCGTCGACAGCTTGTTGGACTGCGCGTTCATCCCGGAAACGCCGGTGCGCATAACACCATACAGGCTCATGAATTGGGCTCCTTTGGTAGGTTGCAGCTACAATGGGGGTTCTTGCTTGCGCGGGGCTGATGATTGGGCGCGATGCACAACTTGTCGTGGTCCGGTCAGCTCTGCTTCAGCTCGTCCCGGGCTGGCAGAACGAGCGCGCCTTGTCCGTCCACGCGCCGAAACCGCTCGAGACGAGATGCGCAACGATGTGACAGACATAGCGCTTCTGCGCCGGCTGATTGTTGGGACCCGCGTTGTAGCGGGCGACCGCCATGGTCCAGCTGCCCTCGCGCTGCTTCAACTCCTTCAGGAAGCGCGCGGCGTACTCGACGTTCCCCGCGGGATCGAACATCGCCCGGACCGAAGCGAACTTTTCGCCGTGATAGTAATGGTTGATCTGCATGCAGCCGAGATCGATCAGCTTGATGCCTTTGCTGCGCATCGCCTCGAAATTCGCGATTGCATCGTTGATGTCCTTGGCGAACACGGTCTGGCCGTCGGCCCCGAGCGCGTAAGGATGGAGCGCGCCGCGCCGGCCGGTCTCAGTGAGGCCGACCGCATAGAGAATGCCGAGCGGAATCCCATGCTGCCGGGCCGCGCGCGTCATCTCGCGCTCGCAGGGGCGCACAGTCTCGGCGGCCGCCTCGGCGGCGCCCGCACTAGAGATAAACAGGGCCGCGACGGTGATGCGGCGCCACGTCCTGCTCATGACGCGTCTCCTGATTGAACTGGCGCTCCTCGCGGGCCTGCTTCGCGCCGCCGTCGGATTGCCCCGACGACGTGCCGGCGCCGCCGAACGCGCCTTGCGACTGCGGCGAGGATTGTTGCTGGCCCGAGAGCTGGGGCTGGGACTGGCCGGAGCCGCTCTGGAATCCGTCCAGCGAGCCGTGCTGGACCGGCGCGACGTCGGCGACATAGCCTGCTGACTGCATGAGATCGCGGATCTGGTCGCGCTGCTGGTCGAGCATCTGGCTCGTGTCCTTGCGCTCGGCCGCGAGTTGGACGGACACTTCGGTGCCAACAAGACGCAGGCGCACCGTGACGTTGCCGAGCGCGGGCGGTTCGAGATTGACGGTCAGGATCCTGAGCGGCTGATCCGGTGCGTTGGTCTGGGATGCGGCGAGATCGGGTGCCGCGGACGCAGCCGGAGCCGAGGACTCCTTCAGCTCGGCGACGACTGCATTGGCAACCTGCTGCGGGGCGTTGAACTGCGCCGGTGGCAGATGGGTTTCCTGCTGGACCACGGTGACCTTGGTCGTCTCGGGCAGCGCGGCGCGCGCCGAAGCCTTGGCAGCGCGCTCGACATCGGCCGTAACAGCCTCGAAGCCGGATGATGCCGGCCTTGCGCTCGAAGCCTCCATACCTTGCGTCAGCGCAGATTGCGACGCCGCCATCGCTTGCGAAGCCGCCGCCTGCGAGCGCGCGCCGGCCGGGGCAGGACTGGATGGACCGGGATCCCCGGTTGGCGCCCTCATCACGCCCGGAGCCTCGTGCTTCGCCGAGGTTAACCGCTCATCGCGCGCAGGCGCTTCCTTGTCTGCGGAGGGAACTTGCATCTGCGGCTTCACGGCAGGCACGGCAGCGATCTCCTGCCCGACCATCACAGCGATGCCGGATTGATCCTGGCGATCTGTCCCGGTGACATGATCGACCGGATGCTGTTTCTCCGCCAGCCTGTCGGACTTGGTGTCGGAGGCCTCGTCCATGAACTTTGGATCTGCGGTGGCCGCGACAGGTTCGCGCAGCGTCGCCTGCTTCGGCTTCTCCTGCTCGGTCGGTTGGATCGGACGCGTGCGCAGCGTTCCGGTCTTCGCGGCCGTCTCGCTGCCGTCTTCGCTCAGGGCTTGCTTGGCGAGATTCGAGACGGTGTGGAGCAATTCGTTGAAGGACGAATTCGCCTGCGGTTTGGTCGCTGCGCCCTTTGCCGCGCGCGACCCGCGCATGTTGAGACTCTCGGCGAGACCGTTGAAGAGCTGTCCGGAGGTTCCACTGAGCTTGGTCATGGACGGCGGTCCTTGGTCAGAAGTTCGAGCTCGCCGAGCTGCTTCTGCGCGCGTGCGAGCGTCGCGGTCGACGACGCCAGATCGAGGCGCGCCGGCGTTGCCGGGGGCTTGTCCGCCGCCGCGGCGGATCCGCCCGCGAACGGCTTGCGGACATCGAGCGCGAGTTGCACCGTGGCATTGAGAAGGGGGAGGTCGCGCTCGGGCAGCTTCGACCGGTCGAGCGCCTTCAGTTCGGCGAGACCGCCGTCATATTCGTCGGCGAGCACGCGCGAGGCCCCGCGGAAGAAATGGGCGCGCTCGCGCTCCGCTGATGCATCCGCGCTGAGGGTCAATGCCCGCTCGCCGGCCAGCCGGGTCACACTCAGCCGTCCGCGCACCATCGCGGCGCGCGCGATCACGAGATACAGCTTGAGGCGGCTGGCACGATCGATCTGCTCCAGCAGGGCTGAGATCCGCGCAAAGCGGCGCTCGTCGAGTGCCAGGCTCGATTGCGTCAGCCCCGCGGAGAAGCGCTGCCAGAAATCGCCCGCATAGATCGAGTTGCGGTAATGGCGGAGATAGGCCAACGTCAGGAACTCGAACTTCTCGAAATCCTCCGCCTGCCCCACCAGCAGGATCTCGCGCCGCAGCGCCGCTTCCTCGACCAGCGTGCCGGGCAGCAGCAGGCGCGCATCGTCCAGGCGCTCGATCGCGAGCGATGCCTCGGCGCGCGCGAACAGCGCGCCCTGAACCAGCGCGACCTGTCCGCCCAGTCCCGAGGGAATGGTCCGCGGCTTGATCTCCTTGAATAGCTCCCGCGCTTCCTCCTGGCGACCCTCGACATAGGCGAGCGCACCGTTGAACAGCCGCTCGTCGACGTTCATCTTGTCGCGCGGCAGTTTGCGGACGATTTGCGGCGCACCGCCGCTGAGCAGGTAGATGACGACGGCCTGGCCGTTCTGCGGATTGCTCCACACCGCGGGATCGGCAGCGAGAAACTTCTCGCCGATCTGCCGGACCAAGGAGATATGATTACCATGTGCTGCGGTGTCGCCGCGGGCGATGCCGTCCTGCACCGCTTGCAACGCGCGGACGAGCTCATAGGGTTCGCTGCCCTGGGGCGCAGGCTGGGCAAGCGCATTTGCCGCGATGAACGGCAGCAGCAAGACGGCGCGGCGCAGCAGCCTGATCAAGGTCGCTTCTCCCGGATCAGGATTTCGATCCGGCGGTTCTGGGCGGCCGCCGGATCGTTCGGGAGCTTCGGCCGCCGATCGGCGTAACCTTCGATATGCTCGATCCGCCGCGCATCGACGCCGGAACGGACCAGCATGTAATAGGCCATCTGCGCACGCGCGGTCGACAGCCGCCAATTGTCGTAAGTTTCCGACCGATACGGCCGATTGTCGGTATGCCCGCGGACGATGATCATGCCCTGGCGCTTCATCAGCAGCGGCCCGATCTTGTCGATCACGCGGATCAGCTCGGGCCGCGGCTCCGCCGAGCCGACCGCGAACATGCCGAAGCTCGCATCGTCGGTGAGGCTGACCAGGAGCCCTTCCTCGACCTGACGCACCTCGGCCGCCGGCCCCGCCCCTGCTTTGATGTCCGACAGCGCCTCCGCGACCGCGGACTGAAGCTGCTTGAGGGTGGGTTGCTGCGTTTGCGCCGTGTCGCGCGCCTCCGGCTCCTTCGCCGTATCGTTGAGACGAGCCTGCCGGGCGGTGCTCACCTGGACGCCAGCTTGGGCGCTGCCCTCGCGCGGCGACTGCGTCGGTGCGGCGCCCGGTGGCGCCAGCGGCGACAGACTTGCGGACGAGCTCTCCGGGCCCGGAGCCACGTTGCCGCCGGCATCATCCGTCATGCTCCGGCGCGCCTGCACCTCGCCCGGATTTGCTCCGGCTGCGCCGTCTCGCGCGGAGGCATTCGGCTTCGGCTCGCTCTCGATGAAGCGATCGGCGTCCTTGGACGCCTGTGGCGCCAGCTTCCAATAGCCGGGATCGAATGGATCGCGATAGGCATCGCCCCCCTTGAGGCCGTCCTCTTCAGCGGAGGTCAGAGCGCCGGCGCGCCGCTGGCCCGTCGACTGGTTCGCGCTGTTGGCGATCTCGGCGAGCGTCGCATAGGGGTCACGGAACAGGACCTTCTCCTCGAAAGAGGCCGGCTTCTCAGCCGTCGGAGAATCGCCGCGCCTTTCCTCGTTCGTGCCGGCCGGCTGACGCTTGCCGTCCTGGCCTTCGAACGACGACGGCTCCTTTTTTGAGAGATCCTTGAGGCCCTTTGGGGCAGGTGAGTTCTCAGCGAGCTTGATCGGGTTGAAATAGCTCGCGACGACCTGCTTCTGGTCCTGGTTGAGCGCGTTGAGCAGCCACATGACCAGGAAGAACGCCATCATCGCGGTCATGAAGTCCGCATAGGCGATCTTCCAGACGCCGCCGTGATGCGCCTCCTCGGCGAAGGCGCTGCGGCGGCGGACGATCACGATCTCATGCTTGACCTCCTCCATGGCGGACTACCGGCGCGCTTCCTTGAGGCGTTCACTCCAGGCGGAGATCTGCGTCTCGATCACGGTCTGGTCGGCCACGACGCGCACCTCGAGCGTCTCGGCGGCCTCGTATGCGATGCCCGTTCGCCTCGACGCCTCGAGCTGCGTCTTCACGAGATCCAGCAGCTCGCTCGGGCCGGTGACCTTGAAGGCCGGCGCCGACGAGCTGCCGGTCAGTGCCGCGATCTGCTCGACCAGCGAACCGATCGCCTTGTCGCGCACCGCATCGGTGAGGAACGGCAGCAGGATCCGCGCCACGGAGCTTGCGATATTGGTCTCGATCTCGCGGCAGGCCGCCTCGAAGCCGCTGACGATCGCGACCGCCTGCTGATCGGACCATTTGGCCCGCTCTTCGCCGAGCCGGATCGCGCTGCGGACGCGCTCCTCGGCCAATTTGGCGTCGCCTTCCGCGACGCCCGCGGCATGGCCGCGCCGATAGGCGTCGTCCAGGAGATTGACCGGCGGCGCTTCCGTCGCGGGCGCCGGGGACTGAGCCTGAAGCTGCGTGTGGGCCTGCGGCTGCGATTGAGGCTGCGGATCGCGCCTCGCCTCCTTTGGCCTGGTCAGCACATCCTGGATTTTTGGAGGCGGGGGCGGCGGCGACGACTTGACCCGGCCATTCGCATCGAACTGCGTCAGGAGTTTTCCGATTGCCGCGTTCATGCCGCCTCCTCGCGTCGCATCCAGTCTTTAAGGATCGCCGCCGCCTGCATCTGATCGAGCCGGACGATCTGCTCGAGCCGCTTCTGCGGCGTTCGCTGCATCTTGCCTTCGAGGTCTTCGACGAGGTTGAGCTCGGCCTCCTCGCCGTCGGGCAGCGCAAGGGCCGCCGAGGCCTCGAGCTGAGCGGCCTCGGCCGCCTCGGCCTGCTCCTGCTCCGCGCGATGGGTCAGAATGCCGTTGACCGCCGGCCGCAGCCCGAACCAGACCAGCATCGAAGCCACGGCCAGGATCGTGATCGCGTTGATGACGCTGCCAAGCTGCTTGTTGATCATCTCGACGAAGCTGATCGGCGGCACCGGCGCCAGCTCACGCGAGCCCTCGATGAAATCGACGGCCGTCACCTGGATCTGATCGCCGCGCGCCTTGTCCAGTCCGCCCGCCGTCGCCGCGAGCTGACTGATCTCGGCGAGCTTGCTGTCGATGATGGCCTGGTTGCTCTTGTCGCCGAGATCGGCGACCAGCCGCGCGCGATTGACTAGGACGGCGATGAACAGCTTCTTGACGGAATAGCCGTCGCTGACCGTCGTCGTGGTCTTGGAGGAGACCTCGAAATTGGTGACGTCCTCGCGGCGGGTCTTGTCCTCGCTGGAGTTCTTGCCGCCGCCCGCATTCACCTGCTGGTCGGGGAGATTCTGCTGCACCGTGGTCGGCGACGAGCGGTCGGCGTTCTGCGAGGATTCCTTCTCGCGTACGGCCCGCACCGAGCGCTCGGCGCGGTTCTCGGGATCGTAGACCGTCTCGTTGATCTGCCGCTTGTCGGTGGACAGCTGCGGAGCGACGCTCACCTCGAAATTGTCGAGGCCGAGATACGGCGTCAGCGCCTTGCGGATGCTCTCCTGCACCATGCCGCTGACCGTCTTCTGCAGGCTCGCCATCTTGGTCGGCGCGGCGCTGGCCTCGTCCTCTTCGGCGAGCAGCATCGAGCCGTCGGCGTCGAGCACCGTCACCTTGTCGCGGCTCATGCCGGGAATGGCGGCGGCGACGAGATGCCGGATCGACTGCGCCGTGCGCGCCTCGATCGCGCCGTCGGTGCGCAGCACGACCGATGCCGAAGGCGGCTGCTGCGTGGCGCGGAACGAGCCGCGCACCGGCAGCACGATATGCACGCGCGCCGCCTTCACGCCCTTCATCAGCTGGACGGTGCGGGCGATCTCGCCTTCGAGCGCGCGCAGCTTGGTGACCTCCTGCATGAACGAGGTCAGCCCGAGCGAGCCGATCTTGTCGAACAGCTCGTAACCGGAATTGGCGCTGGTCGGCAGCCCCTTCTCGGCGAGCAGCATCCGCGCCTGCATGGTCTGGCTCGGACGCACCGAGACCGCGTCGCCGGCGGAATTGACGTCGAAGGTGATGTTCTGCTCGCGCAGCGCCGCGCCGATGCGCGTCACGTCCTCGCGGGTGAGGCCGGTGTAGAGCGTTTCGAACTCGGGGCGGCTGAGATAATAGGCGCCGCCGACGACGGTGACGAGAACCGCAAAACCGATCAGTCCCAAGGCCATCAGGCGTCGCGGCCCAAGCTCCAGCAGATTGTTGAGCAGTTGCTGTACCTGCGCACGACTGAGCATATGACCTCGTACCAATGCGAATGGTGACGACACTCAGCTGCCAACCTTGTCTGAAGGTTGCGCGAGGCGCGAATTTCGGGTTCGCTGGCGAGGCGTTGCAATTTTACAAGATGGGGCGACGCAATCGGTTTGGCAGCCGCAAGCGAGCGCTACGCAGGGCAGCCCGACCGGCTGCGGCGTGTCGCAGAAGTATGACGAAGGTTTCGATTGCCGGCACATCGCGTGTCGGCGCCCACCATCACGGCGGGGACCGTGCTCCCTGAGGGAGCACGGTCGTTTTCGAAAGCGCCGCTTAGCCGCGGAACAGCGACAGGATACTCTGGCTGTTCTGGTTGGCGATCGAGAGCGCCTGAACGCCGAGCTGCTGCTGGGTCTGCAGAGCCTGCAGGCGGGTCGATTCCGCGTTCATGTCGGCGTCGACGAGCTGGCCGACACCGCGGTCAACCGAGTCCATCAGGGTCTTGACGAACTCCGAGTTGGTCGAGATGCGGTTCTTGACCGCACCGAGATCGGCAGCTGCCGAGGCCACCGAGTTGATGGCGGCGGTGACCTGCGCGATGTAGGCATCGAGCGTGGTCTGGTCGGCCGCCGAATCGGTCAGCGCGGAGATGTTGATCGTGTCGACCGAGGCGCTGCCGGCCACGGTATCCAGAATACCGGTCTGCGTGGTCGAGTAGAGCGTGTAATTGGCGGTCGTCACCGTGATGGAGCCGATGGTGGGCGTACCGCCGACGCGGGAGTAAGACGACACGAGGTTGAAGCTCGTCGGGGTGGTACCCGTCGTCGTGCTCAGCCAGTTAATGCCGTTGAAGGTCGCCGAGTTGGCCTTCAGCTTCATGTCCTGCTGGATCTGGGTGATGTCCGCCTGGATCTTGGTGCGGTCGATACCGGCAGTCTTGGCTTCGACCAGCAGCGCCTGGAGCTTGGTCAGGCCGGATTCCTTGTCGCCGATCACCGAGGTCAGAGCGGTATATTCGGTGTCGACGGTCGCAGCCGACAGGCCGAGCGAGTCGGAGACAGCGGACAGCGCGGCGTTGTCGGAGCGCATCGAGGTCGCAATCGACCAATAGGCGGCGTTGTCCGAGGCGGTGGACACGCGCTGACCGGTGGAGATCCGGTTCTGCGTGGTGGCGAGTTGCGTGCTGACAGACCGCAAGGTCTGGAGCGCGGTCATCGCGGAGGAGTTGGTGAGAAGACTAGAACCCATTTTGATGTCCCTTTGAAGATTGACTTGAGTTGGGGACATACCGGGCTTGCACCGGTACGACAGAGCGGCGTCATGCCTTTGGGCGTGCCGCAAACGCGGTTCAAGGCCCAATCTGCCGTAGCGGCGAGGTTAGCGAGCGAAGCTTGTGCGGGGCTTGTGGCCCTGTGTTCCTGCCGCAACAGGCGGCCGGACTTGGGCGCGCGTGGCCATGCCCAAACGAAAGGGCCGCGCTTCGCGAGAAGCGCGGCCCTCCTCCGATGACTTCCGTCTTAGCGGAACAGCGACAAGATGCTCTGGCTGCTGTTGTTGGCGATCGAGAGCGCCTGCACGCCGAGCTGCTGCTGAACCTGAAGGGCGGCCAGGCGGGTGGATTCCGCGTTCATGTCGGCGTCGACGAGCTGACCGACACCGCGGTCAACCGAGTCCATCAGCGACTTCACGAAGTTCGTGTTGGTCGAGATACGGTTCTTGACCGCACCGAGGTTGGCGGCGGCCGAGGCCACCGAGTTGATCGCAGTCGTCACCTGCGCGATGTAGCCATCGAGCGTGGTCTGGTCGGCGGCCGAGTCGGTCAGCGCAGAGATGTTGATCGTGTCGACCGACGCACTGCCGGCCACGGTGTCCAGAATGCCGGTCTGCGTGGTCGAGTAGAGCGTGTAGTTGGCCGTCGTCACCGTGATCGAGCCGATGGTGGGTGTGCCGCCGACGCGCGAGTAGGACGACACCAGGCTGAAGCTCGTCGGAGTGGTACCCGTCGTGGTGCTCAGCCAGTTAATGCCGTTGAAGGTCGCCGAGTTGGCCTTCAGCTTCATGTCCTGCTGGATCTGGGTGATGTCCGCCTGGATTTTGGTGCGGTCGATACCTGCAGTCTTGGACTGGACCAGCAGCGCCTGGAGCTTGGTCAGACCCGAGTCCTTGTCGCCGATCACCGAGGTCAGAGCGGTATATTCGGTGTCGACGGTCGCGGCCGACAGGCCGAGCGAGTCGGACACCGCCGAGAGCGCAGCGTTGTCGGAGCGCATCGACGTTGCGATCGACCAATAGGCGGCGTTGTCCGACGCGGTGGACACGCGCTGGCCGGTCGAGATCCGGTTCTGCGTGGTGGAAAGTTGCGAACCCACAGACCGCAGGGTCTGGAGTGCGGTCATGGCAGTCGAGTTCGTAAGCAGGCTTGACATTGCGAATGTCCCTTTATGTACGCGTTTACATTTTCACGAGGGGACATACCGGGCTTGCACCGGTACGGAAGGGCGGCATCATGCCTTTGGACCGATCTGTGTGGGTCCAACCCGCCGTACCGTGTTGCTAGCACGCCGAATCTTGCTTCCGGATTAAGACGGGCTCGAATTCTGCAGCAAAATCATATGGTTAAATTACGCACCGCTAACCATATCCAGCGCGTTTCGCTTAACCATAATCGGCCGGCGGGCGCTCGCGGTGCTCACGAGAACGAGCGGACCAGCCCGGAAGCCAGCAGATTCCAGCCGTCGATCAGCACGAAGAACAGCATCTTGAACGGCAGCGCGAGGATCGTCGGCGGCATCATCATCATGCCCATCGACATGGTCAGCGTCGCCACGATCATGTCGATCACCAGGAACGGCAGGATGATGAGGAATCCGATCTCGAACGAGCGCCTGAGCTCGGAGATCATGAAGGCCGGAATGATGACGCGCAGATCGACCCGCTTGTCGTCGAACTTCCTGCGGAAGCTTTCGGCAGCGAGCGCTTCGAAGGTTTGGAGATCCTTGTCGCGGACATGGGCCAGCATGAACTCGCGGAACGGATCGGTGATCTTCAGATAGGCTTCCTCCTCCGATATCTCGTTCTTCATCAGCGGCTGGACGCCGGTCTCCCAGGCGCGGTCGAAGGTCGGCGCCATCACGTAGAAGGTCATGAACAGCGCGAGACTGATCAGCACCAGGTTGGCTGGCGTGGTCTGGAGGCCGAGACCGGCGCGCAGGAACGACAACGCCACCGCAAATCGCGTGAAGCTCGTCACCATGATCAGCAGCCCCGGCGCCACCGACAGCACCGTGATCAGCGCCATCAGCTGGATGATCCGGCCGCTGGTCGAGCCGTTTCCGGGCGGCAGCAGGGAATTCAGGTCCGGAATCTGGGCCAGCGCCGCTTCGGGCAGCACGACCAGAACCATTGCGAGCAGCAGGACTTTCACCCTCACTGGATCACCAGCGTCTCGATGATCAATTCGCGGACCTTGCCCGATGAGCGGATATTGGCACGCTCGGTCAGGTCGTCACGCAGATGCTGGAGCCCGCGCGATCCCTCGAACTGCGCCACCGTCGCCGACCGCAAATAGGTCACGATGTCCTCGCTGATATGGGCGGCCAGAATGCCGGCATCCTCGTCGCTCATGCTGTCGGTCACCATCGAGGCTTCTATGCGCGCCCAATTGTTCGCCGGCGCGGCGAGATTGGTCACGATCGGAGACAATTTCCTGAGCCGCGCGCTGCCGGCGTAGCTCGACGCGATCGGCGGCGATGTGGCGTTCTTCTTGGCGTCGGCAACGCGTTCGGCGGTCGCGATCAGATGCAGACCGGCAATCGCGCCCGCGCCGATCGCGATCAGGGTCAGCACGACGATGGCGGCGATCAGGCGCATGGCGTCGCCCGCCATCGTGGCGCGATCCGGCCGGCTCGGGCCTCAGAATGGTGCCACGGCGTCATAGATCCGGTGTCCCCATCCAGGCTGCTGCACGTCCGACAGATTTCCGCGCCCGCCGTAGGACACGCGCGCCTCGGCGATCTTGTCGTAGGAGATGGTGTTGGCCCGCGAGATGTCACGCGGACGCACGATGCCGCCGACCTTGAGCACGCGCATCTCCGTGTTGACTCGAAATTCCTGCGAACCGCTGATCATCATGTTGCCGTTGGGCAGCACGTCGGTGACGATGGCCGCGATCGAGAGCCTGATGTCCTCGGTGCGGTCGATCTGGCCGTTGCCCTTGATCTGGGTATTGGTGCTGAGATTGGCGTTGGCCGAACCCGTGTCGTTCCATCCAGCGATGTCCATCAGCCAGTCGAGCCCGAACTTGACCTGCGAATCGCGCGAGCGGCCGGTCTTGTTGTCGAGCTTGGCCTTGTCCTGCATCGAGATGATCACGGTCACGACGTCGCCGGTGCGGCGGGCGCGCGGATCGCGGTAGAGATCGGTGCCGTCGTCCCAGGTCGAGCGATAGCTGATGGGCGTGCGCATGCGCGGCGTCACCGGGATCGGATCGGCCTGCATCCGCAGGCCGCTGCCGACGGGCGACATCTGCGGACCGGTCAGGACTTCGGCCGGATCATGGAAGCAACCGGCCAGAAATACGGACGCCGCGAGCAGCGAAAGGATGAGGATCGGCTTGGTCATCTATTTGCTCTTTCCGTCGTCCACGCGACGCATGCCGCCGAGCAGGTCTGCGAGGTGCGCCGCGCGTGCCGTGTCCATCTCGTTGAAGATCGCGCTCGAGCTGCGCGGGCTGAGCTTGGCGAGCACGGCGGCGGCGGTCTCGTCGGCCATGCCGGCGATCTGCGTCGCCGCAGCTTCGGGCTTCATGCGCGAATAGATCTCGACGACGCTTGCTTCGGCCTTCTTCAAGAAGTCGTCGCGCAGCGCCATCCACTTCTCGTATTCGGCGCGCTTGGCCTCGACCTCGGCGATGCGCTCGCGCAGCAGGCTCTCGGCCTTCTCGAGCTCCTTGAGCTGCCAGGCCAGCCTGGCGTCGACGGCGGGATCGGCGACGTTGCTGCAGAACAGCGCGATTTCGTTGTCGGGAGCCGGCGCAGCCTGTGGCGGTGCAGGCTTCGGCGGCGCCGTGACGCTGCCAGGCTTGGCCGGACGGGCAGGCGCCGGTGTCTCCGGCACCGCGCCGGTGATAACGGCGCCCGACTCCTCGGCCGCCCATGCCGTGGCCCGGACCGACGCATTGTCGCCAGGTGTCGCGGTGGCCGGCGGCTGCGGCTTCTGCGGTCCGCCCGCGCGGGCGCGGGCGAAGGAGAGCAGGTTGAGCGGTTTCGACGGCTTGGCCTCGTCCAAGGCGAGCGCGGGCGAGGCGCTCGCGAGCATTGCTACCGCGGCCAGCAGGAGGAGTTTGCCTTTGTGATCCAGCTTCAGCATCGGGCCGCGTGCGATTCTCGCTTCAGACCTGAGCATTGAGCGACCAAGCTTGCACGACGCTTGCGCATCATTGCACGATGACGTCGGCCTGGAGCGCGCCTGCCGTCTTGATCGCCTGCAGGATCGCGATGATCCCCGATGGCTTCAGGCCAATCTGGTTCAGCCCGCGCACCAAGCGCTGGAGATCGACCCCGCTCAGGATCGCCACCTGCGATCCGGCCTCGTTGGCTTCGACCACGGTCTGCGGGACGACCACCGTCTGTCCTCGCGAGAACGGCGCCGGCTGCGACACCACCGGCATCTCCGTGACGCGAACCGTCAGATTGCCGTGGGTCACGGCGACGGTCGATATCCGCACGTCGCGCCCGATCACGACCGTGCCGGTGCGTTCGTTGATCACGACCCGCGCCGGCGTATCCGGCTCGACCACCAATTCGCCGATCTCGGCGAGGAAGCGGACAGGGCCGACATGACGCGGCTTCGACAGCACGATGGTGCGGTAGTCGCGCTCGAAGGCGATCTGCGCGCGGTAGCGACCGCCGGCGTAGCGGTTGACAGCGTCGAGGATGCGCGTTGCGGTGACGAAGTCCGGGTTCTTCAGCTGTAGCACCAGGAACTCCATCTCGTGGAGGCTTCCCTGCACCTCGCGTTCGACCAGCGCACCGTTCGGGATGCGCCCGGCCGTCGGCGTGCCCTGGCTGACGTTCTGCGCCTGGCCTCCGACGCTGTAGCCGGCAACCGTGATCGCGCCCTGTGCCACCGCATAGACGGCGCCGTCCGCCGCGCGCAGCGACGTCATCACCAATGTGCCGCCGAGCAGCGACGTCGCATCGCCGAGCGAGGACACGGTGACGTCCATGCGCTCGCCGGGCCCGATCGAAGGCGGAAGGTCCGCCGTCACCATCACGGCTGCGACGTTGCGCGTGCGCAGCGTGGTTGGACGCGGGGGATTGTTGGTGCTCGTGGTCTCGTTCCTGACGTTGATGCCCATGTTCTCGAGCATCGACTGCAGGGACTGTTCGGTGAACGGCGCGTTGCGCAGCGTGTCGCCGGTGCCGTTGAGGCCGATGACGAGGCCGTAACCGACGATCTGATTCTCGCGCAGACCCTTGATGTCCGCGATGTCCTTGATGCGGACGGCGGCCTGGGCGCTGGCGGCCGACACCAGCAGTATGAGCGCAAGCAGGAGCCTGGTCATGACCCGTCCATGACCTTGACGCTGCCGTCCGGCTGGACGACGCCCCTGATGATCACGCCGGTATCCGTATTGCGCACGGGGATCAGCGCGCCGGCCGCCCCCGACTGCATGGCCGAGCCGTAAGTGACGATGGAGAGGCCACTGTCCTCGACCACGACCTTGACCATGGCGCCGCGCGCGACGGTCCAGGGGTCCTCCACCGCATTGGTTGGAATGGGCTGGCCCGGCAACAGCGCGCGCCGCGCCATGCGGCCGACCAGGATCTGACGCGCCTCGATGAACATGGCGACGCCGAGCAGGCTCGGCGCGAAGGCGCGCTCGGTGATCATCTCCTCGCGGATCAGCTCGCCGGCGCGGATCGAGACGGCCGGCACGGGAAGCCGCTTCTCCTCGGCTGCGGCGGCCCGCGCCGCGGCGAGAACCAGCAGCACGGCGGCCAACCCGCGCACGATCAGGCCCACCCTGTTCAACATCGAGACACCGGAACTAGCGCATGCCCTTCGAGACCGTCTGGGCCATTTCATCCGAGGCCTGGATGACCTTGGCATTCATTTCGTAGGCACGCTGTGCCGAGATCAACTCGGTGATTTCCTTGACCGGGTCGACGTTCGAGGCTTCGAGCCATTTCTGGTTGATCTTGCCATAACCGGCATCGCCCGGCAGACCGACGACCGGCGTGCCGGACGCCGTGGTCTCCTTGTAGAGATTGCTGCCCAGCGGCTCCAGACCCGCTTCGTTGGCGAAGTTGGCGAGGTTGAGCTGGCCGATCTGCCGCGGATTCACTTCCGTGTCGAGCTTGGCAAACACCTGGCCGGTCTGGTTGACCGTGACCTCGACCGTCCCCTGCGGGATGGTGATCGCCGGATCCAGCAGGTAACCGTCGATCGTGACCAGCTGAGCGTTGGCGTTGACATTGAACGAGCCCGCACGGGTGTATTGCACCTCGTTGTTGGGGCCGAGCACCTGAAACCAGCCACGTCCGTTGATCGCGAGATCATAGGGATTGCCGGTCTGCGTCAGCGCGCCCTGGATGTGCAGCTTGCGGATCGCCGCGGACTTGACGCCGAGGCCGAGATTGGCACCTTCCGGAATCGGCGAGGACCCGTTGGTATTCGCGACGCCCTGCATGCGGTCCATCTGGTAGAACAGATCGGTGAACTCCGCGCGCGCCCGTTTGTAGGAGGTCGAGTTGATGTTGGCGATGTTGTTCGCGATGACTTCGATGTTGGTCTGCTGGGCGTTCATGCCCGTGGCCGCAATGGCGAGTGATTTCACTGGTCCCACTCCTTCAGATCAAATCGACATCCGAACGACTTCCTGGTAGGCCTGGACGACCTTGTCGCGAACCGCGACCGCCGTCTGCAGGGCCTGCTCGGCCGACATCAGCGCCTCCACGACGCGGCGCGTCGATTCCTTGCCCTGCATTGCCGAGATCGATGCCGCCTCGCCCGCCTTCAGCGTCCCGATCGAATCCGACGTCACCTGCTTCATCACCGATTCGAAGCCAACGTCGTCACTGGTCTGGATCGCGGTGATCGCCGCCGGCGAGACGGCCTGCGTCTCGGTCGCACGGCCCGCGGCTTGCCCTGCGGAAATCGCGGTGGATGAAATCGCCTCAAGCATGGTCAGCTCCTCAAGAGATCGATGGTCATGCCGAGCATGGACCTCACCTGCTTCACGACCTGGAGATTGGCCTCATAGGAGCGGTTGACCTCCCGCATGTCGGCCATCTCGATCATCATGTTCACGTTCGGCAGCTTGACGTAGCCGGCCTTGTCGGCGGCGGGATGCCCCGGATCGTACTCCACCCGGTAAGGCGTGGTGTCGACCCCGATCTCCTTGACCTTCGCGAGCTGTGCGCCGGAGGCGCGATCCATCGCCGCATCGAAGGTGATGGTCTTGCGCTGATACGGATCGGCGCCGGCGGCGCGCCCCGTCGAGGTGGCGTTCGCGAGGTTTTCCGAGACGATGCGCATGCGCGTCGACTGCGCTTCGAGCCCGGAGCTTGCGACCGTCAGCGAGGCACTCAATGAGTCCAGCATGTCAATTCACCTCAGGCCTTTGCACTCGACAGCACCATGCGGTGAAACGACCGCACGATCGCCGCGTTCATCGAATAGTCGCGATTGACGTCGTTGCCCTTGATCATTTCCTGTTCGAGGCTGACGGAGTTGCCGGAGTGAACCACTTCCCAGCTGTCCTTCTTCGCGGTCGCCCGCGTGTCGGTCTCGGCTGCGGCCAATTGCATGTGGGACGGCGACGTCGTCGCAAGCCTCACCGGCATGCCGTCGAGCACCTTGTTGAACGGCTCGACGTCGCGCGCCCGAAAGCCCGGCGTGTTGGCGTTGGCGACGTTGGTGGCGATGGTCGACTGACGCAGCTCGAGATAGCGCGCCTGCGACGATGCGAGTTCGAAGAGATAAAGCGGTCCCACGACGGCCCCATTCTGATCCATTCGGGACGAGCCTAGGGCGTTAAGCTTTCGTCAAGCTGTTGCGCGAAGCACCATCCTCGGAAATCTATCGGACGTTCTCGGGCCGCGGCGCCTGCTTGGATTGGAGGAAGTAGATGATCTCGGCAACGGGCCGGAAGAATTCTGCCGGAATCACCTGATCGACCTGGACTGCCTCGTAGAGCGCGCGCGCCAGCGCCTTGTTTTCGATGACGGGGATTCGGTTCTGCTCGGCAATCTCGCGGATCTTCAGCGCGATCACGTCCATGCCCTTGGCCACCACCAGCGGCGCGGCGTTTTCCTCACGCTTGTAGCGCAGCGCGATCGCGAAGTGCGTCGGGTTGGCAATCACCAGCGTCGCGCGCGAGGCCGAGGCGATCATGCGTTGGCGCGACCGGTCGCGCGCCAGCGAGCGCAGACGCGCCTTGATCAGGGGATCGCCTTCCGCCTGCTTGTGCTCGTCCTTGATCTCCTGCTTGGTCATGCGCAGCTCGCGCCGCCAGTGGAAGCGCGCCCAAGCGAGATCGATCGCCACCAGGACGATGGTGGCGATGCAGATCGCCGAGACGATTCGCATCGCGATGTTGAGGATCATCTCCGGCAGCGCGACCGGGTCGGTGTACATGGCCTCGAACGCCCTCGCTTCGGACGCGCGCAGCACGAAGGCGACCACGGCGGTCACCGCGGCGAGCTTGAACAGCGACTTGGCGAACTCGATCAGGCCCTGCGTCCCGAACAACCGCTTCCAGCCGCTGACTGGAGAGATTCGCGACAAGTCAGGCTTGATCCGCTCGAGCACCAGGCGCGGCGCGTTCTGCAGCAGCGAGGCGGCGAGCCCGAACACCACCAGGATGACCACCAACGGCACCAGGAACCGCAGTGCCTGCAGGCCGACCACGGTGAGCAGGTTCTGCGCGTCCGCACCGGTCGAGAGCGGAAAGCCCTCGGGATCGTCGAGCAGGCTCTTCAGCGTCGGCGTCAATTGCTGCACGCCCTGGCCGATCAGGAACGCCTGGATCACCATCAGCGCGGCCATCGAGGCGAAAATGGAGGCCTCCCGAGAGACCGGAATCTTGCCCTGTTCGAGCGCATCGCGGACTTTCTTCTCGGTCGGCTCTTCTGTCTTGCTCTCCTGATCGGATGTTTCTGCCATGCCCGTTCAGCGGTCAGCGGAAGACCAGCTCATCCTCCTGCTCGGGGTTGAGCTCGATTTCGCCCTTCTCCGCCAGCTCGAGCGCAAGGTCGGTGATCACGCGTCGCGCCTCCAGCACGTCGCGCTGGTTGGACGGCTCGCCGATGGCGAGCTCGTGCTCGACGACGCGCCGGACGCGCGAGGCGACCGAGGACAGGATCAGCTCGCGGAAATGCTTATCGGTGCCCTTCAGCGCCACGACGATGCGATCGGTCGGCACCTGGTCGAAGATCATGGTGCGCGCCTTCGGTGTCAGGTTGACGACGTCGTCGAAGGTGAACAGCAGCTCCTTCAGCACTTCGGCCGATTTCGGCCGCTTCTCCGACAGGCTCTTCAGCATGTCCTCGATGTGGCCGCGTTCCATCTTGTTGATGATGTCGGCGACGCGGGCGTAGGTGTCGGCGCCGAGGTTACGGGCGAAATTCAATGTCAGGTCCTCGTGCAGCGTCTTCTCGATGATGCGCATGGCGTCGTCGACGATCGGCTTGAGGCTCAGAACGCGCCGCATCAGCTCGTTGCGCAGGCTCGAAGGCAGCTGGCTCATGACCTTGGCGGCGCAGGCCGGCTTGACCTTGGACAGGATCAGCGCCGCGGTCTGCGGATGCTCCTTGGACAGGTAGCTCGCCAGCGAGTTTTCCGAGACCGAGGAGACGCGGTCCCACACCGACCGGCTCGAATTGCCGAGCAGATCGGACATGATCTGCGAGACCTGGTCGGCCGGCAGCACGTCGCCGAGCACGGCCTCCAGACCGCCGAGCGTGCCGAGGATGTTCGCGCCCATCGAGAACTGCTGGGCGAACTCCTCGACGATCCCCTCGAGCTCCTGCGCGGTGATCGGCCGCAGCTCCGCCGCCGCCTTGGTGACGATGCGGATCTCCTGCGGTTCGAACTGCTGCAGCACGCTCGCCGCCGCCTGCCGGCCCATGGCCAGCAGGAGCGCGGCGACCTTTTCCGTGCCGCCCAGCGTGGTAACGCCTCGCTGCTTGGTGGGAGCGATGCCGACCGGTGCCGCCATGGTCAGGTATCACCCTGCCCCAGCGGCCCCACGATCTCCGTCAGCGAGACGCCGAAGCGGGAATTGTCCTCTTCGACGACGACCACCTCGCCACGGGCGACGATGCGGCCGTTGACGACGACGTCGACGGGTTCGCCGACCCGGTGATCGAGCGGAACCACCGCGCCGCGTCCGAGCTTCATCAGATTCGCCACCGGAATGGTCGCCGATCCCAGCACCACCTGCATGGTGACGGGAATGCGCAAGATAGCGTCGACGTTGGCGAACTTGCCAGTCTCCTCGGCGGTGCGCTGGGCGATCTCGGCCAGGCGTTCCAGCGGAGAGGTCTCGGCCTCGGTCGATGCAGATGCAGGCTCATAGTCGAAGGATTGCGCCATTTGGTATCGCCTCTTGGTACTTCCGCTGCCGGAGCGCCGCGGCGTTCCGGCCGTATTGTTCTGCCGGTGCCGGCTTTCAGTGCTTGTTCAGCTCGGCGGTCGCCGCGGGTGCGAGCCCGCTGCGCGCATCGAGCGCCGCGATCGCCTCGTGGGCCTGGTCGATCTTCGCGCTCAGCACGTTGGCGAGGCGTCCGAGATTCGCGGTTGAATCGTGCGCCGCGGTGATGACCGTGTCGAAGGCACCCGCGGTCTCGTGCATGATGGTGGAGAATTCGCCCTGATAGCTGCGCAGCCGCGCCAGCTCGCGGTGCATCCTCGTCACCCGCATGCTGGTGAAGGCGAGCGCAGCCAGCAGCACGATATCAACGAGATAGGATATCATCGACGAACTCCCGCTTCTGATCGACGGGATCTGCCACCTGCATGGCGTAATAGCCGTCGAGCTGGCCGATCTGACACCAGAACAACACCTGATTATTGCTTTCGAGACGGGCCAGCGTGCGCGGCGTGGCCTCGAGCTCGAGCACCTGCCCGACCTCGAACTTCACGACGTCGCCGAGCGTCACCATCTTCTCGTCGAGCACGGCGCTGAGCGTCACCTCGGTCCGCTGCACCTCGCTTTCCATCTGCTCGCGCCAGCGTGGGTCGGCGGCGCGACCGTCGCTGACGACCACGTGAGCGAGCTTCTGGCGCAGCGGATTGAGCGCGGAGTGCGGAATGATGAGGAACATCTGGCCGCCGCGGTAGAGCGCTTGCAGCATGATGTTCGCGCAGATCGACATGTTGCCGCTCCGCCCGATCGCGAGCGAGGCCATCGCAGTCTCGACCCGCTCGACGCGGAAGGTCACGTTCGACGTGCCGGCGAAGGCGGACTGCAGCGCCTTGGCGAACCGTTCGAACAGCGCCTGGACCAGGCGGAGCTCGATGTTGGAGAACGCGCGCTCGACGTCGAGCGGCGGCTCGGCGCCGTCGGATCCGAACATCGCTTCGACCATCGTGAACACGAAGTCACGGTCCAGCATGATGATGACGCGGGAGTCCCACTGCTCGGCATAGAGCACCGCCGCGACCGCGTTGGCCTCGTAGTCCTTGATGATATCGCCGACACGGTCGTTGGTGATGCCGTTGACCGAGAAATAGCAGGGCGTTCCGGCCATCGGCTGCAGGCTGTCGGTGCACGATGCCGCCATGCGATCGAAGATCACATTGAGCATCGGCATACGCTCGATCGATATGCCGGCAGCGTCCAGCAGGTAGTTCGGCAGCTGCTTGCGCTGGTCGACCTCGGCGTCTTCCATCATCATGCGCGCGCCGCCTTGGGTTCAGCGTCGGCAACGACGGCCTTGGGACCTGCGATCGTCTCGTTCTCGACGACGTCGATCGAGGGACGCTCGCTGCTGGAGATCATCTTGCGGCCGTGCTCGACGGCGATCTGCGGCATGGCACCGTTCATGAATGCCAGCAGCGTCTGCTTGACGATGATGTAGGGCCGACACTTCTTCTCGCGCGTCATCTTGATCTTGATCGCGAAGGGCGAAAGCACGCCATAGGACAGGAAGATGCCCGCGAAGGTGCCTACCAGGGCTGCACCGATAAAGCCGCCCAATAGCTTCGGAGACTGGTCGAGCGCGCCCATCGCCTTGATGACGCCGAGCACGGCGGCGACGATGCCGAGCGCCGGCAGCGCCTCGGAGACCGTCACCAGTGCATGATAGGGCGCCAGCTTGCCTTTCACGATGGTATGGATCTCCTCGTCCATCAGCGCCTCGATCTCGTGCGTGCGCGCATTGCCCATGATGATGAGGCGGACATAATCGCAGATGAACTGGAGCAGCGAGGGATCTCCGAGCACGCTGGGGAACGCCTTGAAGATTTCGGAGGAGGCTGGATCGTCGATATGCGCCTCGACTTCGTTGCGCCCCTTACCACGCAGCTCGCGCATCAGAGCGTGGAGCGCGCCGAGCAGGTCAAGGTAGTAGCGCTGGCCGGGCACCGCGCCGGTGATGGCCTGCATGCAGGCGACGCCCGTGTCCACCACCGTCTTCCATGGATTGGCCACGATGAAGGTGCCGACCGCGGTTCCCATGATGATCACGAACTCCCACGGCTGCATGAGCACGGCCAGATGCCCGCCCATGGCGGCAAAGCCGCCGAGCAGCGCCGCTACCGTGATGAAAATCCCCACGAAACTGCCCAACGCGCCGCTCCATCGCCGATCCCACCTGGAATACCTAGTCGGCGACGCTTGCGCGAAGCTGGCTTCGAGGTCGCCAGCCCCGCGCAAGCAATTGCCGGCAGCTTGAAGCGGAGTCGCACCGGCGGCCAGAGGGGCGCGTGTCATGCTATCCACCATCGCGGACTACACCAGGCTGACCAAGGACATGGGCAAGTCGCTGACGCAGGTCGCGAAGCAGCCGGATGTCAGCCGCGAGACCGACTACTTCCTCAGCCATATCGGCAAAGTGAAGACCATCGACGATTTCCTGAAGGACTATCGTCTCTATTCCTATGCGATGAAGGCCTATGGCCTCAGCGACATGACCTACGCCAAGGCGTTCATGCGCAAGGTGCTGACCGAGGGTGTCGCGAGCAAGGACGCCTTCGCCAACAAGCTGACCGACACCCGCTACCGGCAATTCGCGACCGCCTTCAATTTCGCCGCGCTCGGCGACAAGGCGACCCAGAGCGCCGCGGCCACGACCGGCACCGCGACCCAGTACGTCACGCAGACGATGGAGGAGAAGGCCGGCGATCAGAACGAAGGCCTGCGTTTGGCGCTGTATTTCACCCGCAAGGCTTCCACGATCACGACCGCCTACCAGATCCTGGCCGACAAGGCGCTGACGCAGGTGGTGCAGACCGCGCTCGGCCTGCCGTCGACGATCAGCGCGGCGAACATCGACGCCCAGGCCAAAATGATCGCGGACAAGATCAAGCTCACCGACTTCCAGGATCCGGCCAAGGTGACCAAGTTCGTGCAGCGCTTTGCGGCGATGTGGGATGCGACCCAGGCCCGGAACGACAGCTCGACCAATCCCGCGCTGGTCCTGATCGCCGGCGCCGCGACGTCGGTCAGCATGGATACCAACGTGCTCACGACGCTTCAGAACATCAGGTTCAACAGGTAAGTCATGCAATCGGCTCTCTATGTGGGATTGTCGGCGCAGGTCGCCCTCGAAAAGCGCCTCCAGACGATCGCCAACAACGTCGCCAACGTCAACACGGCCGCCTTCCGCACCGACGTGGTGAAGTTCGAGACCGTGCTGTCCAAGGCGGGTCCGACGCCGGTGGCGTTCTCCTCGCCCGGCGACAACATCATCTCGCGAGAGATGGGCAACATCACCGAGAGCGGCAACCCGCTCGACGTCGCCGTGGTCGGCCAGGGCTGGATCGCCTTCGCCGGTCCGAACGGCACGGTCTACACGCGCGACGGCCGGCTCCAGATCGCCTCCAACGGCGATCTTCAGACCGTGAGCGGCTTTCCGATCGTCGATTCCGGCGGCGCGCAGATCACGCTCGACCCGAACGGCGGACCGATCTCGATCGCGCGCAGCGGCGCGATCATCCAGGACAACAACGAGATCGGCACCATCGGCCTGTTCAGCATTCCGGCCGACGCCAATCTCGAACGCTACGGCAATTCAGGCGTGACGCCCGACCGGCCAGCGACTGCCATCGCGGACTTCTCCCGGGACGGCTTCAAGCAGGGATATGTCGAAGGCTCCGGCGCCAATCCGATGCTCGAACTGACGCGGCTGATCTCGGCCTCGCGCGCCTTCGACGGCACCAACTCGATGATCGAGGGCACCGAGAGCTCGCTGCAGAACGCGATCCGGACCCTCGGCGAACCCGGCAAGTAGATTGCGCGCCAAGCGCGCAGGATGAGGTTGGACGGTTTCCTTGAACGCTCTTCGGCAACTCGAGTGGGCGCTGCTGGAGCTTCAGCAGAGCACTCCCCTGGCAAGCGTCAGTGGCGCGATCTCCGAGATCGCGCCGACGCATTTTCGCGTCTCCGGCCTGTCGCGCTTCGTCAGGCTCGGCGAGCTCATCGGCGTCCATTGCGGCGGTAAGCGCCAGATCGGCGAGGTGGTGCGGATCGACAGCGACGGCATCATCGCCAAGCCGTTCGACCGGCAGTTCGCGGGCGGGCTCGGCTCGGTCGCCTCCCGCATGCCGCCGCTGTCCTTTGCGCCCGATCCGAGCTGGAAGGGCCGCGTCATCAACGCCCTCGGCGCGCCGCTGGACGGACAGGGGCCGCTCACGCAAGGGTCGCAGGCGGTCTCGGCGGAGGCGGAGGCGCCGTCGGCCATGAAGCGTGCGCGCGTGCACAAGCCGCTGCGCACCGGCGTACGCGTCATCGACCTGTTCGCGCCGGTCTGCGCCGGCCAGCGCGTCGGCATCTTTGCCGGATCGGGCGTCGGTAAATCGACGCTGCTCGCGATGCTCGCCCGCAGCCAGGGCTTCGACACCGTCGTGCTGGCCCTGGTCGGTGAGCGCGGCCGCGAGGTGCGCGAGTTCATCGAGGACGTGCTGGGCAACGACCGTCATCGCGCTGTCACAATCGTCTCGACGGGGGACGAAAGCCCGATGATGCGGCGACTGGCGCCGAAGACGGCGATGGCGGTGGCCGAATATTTCCGCGACCGCGGCGAATCGGTCCTGCTGATGGTGGATTCGATCACCCGTTTTGCCCACGCCGCCCGCGAGGTCGCGCTCGCCGCCGGCGAGCCCGCGGTGGCGCGCGGCTACGCGCCGACCGTCTTCACCGATCTGCCGCGCCTGCTCGAGCGCGCCGGTCCGGGCGAGGAGGGATCCGGCACCATCACCGGGATCTTCTCCGTGCTGGTCGATGGCGACGATCACAACGAGCCGATCGCCGACACCATCCGCGGCACGCTCGATGGGCACATCGTGCTCTCAAGGCACATCGCCGACCAGGCGCGCTATCCGGCCGTCGACGTTCTGGCCTCGGTCTCCCGCCTCGCCCACAACGTCTGGGACCCCGAGGAGCGCGAATTGGTGAGCAAGCTGCGCGCCATGATCGCGAAATACGAGGACACGCGCGACCTTCGCCTGATGGGCGGCTATCAGCCGGGACGTGATTCGGGCCTCGACCAGGCGGTCGAGATGGTTCCGCGAATCTACAACGCGATGCGACAGGGCGCGTCGGCTCCGCCGAGCGCCGATCCGTTCCGCGAGCTTCGGGACATGCTCAAGGGCGACTGACGGGTGGAGAGGGTGAGGCGCCGTCCGCCCTGCCCGTGGTTTTCGACAAGAGATTGCGCATGTCGCTACGCTTCCAGCGCATGCGCGTGCACACAGGCACACCGATCTTCGTCGTGAGCGAATTCGCCGTTCGGGTGTGCACGAGCTGGCAAGCGCTGTGCAAGCGATCGAAGAGTCTATTCTGCAAGCACGACGGGAACAACCGCCGCGTGCAATTCCAATGAGTTCCCTCGACGATTCCGCGGCAGAACGCACAAGTTGTGGATGACGTGCCGCCAAACGTCATCGTGATGCACAAGCTTCGATCAGTTTGCATCAACGCAAGACAACAACGCGCGTGCAATCAAACTCTCACAATATCGAGTGCATATTACTCGCCGCGCCATGTATTGCGTTCACCATCATGTGTCCCGAACAACGAGATTGCCCTTGAACGTTACATTCGCCTGCGACGACATCCAGCCTGTGAGAGGGTCTCTACTTGATTTTGTTGAGAAGCTCATCCATCGTTTTGGTTGAGTATAAGAAACGTCTGCTTGTGACTTGAACTTTGGGGGCTTCGGTTGAGCTACTCCGTTCCACGGTTTGCCGGCGACGGCAACCCGAGCTCCCGCGCGACGACCACGCTGTTGGCATGTCATCAGCGATACGGCTTCTCGCTGCGGACGATGCGACGCTCATCGGCCGAGGTCGGGCGCGGTGCGATCCGCGCCATTGTGCGAGAGTTCGACAGGGCATGCTCGTCTGACACTCAGGGCGCAAAGCGGCTTCGGGACGCCGCAGACGAAGTTCCGGGGACGAGGTAGATTCATGCCATTGGCGCGGGAAGCCGTCGAGCTGCTGGTTCAGGCGGCGCGGGCTTGGTATTTCGAGGGCAATCAGCATGGATTGCGCGATCGGGAATGGATGGCGCTGCGCTTTCTCGGGCGCGCCAACAGGTTTTCGCGCACGCCGTCCGCACTGGCCGGCTTCATCGGCGCCACACGCGCGACGGCGTCGCAGATCGTGAAGACTCTGGAGAGCAAGTCGTTCCTGGTGCGAAAGCCGTCGCATGAGGACAAGCGTTCCGTCGTCCTCCACGTCACGTCCCAGGGTGAGAAGTGCCTGAACCAGCACGACCCGATCAATCACGTAGTCAACGCGGTGACGTCGCTCGGGACCGAGGAGTGCATCAGGCTGCGCGACTCTCTCCGCGAGATCCTCAATCACCTCGATGCAGCCCATCAGCGGCTCGAAGCGAGCATCTGCCGGGACTGCATGTTTCTCGCAGAGCGCGGCCCGGCTACCTCCAAGGGACGCGGAAACGCCGAATTCATGTGCCGGCTCTATCGTGCTCCGATCTCGCTCGAGGAGACCGAGCTGCTTTGCACCAGCTTCGAGCGCACCCGTGACCGCCCCAAGATCGAGCAGCATCTCGACCGCGACCGCATGGCGAGCCAGGGCTGAGGCTGCCAAGAAGCGGCGCTCCATCAATATCGTCGTTGCGAGCCAACGGGTCCGCGCGAAGCGCGGCCCGATGACAGGCTCCGCGAAGCAATCCAGAGTCTCTCCGCGGTGGGATTCTGGATTGCTTCGCTTCGCTCGCAATGACGGAATATGAGGTCGCATGGTCATTCACCAACCCTCGTGTCAGCCTGCAGACACGCCTTCGCATCCTCGCGGCTGATTTCGCCCGAGCTTTGCTTCGTCTCGCCGCCCTCATCGGCAAGAGGGCGCAGGGAAGACCGGGTGCTGACCTCGCACCCGCGGTCTGCTGCGCAAAACGCACACGCAGAAAACCGCACAGCAGCATACAGGTGGTGCCAATCACTCGGCCTTCCCTGCGCGATGGTCGGACTGCTTATGCCGTGCTCTCCCGGGAGCCGAGTTCCCTCTGGCCTCCCTCACCCTCGCAAAAGTCACCGGCACCGCGCCGGTTGACGCCAATGCCGCATTCGCGAGAGCTTGGCCGTAGCAACGACGGCCAGGACCACACGGTTTTGCCGTACGCACGGCCCGCCATTTCGCCGCAGTTTTCCCAGCTCCGTCGACAGAGCCGGAAACTTACAGACGAGACGAAACCTAGCAGCGCCGCTCGTCCGCACGCGGTTACGAGCTCACAGGGACTACCCGCCCTGCCCGCACCTTTCATGCCGACGCTGCCGCGTCCACCGCAAGCCCGGCTCGCGACAATGACGACCTCATGATCGCCCCTCGAGATTGAGCCGGGATAGGCGACACATACGCTATTTCCGAATTTCGGTAAAAAAGAATATCTTTGCTTCGCTGGGTTGACACGAGGTCGAACCAGGCCCGCCAGGCTAGCCCTCGAACCCGCGGGGACCAGATGCAGCCTTGTATGCATTATCCCAGTTGCCATCCCCTTGCGCTTCGCTTTACATGCCCTCCAACCGGCCCCGCGGAACGGCCGGGGCTGAAAAATCATGCAAATTGCCAAGGGGACGGAGCATGGCGCGCAACATATTGATTCTTGGGGCTTCTTACGGCTCCCTGCTAGGCACGAAGCTGCTGATGGCCGGGCACAACGTGACCCTGGTCTGCCGCGCCAAGACCGCGGAGCTGATCAACCGCGACGGTACCGAGGTGCGCATTAAGCTACGCGACGAGGCGGTGCACCGGGCGATCTTCTCCCGCAACCTCCCGGGCAAGCTCGACGCGGTGACGCCGGCCAATGTCGACCTCTCCCGCTACGATCTGGTTGGCCTCGCGATGCAGGAGCCGCAATACACCAACCACACGGTGCGCGTCCTCATGGTCAAGATTGCCGCGGCGAAGCTGCCGTGCCTGTCGATCATGAACATGCCGCCCCTGCCCTATCTGAAGCGGATTCCGGCACTCGCCGACATGGATCTCGAGGAGGCCTACACCAATGCGCAGGTGTGGGAGCGGTTTGAGCCCGGGCTGGTGACGCTGTGCTCGCCCGACCCGCAGGCCTTCCGGCCGCCGGAAGAGGCGGCCAACGTGCTGCATGTCGGCCTGCCCACCAACTTCAAGGCGTCGGTCTTCGCCGACGAGAAGCACAACAAGCTGCTGCGCGAGCTGGAGGCCGACATCGACGCGGTGACGCTCGACGGCCACGACGTGCCGGTGAAGCTGAAAGTGTTCGATTCCCTGTTCGTGCCGCTGGCGAAATGGTCGATGCTGCTGACCGGCAATTACCGCTGCATCACGCCGAACGAGCCGCAGTCGATCCGCGACGCCGTGCACGGCGATCTCAATCGTTCGCAGACGATCTACGACCATGTCGATGCGATCGCCCGCCGCCTCGGCGCCGATCCGCAGGACCAGGTGCCGTTCGCGAAATACGCCAAGGCCGCGGAGAGCCTGCTCAAGCCATCATCGGCCGCGCGCGCGGTCGCGAGCGGCGCCCCCTTCATCGAGCGTGTCGACCTGCTCGTGAAGCTGATCTCGCATCAGCTCGGCGTACCCAACGCCGAGATCGACCGCACCGTCGACACCGTGGACCAGAAGCTGAACGAGAAGATCGTGCAGGGCGGCTCCGGCGCGCAGTAGCGCGGCGCGCCCCGGCAACGCCGGCGCTCAGGCAACCAGGAAGGATTGCAGCCAGATCAGCCCGGTCACCGCGACCAGCGTGACCGCGCCGGTGCGCGTGACGAGGTCAGGGCGCCCGAGGCGACGGGCGCCACGTCCGAGCGTTGCGCCGAGAATGATCCACGCCGCGCCGGCGGTGAGAATCTGAAGCGCGATCACGCCGAGCCACGGCAGCAGTTCGAGCGGTCCGGCCCCGAGCGGCAGCAGCAGGAACGCGAAGACCAGTGCTTTCGGGTTGAGCAGCGTCGTCAGCAGCACCTGACCGAACGTCACCGCAGCGCCGCCGCGCAGCTCGCGCGTGTTGACGCGCCAGAGCATGACCGCAAGGCACAGGATGTAGATGGTCACGGCGACGCGGAGCAGCAGCGCCGCAATCGGGATGTCGCTGATGACCGGACCGAGCGCCAGCCGCAGCACCGCGATCGCCAGCAGATAGCCGCACAGTTCCGCCGCGAGCAGATGAAGGGAGCGCGAGATGCCCGCTCCGGCCCCCGATGTCGCCAGCAGGGTGTTGGTCCGCCCCGGCACCGCCAGCAGGAAATAGGTCGCCGTGAAGAAGGTCATAAAGGTCATACGGCCGGATAGCAGGTCTCGGGCCGGTCGATCTTGATCTGCGTCATTTCGGGCCGAGCGATGGCGGTCTGCACCATCTTCCCCGAGCCGGCGCCGTTCGGCACCGGGTTCCTGCCGCGCACGGCGGAGCTTTCCGGTTTTGGCGTGGGCAACACCGCCTGATTCGCGCTGGAGCGCTCGACGCGCCGCGGCTGGATTGATAAGCCGCTGTCCGCGAATGACGGACTTTGAGTCGGGGACATGACGGTTGCGATCGAGATGGGGCAGACCACGGCAGGCGCCGCGGCCGCCATGGACCTCGAGGAACTGCTGGCGACCCGTCTCCTGGTGCAGGGCAATTCGGGCTCCGGCAAGTCGCATCTCTTGCGGCGGCTGCTGGAGCAGAGCGCGCCCTGGGTGCAGCAGGCTATCATCGATCCCGAGGGCGACTTCGTCACGCTGGCCGAGCGCTTCGGCCATCTGGTGATCGAGGCCGAGGATCACACCGAGCGCGGCCTCCAGGTCGCGGGCGAGCGCGCACGGCTGCATCGCGTCTCCACCGTGCTCAATCTCGAAGGTCTTGACGCCGAGAACCAGATGCGGCGCGCGGCTGCGTTCCTTGGCGGGATGTTCGACGTCGACCGCGATCATTGGTACCCGATGCTCGTCGTCGTCGACGAAGCGCAGCTGTTTGCGCCGGCGGTGGCGGGCGAAGTCTCGGACGAAGCACGCAAGCTCTCGCTCGGCGCCATGACCAATCTGATGTGCCGCGGCCGCAAGCGCGGGCTTGCCGGCATCATCGCGACCCAGCGCCTGGCCAAGCTCGCCAAGAACGTCGCGGCGGAAGCCTCGAACTTCCTGATGGGGCGGACCTTCCTCGACATCGACATGGCGCGCGCCGCCGACCTGCTCGGCATGGAGCGGCGGCAGGCGGAAGCCTTCCGCGATCTCGAGCGCGGCCAGTTCATGGCGCTGGGGCCTGCGCTGTCGCGCCGGCCGCTGCGCCTCAACATCGGCCCGACCGAGACCAGCCCGCGCAATTCGACGCCGCGGCTGATGCCGCTGCCGGAGGCTACGCTTGAAGATGCCCGCGCGGTTATCCTCGCCGCACCGCCGCCCGATGCCAGCCGGCCGCAGCGACGGCCGGCACCGGATCTGCTCGAGCAGCTTCGCGCGGCGAAGGCCGCCGCGGTGCCGGAGATTCGGCTAGAGGCGGTCGAGGCTCCCGTCAGTGCCGAAGAGCTCGCCGAGCGGCGCGAGCGCGTGGATCGCACGCTGCGTGCCGTGATGGCCGAGCCCGATGCCGGCTTCCGCGCCATCGGCGTGCTCTATCAGGAGTTCGTGGTCCGCTGCCGCATCGAGGGCTTAGGGGCGGCGGTGCCCGATCTCAACGAATTCCGGCGCATGCTGACGCATGCGCGCGCCGGGCTCGGGACAGATCTGACTGACGACGACGCCTGGCAGGACGTGGCGCTGCGCGCCTCGATCCTGCCCGATGACATGCAGGGCGTGTTCATGATGATCGCGCGCGCGGCGAAGGAAGGCTGGCCCTGCCCCGGCGATGCCGCAATCGCCCGCGCCTACGGCTCGCACTCGCTGCGCCGCGCACAGCGCCTGCTCGGCTACATGGAGGAGCAGGGCCTGATCGTCGTCCAGCTCGACGGCGGCGGCCGCCGGATCGTGACGCTGGTGGAGCTCGCCTGGGCGACCGCGCCGGGCGATCCCAACGGAGATGATCAGCCAGCGGAGCAGGTCGCGAGCGCGGCGTCGGCTTGATTGGTACTACGAATGAGATGCGCTCCCTCTCCCGCTTGCGGGAGAAGGTTGGGGAGAGGGTCTCTCCGCAAAGGGACAGCCCCCAAGAGCCCTCACCCGCGCCTTCGGCGCGACCTCTCCCGCAAGCGGGAGAGGTTGGGACCGTCAGGCCGCCTCGGAGCCGCCGAGATAGGCGTCGCGGATGCGGGGGTCGTCCTTCAGTGCGCGCGCGGGGCCAGACAGCACGATCTTGCCGGTCTGCAGCACATAGGCCTCGTGCGCGATCTCGAGCGCGAGGCTGGCGTTCTGCTCGACCATGAACACCGAGACGCCCGCCTGGTTGATGCTGCGGATCAGCTCCAGCACGCGATCGACATAAAGCGGCGACAGGCCCATGGTCGGCTCGTCCATCACGATCATGCGCGGGCGGCTCATCAGCGCACGCGCCATCGCCACCATCTGCTGCTCGCCGCCGGACAGCGAGCCGGCGCGCTGCGACAGCCGCTGGCCGAGCTTCGGGAACAGCGTCAGCATCCTGTCGAGATCCTGCGCTATGGCGTCGCGGTCGTTGCGCACGAAGGCGCCCATCAGGATGTTCTCGCGCACGCTCATGTCGGCGAACAGCCGCCGCGCCTCCGGCACCGAGGCGATGCCGCGGCGGACGATCTGCGGCGTGGTGAGCCCGATCAGCGAAGCGCCGTCGAACGTCACCTCGCCCGATCGGGGCTTCACCAGGCCTAAGATGATCTTCATCGTCGTCGACTTGCCGCTCGCATTGCCGCCGAGCAGGCAGACGATGTGGCCGCGCGCGACCGTGATCGAGAGGTCGAAATGCACCTGGGCCTGGCCGTAGAAGGTGTTGACATCAGACAAAGCCAGCAGCGGTTCGGGAGCAGAGTTCGTCATGCCGCGCTCTCCTGCTCCGCCGCCCCTGATAGCCCGTGGCCGAGATAGGCCTCGATCACCTTGGGATCGGTTCGCACCTGCTCGCCCGGCCCTTCCGCGATCTTCTTGCCCTCGTCCATGACGATGACGCGGTCGGACAGGCGCATCACCATCTCCAGCTTGTGCTCGATCAGCAGGATGGTCAGCCCTTCGGCTTTCAATTCGGCGACGAGCCCCTGCATCTCCGCGGTCTCGGTCGGATTCATGCCGGCGGTGGGCTCGTCGAGCAGAAGCAGCCGCGGCTTCAGCGCGAGCGCACGCGCGATCTCGACGCGGCGGCGGTTGGCATAGGAGAGGCTATAGGCGGGCTGGTCGATGCGCGGCAGCAGCCGCTCGCCGAAACGGGCGAGGATCGCTTTGACCTCCTCACGCAGCCGCTCCTCCTCGGCCCTGACGCGCGAGGGACGCAGCAGGGCCAGACCCAATTCCAGCAGCGGACCGATCACCGGCACGGCCGGCTTCACCGCGCGCAGTCGCGTGTGCGCGCCGATCAGGACGTTGTCCATGACGCTGAGATTGCCGAACACGCGGCCGAGCTGAAAGGTGCGCGCGATGCCTTCGGCCGCGAGCCGCTCCGGGGACAGGCCGGTGATGTCCTGCCCTTCGAAGCTGACGGTGCCGGCATCGGGCCGGTCAAGCCCGGTGACGAGATTGAACAGCGTCGTCTTGCCGGCGCCGTTCGGGCCGATGATGCTGATCAGTTCGCCCTTGGCGAGATCGAGGTCGATCGTATCGACCGCGGTGAGGCCGCCGAAACGGCGCGTCAGGCCGCGCAGGGACAGCATGGCGTGAAGCTGCTTCTCCATCAGACCGTTCCCAACAGGCCCTGCGGCCTGAACCGCACCAGCAGCAAGAGAACGATGCCGTAGATCAGGATGCGATACTCCGCCGCGATCCGGAACACCTCCGGCAGGCCGACCAGCGCGACCGACCCGACAATCGCGCCGACGACGTTGCCGAGGCCGCCGAGGATCACGACGGTCAGCGCCAGGATGGATTGCTGCGTGTTGAAGGTCTCGTGGTTGATGTAGGAATAAAGATGCGCGGCGATGCCGCCGCTGACGCCGGCGGCGAAGCCGCCGAAGATGAAGGCGATCGACTTGTAGCGATTCAGGCTGAGGCCATAGGCGCGCGCGGCGATGTCGTCGTCACGGATGGCACGAAAGCTGCGGCCGAGATGCGAGGTGAGCAGCCGCCCCTGCAGCAGCGCCAGCACGACCATCACCGCAAGGCTGAACCAATAGACCGAGGTCGGGCTGATCAGGTCATAGCCGAATAGAGCCAGCGGCGGAATGCCGGAGATGCCGATCGGGCCGCGCGTCACGCTCTCCCAGTTCAGGATCACCAGCGCCACGATCTCGCCGATCGCGAGCGTCGCGATCGACACGTAATGCCCGCGCAGGCGGAAGGACGGCGAGATCAGGAGCGTGCCGAGCGCGGCGCTCATCAGGCCACCACCGATGACGGCAAGTCCGGCCGGAACGGCCAGCGTCAGCGACAGCAATGCGGAGGTGTAGGCGCCGATCGCAAGCAGCGCAGCATGCCCGAGCGAGACCTGCCCCATCGTGCCCGCAACCAGCGTCAGGCTGAGCGCGAGCATGCCGAGCAGCCAGGCGTTGATCAGGGTCTGGAGCACGTAGAAGGACACCGGAAACAGCGGCAGGATCGCAAAGCCGGCAACGGCGGCCAACAGCGCCCAGCGCGGAATATTCACCGGGCGGCTCGGCGCGATGAACGTGCCGGTGAGCGGCTCGGGCGGCGCCTGCCGTGCGCTGACGAACAGGCCGTTCGGCCGCAGCACGAGCACGACGACGAGCAGCAGGAACGCGAACAAATTGCGGTAGCTGGTGCCGAGCACGGCGACGCCGTAGCTCTCGACGAGGCCCAGCAGCAGGCTGCCGATCACCGCGCCCGGCACGTTGCCGGCGCCGCCGACGACTTCCGCGACGACGCCCTTGAGCGTCGCCTGAAGGCTCATCGCCGTATCGATCTGGTTGTAGTACATGCCGACCAGCATGCCGGAGACGCCGCCCAGCGCCGCCGCGATACCGAACACGGCTTGATTGACCCGGTTGACGTCGACGCCCATCTGCATGGCGGCGTCGCGGTCCTGCGCGGTGGCACGCACGGCCCAGCCGAGCTTGGTGTAGCGCAGGAACACGAACAGCAGCAGCGCACTGGTGAGGCCGACGCCGGCAATGAGCAGATCAAGCGGCCCGATCGTCCCGCCACCGACCTGGAAGCGGACATCGGGCAACTGGCTCGGCAACGCGCGCGGATTGGGCGAGAAGATCAGCATCACCAATTGATCAAGCACGAAGCTGATGCCGATGGTCGCGAGCAGCGGCGCGATCCGCACCGAGTTCTGCAGCGGCCGCAGACCGAACCGCTCGATGATCAGACCGACGATCGCCGCGGCCACGGCGACCACGATGATGGTGAGAGGCAGCGGCGTGTGCAGCTGCACCACCGCGATCCAGCCGATATAGGCGCCGACCAGATAGATCGAGCCTTGCGCGAAGTTGATCAGCCGGCTGACGCCGAAGATCAGCGCGAGCCCGACTGCAACGAGCGCGTAGACATTGCCGACGATCAGCCCGTTGATGGTGTGGTCGAGCCAGGAGGACACGCAGCATTCCTAATCAGGGAGAAAGCGGCCGGAGCGATCGCTTCGGCCATCACATCAGGTCGGCTTGCCGTCCCACAGCGCGAACTGGCCCTTGCGCACGACGAGTTCGGCGTTCATGGCGCCCTTGACGCGGCGGCTCTCGACGTCGAACGTCGCCTTTCCGAAGATGACGCTGGAGACGTCTTTCACCTTGGCGAAGGCATCGCGAATGGCGCGGCGGTCGGTGCCGCCGATCTTCACCACGGCAGCGGCCATGTTCATCGCGTCATAGGAATAGGCGTTGAAGGCGTCGGGCTCCTGCCCGTTGTACTTGGCCTTGAAGCCCTCGATGAACTTCCTCACCTCGGGCCGCGGATCTTGCGGGAAATAGCGCGTGCCGAGATGGACGTCCTCGACCGCCTCGCCGCCGAGCTCGATGAATTTCGGCGAGTACACCGAGCTGGCCGCGCAGATCGTCTGCTTCAGGCCGACTTGGCGCGCCTGGCGCGCGATCAGCGCGCCGTCGGAATAATAGGAGATCAGGATCAGCCCGTCCGGGCTGGCGTCGCGCACGCGCACCAGGGTGGAGCGGAAGTCGCGTTCCTCGGCGATGTAGCCCTCGGTGATCGCGACCTCGGCGCCGTATTCTTTGGCCGCCTTGACGAAATGATCGCGGCTGGTGCGGCCCCAATCGGTGTTGAGGTGCAGCACCGCAAGCTTCTTCAGGCCGAGCCGTCTGACGGCGTAGGACGCCAGCAGCGGCTGCTCGTCGGCCTGGCTCACGGACGTGCTCCACATGAAGTCACCGCCCTTGGTGAAGTCGGGGTGCGAATTGGTGAAGCCGAACTGCACCAGGCCGCCGCGCTGATAGATCGGGGAGGCCGCCATCGAGGCGGGACTGGAGAAATCGCCGAGCTCCATGACGATGCGAGGGTCGGAGACGAATTTCTGGGCGATCGCGACCGACTGGCGCGGATCGCTCTGGCTGTCCTCGAACTGGTAGGCGAGCTTGCGGCCGTTGATGCCGCCGGCGGCGTGAATCTCGTCGAGCGCGAGATCAAAGCCCTGCTTCCACTGCGCGCCATATTGCGCGTTCGGTCCCGTGAGGGGGCCGCTGACCCCGAGCAGGATCGGCTCGGCGGATTGCGCCAGTGCGGCGCGCGAGAAGGCTGGGCTCGCCATCATGGCGGCGAGCGAGCCTTTGACCAGGGTACGGCGATCGATGTTGCTCATGCACGGCTCCATCCATTCAATGTTGATACAGCAGCAATTCTCGTGCCGGTGAGATTGCCTATTTCGAGGGCTCGCCGAGCGACAGCATCAGCCGGTTCGCCCAGTTGAAGAACGCGGCGCCGTTGATGACGTCGACGATCTCGGCGTCGTCGAGACCGGCGCGGCGCAGCTCGGCGATATTGTCAGGCCCGAATGCGATCGGCGTTGCGGCCAACGCCACCGAGGCCTTGACCACCGCATTCCAGCGCTCGCCGAGATCGGCCCCAACGCCCTCGTCGAGCAGGCGCTGGACGTCGTCGCGGCGCTTGGAATAGGTGCTGGCGAAGCGCGCATGCACGGAGGCGCAATAGATGCAGCCGTTGAAGCGCGAGGTCGCGGCAGCGGCGAGCTCGCGCTCGGCGCGCGGTAGGCCGTCGGCGACGTTGTAGAAGATGTCCTTGTCGGTCTTGGTGCGGGCTTCCAGCACTTCGGGATCGCGCACCAAGAGACGAAAATATTCCGACTTGGCGCGGGCGCGGTCGACGAGGCCGGCGTAGTGCCGCTCGGTCAGCTCGGCCTCGGGCAGCGGGTCGATCCACGAGACCCAGCCGAGCTCGTCCTGGGTGAAGACGACGGGCGGATTGACAGTGCTCATGATTGGGCCTCCTACGCGCTTGCGGCGGCGAGCGTGCGCAAGCCGCTGACGACGCGCACCTGGAACGACAGGAATGCAACGAGCTGGGACAACGTGACGATGCCGGTGGCCGACCAGCCGGCAGCCAGCAGCGCCTTCATGTCGGCGGACGCGGCATCGCGCGGGTGGAAGACAAGGAGATGCGCGTGCTCCAATGCTGCGACTAGCCTGGGGCCGAGGACAGGCTTGCGCTCCGCGCTGACGCGATAGATCAAGCCGGCCTTGTTCTCGATCGACAACGGACCGGCCGGATAGGCGCCGTATGGACCCGAAGTCTTGCCGCGCTCGATCTCGGCGTTGATCGCATCGAGCAGAGGCGCGCCATCCGCGTTTGCGGCGAGCTTGTCGCGATAGAAGGCGGCAACGGGGGACTCGCCGTGGAGCCCGGTCACGAAGGCCGCGACCGCGGCGCGTTCGGTACGCGAAATATCGCCGGCGTCGACCGGCTCGAACAAAGCGAGATAGCTCTTCTGCGCATTCTCGCGCGCCTGCAGGCGGCGCGCGCGGATGGCGTCGAGCGTGGAGCCGGGCTCGATGCCGGCGAGCGTGTCGATGATATCTTTCGGTGCCATCATTCAGCCTCGTGCAACGCGACTCTATTCATTTCCGGCTAGCCTGCGAGGGCAACGTCTTTGGCGGCCGTCCGGGCCCAGCCCAGCACTGGGGCGACCTTGTCGGCGACGAGCTCGATCGAGCGCAGGACGTAAGGATGCGGCGCATCCACTGAATGTACCTGAAAGACGAGATCGGTCACCCGTTCCAGCGTGGACTCGGCACGAAGCGAGGCGATGACGTGGTCGGCATCGCCGACATGGGTGTCGAACGCGGTGATCATCTCTTCCAGTGTCTCGCCCGGCGGAAGGTGTCCGCCCTTCATGAATTGCGGCAGCGCGCGGCGCAGTCCGATATCGGCGAGGCGCAGCGCCTCGCGATGGTCGTCGGCAACGAAGATGCTGCGCGAGGCCATGATGCGCGGCTCGCAGCCCGGCGGCAGCGCTGAGAGATAGGCGTCGATGATCGGGTTCTGGATTTCGGCGAGCGTCGCGTTCGGCGCATCCTTGGCCCGCGGCTGCGTGCGCGAGAGCAGGAGGCCGTCGCCGGCCTTGCCTGCGCGGGCGCCGCCGGCAACGGAGAACGTCGCCTGCCAGATGCGCTTATCCAGTTGCGGCCGCTGCGGATAGAGCGTGTCGCCGCCATCAAGCGGCTTGCCGGTCAGGGCCTTGCGCACGATGTCCAGATTGCGGGCAAAGATCTCGTTGCGCTGGGCGCTGTCGAGGCCGAAGGCGGCGAAGGCCGACGGGTTGCCGCCGGTGCCGACGCCGAGCTCGAAGCGGCCGTTGCAGAGGAGATCCAGCACCGCGGCGTCCTCCGCCACCCGCACCGCGTTCTCCAGCGGCAGGGTGACGATGCCGGTGCCGAGGCGGATGCGCGAGGTCTGCGCGGCGACATAACCCAGGAACGTGAAGGGCGATGGCAGGCCGCCCTCGCGCTCATGGAAATGATGCTGCGCGATCCACGCGGAATCGAGCCCGGCCTTTTCGGCGCGCACGATCTGCTCGGCGGCGAAGCGATAGCGGTCCGCCGCCGGCGCCTCGTCGAGCAGCCGCGTGAAGAAGCCCAGGCGTTTCAGGTTGGCAAAGCGTTTCATACGATCCCTGTCGGGCGAGGATGGGTCCCGATGATGTCGGTTGCCGCAGCTCCCGACAAGCGGGCATTACGCAGGGCACATACGCAAGATTCCTGCGCAAGGCTGATCGCAAGGCTGCCCGCCGGATCGCCTTGATGTGGACTCTGGGCAGGCAGATTGCCTACCAGCTCGGCAGCACCGCGCCCTTGAACTTGGTCAGGACGAACTCCTTGACTTCAGGCGTGTGATAGCTGTCCACGAGGATCTTGACCCAAGGCTTGTCCTTGTCGGCGCTGCGCACCGCGATCAGGTTGACATAGGGCCCCTTCGGATCCTCGCGCAGGATCGGATCCTTGACCGGATCGAGGCCCGCCTGGGTTGCATAGTTGGTGTTGATCGCGGCGGCATCGACGTCGTCGAGCGCGCGCGGTGCCTGCGCCGCGTCGACCTCGATGAACTTCAGCTTCTTGGGATTGTCGGTGATGTCGAGCACGGTCGGCTTGAAGCCGGTGCCGTCCTTCAGCTTGATCACGCCCTTGTCGCGCAGCAGCAGCAGCACGCGGCCGCCATTGGTTGGATCGTTCGGGATCGAGACCTTGCCGCCCGCGGGGATGTCGCCGAAGGCCTTGTGCTTCTTCGAATAGACGCCGATCGGGAAGTTCACGGTCAGGCCGACGGATTCGATCTTGTAGCCGCGGTCGGCCTTCTGGTTGTCCAGGTAAGGCTGGTTCTGGAACGAATTAGCCTGGATCTCGCCGGCATCGAGCGCCGCGTTCGGCACCACGTAATCGGAGAACTCCAGGAGCTGGATGTCGAGGCCCTGCTTGGCGGCGATCGGCTTCACGGCTTCGAGGATCTGCGCATGCGGCCCGGGCGTCACGCCGATCTTGATGGTCTCGGCCGCGGCTGCGGCGGACCATGCGGCCAGCACGGCAGAGAGAATCAGGGGAAAGCGAAACGACATCTTGGTCTCCTTAGGTCTTGCGGCAACGGAACCGTATTCCCTTTTCTGCGATGCGAAATCAATGAAATGGAAATCCATATTGGGCGCGGCTCGGGGCCAGCCTTTCTCCAATCGGCCGCAAACGGAAAACGAATGCAGAGTGCGACAAAGTGCGCGCGTAACCCGGACGAAGCGCCGCGCAAGCAGGGCTGCTGCCGCTCGTGGCAAGAAGCCCGGATTGCACTTTCGTTCCATCCGCAGCCGGGCCGGCGTCCTTCTCTTTGACTCCACCACGCCCGACGTGCTGAGTTAGCGCGCACTGAGCCGGTGGCGACGAAGTGGGGATCATCCAATGAACGAGAACGAAATCCGCAATCTGGTCGCAGAGGTGAAGCAAGGCACGCTGTCGCGGCGCTCGTTCATCAGGACAATGGCCGCGGTCGGAATCGCAGCGCCGATCGCGAGCCAAATCCTGGTCTGGCACGACGTCGCAATGGCTGACGCCACGCTGCCGTACAAGCCGGCCAAGGCCGGCGGCGGCGGCACGCTCAAGATGCTGCTCTGGCAGGCGCCCACGCTGCTCAATCCGCATTTCGCGCTCGGCACCAAGGACCAGATCGCCTCGCGCATCTTCTTCGAGCCGCTCGCCGGCTGGGACAAGGAGGGCAACCTCATCCCCTGCCTCGCCGCCGAGGCTCCGACCAAGGCGAACGGCGGCCTTGCGGCCGACGGCATGAGCGTGATCTGGAAGCTGAAGCGAGGCGTGACCTGGCATGACGGCAAGCCCTTCAGCGCCGACGACGTCGTCTTCACCTGGCAATACGCCGCAGATCTCGCCACCGCGGCCTACACCACGGGCTCCTACAAGGACATCAAGGTCGAGAAGATCGACGACCACACCGTCAAGGTGATCTTCCGGGCGCCGACGCCGTTCTGGGCCGATCCGTTCGTCGGCTCGGTCGGGATGATCCTGCCGAAGCATCATTTCGGCGAGTATGTCGGGGCCAAGTCGCGTGAAGCGCCGGGCAATCTGAAGCCGGTCGGCACCGGCCCGTACAAATTCGTCGAGTTCAAGCCGGGCGACATGATCCGCGCCGAGCGCAATCCCGACTATCACATCAAGAACCAGCCGCATTTCGATATGCTCGAGATCAAGGGCGGCGGCGATGCGGTGTCTGCGGCGCGCGCCGTGCTGCAGACCGGCGAATACGACTTTGCCTGGAACATGCAGGTGGAGGAGGAGGTCCTCAAGCGCATGGAGGCCGGCGGCAAGGGCAAGCTCGACATCACGCCTTCCGGCAATGTCGAGTTCATCATCCTCAACACGACCGACCCCTGGACCGAGGTCGACGGCGAGCGCTCGAGCGTCAAGACCAAGCATCCGACGCTGTCCGATCCCGCCGTTCGACGCGCCATCAATGTTCTGATCGACCGCGATTCGATCCAGAAGTTCATCTACGGACGCGCCGCCATCGCCACCGCGAGCTTCGTCAACGCGCCCAAGCAGTTCAAGTCGCCGAAGCTGAAATACGAGTTCGACATCGACAAGGCCAACAAGATCCTCGACGAGGCCGGCTGGACCAAGGGCGCGGACGGCATCCGGGAGAAGGACGGCAAGAAGCTCAAATACGTATTCCAGACCTCGACCAACGCGCCGCGCCAGAAGACGCAGGCCATCATCAAGCAGGCGTGCCAGAAGGCCGGCATCGACATCGAGATCAAGGCGGTCACCGCCTCCGTGTTCTTCTCATCCGACGTCGGCAATCCCGACACCTACTCGAAATTCTATGCCGATATGGAGATGTACAACACCACGCAGCCGCAGCCCGATCCGGAGCGCCTCTTGAACCAGTGCGTGTCCTGGGAGATCGCCACCAAGGACAACAAATGGCTCGGCCGCAACAATTCGCGCTATTCCGATCCCGAAGCCGACAAGGCCTACAAGGCCGCGCAGAACGAACTCGATCCGGTCAAGCGCGCCGCGCTGCTGATGAAGGTCGACGAGATCTTCTGCGAGGCCAACGTGTTCCTGCCCCTGCTCTCGCGCCACGTCGTCAACGCCGGCGCCAACAATTTGATGATCGACATCTCCGGCTGGGACACCATCACGTGGAACCTGGCGGCGTGGTATCGGACCTGAGGGGCTCGTGAGCGCGCCTATGGTTGCAGCGCAGCGCGGGATTCAGATCGCGATGCCGAATCCCGTCCACTGTGTGCTCCAGATCACAGCGGAATCGCGCACCATCGCCTACAAAGATCGGGCATGGCCGCAAACAAGGTAACGGCGGTACGCACGAGGCTGGGAAGACGATCAACAGCTACGGACTTTGCGAAGCCGTCAGGATGAAGAATCCGGCGGCTTTTTCCTTGCTTTGCGCGAGCGGCACCCGCGAGACCGCGTGCAGCGGGCACGGATCCCGCCTGGCGCTATGAAGCGCCCGAGCCCTTCTTCTCCTCACGCTCTTCCTCGATCTGGCGTTCGGCTTCGAGCCAGAACTCCAACTCGCGATTGCTCGGCCGTCCCGCCTGCTCCCAGAGCTCATAGGCGCGTGTGCGCACCTTGCCACGGCGCATCATGCGAAGCAGCTTTCGTTTCAGTTCCTCGGCGAAGCTCCTGAAGCGTTGCCCGGTGGTTTCGTCCCTGACGAGCGAAGCCGCTCGCGTTGCGAGTTCGATCTGGTGCTCTAGCTTCTTCTGTTCGTCCACCGCCGAAACTGCCGTGGGAAAGGGTTCTTGTCGGAGCCGTGCGGAGACTAAATTCCCTTCCCCGACGGTCCGTTCCCTGAGGTGCGGCGTTTCGGAAAGGACGAAGGTCGCACCATCAGTCCAGCCGAAGCCGCCGGCGCCGCTAGTGCCACGTCGTGTCGGCTTCGACGACCACCACCCTGATTTCAGGATCCTCAGTCGTGTTGCAGGTGCAGGGCATGCCCTCGCCGCAGCGGCAGCCGCCGAGCTTCTCGCTCCAGACCCGGAGCGGATGGTTTTCGCAGACCCATCCAAGACCTTGGCAGAATGGGCAGGCCTTGTCGGTCACAGCGTATCCGGCGTCCGCAGCGTGTTCGACCCGTCCTCGTTGCGCAGCTCCTGCTCCGCCGCGTGCCAAAATTCCTCCTCGCGGCCTTCGGGCTTGCCCGCCTGCTCCCACAATTGGTGCGCGCGTTCTCTGATCTCTTGCTCGGTCGGCTCGGACAATTGCACCTCCTGCTTGGAAGCACGGCCCCACCCTGGGGGGTATGGGGGGCTTGGAGGCGGGGCCGTGCAGGCCAGCGATCGGCGGCGATGCTGACCCGCGGAGTCAAGTTTCAACCATGTGCAAGAGTTCCTACACGTCTGCCCGTGCCGGATGGCCGGCTTGTCCCGGGGCGTGCATGCCTTTCCACCCGGCATTGCGCCGATGTCGGATGCACGTGGGCCGTTACGTCATCCGAACCCAGACGCCATTACCCGCGGACGACTTCACCGCAGCATCGATCAACTTCACGCCGGCAAGGCCATCCTCGACCGTCGGGAAGACGACATCGGGATGCGGCTTTTCACCGGCCGCTGCCGCGCGGATGGCGCGCGCCGCCTCGGCATAGATCGTTGCGAAGCCTTCAAGGTAGCCCTCGGGGTGCCCCGATGGAATGCGGCTAACGCGGGCGGCCTCGCCCGATGCGCCGGCCCCGCCGCGGGTCAGGAGCTGCCTGGGCTTGCCGTAGGGTGTGAACCACAGGTGGTTCGGATTCTCCTGCGCCCATTCGAGGCCGCCTTTGCTGCCGTAGACGCGCAGCGTGAGCCCATTCTCATTACCGACGGCAACCTGGCTCGCCCACAGCATGCCCTTGGCGCCGCCCTTCCACTTGAGGAGAATTTGCACATCATCGTCGAGCCGCCGCCCCTCGACGAAGGTCGACAATTGGGCAAGCAATTCGTCGAGCTCGAGCCCGGTGACGAAGCAGGCAAGATTGTAAGCATGGGTGCCGATGTCGCCGATGCACCCGCCGGCGCCGGACCGGGACGGGTCGGTGCGCCACGCCGCCTGCTTCTGGCCGCTGGTTTCCAATGGCTCGGTCAGCCAATCCTGCAGATACTCGACCTTGACGAGACGGATCTCGCCGAGATCGCCATTCGCGACTATGGCGCGCGCCTGCCGGACCATGGGATAGCCAGTGTAATTGTGCGTGACGACGAAGACCCTGCCGGTCTTCCTGACCAGCGCCACCAGTTCCTCGGCCTCTGCAACGGTCGTCGTCAGCGGCTTGTCGCAGATGACGTGGATGCCGGCTTCGAGGAAAGCTTTCGCGACCGGGCTGTGCAGGTGATTGGGTGTCACGATCGAGACCGCCTCGATGCCATCCGCTCTCGCCGCTTCAGCCCGCGCCATCTCCTCGAAAAAGCCATAGGCCCGGCCGTCAGCGATACCGAGCTCCTTTGCGGAAGTCTTGGCGCGAGCCGGATCCGACGCGAGCGCGCCGGCGACCAGCTCGAACTGGTCGTCGATGCGCGCGGCAATGCGGTGGACTGCACCGATGAAGGCGCCCTGGCCCCCGCCGACCATGCCGAGGCGGATACGGCGATGGCCGCCGGTTTCATTGCTTGCTTCGATCGCCATGTTGCACCCTCTCTTTTAGGAGATGCCGAGCATCTTGCGGTTGGCAGCCGCGTCAGCGCCGCTGCCTGCGAAATCGTCGAAAGCTTTCTCCGTCACCCGGATGATATGGTTTCGGATGAACTCGGCGCCCTCGGCCGCGCCTTGCTCGGGATGTTTCAGGGCACACTCCCACTCGAGCACCGCCCAGCTGTCGTAATCGTATTGCGTGAGCTTGGAGAAGATGGCGCCGAAATCGACTTGACCATCGCCGAGTGAGCGGAAGCGGCCGGCACGGTCGACCCAGCTCTGGAACCCGCCATAGACGCCCTGGCGACCGGTCGGATTGAATTCGGCGTCCTTGACGTGAAACGCCTTGATGCGCTGGTGGTAGATGTCGATGTAGTCGAGATAGTCGAGCTGTTGCAGCACGAAGTGCGAGGGATCGTAGAGCAGGGTCGCGCGCGGATGATTGTTCACCCGCTCGAGGAACATTTCGTAGGAGACACCGTCGTGGAGGTCCTCGCCAGGATGGATCTCATAGGCGAGATCGACACCGTGCTCGTCGGCATAGTCGAGGATAGGCCGCCAGCGCCTGGCGAGCTCATCGAAGGCAGTCTCGATCAGGCCGGCGGGACGCTGCGGCCAGGGATAGACATAAGGCCAGGCAAGCGCGCCGGAGAACGTCGCCTGCGTACTGAGCCCGAGCCGCCGGGACGCCAGGATGGCGCGCTTGACCTGATCGACGGCCCATTCCGTGCGGGCCTTGGAATTGCCACGCACGTCCGGCGCTGCGAAGCCGTCGAACGCCGCATCATAGGCCGGGTGAACGGCGACGAGTTGGCCTTGCAGATGGGTCGAAAGCTCGGTGATGGAAAGGCCGTGACGAGCCGCAATGCCCTTCACCTCGTCGGCATAGGCCTGAGACTCCGAGGCCTTGTTCAAGTCGAAGAGCCGCCCATCCCAACTCGGAATCTGAATCCCCTTGTAGCCAAAAGAGGCGGCCCATCCGCATATCGCATCGAGCGAATTGAACGGCGCCGCATCGCCAGCGAACTGAGCGAGGAATATCGCAGGCCCTTTGATCATCTTCATCGAGTGCTTCCTTCCTTGGACGTTTCCGGGGCGCGCTTTTCCGCGCACTTGGTTCGAGGATGCCGGCCATCAAGGGAGAGAGCAATACCGGACTATGCAACGAGAAAAGCTTCAAACGGCCGCAGGACAGATCCAGGCCGCAGCTTCATCGCTTCTGCAACACTGTGGAGAGCGCCGAACCATCGTTCAAAATCGAGAAGATTTCTCGCGAGGATAGATGCTCTGCGGCCTCCTCGAAAGTCTCGCTCGCATCGACCTTGGCACGGCCGACCGCCAGATTGGCGTCGACCGTGTCGGGTCTGATGGGACAAGGCGGCGGCAGCTGCGCGAGGTGGAAGGCCAGGAGCGCGGGGTCTTGGCGCAGCTCCACCAAGGCGGGGCTGCCCCCTAGGTCCGCGGACGCGCTGAGTTCGTTCGCTCGCCGCAGGACGGGAGGCGGCTCTCGTTCTTCCGGAGTGACAAACAATCTTCCGGAGACGGGCCTGGCGGTCAGCGCGCCTATGGGAACGGCGAACAGCAGCCCAACGATGACCGGCGACATCCAGAGCAGAAGCGGCAGCGAAACGGCGTAGGCGCTTGCAGCCATCGCAACGCCGCACAGGGTCGGAACGCCGTATTTGCGATAGAGCTCGCGCCGCTCCACCGTGCCGTCGTCGCGCCTTTGCGTCTGCCAGCCGGCATCGCGGCCGGCCAGAATCTCGATCACAGCGATCGACTGAAAGATCATCATCACCGGCGCCATCAGCGCGGACACGATGATCTCTGCGAGAACTCCGGCCGAAGCACGCAACGCGCCGCCGAACTGGCGTCTCATCGGGCCTCGCATCCAAACGAGCACGAGGCTGAGCAGCTTCGGCAACAGCAGCAACCCCATCGTGGCGACGAACACCCAGATCGCAAGCACGGGATCCTGGGCCGGCCAGGTCGGAAACAACGAGAACCCCTTCGGAAAATACTCCGGCCGCACGAAGCGAGCCTGCAGCGAGATCAGCATTCCCAGCAGCAGGAACAGCAGCCACAGCGGCGCCGTCAGATACGCTCCTATGCCCACCATGAAATGCACGCGCGATACCCAGTGGAGACCCCGCGCTGGCACGACAGCCAGATGCTGAAGATTGCCCTGACACCAGCGTCGGTCGCGCGCCGCGAAATCGAGCAGCGAAGGCGGCACCTCTTCGTAGCTTCCGCCGAGCGTCGGCAGCATGTAGATGCCCCACCCGGCGCGCCGCATCAGCGCAGCCTCGACGAAATCGTGGCTGAGGATGTGCCCGCCGAACGGCTTCCGTCCCCGAAGCTGCGGTAGCGCCGCCTCTTCAGCAAACGCCTTCACCCGGATGATCGCATTGTGGCCCCAGTAATTGCCTTCGGAGCCGTGCCACCAGGCGACGCCGGCGGCGATCATCGGTCCGTACAGGCGGCCCGCGAATTGCTGGACTCGGCTGAACAGGCTTCGTGCGTTGACGACCATGGGGAGCGTCTGAACGAGGCCGGCGCTCGGATTGCTCTCCATGGCATGGGCCAGTCGGACGATGGTCTGCCCGCTCATGAGACTGTCGGCGTCGAGCACGATCATGAAGTCGTAGGCGGCGCCGAACCGAGTGATCCACTCGGAGATGTTGCCGGCTTTCCGAGCCGTGTTGTCGGCTCGATGGCGATAGTACAGCCTTGGCGTTCCGACGGCTTGTCGCAGCGCGAGGAGCGCTTTTTCCTCGGCGACCCAGATGTCGGGATCGGTGGTGTCGCTCAGAACGTACCAGTCGAACAGCCTTCCTTGGGAGGTCGTCTCCAGGGATTCGATGATCGCGCGAAGCCGCGCCGTCAATCGGTGCGGATCTTCATTGTAGGTGGGAAGCAGCATGGCGGTGCGGCTTGCGATCGCAGGCAGCTCCTCGTCCGGCGCAAAGGCGCCCGGACGATGGGCCAGCAGCACGAAGAAGCCGGCCAGCGCGGAGGCGAACGAGAAGGCGACCCAGGCGAGCAAGACCAGGAAGAGCGCCAGCACCATGGCTTCAAGGATGGTGACGCCGCCGACCTGCAGCACGCGATACATCTCATATCCGCCGGCCCCGGTGAGCGCCGCCGTCGAGAGCAGGATGAGGCCGCGCCGCCAGGCCATGGCGGGGGCAACCGGCGCAGGAATACGGTCGGGCACCAGGCTTTTTCCGAGGTCGCCAGGAGCCATCGGAAGGGGGGCCTCCGTCGGCAGCAGGCGCTGGGTCGCGATATCGCCGACAATCGGCCGCGGTGCAGTGCTCAGGGTGCCCATCGGTAGACCCAGATTTCCGACAAAGGCTTGTCGCCTTCTGCCAGGAATGCCCGCAGCTCGATCGGCTCGCCTTTGACCCGGCACTGGAAGCTGAGCCGCCAGCCACCGGTGTAGGGATTGGGCTGCGTGACGATGTTCTTCACCTCGGACTTCTCCGCCGTCACCACGCCTTTGACAGCGGCAGGATCGACGCCCTTGAGGTTGTCGCCATGCAGATCGAGCACGAACAGGCGCGCATCTCCGCCCCTCGCCCCGATCCCGCTTCGCGTGAACCTGGCCAGCGAATGCGGCTTCGGGCTATCTGGCCCCCAATGCAGCCGATAGGTGTAGTTGTGTTCGCCCTTGGCCTGGAGCGGGCTTTTCGGCCGCCAGAATGCGGCGATGTTGTCGTGGATCTCCTCCTTGGTCGGAATCTCGAACAGCACGACGCCGCCCTCGCCCCAATCGCCGATCGGCTCCATCCAGAGACTTGGACGTTTTTCGAAACTGGATTCGATATCCTGGTAGGCGAAGAAGTTTCTTTCCCGCTGCATCAGCCCGAAGCCACGCGGATTGAGATCCTGGAAGGTGCTGATCTGGAGATCGTGGGGATTGCTGAGCGGCCGCCAGAGGCTTTCGCCCTTCCCGTTGAAGATCGCAAGGCCATCGGAATCGTGGACGGAGGGGCGGAAATCGTCGATGTCGTTGCGGTCGTTCGGACCATAAAAGAACATGCTGGTCATGGGCGCGAGACCGGCGCGCGGCATCTCGACGCGCGGGTAGACCGACATTTCGACGTCGAAGACTGTCGTCTCCCCGGGGCGCACCGTGAACCGGTAGCTCGCGGCGCAGCTCTTGCTGTCGAGCAGAGCATGGATCACCAACGATGTCGCACCCGGCGCCGGCCGCTCGAGCCAGAAGGCCTTGAAGAGCGGAAATTCCTCGCCCTTGGCTTCGCCCGTATCGATCGAAAGTCCCCGGGCGGAGAGCCCGTACGTCTGCCCCTTGGCCACGGCGCGGAAATAGCTCGCGCCCAGGAAGACGCAGACCTCGTCGTAATAGTCGGGACGGTTCATCGGCGCATGGATGCGGAAGCCCGCGAATCCGAGATCGCTGTCCTCGAACGCCGGGACCTTCTCGCCGAAGGAGAAGTCCGCCTTGCGGTACTTGAGCTCGGATGCCTTTCCGTCCGCCACCTCGAAGATGTTCACCCTGTTCTTGTAGAAGAAGCCGCGGTGGAAGAACTGCGCCTCGAACGGAAGATTCTTGCCGCGCCAGAGCGCCCGCTCGGGCAAAAAGCGGATCGAACGATACTGATCGTAATCCAGGTCCTTCAATCCGCTCGGGAGCTTCTCGTCCGGCGCCTCGTAGGGCTTGCTCGCCAGCTTCCGTGCCAGGTCCCGCACGGTGGACGGACCGAACATGTCGTCCGAAGGCGCGGCCAGACTGCATCGGGGAGCGAGCAGCAACGCCGGCAGCACTGCCGACCCTTGAACAAGCTGGCGTCGGTTCACGTGCTCTCCCTACTCGCTACTGCTGCCCCGGCCAAGCAAACGACCATCACGCACGCGAGTTCCAACCGGCCCAGTTCCACCCTCGCGCGCCGCCCGCGTGAGATCGCCGGCTGATTGCGACACGGCTTCGCATCCTCGCGACGACTTTCGCCCGAGCTTTGCTTCGTCACTCCACCCTCTGAAGAGGGCACAGGGAAGGCCCTCGGGATGAGCCGGGATGGGCAGGTTTTATGCGGTATTTCCGAATTTCGGCTCAATACCATGAATTTTGGCCGGCGCGACAGCCAAAGCCTTGCATGTCATTTCCCGGCAACGAAGTAAAAATCCTGCCGTCCCGAGACCGATCCGTAGCTGAACGGCTTTTGTGCACGATTGGTCGCCTCCATGACGTCGTCACGCACGACGTCGAACAGCCGGCGCACCTCGAGGCCGGGCTTGCGCATATTATTGACGAACGCCGTGGCGAACGGGCTGTTCCTGCCCTCTCCGTCGAGCGCCATCTCTCCGTCCTTGGCGGCATACACCACCAGCGTGCCCGCCTCGGGCTCGATCGCCGCAAGGCCGCGCGACACCGAACGGGACGCCAGCGTCATGGTGCGCTTCATCTGGTTGGCGAAGGGATTGTCGCGGCAAGCATCGAGGACGATGAGGCGCAGCCGCTTGGCGCGTTCCGCCGCGTTCAACACCTGGTCCAGCGCCACGGCTTCGAAGCTGACGTCGCGGTCGGAGGCTATCTTCGCGTCGATCGGGATCAGATAGTTGACGCCGCCGACCTCCATGCCGTGACCGGCGTAATATACCATCGCCCAGTCGGCGATTTCCGCCTGCCTTGCAAAGTCGCGCAGCGCCGCGGTCAACGCATCCTTGCGCAGATCGGTCAGCAGCGTGACGGAATCGAATCCGGTGATCTTGAGCGCTTCGGCGACGAGCGCCGCATCGCGCGCCGGATTGGCGAGCGCCGCGACATTCTCATAAGCGGAGTTTCCGACCACGAGCGCGATGCGCCTGTCATTTCTACTCGACGGTCCCGGCAGCGCGATGACCGGCGTGGTGGTGGCGGGAACGGTCTTGATGGACGTATCGTCCAGCGCTGCGAGGCGTTCGCGCGCCTTATCCATCGCCCATTTCGCGCTATCGTACTTTTGCGGGGCAGCCAGAGCTGCGTTGAAGTCGGCACGGGCCTTTGCGACCTCACCCAGCTTCTCGAACACCATTCCGCGGTTTACCAGCGCGCTCTGGTGTTGCGGATCATTGCGCAGCGACTGATTGAAATCGGCGAGGGCTTGATCGTACCTGCCCTGAAGGAGATAGATGTCGCCGCGGTTGTTGTAGGCCAGCGTCGTCCTCGGCAAAAGCCGGATCGCCTCGCTGAAATCGGCCACGGCACGCTCGGACTGGCCGGTGTCCCGATAGGACAGTCCGCGATTGTTGAACGCATAACCGTAGGTCGGGTCAATGCGAATGACCTCGGAGTATTCGGCGATCGCCCGGGCGTGGTCGCCCTTGCCGGCATAGAGCCGCCCTCGATTGAAGTAGGCGAACTTGAACCTCGGATTGATGCGGATCGCTGCGTTGTAATCCGAAAGCGCGCGCTCGGAATCACCTGCAGCGGCATAGGCCATGCCGCGGTCGTTCAAGGCGTTCAGATTGTTTGCATCGAGCCGGATCGACTGGGTCAGGTCGGCGATAGCCCGATCCACCTCGTTCCGGCGAAGCAGGGCGGCGCCGCGATGCTGCCAGGCAAGCGCGTATTTCGGATCGATGCGGATGGCCTCGCTGAAATCGGAGATGGCGCGATCGTAGTCGCCCTTGTCGCCATATTCGGCGCCGCGATTGTCGAACGCCACGGCGTCGCGCCCGCCGCTCTTTGCGATCAGCCGCGAGCACGCGGCGATGCGGTCTTCATGGCCGCGCTGCGCGCAGATTGTCCGATCGTCTGCGGCCGCACGATCAGCGGCTGCCAGAGAAGCGAAAAAAAAGAAACTGAAAACCAGTGCAATCCGATTCCGCATGGTCGCCACCCTGCTGCCGAGCCCACAATATAGATAGTGGAAGGCGGCCACACCTGTGATGGTGATCACAGAACCGTCGGTTGCCAAAGCTCGGAGCGGGGCATCAACATCACGCAGATGCGGCGGCGCGCCGCGGTCACCCCAGCCACACTTGCCATTCGCCAATCAGCCTCGATTCCAAATGCCGGGACACAGTTCCGCGTTCTCGCGGCTGAATTCGCCCGAGCTTTGCCTGGTCACTCCACCCTCTTGAGCCAAGAGGGCGCAGGGAAGGCCGGGTGCTGACATCGCACCCGCGGTCCGCTGCGCGAAATGCACACGCAGGAAGAACCGCACAGCAGCATACAGGTGGTGCCGATCACTCGGCCTTCCCTGCGCGATGGTCGGACGGCTTATGCCGCGCTCTCCCGGGAGCCGAGTTCCTTCGGGCCTCCCTCGCGCTCGCGGAATTCACCGGCGCCCGCGCCGGTTGACGCGACTACCGCCTCCGCAAGAGCTTGACCGTAGCAACGACGGCCAGGACCACACGGTTTTGCCGTACGCACGGCCCGCCATTTCGCCGCAGTATTCCCTGGCACCGTCGACAGCGCCGGAAACTTGCAAGACGAGACGAGACCTAGCAGCGCCGTTCGTCCGCGCGCGGCCGCGAGCTCACCGGGGACTACCCTCCCTGCCCGCTACCCTTCGCGCCCGACGCTGCCGCGTCCACCGCAAGCCCGGCTCGCGATCAAGACGACGACGCGATCGCCCCTCAGGATGAAGCCGGGATGGGCGGAGGTGTACGATATTTCCGAATTTCGGTAAAGGGGAATATTTTTGTGGGAAAGAGTTGACGGGTGGCGAAACAGGGTAGGATGGGTAGAGCGAAAGCGAAACCCATCGATACCGCCCGCCGTGGAACACGATGGTTTCGCAAGTGCTCTACCCATCCTACAGACCCGTCAGCCAGCGCAAGCTCATTCGATTTCAGTTACGTAGGACGTCCATTCGAACGCAAAGGGGCCGATCTTCGACAGCTTGGTTTCGCTGTCATCTCCGTTTTCGTACGCAAAGTCGGACCAACGCACGACGTCGTCGCTTCGCGACACACGTGCCGTGATAGCTCCGCAGCCAAGGTCTCCGCATTCCGGACAAACATACAGAGCTACGCGGTTACTCTCACCGACCGAAACGGCCGACGTCAGAAGTCGCGCAAGTCTGTCGTTGAGGCGAACGGCAAGCTCGGGCTCTCGTTGAGGGACTGAAAGACAACCGGACAAATCAAAGCTGGAGGCACCGGTGACGGCAAAGAGAGATTGGCCATTGACGACAAAATCGAACGTGTACCGCTCCTTCTTCGCGGGGCTTCCGCAACCGCTCCGATGAAGCACTACGAGTTCAAGCTGGTCGGACATTTCCTATCGCTCTGCGCCCAATTGCCGATCAATGCAGCGCGCGCGACGCCGCGCGCCAGCTATAGGACCAGCATAACGCAATCCGCTAGCATCGAGCCGAGTGCACGCGATACTCTGAAAAAACATCAGCTGTTTAGCTGGATTGGTAGCGGGGGAGCGCTACCACCTTTCCCCACACCGACCAAACCTACGATTTTTCATCCAATCCAGCGCATGAAACCTATTGGGGCCCGGCCCCACGCTTACTCTCTTGTGAAGGGCAATTGGCAATGGCGCATGACCTCCGACCGGAAAAGCTGCCGCCATCTTAACTGGCGCCGAGATAATCAGCTTCCTTTGTTTCGCGGCGAACGCATAGTTTTTTGCTGTGTTGGTGCGAGCTTATCATTTCCGCCGCTCAGAAGCCCATTCAATCACCACGCAAGTTCGGCGGCATCAGCATTGCCACCCTGCACTAAATACTGCGCCTCCGCGGCTGACTGGAACATTCTCATCGCATGCGCCGGCATCTGAGATCACTTGCTTTGCCGAAAGGATCGGAGACATCGAATGCATGAAGGGATCGGCAATTGCCGTCCAACATGCAAGCACGCCCGGCACTTAGCGCAGTCTTACGAACGGCCCAAGCAGCGATTCAGCGCAGAATGGGCGAGAGTGCTGCTCGCGCACCAAGGGCCGCGGCGAAAAGCCTGCCGATAAAATGTTGCACCAACGGATCGTTCCGCGGCCGGTCGGCAACCACGTGAGTAAAGGTACGGGTTCGCGCCCTAATCAACTCCCTCGTGTCGCTACCCGCGCGCCGCGCAATTCCGGCGAGGATCAAGCAGGACCAGCTGAACACAGGCCGCTCCAAAGACCCGGCCTTCCGTTACATATCCAGGACCAAGAATGCGGTCCTCGGGAACCGCTACATCCCGAAATGAACTGTACCGCTCGCCGTAAGTCTCTGGCCGGAGCCATCCCAATCGCCTGGATCCTGACGCCAGGCTGGTTGGTATCGACAACTACGGCGATCCGCTTGCGCTCTGGTCAGCCGCTACGATCAAGTGATCCGGCGTACAGGGTGCCAGTCGCGTAGTATTCGTGACATTGAGCTGTAGTTCCGCCTCCGTCCTGCGTCATCGCCGTTCGTTAGCAATCCGCGGTCCCGACACTTATCCCGTTTGTCGCGACCCCGATCAGGGTGTGGTTGGCGGTTATGTAGCCCTTAGCTTTTCCTCTGCGGCCGCAGCAAACGACCGCCTCGAAATGAAGCCATCACTTCGCTCATCGAACGATCGGAGCTTGCTAATTCGTGCAATTTGTATCTGGATAGGATCAGCGCGAGTTGCATTGCCTGGTAGGCGCACCAAGCATCGACTACCTGCTCCGGTGCGAATGGGTCTCTCCCATTCAACCACTCATGGTAGGAGGCTGCAGGCTGCTCGTAAGGCGTAACGAGGTTCCGGCACTCGAATTCAGCGCGTTAAAATACGGAAGGCTCTGCCGAAAAGAACTGTCGTTTGCCTGACGACCATCCCGTCATGGGTCGGCCCGCCTCTATGGCGATGACCCGGCGGAATGTCTGGTTTCCGCCTCCTCACCGCTACCAAACCAACGCCATCGTTTGTCGTCGAGGCGTGCCCTAAATCTCAGTATCACCGCAGCGAGGCGCGTGTCGAACTGCTGGCTTACTTCGTCGCGCCCTCGATGATCTACCCTTCGATCCGAGCTGGCGCGACTGAATAAGACGAGAACTCGCACCTGCAACAGCCGTGTGAGGCGTCTATTTGCAAGCGTAATCCAGAATAGACGAGGCTGATCAGAGGAGCAGCCTGCGATCTGCCAGTAGAGTTGAAAGGAAGCAGGCATTGGCTCCAGCATTTTCAAGCCTATCCGAGCGGCGATCGAGACACGCACTTCCCATCTATTGCGGATGACAGAGAAGGATTTGTCCAGCCATAGTATAAGACCGCCTCTAATGTGCTAAATATACGCGGCATCGATTCACTGTTGCCCGCATCGCGCCCTCAGCCGCGGAGCCTTGTAGAGGCCTCCTGAACAAGCTCCTTGGTACGCGAACTACGAAGAGAGCTGGTCGCCCAACTGCGGCCTCGGCGGCGACGGCAGGGCTATTTTCTTCAATTGATGTAATCCTTGCTGCAAGTGTCGTATAGATGTCTGATTTGCTCCGGTGTAACTTTCGGGAGCGAGAACGATGACCAACGCGCTCGAGATCTATAAGGCTCATCCGGTACGATCGCATCTCGCCATGAGAGCGGCACAATATGTCCGCATGTCGACACAACGGCAGGAATACTCGATTCAGAATCAGGCTGCTGTGATTGCAGCATACGCGCACGCCCATAGCCTGACCATTGTACGAACCTATCGTGACGAAGGAGAGAGCGGCCTGCTCATAAACAGGGCCGGCCTTGTACAGCTCATCAAGGATGTCCAAACAGGAGAGACCGATTTCGGTCATATTCTGGTCTACGACGTAAGCCGGTGGGGCCGCTTTCAGAACGTCGATGAGAGCGCGTATTACGAATTCGTATGCAAACAGGCAGGCATCAACATCGTGTATTGTGCCGAGCAGTTTGACAATGACGGCAGCATGCTCTCTAGCATCATCAAAAACCTCAAGCGCGTGATGGCAGCCGAGTACAGTCGTGAGCTTTCGGCAAAGGTTCACGCCGCGCAGTGCCGGTTCGCCCGACTAGGCTTCAAGCTCGGAGGTCGTCCTGGTTATGCTCTCTTGCGAAAACTTGTCGATCAGAGTCAGAAGTCGCGAGGCGTGCTGAAGAACGGTGACCAGAAGTACCTGATGACTGATCACGTCCGAGTGCGACCCGGCATTCCCGAGGAAGTAGCCGTAGTGAAGTGGATCTTCGAGCGCTTTCTGCAGGTAAAGTCGGAAGAGATTATCGCCCGGGAGCTAAACCGGCGGGCCATACTCACGAGCACGGGAGTTCGGTGGACGCGCGCAGCGGTCAACAAAGTGCTTAGAAACGAGAACTACATTGGAAACCTAACCTTCAACCGCCGATCACGCAAGTTGCGGCAGAACTGCATTTGCAATCCTCCCGAGCTCTGGATCACCAGCGAGAGATGTATCGAGCCGATCATCGAACGCGAAGTCTTCCTGAAAGCAAACAAGATCATTGAGGAACGGCGTGTCGATCTCACTGAAGGGGAGATGCTTGCTCGTCTACGCAAAACGCTGCTTAAGGAAGGGCGCCTGAGCTCTGCTATCATAGACAGCACGGTCGGCCTTCCCTGCGCTTCCACCTATCACAAACACTTCGGCAGCATGATGAACGTGTATCGGTTAATCGGCTACACTCCCAAGCGAAACTATGCATTTCTTCAGTCGCGCCCGCGCTGGGCGGAGCAAGAGGCCAAGCTCGGCTCGCACGTTGCCATGGCCATCAGGAAAGCTGGTGGTCGCATCACCTCTAGCAACAGGACCGATTACTTGCGCGTGCGTGGATCAGTGAACATCTCAATTCGATCAGCTCTCTGCTGCGGAAGCCAAAATCGAGCGTTGTATTGGTCGATCAAGCGCAGGGCACGCCTGCCTCAGGGCTGGATCGCTGCCATCAGGCTGTCTGAGCATAACGAGTCAGTGCTCGATTACGTACTGCTGCCGACCGACGGGAAAGTAAAAGGAACTACAAGCTTTACTGAGAGGGCTCGCGTTCGCCGTGGAATCGCTCGCTTCGAAACCCCTGACGCTTTGGTTCGAGCGATCGCCAAGCTAGTAAAACGGAGAGACCGTTCTGAGCCAGCACCACACGACAAGCGATCGAGACCAAAGCAGCTCAACACCAAGAACGCCCGCGCGCGGCACTGATCAGACGCAGGCACAACACTCCGCAAAGCAGTGCTTCATAATTTTGGAAGCTTGTCCAGATTTCCAGCGCCTTCGCTCTTGCCGCGTTTTGCTGGAGCATGCTTCACCGTTGGCTTCTCCGAGCATCTTTGCCAAACTACTTGTCGACGAGCGAGTGCTGGGCGGCCAATGGGACTTTTGGTCTGGTCTCGAAGGTACCGCATGGCTATACCTCCGCGGCCGATGAGCTGAGCGTCGAGCTTGTCGCTGCGCGGACGTGGCCATGCTGGCCAACGCGTATGTCTTCGTCGGGGCGTGGATAGCATCCGCGGGGGCTACAATCTGCTCGCGCCTGGGAAATCATTGGACGTCCTTGTTTCCAACACGCGAATAATGGGCACAATCGGATGTCGGTCAGCTTGTGCTGCCAAAACTGTCAGCCCGTCACGCGACGCTCCCTCGAGGTATGTCAAGCCGCTGGTGAAGCACAGGGTGACCGAGCCGCGTGGCATCTCGAAATAGTGAGCTGCGGCTTACGCTGGCTGCGAGTCGCTTTCGGCGTTTAACAAATGGGTTCGCCGCGGAATCTTGCCGATGCCAATTCCTCGAACTCGCAAATGGGATTGAAAAGCCATAGATGCCGCACCTGACCGTATGTCTGCTCTTGTTTCAAAAAGTCGGTCGCAGCTGTCAGCCGACGAATGGAACGTTTCGCAACATGCGGATGCGGCTCAAGGGCATCAACAGTCTGAAGGAGAGAGGTGATGACGGCATTGATCGAAGGACCGGGACGGCTCGTCTATCTGAGCTCAGGCATGCACCACCACGCCGGTTCCAATTTGGATGACGTCCCATTGCGTATTGAACTTCGGGCGCGCTCCATCACAGCGGGATGATGTGTTGGTGCCCGCCTCGAACTAAGAAAGACGTAGAATGGTGCTTTCAGGCCGCCCAAGGCGCTCGGAGTTAGCGACCCGGGCGCATCTGCTTGCTGGCGGTTTCATGCAGAGCGGCTGGTACTTACCTCGTCTAGGCGGTCATACCGCACTCGACGTGCCGGCATGACGCTGCGCAACGCGCTCTTGATCAAACAATTCCTGCACGACGCGGGATACGGCGAAGTTTCCGTCGAGGCGATGCCGGACAGAACCGACCGGGGTCAGAACGTCCGCGCGAAGACTGCAACACGGCCGAGGGAAACTTTATAGGCGCCAGCGACGGGTCTGCGGATGGTCTGTGCAAGGTTTGCCAGCGGTCAGCGGGAGCAGATGCGACGGTCAACGGTAGAACGAGCGCATCTGTTGCCGGCCGGCGCGGAGCGCCACCTTTTTTCAAGAAGCGCCGCTTTCCGGTTATCTCCCCAGAAGATGCCGACCGCGGTTGTTAAAATCCTGGACTGTCAGAACATCGTCAACGGCGGTGGCGGACGATCGAGCTGCCCGATGGATATTTCTCCGCCTTGGCGACGATCGGACGCGTGGCGAATCCGGATCGCGGTGGCTGGGACATCGCATGGCCGAAACTGACAATCGATTGGCTTGATCTCGGAAGCATATGCCGTTCCTTATCGATGAGTGCCGTAACGGTTGCCAGTTCTTGAATTGACATTAGTCCCGCCACGGTGTGATGAGCCAGATCCGCTCAAATAGCTGCCGCCATGACTGGTAGTGTGATGTCCGCCTCCGTAGCTGACGCGCCCTCCATGTCCTCCGCGTGCGTTTGCTTGTCCGATAACGCCGAGCAGCAACAGAACGGCAACTAGTGCAATCAACTTCATTTTGCGCCCGCCCCTTCGATGTGGAAGCGTATCCAAGCGCAGCCGGTGCGAGGTAACAACCTCTGACATCGGCAAAATGTGCAGCTTTACGCCGGGAACAGCTAGCGCGGGCCGTTTTCCCGCGAGTAAGGCGCGCGCCCTCCTCCGCGAAACATCTCGAACTCAAAATGGAGCCGTTGACCTCGCCTGAATGCCAAGCCGATCGAGCAGAAATACCGCAGATCAAGGACCCTCTACGCTGATTATCATCATGACCACCATGCTAACGTAGCCCTGCTACTTGCTTGGGGCCAACATTGTCATCGCAGGAAATTTCCCCCCAGTCGACTGCTGCAGCCGATCGGGATCTAATCTTCGTAATAATCGAGCGTCATCGCGAGCTGTCGGCGCATTACGATGCGGCCCTGTCCGTATCGGCGAAGCTCGATTCGGGACCCGAGTTTGATGCCGCCGACGAAATCAGCTGTCAAAGGAACCATGCTCTCGCGGAGCATGGGAACGTGCTCATTCGTTCAACCCCAACCACGATCGCGGGCGTGATTGCTCTGACGCGTTACGTCGGCAGCCTACAAGAGTGGGGCCTTCCCGACGATGACGCGTGGTATCGGACTTTCTTGGAAGGGCTGGCAGACGCCATCGATGGAATCGCCATGGTGCAGCGGCTCGGGCAAGATGGCGATTAAAATGGCGCTCGCTTTCATCTTCCGCGGCATACTTTTCTGGGTGGCAATCGCTGCGCTTCTCTATTTCGTGTGGAAGTTGCCCTTCTGAGGTCTGACGATTGGGGGCTCGCCCGAGCCAGTATCGAGGCAATGAGGAGGGGCGGCTCTTGAACCATGGTACTCGCCGGATCCCTGGAAGATGGATGCGATCTCAGTTTCGTGGCCTTGCCCGAAGCTGATCCGTCTCAGAATCGTCGACCACGACGCCTTTGCCAGCGCTGCGCGCCAGGCGCGCCTGCTCCACTGCTGCAGAAGGGGCATCCCTTGAAGAAGATCAAGAGAAATGCCCAAGTAAGGCACCAATGTGCCAAGGGGGCCGTGCCCATAGCCTCACGAGCTGCACGGTTGTTCCGCTAACAGCGCTTAAGTACCCGAGAAAGCATCCGTTTCCTGGAAATTGGGATACTTCCGGACCTTGCGGAACAACGACCACAGGAGCCGCTTTGGACCAGCCCCTACCGCCGGTGCTGTGACGTTCTGCACCATGGCGGCGGCTCAGTCTGTTGTCCAGTAGACAAAGACGCTGGGCAGGCCGCCGGCGAAGTGCACTTAGCAATCCGCAATCGCGCATCAGTCGGACCGCTCTGCCGATCTTTACTGGCGCAGAGGCTTGCGAGACGCCATCCTGGTCTCCCAGCAATCCACAAGCCGAACATATGCTGCCGACATGGAATTACATCGCGGTCCACGCCCATGAGCGATTGAATTCTTCGAGTATCTCAATCGCCTGCTTCAGATCGTGACGCGATTGACGAATCTCCATGAGACGTGACGTGCGACGCCGTGGGCGGTCAGCGATGCTCCCGCGGATTTCATCCCGATCACCATGATCGGACATGAACCACCGCCCGCGCCTGATCGCATTGGTTTCGCCACCGGCCTAAGCGGCGATCAAACTGGCACAGGACCCGTATATTGCAGCTTTTATCCTACTTCAGGACGAGACGATAATGTGCATGACCGCCGCCAAGAACGCCGCTCGAGAGAATGATCTTACATCTGCAACTCTCACAGCTCTCCAGCGACATTAGAGAGATTAACTCGGGCCGTCAATTAACTCACGAATTTGCCAATGGAACAGTCGGCTTGAGCTTAATACACTATGTGGAGAGTTGTCGGTTTTCCGACAGAGGCCCAAATCCCGTGTCAGGTCGCGTACAGCGGGCATAGTACGCGAACTCTCGAAAAGCCCATTCGGCGTTGTGGCTTGCCCAGCGCCGCCCTGCATGGTCACTGCCTGAAACGAATTCGTTCAGTGCCTATTGTCGAGGACATGTTGGTCTTTCGATTGGCACGATGCTTGCTGAAGATCATTCGCTCCAAGGGGGTGCGGGAGACCTGCCAGGGCCTGGAAAAGCGAGATCAGCGCAATGACTTTGATCGGTGGCGTCATTCCGAGCGCCGATATTGTGAAACGTGCAGCGCGCATCGGTGCCGAAGTCAAAAATATCAAGCTATCAGGCGATCTACCGGATCACGCGATAGCTGCGATCAACAGCTTATTGCTAGAGCACAAGGTGATCTTCTTCCGCAATCAAGGACATCTCAATGACGCCGAGCAGGAGCGCTTTTCCGCTCGTCTGGGAAAGCTAGTGCCACATCCGATACTCGGCGCTACCAAGGGGGCGTCGCTCCTCGAACTGGACTCCACTCGCGGCGGCGGCCGCGCCGACGTTTGGCATGCGGATGGGACCTTCTCCGACGCCTATCCCAAGATTTTGGTCCTGCGGGCCGTGGTAATGCCAACGTTCGGAGGCGACACCGTGTGGTCTAACACAGCTGCCGCTTATCTTGGTTTGCCGCCGCCACTACAACGGCTCGCCGAGGGCCTATGGGCCGTTCACAGCAACGTTTTCGATTACGCCGGGATCGCGCGTCTCCGCGAGGTCGACAAGAAGCACTTTGACGAGGTGTTCACCAAAGAGGTCTTTGAGACGGAGCATCCCGTCGTACGCGTCCACCCCGAAACAGGCGAGCGGACGCTAGTGCTCGGCGCCTTGGTGAAGCAGTTTGTTGATGTCCCCAAATACGACGGACAAAAGCTGTTCGACCTATTTCAGTCTCACATTACCGCGCCCGAAAACACTGTGCGCTGGAGCTGGTTAGAGGGGGATATTGCGATATGGGATAACCGCTCAACGCAGCATTACGCGGTCAACGATTACGGGGGCCAGCATCGCGTCGTACGTCGGGCCACGATCGAGGGTGAGGTGCCTGTCAGCGTCGATGGCCGGAGCAGTGTAACGCGCCTGAAGGTGACCGAATGACTGCACGACGACGCGCAGCGCTCTCGCGTCTGAAATCGAGAAAACCTGGCAATCGGACTTCTTTAAGGCAAACGCGAAAACACATTTTCCAACGCGATATCTCAGCTCTTAACGCCAACGCGGCAGCGGCTAGCTTGATGCACGCAAACTATTTAGCGTCGACCGACGGCTTCAAGGAAACTTGAGCATCACTGTCCTTCGCCAGCGGCTTCACGTTTCAGCTTAGAAAATCCTCGATCAGTGGCCATAAAGCGCGCCAACATAGGGGCGATGAGTTTAGTCGGATCGACCACTTGACCACCCTGACGCGTAAGGGCTTCTGCATATGCAATGAGATCACGATGTACCGCCGCAGGCAGCTCCGCACTTACTTTGACCGGCTTGTCGTCTGGAAGCTCTCCTATTTTTAGTTTTGGCATTTTGTTACCCTCTATAGGGTGTAAGTATGAGGTCACGATTGACAAGAACACGAACCGGGACGCCAGGTCGCACGGTTAGAGTGGGCTGGACGCTGAGACTGCGGCGAACCACCTGCTGCCCGGTCTGGTTTAGTGAGTCCGACGCGCCGTGTCGCAATGCCTGGATGATTGCACTGTCGTTGCTATTGGTGTCCGAGCCGGCGCCCAATTCGGTCCCGATCGCCAGAAACGTCGATAGTGCCGCAGCCTTGAACAACTCGCCCCAATGATTGTCGACCTGATCTTCGAGACCTGCGTATCCGGCAGTGTCAGCGCCAGGCTGCCGCTCAAGAACGATCGACCGTCCATTCGGCATGATCAGCCGTGTCCAGACGAGCAGGACGCGGGACTGGCCGAAAGTGACCTGGCTATCGTATACCCCGATCAGGCGCGCGCCCTGCGGTACTAACAAGAATCGACCGGTGGGCGTATCGTATACGTTTTCCGTCACCTGCGCGGTGATTTGGCCTGGAAGATCTGATCTAATCCCTGTGATCAGTGCTCCCGGAATCACCGTCCCGGCCTGCACGATATATGGTGCGGCGGGCCTGGTGACGCGGTCAGGGCTGACCGTACGACGGTCCACGGAGGCGTTTACGAAGGCAAGCTTTCGGTCCTGACCGCTTTGTGCAGATGCGTCATCCCCGGTCACCGTTGGATTCGATGGCACGACGCGATCGCTTCCAACAAGCGGCGCGGTGGGCGGACGTACTTCACGTCCGTTCGTCGAAGCGAATAGATGACTGATGCGGGCTGCCTCGGTCTCTTGATCCCGGCGCTGCTGGTCCGGATAAGCGCCAATCGCCGGCGACTGGCCTTGAGCGGCAAGGATCGGTCGACCGAGGTCCCCGGGGAGCGGCGGACCAAGCTGCGGGATTGGCTGGCGCGGAACGCCAGCATAATCCTTCGGCAGGGTCGTAATACCGTCGGCAACATTGTGGTGGTCTGTGCTATAAATCTCCTCCGCCGCCTGATTACGGGAGCGATTATGCTGCAGCGACCACAGCACAGCCCCACCGATGACAAGCAGGGCGACCGCGCTCCCGCCGGCCAAGAGCTTCCGCGACAACCGCGTCACGCGCGGATGCTCTGCTCTCAAGCGGAAGCTCCTGGACTGTTCCTCCGGTGTAGCCGGCGGAGCAGCTTGCTGGTGATCGGCTTCATTCCGGGTATTCATGACGACGGCCTCCCGTCAGTCCTGACAATCCTAACCTTCTGCTGGTGTTCACCGCCAAGCCGCAGTTCGGCGGCCGCAAACAGCCGATCGACGATCAACACGTTGCCGTAGGGGCGATAGTTGACGAGTTCGGTCTTGCCGTCTGGACCGATGACGAAGAGGGGAGGCATCTCGCCCTGCGCGATGCCTTGCGGGAACTCGACGTAGACCTTGCGGCCATCGTCATATGCGGCGAGCGGCCGCCAGGGAGGACTGTCCCCTTCGATGGCATAGCGTGAAATGCGCTGCGCCGGTTCCGGAAGAACGGGCTTCAGAGCGACCGAACGCGATCGTTCGCGTACGGTTTCCGGATAGTACCAGGCAACAGACGGCATGTATGGCCGATCGCGGGAGCGTAGTTCGATCAGGTACGTCCGCCGATCGGTATTGACGACGAGGTTGGTCTCGATCGAAGCTCGGGTCGGCTTGACCAGGATATGGACGCGCCGTGTGTCGCCGCTCCCGCTCTCGGTATCGCCCACGACCCAGCGTACGGTATCTCCGGCCGCGATCGGCCCTGATCCCGTCAACTGTTCTCCCTCCTCGAGCGCGATATCCGTGATCTGCCCCGGTGCGGCGTAAATTTGATAGAGCGCCCCGGGACTGTAGGCGTAGATTTGCGCCGCGTTGAAATACCCCCGCTTGCGCGGTTCAACACGGGCCGCACTGTTTGCCATCTCCACCCGGCTCACCGGCTCTACGTTTTCCATCCCTCCTGACTTACCGCCGAAAGCTGGCTTCCAGAGGGGTGGAACGTGAAGCGGTCTCGGTTTGTCGTCGAGAGCCACCGGTGATGCCAGCAACGGAGGAACTTCAGCGTCATAGCTGATCTCCGGCGGAATGTAGGTCGCGCATCCACCAAGCATAGACGAACAAAGCAGGACAGCGTGCACACTTGCTCGCTTCGCGAACACGAACTTGGGCCGAGTCGAATTGAGCCCGCTTTGCGCACCTGGATGCGAATGAACGTCAGACGGCGTCTTGGTCACTGACTCAACTCCTTTGACCAGTTGATGGCGCGGACGTAGACGCCAAGGGGATTCTTGCGCAGGCGTTCGGCATCGCGCGGCGACTCGATTGCGATCGTGAGAATTGCCGTCCAGCGTTCGGTCGAACTCAGCGTGCCGTTGTCGTAACTGCGTTCAATCCATGCGACCCGAAAGCTCTCCGAAGACGCGCGAATGACGCTCGAGACGTCTACGGAGATTTGAGCCTTGCCCAGCTTGGCAAAGGGGTCATTGTTGCGTGCATAATCGTTGAGCGCAGCCGCGCCACGATCGGTCGTAAAATCATACGCCCGGAGCCAATTCCGGCGCAGAACGATGCCGTCGGCCGGCAAGCCTCTGACGTCCTCGATGAAGCGCGCCAGATGGTAGGCGATCTGCGCATCAGTGGGCTGATAGTCGATGTTGGCCGGCGCAACCCTTTGGGCTTGGCCGAGATGATCGACTTCTACTACCCAAGGCGTGATCGATCCCTGGCTCGATTGCCAGACAAGGCTGCCAGCGAGACCGGCTGAAAGCATCAGGCAGCCGAACGCCATTAGGCGCCAGTTCTTGGCCTGCACGCGGGCAGATCCAATGCGTTCGTCCCAAACCTGCGCTGCCTTTTTGTAAGGCGTAATCGGCTCGGGCATGCGCCCGTAGTGAACTGATGGTCGTTTGAACATCGCTGGTTGCCCCCTGATATTGAGTGATCGGTTTCAAGTCTTGCGATAGAAGGTTTGAGGCGCTGCTGTGCGGCGGAGGTGCAGTGGTGCGTCTCAGCGTTCTCCTTCGGACAAATCGACGGAGGAGCCGCTGCCACCATGATCGCCGGAGCGGACGGCGTGGCCAGCGGCGGAGGCACCATGCCGAATGGTCTGAGCACGCTTCATGCGGCGAGCCCAATCAGGCTGCCCTTCGGCCGGAGCGCTCGCGCTCTGGTCGCCCGCTTGGCTACCTCCGAAGGCAGACGCTGCTCGACGCAATGGACTCGTCGCAGCCGAAGCGCCAGCCTCCGCGACGCCGGCAAGGCCGCCGCTTCGATAGGCGGCTGTTGCTCCGGTTATGACAGCGCCGCCACCGCGCGCGGCGCCTGCAACCGCACCGCCAGCGAGACCGGCACCGCCAGCAGCAACTCCCGCACCAGCCGCAACAATGCCGCCAGCAGCAAGGCCTGTTCCAATCGCCGCGCCGGCGCCGAGTTGAGGTCCGCCCGACACGAGGCCGTTTGCGATACCCGGACCGAAGATGCCGAGGCCCAGCAAGGAGAGGGCCGCGAGCACCAGCGTCATCGCGTCTTCGATGGTCGGCTGTGCACCGCCGAAACCTGCGGTGAACTGCGAGAACAGGGTGGAGCCGATGCCGACGATGACGGCCAGGACTAGGATCTTGATCCCTGAAGATGTGACGTTGCCCAGAACCCGCTCCGCCGCAAAAGCGGTCTTGCCAAACAAGCCAAAGGGAATGAGCACGAAGCCGGCCAGCGTCGTGAGCTTGAACTCGATCAGGGTGACGAAGAGCTGGATCGCCAGAATGAAGAAGGCGATCAGCACCACGACCCAGGCGAAGAGGAGGACGACGATCTGGACGAAATTCTCGAAAAAGCTGATGTAACCCATCAGGTTGGAGATCGACTCGAGGAGCGGCCGACCGGCATCGAGACCGACTTGAGCGATCTTCCCCGGTCGCAGGAAATCCGATGCAGATAGGCTTGCGCCCGATGCTTTCAGTCCAAGACCGGCGAAGCTCTCGAAGACGATGCGCGCCAGGCTGTTCCAATTGCTGATCAGGTAGGCAAAGACGCCGACAAAGAGCGTCTTCTTGACGAGGCGTGCGATGATGTCCTCGTCCGGCCCCCAGCTCCAGAACAACGCGGCAAGCGTGATGTCGATCGCGGCAAGCGTAGTTGCGAGATATCCCACGTCGCCACCCAGCAGCCCGAAGCCGTTGTCGATATAACGCGTGAACGTTTCCAGGAACTGGTCAATGATCCCCATACCAGTCATGGCTTGCTCGCCTCTGGGGCCGCCAGGTTCGGATATCCGTGCGGCATCCGGCTTTGATCCTTTGGAGCGAGCGCCACGCCGGCGGCCGAATCGTCGCGGCCTGGAACTGCGCCGCCGTCTTTCTTGCCAAAGAAGCGACGGCGGTTTTCGGCCCAAACCTGCTTGCAACGCTCATAACCCGCTGCGTGGTCCGTAGTGACGTTGCGGCAGCGCGCGAGGTCTGAGCTGGTTGCGTCTGCCGTCTGCTCCGCCTTCGGCGGCGGAGGAGAACGATCTCCGCCACGAAGTTGAATCGTGCAGGCAGCGACGGCCACTACGCCGATTGTCGTAAGCAGCGACAATGCCTTGAATGCCCGGATGTCGGTCATCAGTGGAACATCTGCACGTTGGATGATTGATAGCCCTGCCCCGCTATCAGGAAGCGCCGAAGCTGTTCTCGTCCCTGATCCTGGGCCGAGGCGCGCTGAGCCGCTTCAAGGCTTTGCGCTCGCCCCTGCGCCGCCATGACGGCGGTGAGGTCGGCGAGCTGCTGCGTGTTCAGCGCGAGAATCTGATTGCCCGCCTGCGTTGCCTGCAGCGCGCCGCTCGCGCCTTGGCTTGAGGTTACGAGCGCGGACGTCTGGACACGGTTGGTGTCGAGGTTGCCAACGATGCCGGCCTGGACACGAAGCGCATCTTGCGTTGCCGCATAAGTGTTTTGCCACCGCGATTGAGCGTTGGTGAGCAGCAACTGGCTGGATTGGTTGCCAGTGGCCGGCGCGTAGCTCGTCGAAAACGCGCGATCGATCTGTTGGACGTCGTAGGCGATACGCTGGGCCTGGGCCAGCAATTGTTGAGTACGCTGGATCGAGGATTGCAGTTGCTGCAGCGATGAGTACGGCAGGTTTACCAGGTTCTTCGCCTGATTGATCAACATCTGCGCCTCGTTCTGCAACGAGGTGATCTGATTGTTGATCTGCTGGAGCTCCCGCGCAGCGGTCAGGACGTTCTGAACGTAGTTGTTCGGATCGAAGACGATCCACTGCGCGCGCGCCGGCTCGGTGACGCCAAGCATGAGG
>NZ_LFKZ01000123.1:0-241715 GCF_028128975.1 Bradyrhizobium sp. CCBAU 45321
CCGAACAGGCCAGTGATGCCGATGGCCAGTTGTCCGCCAAGCACCGGTGTGCCGAAAGTGTAAGTGGGATTCAAAAGTATCAGATCGGCCTGCGCGTTCAGACTGGCATTAAGATTGACGTTCACCGTTGGCGCGAATCTGCCGATCTGGATCTGTCTTGCCGCGGCGACGGCGCCCGATGCTTCGACCGAGGTGTGGTAATACACCGCGGCCATGGACCAGCCCGGCACTTGAGGTGTCGCCGCAAGGCTGCCGAAGCGTCCAGGAAGCCAGTAGGAAATGCCGCTCTCGTCGGCGTAGGCCGCCCCGGATATGGATCCAAACAGCAGCAGAGCCATGCCCATGCTGCGGAAAGTACGACGACGGCTGGCATTTCGCTTGTAAATGTTATGCGCCATCTTGATCGCCCCCCAAAATGCCGGCCTCTCATTTCGATCGTGTCGAAATTGCTGGCATCAGCTGGATCTACGAAACCTTCTTTATGCCCGGCGGCTGCCAGGTGCCTTCGCCTGGCGGCAGGATCGATGGCGCTTCGGTCTTTGGCCAGTAGAGCCGCATCACCAGATAGATCGGGCCGTTCGGCGCGGGTAGCCAATTGGCTTCCTTGTCGGCACCCGGCGACTTGTTCTGGATGAAGAGCGTCAGTGACCCATCGCCGTTCGTCTTCATGCCCGGCAGCATCGGCGAATTGATCAGATAGCGATTGATCGGGTTTTCGATCAGCAGCTGCGTCTTGCCGTCGTACATTGTCAGCGACCAGAAGGAATTCACGGGGGGCTGTTGGCCGGGCGGGAATGTCAGTGTGTAATTGTGTTTGCTGCCGTCAAGCGTCTGACCGTCAGCATCGACACGGGTAAGCGGATACATCGCCTCCACGGCATCATTGCCGTAAATGCCGGCCTTTGCCGCGGCAGCGCGCTTCAACCAGTCGCCATTGTAATGGGCACTGTCGCCAGGCATCGAACTGATCCGCCATCCATTGACCGCCTTGCCGACATTGGCAATGGCTTCGTCGATCTTGCGTTCACCTTCTTTCATGCCCAAGCCGACCTCGAGCTTGTCCTCCAGCGAGAGGTCCTTGAAGTTAAAAGTCTTTCCGGAGCCGACGCCAATGCTTGCAAGTTGGTTGCGTATTTCCTTCTCGTTCTCTTGCGCGGGTGCAAACTGCAGCGCGAAATCGAGGTATTCGAAAAAGTTTGTCTTCACGAGCTCCTTGTCGATTCTAGGAAAATCAATCGCCGCCGCACCGACTGTAGCCGGCTGGTTCAGATAGGCGGAAAGCGTCTGCACCTTGTAGCCGGCTTGCACCTGCTTGACGTTGTCGAGGTCATCCGGATTGAAAAGCTGGGTGCGATATCCCGCCACCGAAAATTGCGTAGTCGAGCGGAACACCTTCTTGATACCGGCTGGGGTCGCGCCGTTCCAATCCGGCCCGACCACCATGTAGTCGCCCGGCTCGCTGCCTGTGGCACGGCTACCGATATAACCGTAGTTATAGGTATTGCCGTCGCAGAGCATGACTGAGTAGTAGCGCTTGGGGTCGACCGCGGGGACCGAAAGGACAATCGGCTCTGCTCGCAGGTCCATCCATACGAACGAATAGGGCGTGTCGCTGTTCGGCGTTACGATGGCTGTGTCTTTGTAGGTGAAGACGTTGGGTTCGTTCTTGATTTGATTGAACGGCGCTTTGAACTGCCCGGAGTTACGATCGATGGCATACTCATACATGACGGCGTAGTTCATCACGATGGGCAGTCCGAAGATGAAGCCTGCCTCGGCAATGTCTTTTGCCTTGAGGAAGCCGGGGCGTGGGGCGCTCGTCTGCGCCTGTGCCAGGACGGAATTTGCCGTTGAGGCGGTGATTGCAGCCAGCGCTGCGGAACGAAGAAGATCGCGTTTCGTCAACATTTGAACGTCTCCTCATCCAGAGTGTTTTTTTGTTTCTACCTGGTTGCGGTAAAGGAGCGGGCGGCGAAGTAGAAGTAAACATAGGCGTCCACCGCGATGCCGTGCGCCTCCTGCTCGGTGATCGGCGCCGCCGTTTCGGCCAGCGCCGCGGGCGCGGCCGCCGCGCCGAGGCAGAGCGACAATGTCATGAGCAGAATTCCTTTAATCCTCTTCACCGTTGTGATCGCTTGCATTGAGTTCAGTTCACCTTGACCACCGCCGGCGGCTTCCATGAGCCGTTGATGATGGAAGGTGAAGAATCCTTCGGCCAGTACATTCGCATCATTGGGATGAAGTCACCCTTCGGTGCCGGCAACCAGTTTGCTTCCTTGTCTTTGCCCGGCGATTCATTCTGGAAGTAAAGTGTCAGCGATCCATCCGCGTTGGGCTTCGGATTGTCGCGCGGGCTTACCGTGAACTTGTTGAGTTCGTTGGGAACGAACCACCAGCCTTGATCGATCAGGTACATGGTGATTGACCAGAAGCCGTTGACCGGCGGCGTCATGTCCTTGGCAAAGGTCAGCGTGTATTTATTCGCTCCGGTCAACTTCTGTCCGGTGGAGTCGACCTCCGTATATGGATAGACCGCGTCCTTCTCCTGGTTGGCGGGCCAGCCAAAGGCCGCGACCGTGGCACGCTTCAGGTAGTCTGCGGGGCCATAGGTACCGAGCCCCTTGGACACCACCCAGCCGTTTACGATCTCGCCCATGCTGTTCTTGTTGTCCTCGATCTTCTTCAGAGCGGTTTGTGGAATGTCTTTCAATGCCGCTTGCACAGCGGGATCGAGCTTGTTCATCTCGAACGATTTGCCGGGCACGGCGCCGATTTTCGCCATGCTTGCGAGCATCGGCATATCTCCCGCGGCCGGCGGAGCGGCCGCTGCCATCAGCTTGGCCATCAGGTTGAAATAGCCTTCGGTCCCCATGCCGAGAATGACCGTCTGTGGCTTGTCGGTCATGCTGAAGCCGGGATTTGTATTCACCGGCGGCGTCACGGGCGTATACGGCTTGCCCCAGGCCGACAGCGGAGTGATCTTGTACTGCGCCTGCAGCGCGTTGACCGCTTTATAATCCTGCTCGGTGCCGTCGGCATAGGTGCGGCCCAGGATCACCATGTATCTTGTTGCCACCGGGAAGTGCTTCAACCCTGCCGGAACTTCGCCTTTCCAGGCCGGACCGGTAAACAAGTAGTTTGCTGCCTTTCCGTCAGCTGTGCGCTTGCTTGGCGACTGCTCTGAGTCCGACATCCAAAGGTCGGTAATCTCGAACAGATAGAATCGGCTGCCCATGTCCGGGTGACTGAACACCTGCGGCTCGGCAAGATCGAGCCACGCGACTGAGTACAGCGTGTCCGCATTGGGTGCGGAAACGCCGCGGTAGTCCGCCGGCGGATAACGGGGAACGTTGATGAACTGTCCCGTTGGACTTGTGAAGCCCTCCACCTTCGGCACATTGCTCATCTGGACGCGCGTCACCTCGGTGGTGATGAGCGAATAGCCGTAGATATAAGCGTCTTCGGCGATCTGCCGCGCCTCCGCTGGAGACAGAGACTGGGCCTTTGCAGACAGTGTCAGCGCGAAGCCTGATGTGGCAGCCAAGCCGCTTGCCAGAGCTGCATAAACGAACAATCGCCTGGTCGATTTCATGGCGGAAGCCTTTCTGAGAATATTCGATTGCGAATGGACGCGGAGTCGATTGAATACGGGGAGGCGCGCGCCTCCCCGTGTCCTCATTCGTCTCAGTAACAGGGCGGATACGGATAATAGCCGCAGGCCGGACGGACGTAGGGGTGGTAGTACGCGGCCGCTCCATATGCGGCGGCGCCAGCGGCGCCGGCGTACATGGCGCCGCGAAACGCCGAACGGCGGGCGACGCCGGCAAAAGACATCGGCGTGAACGGCCGGCCGATGATATCAATAAAGAGTGCGGCCCCGCCATCCGCGCCGGTGATGTCTCCCTCGAGAGTCTGAACATTGAACGTCAGTCTGTCGCCTTCGAGCTTCGGATTTTTCAGCACCACGACGGCGTCCTTCACCAAACCGTCCTTGCCGAACACGGACAAAGTCGCGTTCGGCGGGTTCTTGGCAAAACTGTCGTCGCCCGATCCCCATTCCGCGATCACGTCGGCGGTGGGCTGGTGGCCTGCCGATCGCACCGGACGGTCGGCAAATATGATCGAGCTCGGTGTTACGCCGGTCAAAGTGAGTGTGTCGCCCTGCAGCGTCGCGCCGCGGGAGTTGAGCACGAACAGCGAGGGCACAATCTCAGGTTTGGCGGCGGCGGAAGGAGCGCCGATCGTCTTCATGGAAGAAGGTGCCGGAGCACCTTGAGCGATCGCCGTTCCCACAGTTTGGGCGATCGCCGTACTCGCACCGCACAACGCGAACACGGCGAGTATTCCAAGAATCTGATTCAAGGTTGTGGCACGCATGACATCATTCCTTATGCAAGAATCGACTGAACGAATGCGAGCCCCTCGCTCAGGCGCGAGAGGTCGCATGCAAGTGAATGTGCGGCGTCCTCTGCATTAAACGCCGCGTGGCGTCTGTATAATCGGGACAGGATTGCGGGAAATCGACGCTATAAAGCTTGTCGCTGCAGGGCACTTCGAAGGGTGACTTCGGCTACCTCCACGAGCAAAGTATAGCACAACCTAATAGTGAGGGCCAGCCATGATCATTATCCTGTGCCCCTATCTCGTCGCGCTCTGCGCGGTGTTCTCGAGATTCATGCTCGTGCGATGGGGCTGGTTGTCTGGGGCTATCTCGCTGTTAACAGCGGATTTATCCTCGCGAACTTACTGGGATATTTGCCGGCGCCACCGATTTTGCCGGCAACGCGGGCGTGATCGGTCTTCTGGCGTCCATTCTGGTGTGGGCTAGTTCCTACACGGCATATCTCTAGCCAGCCACGCTTCCATAGTTTCGCGAGCCCGCCATGTTGCCCGAGCACCGGATCGGTCGTCGGCAGCTTTAGATTCGGACTAGTCTTCGCCTTGTTGTGATTTCCGACATCGGGCGCGCCCCACACCAACGTATGTCTCTTCTTGGCCCTTCTCGGACCTCGCGCAATGTCCGCTCCTGCGTCGCTGTTGGGGAATAAGCGGACATCGCGGATTTATGAGTACACGCCCTAGTCTCGCCTTCCTTGACCTTCCCGACCGAGGTCCCATTCGTCCAGACGTCGGCGAAGCGTAGCCTCTTTCTCGAAGATTAGCTCTCGCTTCGTTGCGCGAGTTCGTAGACCCATGGTGAATGATGATGCTCCTGGAACACCAGGCTCAGCGACTTCCTAGGACGTGTGACGCCGACGTAGAAGCTTCGGCGCGCCTCGCGAAGACCGTGCGGCGTCTGTTTATCTCGGTTATTCGGGAGATCGGCGGAGTTGACGCCATACATGATTACCGCGTCGAATTCCCTTCCTTTTGCACTATGCAACGTAGCTAAGGTGACGCGGCCCGCGCCTTCGATGCGTCCGGCGAAGCGGTTCAACGGCATGTCGAGATCGTTGGCCGGATCGGTATTCGAGATCATCTCGGAGCAGACGTCCCAATCATGCTCCGAATTGCGCGAGATCGCCTGCCATGGCTCAATCAACTCACGTTGGCCCCGTTGGAGCCAAACGTGCGTGGTCTCGCTGGTGCCGATGGATGAGTTCAGGAAGGTGATGAGACGGTCCGACAGCGCCTGCATCTCGTCCCCGCTCGCACTCCCGCCGTAGACGAGGGCAGCGGCGCGGGAGAGCAGGCGGCTGTAGCGAGGATCGGCGTCCCGCCATCCACCCGTTGCCCACCGTGCGCAATCCTCGATGAAGCAGGCAAGCCTCGATCCCCGTCGAACCAACCCTTTAGGATCTGCGCGGACGAAGGGAATGTCTGCTTCCCTCAAGGCCTCCGCGACTTTGTCCCCATGCCAACCCGCCCGGTACAGGATGGCGATTTCGTCCGGCGGGATGGACTTCGCGAGAATATTCGGGATGATCGTCGTGGCGATGGTCTGCGCTTGCTGGTCAAGACCGAACGGAACGGCGTAGAACGCCAACTCGCCGTCCGGCGCCCCTGTGACTTCTTGATAGTCGCGTTCCTCGCCAAGCGCACCGAGCGAGGCTCGGATGATCTTCTTGCCAGACCGGTAGTTGAACCTCAGCCGAATCGTATTAACGTCCGCCCGCTCCGTTAGGCTCTCCAGAAGCTCCGGATTTGCACCATTGAATCCATAGATCGATTGGTCGGCGTCGCCGACTGCGAATAGTCGGATGCCTCCGCCGAAGCAGAGCAGCAGCACTAGTTCGTGCAGCGCATGTCCGAGATCTTGATATTCGTCGACGAACAATACCGGGAAGCGCGCACTGATCGCATCCCGTATCCAATCGTATCCCTTGATCATGCGATAAGCGAGGAGCGGCATGTCGTCGTAGTCGATGAGCCCTCGGCTGCGCAGTTCCGCTTCGTAGGCCTCGATGAAGTCGGCTAGTTCAGGATTTAGACCCCTCCACTCCGGGCGGCTGCGATCGACGTCGCGTCGCCGCTTCTCGACAGCGAACTGCCAGCGCCGATGCGGGTCTTCTGAGCCACCGATAATCGCTGCGTGAGCGGACTCCACGGCGGCGCGCGATTGTGCACGTGTCGCTACTCTGAAGTCCGTGGGCAGGCCGACCGGAACGCAACGCGCATAGGGCGAAATGACCTGGCTCAGCGCGAAACCGTGGACCGTACCGATGAAAGTGCGGTCTCCCGGACCGATTCCGAGCTTCGACAGGCGGGCTTCAAGCTCGGCGACACACTCGTTGCTGTAAGTGATGCAGGCGACGCCGCGAGGATCGGCCACGTCCTCCACCAGAGCCCGTGCCATCGCGGTCGTGAGGATCTTAGTCTTTCCGCTGCCCGGGCCAGCCAAGACCACGCAGGGCCCGATCTCGCGTGCGGCCGCGAGCTGCTCGGGGTTGCCCTCGAGTTCCTTGAGCGCCCCGAGAAGGCGGCCGGGATCAGACACGGTCGGCCACGAACTTGATCGCGTCGGCGATGTATTGCGGCGGAGCAAGACCGATCATCCTCTTGCTCAACCTCGAGCCCAACCGTCCCTTGCCGATATCGGCGATCATGGCGAGCAACTGCGGAGGATCCACCAGTTCCGTGCCGGCGCGCCACGCGGCGATTCGGCCGGTTCGCGTCGAACCGAATCCTTGTTGGTCGAGAATGTCGAGGAGCGGACCGAGGAGCGCTGGCGTGTTAGCAATCGAAACCTCGAAAGTCCGATCGTTCAGGAATACTCCCGAATTGGCTGCTGCCGGCGCGAAAACTGCATAGGTCTTGGATTCCCATTCCGCCGTCTGGGTGGTTGTCAACGCGGGTTGCCGTCGCATCTCCAGCATGTCTTGCCAAAGGCCGATCGTCCGCTTCCGGCCCAATGGCGGTGTCGATCCGTCCACCGGATCCCAGTCTGTGATCACCGCATAAGGCAGACTCAACGACTCGGCGAGCTTGACGTAAGGGCTGAAATTAACGCCCGCCACGTTGCAGACCGTGATCCCGAGTTCGTCGAGCGGCCGTCCCATCGACTGCGCGAAGACGGGCACCAGGGCTTCCTCCGCATCGCCTTCGACGAAGAGCACGCCTCGGGCGAATAGCAGCTCCGCGCGCGTTGCGTTCAGATAGCTTTCGAGGTCGTCGATTTGGTCCGCGCTGACCGGGAGCGCCGCCAGCGAAAACGCGTCCGTTGCTCCGTTGCGACTCCTCAGTTGTATGATCGATCGCAAGGGGGTCACCGCGGCCAACGTCGGCGAATGGCTTGTCACGATCAGCGCCTGTGTAGGATCGGCACCGCCGAATAGCTTCTTGAATACGGATCGCTGAAGCTGCGGATGCAGATGCGCCTCCGGTTCCTCGATACACAGCAGCGAAAAGTTCCGGTCGTTCTTCCTGCGACGCCAGGCAAATTCTGCGAGCTTCAGTGCCAGCAGAGCGACGTTGGCCGATCCCAAGCTGGCTTCGGCTATCCCCCGTTTGCCACCATCGATGAACATCGCGATCGCTCGGAAGAGCCGCAGCGGATCGGAGGGGGCAAACCTGAGCCTCGCATCGATATCGTGCGCCTTCCCGGACAAATGAAGGATACCCACCCTCAACTCGTCTTCTAGCGCCTTTATCGTTGGGAAACTCTCCAACGCCTTGGTGGCCTTGTCTAGCTCCGCAGCCACCGTGCCTAGATCAGCTGGAGGAATAGCAAATATGGCCTCCTCCAGTAGATGGCGGAGGGGAGAATTGCGCCAGGTCGCGAGCTGCGACTCGGCGTCGCGCAAAGCGTCCAATATCTCGATCGCGACCCTCCGGCGCACGCGGCCTGGAACTGCCCGGGTCTCGTCCCCACCTCCGAACACAACGAAGTCGTAGTCAGCGCTGGTCTGAGGGATTCCCGTTACTCCAGCCTTCTTTCGGAAGACGTAGCTCAGTCGAACGGTGGTCGGATCAAGAGGGGTTCTGAAATCGGTCAATAAAGCGACAAGCGAGGGATCTCCCATGAAGTCGGCAAACTCGAGGTGTACCTCAATCGGATCATCGTAGTTCGGAGCACAGCCATCCCAAAAATCAGACAGCCTGAGTTGACGTGCTGAGTCCGGCAAGGCGGGATCCAGAACCAGCCGGATCGCGAATAGCAGGTTGCTTTTCCCGACACGGTTTTCTCCTAGGATTACAGCGTTCCCGAAGAGGGGAACGTCGACCAGGCGGAAGTTCCTAAAATTTCGGATGCTCAGTTTGGCGAGGCGCATCATTTACCCGGCGGTGAGATTTGTTTTCTTCGGTACTTCACTCGGATTCGTTCCGAGCAGGCATCGCATCGCACGCGCCGCTGGTGTGAACGCCTTGTCATACGAAAAAGCATGCCAATCGATGTTCTCTCGGGCGCCCAATTTATCTTGATGAAGCTTGTCTCTGACAGTCTTTACTGTGTCCACGTCCGCACTGAGGTTAGATTTCCCCTCGGGATCAAAAACTTTCGTGAGGGAAGGCTTCCACTGAACAATGGAGATGCGGTCGGCGGCGGATCCGTTTAGACCGTTCTCCCTTAGCCAGAGCGCGGAGCCAAGCCCTTCGCATATCGAAAACATGCCGACACAGAACTCGAAGTTGAGCATGTGGAAGTAGGACTCGAATAGAAGTTTGCCCTGCTTTGCGTGAGGAACGATCAGAGCGGCCTTCATCTCTAGTCCCACGAGAACGTGCTTGAGATTGGAGATCAGACGTTCTTGAACATCCTTGTGGAGACCGTCCGGAAGACTTTTCCGGATCCAAGCCTGCCAATCGTTGGCGGTCGAAAGATTGACGTAGCCTGATGGCCCATCAGGCAGCTTAATGAGGTAGAACAAGTTCGGGGCCTCCGTGCATGGTGTTCGCTCTGCAACTCTCAGGAGAGCGCGGATCGAGATCGCAGTCAATCTTCTCCGTCACGCCGCCATCGCAAGATCTTCCGCCCAACCGCGGGCAGCGATCAATGAGCGGAGCGCCGGGTTGGCAGCACTTGCTGGCGCAGTCGCAGGTCAATGCGCAGGCGCCGAGTGGGCAGCGTGTTCGTGATCGGCCACTGGGAAAAATACGGGTGGTTGCGATCGACTGTTCCGGCCGCCCGCGCCAAGTCGCTCAAATAATAAGGGAAAGATCGGCTGGGAAGCGTGCCGCTCATTGACTCCGCCTGTTCCCCTGAATCAATCTCCGGCGTTCCCGTTCGCGTCCCGCAACTCTGACATCCAAGAATCGCTTTCCTTGGTGGCTTGGGCATGGAGCTCCGGTCTCATGGTCTATCGTCTCGGCAAGCGCGCCATCTCGCAGTTCATCCGCTCTGATTGTCAGCGGCGCCTGCGGCTCGACCTGTACAGGTCCGAAAGGGACAGGGAATCGGTCGGTGCGCCGAAGCGGGATACCCACCGGCCCGGTCTGGCTCTGCTCACCCAGGCCGGTCGCAGTCATGAGCGGCGCAAATTCGGCGAATTGGCGGAAGTGCTGCCCGGCCTGGTGGTGCATGGGGAAACGACCGCCTTCGCCGAGGGCGAGGAGCGTGCGTTCGGCACGCTGTCGCTGGCGGACCGCCTAGGTGGAGTCATTCCCAATCAGATTCTGATCGAGGCCGAGTACGAGGTTGAGGCGCCGTTCACGGCGGCTCACGGGCTCGACGATCTATACGGCGGCGCCTTTTTCGGCGGCGCAAATAGACTAGAATTCGCCAAGGTCAGGCCGGACATTATCCATGTCGTGCCGCCCGACGGTACACCGCGCCGCGCGATCCTCGCCGACGGTCGGCTCGAGTCCATTGACGATCAGCGGCGCCTTGGTCTCAAGATCGTGGACATCAAGATCTCCGGTGAAGCGTCGCCCGCGCACTTCGCCGAACTCGCCTACTACGGCATGACACTGGCGGGATGGCTGACGCAGCACGGCTACGACGACCGCTTCTTTGTGCTGGCCGAGGCCGCGGTCTGGCCCGGACGGCATCACGCTTCCAGCATCGAGCGGCAGCTTCAGGCCGACGTCGCCGAGCACATCGTCGAGCGGCGGCCGGCGCTGTATCTGGCGGCCTTTGCGCAGGATCTCGAGCAGATGCCGCCGGAGGTCGTGCTCGGTCGCGTTTCGCGCTTCCTGCAGACCGAGCTTCGCTCGGTGCTCGCTGTGCCCGACTGGCGCGACCTGTCGTGGCACGTGGATCGTCGTTGTCTAGGCTGCGACTATCTCGGTTATCGCTGGTCCACCGACGAAGACGCCGCTGCGGGTATCGCCACTCCACCCGCGCGATCCGAGCGAGAGAACATGGCGTACTGCTGGACGATGGCCCGCGATGTCGGTCATCCTAGCCGGATCGCGGGGCTAACGGAGGGAGCAACCGGCAAACTGCTCGAACGCGGAATCGCCAACGTTGCCGAGGTGGCCGGAGTTCAACCCGGCAACCCCGTGTTCGAGACGCATCAGACGCTGCGGGCCAAGCGCACACTGCTGGTGGCTCGCGGCGTCTCGCTCACCGAAGCGCGCCAAGCCGAGATTGCGGACCGAGCGGGTACCTCGGCGGTGCTTCCGCGCTTTTCCGACATCCGCGTTTTCCTTTCCGCCGATTTCGACGTGGCGACAGGCATCACCTTCGCACTCGGCTCCGTCATCACATATGGAATACCGAACGCTCCGCGCGATCCAGCCGGGAACCGCAGCTATGGCCGCGAGTTCAGAGAGCGCCGCCGCCCGATGCTGGTGCTCGATCGCTCGGTGGAGGAGGAGGGGCACATTCTCCGTGAGTGGCTGGGATTCCTCGTCCAGGACATCATGCGCGCCCGCACGGAGCTGCTCGCCGGTTATCGTCAGTACGATCCCGATAAGGATGACGTGAGCATCCAGTTCTACGTTTGGGACCGGCTCATCTTCGATCACCTCTGTCGCGTCATGGGGCGGCATCTCGACCTCATGTTGCAGCCGGTGGACGCGGGGGGCGCCGACGTGAGCCCGGTCTCATGGTTGTTCCCCGCCGACAGCGTTCTCGAAGACGCCCGCTTCACGGCGGTTTCCTCGCCGATCACCATCGTCTCCGATATCGTCAACAGCCTGATGGCAGCCGCCGTGCCGCATCACTATGGCTTGGTCTCCCTCGCCAATGCGATTGATCCAGAGCGCCGCGTGCGCGACGGCCGGCTGTGGCACTTCAACGTGAACAAGTTCTATCTGGACCCACTGTCGGACCAGATCCCTTCCGAGCGGGGCACCGAAATCTGGGAGCGCAAGTCGCCGTTCCGGACGCAGGACTTCCAGTGGCATCAGGAGCAGACCAGGCGTGTCGTGATCGATAAGCTTCGCGCGGTTGCGTGGACCGTGCAGGGACTGCAACGTCGGCTGAGCGACACGTTGAGTGCAGATGCGCCGAACGTCGACGACGTCTTCCGGCCCGTGCAGGCGCTCACCGGTGTTGGCGTTGACGGCCAGATGATCTATCAGCACGCCCGTCTGATGCACGCAGCAGACAGGCTCGAGAACGATCTGCTCATGGCCATGCCGCCGCACGAACGCGAGGCTCGCTTCGAGAGCGCGCGCGTGCAGCGTACGCTGACTGGTGCCGAGCGCGCAGCCTATCTCCGTCAGATCGGACTCCCCGGGGCAGTTGCCGACGCGGCCGTCTTCGTCTTCGATCTGCGTGAGGCTTCCAAGGAGGTGCGGGTGAAGGACGGGGATTTCCTCTTCTCATTCCTGCCTGAGGACCTTCTCGCTCTGACGATGCACGACACGGTGGCCGGTCTAAAGAGGCGTTTCCCGGCTTTGGAGCATCGCCGCCCGATCGAGAATTGGGACTACACCAGGCCTGCTCGGGCCGACCTGAAGGTTTCGGTCAAAAAGCTGGACCGCGCAGCGCGACGCCTCGTCATCGAGGCACCGACGCTGCTCGTCGATCTCGTCGAACTCGGCATCGCCGATTTTGGCTTCGGCGCCGCGCGTGCGCGTTTCGGTATTCTCGATCCAGTCGTGATCGATTTCTTCACGCGGCGGCTTCGCGAGGCACTCTCCGGAAAACCGGGCTCGCAGGGAATCCGCAATCCGCCGCTCGCAGCGGCTCGTCCTCTTTTTCCGGCCTCAATCGCGAACGTCGCCGCCCTCAATCCGCGGCGCACCGCCGGCGTTCCAGCGGAGACCTTCATCTGGAACGCGGACATCGCCTCCCGTAGCGCCACCGGCCTTGACGCCGATGCCGTGCTGCGTGTCGCGCGACAGCGCAATCCGGGCATCACGCCGCGCCAGGTCGACGCCGTCGAACGCGCGGTGCAACGACATTTGGCGATCTGGTGGGGGCCGCCGGGCACGGGCAAGAGCGCAACGGCGCAGGGGTTTATAGCGGGTTCGCTGGCTAGCGCGGCTGAGGAGGGGACCGGCCTGCGCATTGCGATCACCGCCGTAACGTGGGTGGCGATCGACCACGTTGCGCGCAAGGTACCGGAAATCCTGCAGCAACTCGGCCTCGAGGACCGGGTGCTGTTGGCGCGACTGGTTTCGAGGGCGGACGCGGCGGGGCAGATCGCGCCCGAGCTTGAGCCGTTCATGCTCCCGATGGACGATCGGGATGCCGCCAACCGTATTGAACTTGAGGCTGCGCTGGCGGCCAGAGACAGCCTCGTCGTCGTAGCCAGTACCGTCGACCAGATTGCCAAGCTCGGCCGAGGAGTAATGGAGCCCATGTTCGATCTGATGCTGATCGACGAGGCATCCCAGGTCGACGTCGCCCACGCGATCGTAGGCTTCACGAAGCTGGCTCCCGATGCGCGGGTGGTCGTCGTAGGGGACGATCTGCAGATGGCCCCGATCCATCCGATCGAGCCGCCCGAAGGTGCAGGACATCTCGTTGGCTCGATCTTCGACTTCTACCGCAACTACCGCGGCGAACAGCTGGAACGCACGATGCTCGACCGGAGCTTCCGGTCGAACCGGGAGATCATCGATTTCGTGAAGCTCGCCGGCTACCCCGACCTCCATGCGAGCGACCGCACCGCCGGCTTGCGCTTCGCTATCGCTCGACCAATCCCGGCACGCCGGCCCGCGACCTGGCCCAGCCAACTCGAGTTCTCGCCGGCTTTGCCAGGCATACTTGATCCCGGGCAGCCGCTCGCGGCCGTGGTGCACAACGATCGCTACAGCAGCCAGCGCAACCAGGAAGAAGCGGACCTCGTCGCCGGAATGGTGCTCGCGCTGTTCGATGCGGGCTTGATGGACATCGATGACGGCAATCGCACCGCTCTGTCGCCGGTCGACTTCTTCCGCAAGGGCGTAGGCATCGTCACGCCTCATCGCGCGCAGCAGGCTGCCGTCTTCGAGCGCCTGTCGGCTGCGCTCGCCGGCCGCGTCGACGAGAACGAGATCTTCGCGGCCGTCGACACAGTGGAACGCTTCCAGGGCCAGGAAAAGACCGTCATGATCGCGAGCTTTGGGCTCGGCGACAAGGATCAGATCAAGGCGGAGGAAACGTTCCTCTTTAACCTCAACCGCTTCAACGTGACCGCGTCTCGCGCGAAGGCCAAGTTCGTGGCGATCATGAGCCGCAAGCTCGTCGACCATCTTCCGTCTGACAAGGAGGCTTTGATCCAGTCGCGGCTGCTGAAGCACTTCGTGGATGGATTCTTGCGCAGATCCGGACCAATCTCGGTGCCGGGCTTCTCTGAGTGTCACCTTCACGAACGATGACGAAATTTCCGGACCAATCGCTGCTTGACGACGGCGACCTCCCGGTGGTCGGCTTGGCGCGTCTCGCCGGTCGGGAGACCGTGCGCCCGCGCGACGTCTATGGCGCGCACAAGTGGTTTGCTCGGCGCTTGGCGGTGACGGCGCGGTCGCTGCTCGTCGCCGCCGGCACGCCGTCCGGCGGCTCGTTCTGGCAATCCTACTACGACGCTCCGTCGTACGAAGGCAGGGCCGTGCTTGACCCATTCCTTGGTGGCGGAGTCATGGTGCTGGAGGCCTCTCGGCTCGGTGCCGACGTCCACGGTGTCGACGTGGAGCCGGTCGCAGCCGCGATCTCCTCGTTCCAGGGGCGGCTTCGCTCGCTGCCGCCGCTCGAGCCCATGCTGGAGCGTCTCTGTGAGACGGTCGGCTCCAAGCTCGCGCCGTACTACCGTGCCCGCGATGAGCAAGGCTCCGAGGAAACCCTCTTACACGCCTTCTGGGTTCAGACCGTGCGATGCGAGGTGTGCAACCACGAATATCACGCGCACCCGCAATTCCGTCTGGCGTCCGACGCCAATATCGACAAGCAGTGGGTCGTCTGCCGCGGCTGTGGGGACATCAACCAGGCGAAGCGGGCCGCCAAGACGGTCGGCTGCGCCTGTGGGGTCCGGACGACGGGCTCTGCCGGCAACATGGATGCGGGCGCGGGGGCTTGTCCACGGTGCTCGCATCGGCAGAAGCTGATCGACGAAGCGGCGCGGACGGGTGCGCCGCCGTCGTTCCGGTTGTTCGCGGTCGAGACGATCCCATCCGGATCGGAGCGCCGGGTGGTCGGTGCCGGCCGGAAGATCCGTGCGGCGAGCTCGTTCGACCTCAAGATGTTCTCGGACGCCGCAGCGGCGCTTGCAACCGTTGAGTCGGAGACGCCTGGCGCGATCCCGCCATCGCCGATCCCACGCGAAGGCCGTAAGGACCAACGGCTGATCAAATATGGGTACCAGAACTATGCAGACCTGTTTTCCGCGCGCCAGCGCCTGCATCTCGCTTTGCTCGCGAAGGAGATCGAAAAGCTCGAAGGTCCCGAGCGGGAGGCGCTCTCGATAGCGTTCTCGGATCATCTGACGACCAACAACCTGCTGTGCAGCTACGCCACCGACTGGCGCCGGCTCAGTCCGCTGTTTTCGATCAGAGCCTTCCGCCACATTGCCCGGCCTGTGGAGATCAATCCCTGGCTGCGCAAGAACGGCCGCGGAACGTTCCCGAACGCTGTGCGGGCGGTGCAGCGGGCCGCAGCGGCTCTCAGGGAACCGCACGAACCGACCAGAACGGGAGCTGTCCGCGCGGTCGACGACCGTCCGCAAGGCGCCTGGGACCTGCGCTGCGGCGACGTGAAGAACCTTACGCATCTGGCCGACGGCTCGATCGATCTGGTCCTGACGGATCCCCCGTACTTCGACTACATCTCCTACTCGGAGCTCGGGCACTTCTTCGTGCCGTGGCTGGTGCGCTTCGGGCTGGTCGCTCCGGAGGCGCTGGACGGATTTCCTGCCGCCCAGATGGCGGCCGGATCGCGTGCACCCGCCGCCATCGAGCAGTTTACGCGAGGGATGGCAGAGGCCTTCAGGGAGATTCGCCGGGTCTGCCGTCCTCAAGCCCGCGTGGTCTTCACATACCAAAATCTCGATGGCCACGGATGGACTGCCCTCGCTAAAGGGATGGCGGAGGGGGGCGTGCGACCAATCAGGGCGCTTCCGCTTCTAGGCGACGCCGGCACCAGGCTGCACAAGCGCGAGCGGTCCATCTCCTGGGATGCCGTGGTCGTCTGCCGGGTCGATCAGCCTGGCTGCTGGACCGTCCCGGAGCAGCTCGATGCGGACGCGGGCAGGCGAGAGGCGCGCGCCTGGGCGCGTAGGATCACAGCGGCGGAGCTCGATTTCACGAAGAGCGATGAGGTGAATCTCGCCTTTGCCCAGGCAATTGTGAAATGCGCCGCGCCAAAATCGATGTCGCCAGTTAAGGCAGCGGACGCCCCCGTTGCGTGTAGGGCCGGGCGCTAACGCTAAACCATCGAGTTGCGGTGCTCCTAAGATCTGTCGAGCAGCCCTTGAGAGGGCAATGCACTATCAGTCGCGATTCAGGTCGCCACGGCTCTCATGTATGTCATCGATCTGCTTTTGGAGCTCGTCGATGGCGTCCCAAAGCAAGCTAATACTATCCGTCGCTTCAACGTATTTCTCGAGCGCGGCGATGATCTCTGAATTCATCGATCGACCATTTTGGGCGGCCATCTTTGCGATCCGATCGCGCATTCCCGCAGGCATCCTTAGAATGAATTTCTCGGAATCCCTTCCAGTGCTGCCCTGCATCTTTTGTTTCGGTCTTTGCATAGATGGCACCGTGCCATATTCTTGTTGACAGGATATGGCACGGCGATATCATAGTTAATGGAAGGAGCATAGCATGATCCGCAAGAGCGATGCCGAGCGGGTTTTGGTTCGGATGCCCCGAGACGTGAAAGCATGGATTGAGCGCGAGGCTGAGCGAAATGGCGCCTCGCAGAACAGCGAGATCATCCGGGCAATCAGGGCCCGGATGGACCGAGAGCGAGAGGCGACTGCCTGATGTCTCGTGGCGCGCAATCATTCAAGCAGGCCAGCTTTACCAAGATGCTCAAGGGCGCGGTAAAGGCGGGTTTTACCGTTCATCGTGCAAAAGTACTTGCTGACGGATCGGTGTTGCTTGATTTCGATGAGACGCGTCCTTCGTCGGAAGCCCAGCCTCCTGCTGAGAGCAACGAATGGGACACCGTAAGGTGAAACGCAAAAACCCGAAACACGTCCACGCCTATGAGACCCAGCACGGCAAGCGCGTTTGGTACTACCGACCGCCTGGTGGGAAGAAGGTTCGCATCTTAGTCGGCGACGGGGTCCTGCCATGGTCGCCATCGTTCTTAGCAGCGCTCGAGGCAGCCCGAGCGGACGGCAAGCCGGCCGAACTTGGCGCCGGCCGAACTCAGCCCGGCACCGTCAACGCTGCGATCATCAGCTACTATCAATCCAGTGCCTTCAAAGATGGTCTCGCCAAGAGCACTCAGAGTAATCGGCGGGCCATTCTCGATCGCTTTCGCGAAGACCATGGCGGCAAGCGCGTGGCCCTGATGCACGCTGCGGCGCTGCAGAACATCTTCAACGCAAAAGCACCCGCGGCGCAGCGGAACTGGAAGAAAGCGCTCCGCGGTTGGCTCGATCACTGCCTCTCACTCGGGATGATCCGCACAGATCCTTTGCGCGACGTGAAGCTTACCAAAATGAAGACCGTGGGCCACCATCCCTGGGAGGCGCGCGAGTGCGAGCAATTTGAGAAGAGGCATACCGTGGGCACGCGCGCGAGGCTAGCTTATGAGCTACTGCTGCAGGCTGGCCAATCCCGCTGCGATGTCGTCAGAATGGGGCGGCAGCACATCCGTGGGAAGGAAATGTCGATGCGTCGGCAGAAGACCGATGTGCCATTCTATGTTGAAGTCACGCCTCGCTTGATGGCTGCAATCGAGGCGATGCCCTCCAGCAACCATTTGACGTTCCTGACGACCGAACAGGGCAAGCCGTTCAGCGCGGCGGGCTTCGGGAACTGGTTCCGTGACCGATGCCGCGAGGCCGAGCTGCCGGAGCGCTGCACGTCGCATGGCCTACGCAAGGCAGCGGCAACCTATCTTGCCGAGGAGGGCGCCACGGACCATCAACTAATGGCGTGGTTTGGTTGGACCTCGGTCTCGCAGGCGCAGGTTTACACAAAGGCCGCAAATCGAAAGCGCATGGCGCGAGCCGCGGCGAAGCTCATTTCAGGAACAGGCATTGGCTCACCTTCCGACCCGGTGAGCCAAGATGCCATGCAAGACATTGATATCGCTAGGGGTGGAAAATGAAGTGGCGATCCCGGCAGGACTCGAACCTGCAACCCGCGGAGTAGAAATCCGCTACTCTATCCAGTTGAGCTACGGGACCGTCTTGAGCCGGCCGGTTTGGACCGCTCGGATTGGGCGGCTGGCCGTTCATGTAGCATGCCAATATGAAAAAACTGGTGTTTCGCCAAGTCTGAACCGAACCGTTTTCCTCAGTGCGACGACAAAGCGGAACGGTGGGGTGTCAGGGTGCCGGATTGAGCGGCAGCGGACCGGACGATGGATCACATCGCCGGGAACGCTGAATAGCTTCCGGGGCACGGCCGCCGGTCGACTGGTCAGGTAGTGCTGCGCCATCAGGACGGCGTGCGTGGCGGTATCTCGGCCGGTCTCCTCTGGGCTTGCCTCTGTCATGGCGAATGCGACGCTTTGCACCTTCTGGTTCCATCGCCTTGAGTCCGTCACCTTTCCGCGCATTTCATTTGCCGCCGCGGCGTTCGTCCGCGCTTTCCGGGAGTCCTCCATGATCGGTCTTGTTCGCGCCGTCACAATCTGCGCCGCGCTGGCGCTCGGCCTCGTCGCTGCGCAGGCCGCCGACAAGGCGTTCAGACGCGACGACCTCGCCGATTCCGCGATCAAGCTGGAGGCCCAGATCAAGAGCGAGGCGGGGCCGGTCGCCAAGACCAATGCGACGCTGAAGACGGACGCCGACGCCGCCTTCCGGCGCAATGACTATCGCACCGGCCTTTCCGTGCTCGGCCAGATCGCCGCGACCACGCCCGAGGATGCCGGCAACTGGTTGCGGCTCGCCAAGGTCATCTTCCAGATTTCGCCAAAGAGCTCGAGCGAGCAGACCTTCCTTTTGGAGCGCGCCTCGACCGCGGCCTATATCGCTTACATGCGCGCCGGCAATCCGGGCGAGGAGGCCGACGCGCTTGCCGTCCTCGGCAAGGCGCTGGCCGACCGCAAGCTGTGGCGGCCGGCACTGGATGCGCTGCGGCTGTCGCTCGACATGCGCGAGGTCGCCGAGGTCCGCGGCCAATATGAGAAGATGCGCGACGAGCACGGCTTCCGGCTGCTCGACTATACCGTAGACTCGGATTCGGCGAGCCCGCGTGCCTGCTTCCAGTTCTCCGAGGAGCTCGCCAAGCGCACCGACTTCGCGCCGTTCCTGGCTCTCGCCGGGCAGGACAAGCCGGCGCTGTCGGCCGAAGGCAAACAGCTCTGCGTCGACGGGCTGAAGCACGGCGAGCGCTACAACATCAACCTGCGCGCCGGTTTGCCGTCGACCGTGAAGGAGGGCCTGCCGAAATCGGCCGAGTTCAACATCTATGTACGCGACCGCAAGCCGTTCGTGCGCTTCACCAGCCGCGCTTATGTGCTGCCGCGGACCGGCCAGCGCGGTATTCCCGTCGTCAGCGTCAACACGCCCTCAGTCAGCATCAACGTGTTCCGGATCGGCGACCGCAACCTGATCAACACGGTGGTCGACAGCGATTTCCAGAGGACGCTGTCGAAGTACCAGCTCAGCGAGCTCGGCGACGAGCGCGGCGTCAAGGTCTGGACGGGCGAGCTTGCGACTGCGACGACGCTGAACCAGGACGTCACCACGGCGTTCCCGGTCGACCAGGCGCTCGGCGAGCTCCAGCCCGGTGTCTACGTCATGACGGCCGCGGCGAGGGCATCGGACGAGGACTACCAGCTCGCCACGCAATGGTTCATCGTCTCCGACCTCGGCATCGCCGCTTATTCCGGCAATGACGGCATCCATGTTTTCGTCAACTCACTGGCGTCGACCGATCCAATCGGCAAGGCCGAGGTGCGCCTGGTCGCGCGCAATAACGAGATCCTGGCGACGCGCAAGACCGACGATGCTGGTCACGTGCTGTTCGAGGCCGGCCTTGCGCGCGGCGAGGGCGGATTGTCGCCGGCGATGCTCACGGTCACCGGGGAGAAGGCCGACTATGCCTTCCTGAGCCTGAAGACCTCGGCCTTCGACCTGTCCGACCGCGGCGTTTCGGGGCGCGCGGTGCCCGCCGGCGCCGATGCCTTCGTCTATGCCGAGCGTGGCGTCTACCGTTCCAGCGAGACCGTGTTCCTCACCGCGCTGCTCCGCGACGGGCAGGGCAATGCCGTCACCGGCGGGCCGATGACGCTGGTGGTCGAGCGCCCGGACGGCGTCGAATATCGTCGCGCCGTCCTGGCAGATCAGGGCGCCGGCGGCCGCACGCTGTCCGTGCCGCTCAACTCGGCCGTACCGACCGGCACGTGGCGGGTGCGTGCCTTCACCGATCCGAAGGGAGCTTCGGTCGGCGAGACCACCTTCATGGTCGAGGATTACGTCCCCGATCGGATCGAATTCGACTTGTCCGCCAAGGACAAGCTGATCAAAGCTAACGCTCCAGTGGAGCTTAAGGCCGACGGTCATTTCCTCTATGGCGCACCGGCCTCGGGCCTGCAGCTCGAAGGCGACATGCTGATCGCGCCCGCGCCCGAGCGGCCCGGCTTTGCCGGCTACAAGTTCGGCGTCGACGACGAGGAGACCACCTCGAACGAGCGCACGCCGCTGGAGAACCTGCCCGAGGCGGACGCCAATGGCGTCGCGACCTTCCCGGTGACGCTGGACAAGCAGCCGGCCTCGACGCGCCCGCAGGAGGCGCAGATCTTCGTCCGCATGGTCGAGACCGGCGGCCGCGCCGTCGAGCGCAAGATCGTGCTGCCGGTCGCGCCCGCCACGGCGCAGATCGGCATCAAGCCGCTGTTCGGCGACAAGAACGTCGCCGAGGGCGACAAGGCCGAGTTCGACGTCGTGTTCGTCTCGCCGGAGGGCGAGAAGCTGCGCCGCGACGGTCTGCGCTACGAGCTCCTGAAGATCGAGTCGCGCTACCAGTGGTACCGCCAGAACAATTACTGGGAGTACGAGCCGGTCAAGTCGACCTCGCGCGTCGCCGACGGCGACGTCACTGTTACGGTCGACAAGCCGACGCGGATCTCGCTCACGCCGCAGCCCGGCCGCTACCGGCTCGACGTCAGGTCGAACGAGGCTGACGGTCCGGTGACTTCGGTGCAGTTCGACGTCGGCTGGTACTCCGACGGCAACGCCGACACGCCGGACCTGCTGGAGACCTCGATCGACAAGCCGCAATACGCCTCCGGCGACACCATGACGGTGTCCGTCAACGTCCGCAGCGCCGGCAAGCTCACCGTCAACGTGCTCGGCGAGCGGCTGCTGACGACGCAGACCATCGACGTCAAGGAAGGCACCGCGCAGGTCAAGCTCCCGATCGGCAAGGATTGGGGCACCGGCGCCTATGTGGTGGCGACGCTGCGCCGTCCGCTCGATGCCGCCGCCCAGCGCATGCCGGGCCGTGCGATCGGGCTGAAATGGTTCGGCATCGACAAGCAGGCTCGCACCTTGCAGGTCAAGCTGTCGCCCCCTTCGCTGATCCGGCCGAATTCAACGCTGAAGATCCCCGTCAAGCTCGATGGGCTCAATCCGGGCGAGGACGCCAAGGTCGTCATCGCCGCGGTCGACGTCGGCATCCTCAATCTCACCAATTACAAGCCGCCGGCCCCGGACGATTATTATCTCGGCCAGCGTCGCCTCAGCGCCGAGATCCGCGACCTCTACGGACAGCTGATCGACGGCATGTCGGGCACGCGCGGCCAGATCAAGTCCGGCGGCGACGCCGGTGGCGAGCTCCAGGGCTCGCCGCCCACGCAGAAGCCGCTCGCGCTCTATTCCGGCATCGTCACCGTCGCTGCCGACGGCTCGGCCGAAGTGAGCTTCGATGTTCCGGAGTTCGCGGGAACCGCGCGCGTGATGGCGGTGGCGTGGACCGCGACCAAGCTCGGCCGCGCCAACACCGACATCGTGATCCGCGATCCCGTCGTGCTCACGACGACGCTGCCGCGCTTCCTGCTCAATGGCGACCGCGGCTCGGTCAACCTCGAGATCGACAATGTCGAGGGCCAGGCCGGCGACTACGTCATCAACGTGAAGGCGGGCGGCCCGGTGAAGATGACCGGCAATCCCGCAACCACGGTGAAGCTCGCCGCCAAGCAGCGAAATTCGTTCTCGCTCGCGCTCGATGCGACCGCGGCGGGGCAGGCGACGCTCGACGTCGACATCAAGGGCCCGAATGGCCTCGCGCTGGTGCGTCACTATGCGTTCGACGTCAAGCCAGCGACGCAGGTGCTGGCGCGGCGCTCGATCCGGACGCTGGCGAAGGGCGAGAGCCTGACGCTGACCTCGGACCTGTTCTCCGACCTCGTGCCGGGCACCGGCGCTGTCTCGGTCTCGGCGAGCCTGTCGACCGCGCTCGACGCGGCAACGATCCTGAAGGCGCTCGACCGCTATCCCCATGGCTGCTCGGAGCAGATCACGAGCCGGGCGATGCCGCTGCTCTATGTCAACGAGCTCGCGGCCGGCGCGCATCTTGCCATGGACACCGAGGTCGACCAGCGCATCCGCGACGCGATCGAGCGGCTGCTGGCGCGCCAGGGCTCGAACGGCTCGTTCGGCCTGTGGCTGGCCGGCGGCGACGATGCCTGGCTCGATGCCTACGTGACGGACTTCCTCACCCGCGCCCGCGAGAAGGGCTTTGCGGTGCCGGACGTGCTGTTCAAGAACGCGCTGGACCGTATCCGCAACTCTGTCGTCAATGCCAATGAGCCGGAGAAGGACGGTGGCCGCGATCTCGCCTATGGCCTGTATGTGCTCGCCCGCAACGGCGCAGCCCCGATCGGCGATCTCCGCTATCTCGCCGACACCAAGCTCACCAACCTCGCGACCCCAATCGCGAAATCGCAGCTTGCGGCTGCGCTCGCCTTGGTCGGCGACCGCAACCGCGCCGAGCGGGTCTATGGCGCCGCGCTCGACAGCCTCGCGCCCAAGCCCGCGCTGGAATTCGGCCGCACCGACTACGGCTCGCAGCTGCGCGATGCCGCAGCATTGGTGTCGCTTGCCAGCGAAGGCAACGCGCCGAGGGCGACGCTGACGCAGGCGGTGTCGCGGGTCGAGACCGCCCGCGGGCTGACGCCCTACACCTCCACGCAGGAGAATGCGTGGCTGGTGCTAGCGGCACGGGCGCTCGCCAAGGAGAACCTCTCGATCGAGGTCGATGGGCAGCCGGTCAAGACCGCCTTGTACCGCAGCTACAAGGCGGACACGCTGGGCGGCAAGCCGCTGAAGATCACCAACACCGGCGATGCGCCGGTGCAGGCGGTCGTCTCGGTGTCGGGCTCGCCGGTCACGCCGGAGCCGGCGGCGTCCAACGGCTTCAAGATCGAGCGCGGCTACTATACGCTCGACGGCAAGCCCGCCGACATCAGCAAGGTCAAGCAGAACCAGCGCTTTGCGGTGGTGCTGAAGATCACCGAGGCCAAGCCCGAGTACGGCCACATCATGGTGTCGGATTATCTGCCGGCGGGCCTGGAGATCGACAATCCGAACCTGGTGTCGTCGGGCGACAGCGGCACGCTGGACTGGATCGAGGACGGCGAGGAGCCGGAACATACCGAATTCCGCGACGACCGCTTCACCGCGGCCGTCGACCGGGCCTCGGATTCCAAGTCGGTCTTCACGCTCGCCTATGTCGTGCGCGCGGTCTCGCCCGGCAAATACGTGCTGCCGCAGGCCTATGTCGAGGACATGTACAATCCCTCGCGCTATGGCCGGACCGGCACGGGCAGTGTCGAGGTGCGGGCGGCGAAGTGAGTGCTGGTGGGATGAGCGAGGTCGCGCCTCAAACTCGGTCGTCATGCCCGGGCTTGACCCGGGCATCCACGGACTTTGCCGCGGCGACGAAGAACGTGGATGGCCGGGACAAGCCCGGCCATGACGGAGCAAGGGGCGGGGGGCTTCGCATCCTCTCCACCCTCGCACTCACCCTCATCCTCGCCATCATCGGCTTTGTCGGCTGGGTCTACTCCCTCGGCCCGTTGCCGCTCGATGAAGCGCGGCAAGTCTCCACCACGATCGTTGACCGCAACGGCAAGCTGCTGCGCGCCTACGCCATGGCTGACGGGCGCTGGCGGCTGCCGGTCGATGCCAACACAAACGTCGATCCGACCTATCTGAAGCTGCTGTTCGCCTATGAGGACCAGCGCTTCTACGCCCACAACGGCGTCGATCCGCTCGCTCTGGGACGCGCCGCGTTGCAGCTGGGAACGCGCGGCCACATCGTCTCGGGCGGCTCGACCATCAGCATGCAGCTGGCCCGTCTGATGGAGCCGCGCCGGCAGCGCTCGATGTACGCAAAATTGCGGCAGATCGTGCGTGCCATCGAAATCGAGCGCAGCATGAGCAAGGAGCAGATCCTCGATCTCTATCTGGCGTTGGCGCCCTATGGCGGCAATCTCGAAGGCATCCGCGCGGCGTCGATCGCCTATCTCGGCAAGGAGCCGAAGCGGCTGTCGCTGGCGGAGGCCGCGTTGCTGGTCGCGCTGCCGCAATCGCCGGAGACCCGCCGGCTGGATCGCTATCCGGAGGCAGCCCGCAAGGCGCGCGACCGCGTGCTCGACCGCATGGTCGAGGAGCACGTGGTCAGCGCCGAGGAGGCCAATCAGGCCAAGGCGGTACCGGTGCCGACACTGCGCAGGCCGATGCCGATCCTGGCGCCGCATGCCTCCGACGCCGCGCTGTCGACGGTCAAGGACACGCCGATCATCAAGCTGACGCTCGATGCGACCTTGCAGAAGGTGCTGGAGCCGCTGGCGCGCGACCGCGCAATTGCGCTAGGTCCGAACATCTCGGTCGGAATCGTCGTGGTCGACAATGAGAGCGGCGACGTGCTCGCCCGCGTCGGCTCGGCCGATTATTTCGACGAGAGCCGGGCGGGGCAGGTCGACATGACCCGCGCCATCCGCTCGCCCGGCTCGACGCTCAAGCCCTTCATCTACGGGCTCGCCTTCGAGGACGGCTTTATCCATCCCGACAGTCTGATCGACGACCGCCCGGTCCGCTTTGGCTCATACGCGCCGGAAAATTTCGACATGACTTTCCAAGGCACTGTGCCGGTGCGGAAGGCGCTGCAATTGTCACTGAACGTGCCGGCCATCGTGCTGCTCGACCGCGTCGGCTCGAGCCGACTGACCTCGCGGCTGCGGCAGGCCGGCGGCAACCTCATCCTGCCCAAGGACGAAGCGCCCGGCCTCGCCATGGGGCTCGGCGGCGTCGGCGTGACGCTCCAGGACCTCGCCCAGCTCTATGCCGGCTTTGCCCGCCTTGGGACCACCAAGCCGCTGCGCGAGATCGTCACGGCCAAGGACGATCGCGAGCCGCTTCGGCTGCTGGATCAGGTCGCAGCCTGGCAGGTCGGCAACGTCCTGCTCGGCACGCCGCCCCCGGAGAACGCCGCCCACAACCGCATCGCCTTCAAGACCGGCACCTCCTACGGCTATCGCGACGCCTGGTCGGTCGGCTTCGACGGCCGCATGACCATCGGCGTCTGGGTTGGCCGTCCGGACGGAGCGCCGGTTCCCGGCCTGATCGGACGCATCGCCGCCGCGCCCATCCTGTTCGATGCCTTCGCCCGCAGCGGCAAGACGCTGGCCGCCTTGCCGAAGCCGCCCAAGGGAACCCTGGTCGCAAGCAACGCGAAGCTGCCGCTGCCCTTGAAGCGGTTCCGTCCGGTCGGCGAACTGGTGCGAAGCGGGGGCGAGCAGCCGCTGCACATCCAGTTTCCACTGAACGGCTCGCGGATCGACGTCGATCGATCGGGCGGCCGGGAGAGCGCGGCGATGCCGGTCAAGGTCGCCGGCGGCGTGCTGCCCATGACCGTCATGGTTAACGGCACCGCGCTCGGCGAAATCGACGGCCGCCGTCAGCGGCTGATCGATCCGCCCGGGCCGGGCTTTGCACGGCTCACCGTGATCGACGCCACGGGCGCCGCGGACACAGTCGTCATTCGAATTCAATGACCCTGCCTTAAGCGGTTGTGGCCATGGCGGTTTCAGCGTAAGCGGAACCAATGGCCGAGACCTACCCCAGCCCCCGTTTTGGTGCCCCCCGCGAGTCGAAATCGCCCACAAATCCGGGCAGCGGGCTCGTGCGCATGCTCGACATCGTCACGGCCAGCCACCCGCGCGCGATCGGCTTCCTGGTGCTGTGCGCGCTGCTGCTGTTCCTGCCGGGCTTCTTCACCATCCCGCCGATCGACCGCGACGAGGCGCGGTTTGCCCAGGCCACCAAGCAGATGGTCGAGAGCGGCGACTATGTCGACATCCGCTTTCAGGAGGACGTCCGCTACAAGAAGCCGGTCGGCATCTACTGGTTGCAATCGGCGACCCTCGAAGCCGCATCGATGCTCAAGCTGCCGAAGGCCGAATTGCGTATCTGGGTCTACCGGCTGCCGTCGCTGATGGGGGCGATCGGCGCCGTGCTGATGACCTATTGGGCCGCGCTCGGATTCATAACACGACGTGCCGCGGTGCTGGCGGCGCTGATGATGTGCGCCTCCGTGCTGCTCGGCGTCGAGGCGCGCCTGGCCAAGACCGACGCCATGCTGCTGCTCTGCGTGGTCGCCGCGATGGGCGCGATGGCGCGGGCCTATCTGTCCTGGCAGCGCGCCGAGGACGAGACGCATCCGCCCTGGAGCTGGCCCGCGATCTTCTGGACCGCACTCGCCGTGGGCATCCTGATCAAGGGCCCGCTGATCCTGATGTTCGCAGGCCTGACCATCGTCGCGCTCGCGATCCAGGACCGCGACGCCTCCTGGCTGTGGAAGCTGCGGCCTGTCTGGGGCCTGATGTGGATGCTGGTGCTGGTGCTGCCCTGGTTCGTCGCGATCTTCTGGCGCGCGGGCGAGACCTTCTTCACCACCTCCGTCGGCGGCGACATGCTGAGCAAGCTCGGCGCCCAGGAATCCCACGGCGCACCGCCCGGACTTTACCTGGCGCTGTTCTGGATCACGTTCTGGCCAGGTGCGCCGCTGGCGGCGATGGCGGCGCCCGCGGTGTGGCGGGCCCGCCGCGAGCCCGGTGCGCAGTTCCTGCTGGCCTGGCTGATCCCGTCCTGGATCGTGTTCGAGGCGGTGCTGACCAAGCTGCCGCATTACGTGCTGCCGCTGTATCCCGCGATCGCGATCCTCACCGCCGGCGCGGTGGAGCGGCGCGTGCTGTCGCGCTCCTGGCTGATGCGCGGCTCGGCCTGGTGGTTCGCGATCCCCGCAGCCGCCTCCATCATTGCGGTGGTCGGCTCGGTGATACTGACGCGGCAGCCCGCTTTCGTGGCCTGGCCGTTCATCGCGGCCGCGCTGATCTTCGGTCTGTTCGCCTGGTGGCTGTTCGATACCAACCGCGCCGAGCGCTCGTTGCTCAACGCCCTGGTCGCAGGCCTGATGCTCGCCGTGACGATTTACGGCATCGTGCTGCCGTCGCTGACGCCGCTGTTTCCCAGCATCGAGATCGCGCGCGCGCTTCGCAACGTCACCTGCGTCGGACCGAAGGCGGCTGCGGCCGGTTATCACGAGCCGAGCCTCGTCTTCCTAGCGGGCACCCGGACCTTGCTCACCGACGGCTCCGGTGCGGCGGATTTCCTGCGGCAGGGCAGCTGCCGCTTCGCGCTGATCGAGCAGCGCTCGGAGCGCAGCTTCGTGCAGCGCGCCGAGGCGATCGGGCTGCGCTACAAGGTGGGCGCGCGCATCGACGGCTATAATTTCTCGCAAGGGCGCGCGATCTCGATCTCGATCTTCCGCTCGGAAGGAACCGAATAGGGTGCGGGCCCCGACCGACATTGCGCCGCATGCCGGCTATCCCGCGCAATTGCTAGCGGTATCCTGGCGCGCGCTGGCGCAGCTCGTGCGGTCGCCCTCGCATTCGCGCCGCGCCGAGGCCGCCCGGAAGCTGGCGCGGCATTCGCTATGGATTGCCACGGCGGGTGCAGCGCTCGTCATCGTGCTGATGGTCGCGTTCGATCAGACCGAAATCCTGCTGATGCCGCCGCGCGGCACGCCGAGCCTGTGGCCGATCCGCATCCTCACCGATTTCGGCAAGGACGAGTATATCCTCTCGGTGCTGGGTGCTGCGCTGGTGGTGCTGGCGCTCGTTGCGGCCGGGCTGCACGGGAGGCGTCGCGCGCTGCTGCTCGGCTTCGGCACGCGGCTGCAATTCCTGTTTCTGTCGGTTGCCGTGTCAGCCTTCGTCGCCGAAATCCTGAAATATGTCATCGGCCGCGGACGTCCGTTCGTCGGGGGCAAGGCCAATCCGTTCAACTTCGTCCCGTTCGAGGGGACGGGGGCTTATGCCAGCCTGCCGTCAGGCCACGCCGTGGCCGCGTTCGCCCTGGCGTTTGCCGTCTCGGCACTGTGGCCGCGTCTGCGCGTCTTCATGTTCACTTACGCAATCGTGATCGTGCTGACGCGCCTGGTGTTGCTGGCGCATCATCCGAGCGACGTGGTCGCCGGCGCTCTGGTCGGAACGGTGGGCGCCATGGCCGTTCATTACTGGTTCGCGGCCCGAAAGCTCGGATTTGCCATCCGCGCCGACGGCACCATCGTGCCGCTTTCAGGGACGTTTTCCGACCGCCTCAAAAGGGTTGCCCACCGGGCATCCGCCCCATAAAAGCGGCTGCCTGCCGGGACCGCCGGTTCCCCTGGGCAGGTCAATTCCAACCACGAGCCTCGATTTGTCGACGTCCCAGCCTTCGGTGTCCATCGTTGTTCCCGTGCGCAACGAAGCCGACAACATCGCGCCGCTGATCTCGGAGATCGGCGCGGCACTCGATGGCCGCTGGCCCTATGAGATCATCTACGTCAACGACGGCTCGACCGACGCCACCGGCGAGCGGCTTGGCGCCATCATGAAGCAGCGGAGCAATCTGCGTCAGCTTCGCCATGCACGATCGGGCGGCCAGTCGGCGGCCGTGCGCAGCGGCGTGCGCGCGGCGCGCGGGGAGATCGTGGCGACGCTCGATGGCGACGGCCAGAACAATCCGGCCTTCCTGCCCGACCTGATCGCGGCAGTCGAGAAGGGGGCAGGGCGCGTCGGTCTCGCGGCCGGCCAGCGGATCGGGCGCAAGGACACCGGCTTCAAGAAATTCCAGTCGCGCGTCGCTAACGGCGTTCGCAACGCCATCCTGAAGGACGGCACGCGCGACACCGGCTGCGGGCTGAAGGCGTTCCGGCGTGACGTTTTCCTGATGCTTCCATATTTCGACGGGCTGCATCGCTTCCTTCCCGCGTTGGTCCGCCGCGAAGGCTACGACATCGCCTATGTCGACGTGATCGACCGGCCGCGCCATTCGGGCGTGTCCAACTATGGTTTCTTCGACCGGCTGTGGATCGGCATCATGGATCTCGCCGGCGTCTGGTGGCTGATCCGCCGCAAGAAGGCGACGCCTGAAGTGACCGAGGTGAACGCATGATCATTCAATACGGTCAGGCGCTGAGCAATTATCTCTATGACGTCTTCGTCGCCAAATTCGACTTCTGGCTGGCATTCGGCCTGGTCGCGCAGCTGTTCTTCACGGCGCGCTTCCTGGTGCAGTGGATCGCGAGCGAGCGCGCCGGCAACAGCGTGGTGCCGATGGCGTTCTGGTTCTGCTCGATGGGCGGCGGGCTGATGACGCTGGTCTATGGCGTCGTGAAGCGCGAGCCCGTCATCATCCTCGGACAGTCGCTCGCGACCATCATCTATATCAGAAACATCATGCTGATCTGGAAGAACCGCGGCACCGCCTCAAAGACGCTGGACCGCTGACCGAGCGTTCGGCTCCGCTTGTTGAAGCCTGGCACGTTGCTGGGCGAGATGCCCAATCCTGATGCTCACATGGCCGCTTTCAGGGCAGCGAAGCCGCGATCGAGATCGGCCTTGAGGTCGTCGGTGTTCTCGAGCCCGATGTGGAGACGCAGCGTCGGGCCGCCGGGCGCCCATTTGGTCGCAGTGCGATAGGCATCGCAATCGAAGGGAATTGCAAGGCTCTCGAACCCGCCCCAGGAAAAGCCCATGCCGAACAGCTTCAGCGTATTGAGCATGGTGTCGACCGCCTTCTGCGGCGCCGGCTTCAGCACGATGCTGAACAAGCCGGAGGCGCCGGTGAAGTCGCGCTTCCAGATCGCATGACCGGGATCGGTCTCGAGCCCGGGATGCAGCACCCGCGCAACCTCAGGCCTCGCCGCCAGCCAGCGCGCCATCTCGAGCCCGGAGCGATGATGCTGCGCCAGCCGCACCGACAGCGTGCGGAGGCCGCGCAGCGCCAGGAAGACGTCGTCGGGGCCGGCACAGACGCCGAGCAAGCGGATGCCTTCGGCAATCATCGGCCAGGCCTTGGCGTTGGCCGAGATGGTGCCGAACATGATGTCGGAATGACCGCCGATATATTTGGTGGCGGCCTGCATGCTGATGTCGACGCCCTGGTCGAGCGAGCGGTGATAGAGCGGCGTCGCCCAGGTGTTGTCGTCGATGACGAGCGCGCCGCGCCCATGTGCGACTTCGGCGATGGCGCGGATGTCGGGCATCTCGAGCGATTGCGAGCCCGGCGCCTCCACCAGAACGGCCCGGGTGTTGGGCTTGAACAGCTTGTCGATGCCGGCGCCGATCATCGGATCGAAATAGGTGGTCTCGACGCCGTAGCGCGTGAGCATGCCGTTACAGAAATTGCGCGAGGGCCGATAGATGTTGTCGACCACCAGGATGTGGTCGCCGGCCTTCAGCACCGAGAGCAGGGTGGTGGAGATCGCCGACAGCCCCGACGGCACGATACCGACGCCGGCGCATTGCGGACCCTCCAGCGCCATCAGCGTCTCCTGGAACGCCTTGGTGGTCGGGGAACCGTGACGGCCGTAGGTGAACTCGCCGCGATGGGCGTGCAGGTCCTCTGCGGTCGGATAGAGCACGGTCGAGCCGTGGAAGACCGGCGGATTGACGAACCCCTTCTGCGCCTTGGTGTCGCGGCCGGAGGTGACCAGCCGGGTATCGGCGTGCTGCTCTTGGGGGGACGAAGAATCCATGCGCCTGCTTTCAAAACCGCGTTTCCACCGGACGCATCGCGCCCCTGGGCCGACCGAAAGGCCGCGGTCGTTAATAACAGAACACAGAAGAGTCCCGTCAACCCCTTGACCCGGAACGCTAGTCGTTCTGTGATGCGCAGGTGCTATTCAGTCGCCGCATGTTGAGGGGCCTGCCGCGACCTTCGATCCATTGCCTGACCGGACGTCGCGTCACAGCCAAGAGATGGCGGGCGCCGGCGGCGGGGATGAAGGTATGGCCTCCCGAGATCGGCGAGTGTTCGGCAAGGTTTTCCAGCATGACTCTTGCAAGGCCGGATTCTTGAAGGACCTGGCTTGGCAGAGACGATCCTAAGACAACATTCCTGACCTTGAGACGACCTTGAAAGGCCCAAAGCCCATGAAACGCGTAACCCTGGCTCTCTCCCTTGCTCTCGCCGCCGGCCTCACCGCCCAAGCCGCCGATGCGCAAACGCTCAAGACCGTCAAGGATCGGGGCATGGTGTCCTGCGGCGTCAGCCAGGGCCTGCCGGGCTTCTCGTCGCCCGACGATAAGGGCAACTGGACCGGCATCGACGTCGACGTCTGCCGCGCCATTGCCGGCGCCATCTTCAACGATCCGACCAAGGTCAAGTTCGTGCCGCTGTCCGCCAAGGACCGCTTCACCGCGCTGCAATCCGGCGAGATCGACGTGCTCTCGCGCAACACCACCTGGACCATCTCGCGCGACACCTCGCTCGGCGCCAATTTCACCGGCGTGACCTATTACGACGGGCAGGGCTTCATGGTGAAGAAGTCGCTCAAGGTGAATTCGGCGCTCGAGCTCAACAGCGCATCGGTCTGCGTGCAGACCGGCACCACCACTGAGCAGAACCTCGCCGACTACTTCAAGGCCAACAACATGAAGTACGAGGTGATCGCGTTCGCCACCAACGACGAGACCGTCAAGGCCTATGAAGCCGGCCGCTGCGACGTCTTCACCACCGACCAGTCGGGCCTGTACGCCAACCGCCTCAAGCTCGCCAGCCCCAACGACCATATGGTGCTGCCCGAGATCATCTCGAAGGAGCCGCTCGGTCCGATGGTGCGGCACGGCGACGACCAGTGGTTCGACATCGTGAAATGGACGCTGTTCGCGATGCTCACCGCCGAAGAGCTCGGCGTGACCTCGAAGAACATCGACGAGAAGGCGAAGCTGGAAAATCCCGAGCTGAAGCGCGTGCTCGGCAGCGACGGCAATTTCGGCGAACAGCTCGGCCTGACCAAGGATTGGGTGGTGCGGATCGTCAAGACCGTCGGCAATTACGGTGAGGTGTTCGATCGCACCGTCGGCGCCGGTTCGCCGCTCGGCATCAATCGCGGTGTCAACAATCTCTGGAACAAGGGCGGTCTTCAGTACGCGCCGCCGATCCGCTGATCAGCCCTGATCGGCCGGCAGCGGCATGAGCACCGAGGCTCGAAAACCGCCGCCCCAGATCGCGCTGAAGATCCGGCGCATTCTGGGCGGCAAGGCAGGCTGGAACGGCGTTGCCGTCCAGTTTGCCTTCGCAGCGATCCTGGGCTGGATCGGCTACGAGATCGTCTCCAACGCGCGGGCCAATCTCGAGAACCAGCACATCGCCGCCGGCTTCGGCTTCCTCAGGAACAATGCCGGCTTCGACGTCAACCAGACCCTGATCTCGTACACCGGCTCGGACACGTTCCTGCGCGTGTTCGTGGTCGGGCTGTTGAATACGCTCGTGGTCTCCGTGGTCGGTATCGTCTTCGCCACGGTGATCGGCTTCATCGTCGCGCTGTGCCGGCTGTCGCCCAATTGGCTGCTGTCACGGGTCGGCGAGATCTATGTCGAGGTCATCCGCAACCTGCCACTGCTGTTCCAGATCCTGTTCTGGTACCTGGCGGTGCTCGCGGCCCTGCCAAATCCGCGGCAGAGCATTTCCCTGTTCGGCATTGCCTTCATCAGCAATCGGGGCCTCGTCATTCCCAGCCCGATCGGTCAGAGCGGTCTTGCGCCGTTCCTGGCGGTGCTGGCGCTCGGCGTCGTCGCCTCACTGGCGCTGCGCGTCTACGCAAGGCGAGCGCTGTTCCAGCGCGGGCAGGTGATCCGCATCTGGCCTTCCGTGCTGGCCCTGCTGTTCGGCCTTCCGCTCGCCACGGTGCTGGTCTTCGGTCTGCCCTTCACCTTCGAGCTGCCGCAGCTGAGGGGGTTCAACTTCGCCGGCGGCTCACGCATCATCCCGGAATTCGTGGCGCTGACGGTGGCGCTGGCGACCTATACCGCCGCCTTCATCGCCGAGATCGTGCGCGCTGGCATCCTGTCCGTTCACAAGGGGCAGATGGAGGCGGGATCTTCGCTCGGCCTCAGCCGCGGCGCCACGCTCCGCCTCATCGTCGTGCCGCAGGCCATGCGCGTCATCGTGCCGCCGCTGACCAACCAGTACCTCAATCTCACCAAGAACTCGTCGCTGGCGGTCGCGATCGGCTATCCTGACCTGGTGTCGGTGTTTGCCGGAACGTCGCTGAGCCAGACCGGGCAGGCGATCGAGATCATCGCCATGACGATGGGCGTCTATCTCCTGATCTCGCTCCTCACCAGCGCGATCATGAGCGTCTACGGTTGGCGCGTCAGCCGGAGCCTCGGCGCATGAGCGATGTCATGTCATCCAGCTTCGTTCGCCAGGATCTGCTCGCCGAGCGTCCGGCGCCGGTGAAGACGACGGGCTTCATCGGCCTGATGCGCACGCGCCTGTTCAACTCGCCGACCAACATCCTGCTGACGATCGTCGGCGCCTTGCTGCTCTGGTTCACCATCGTCCCCTCCGTCAAGTTCCTGATGGTCGATGCGGTCTGGAGCGGTAAGGACCGCACCGCGTGCCTCGCCGAGAACGCCGGCTTTGCGGTCGGCGCCTGCTGGCCCTACATCCAGGCGAAGCTCCCGCAACTGATCTACGGCTTCTATCCCGAGGCCGAGCGTTGGCGGGTGAACTTGACGCTGTTGCTTGCAGTCGTCCTGCTGTTGCCGCTGCTCATTCCGCGGCTGCCGGCGAAGAGCCTGAATGCCGGCCTGTTCTTCGTCGCCTTTCCGGTGGTGGCGTTCTTCCTGCTGCACGGCGGCGGCATCAAGGGCTTCGGGCTGAGCTGGACGGCCGGCCTGCTGCAATTGTTCGACGAGAGCATCGTTGGTGCCGGACAGGCGCTGCTCACCTCGAGCAGGACCTCCGCGGTCGGTCCGCTGCTGTGGGCGCTCGGGAGCCTCATCGTGCTGCTCGGCACGGTGATCCATTGGCTGATCTTTCCGCTCACCTGGCTGCGCGATTTAATCCAGGGCACGGGCCAGCCGGTCTGGGCGGATTTCGCCGTCACGGCCGCCATCGTCTGCCTGATCGCCTTCGTTCTCGGCGGCGGCGTTCGCACCGGCGGGCGGGCTCTGGCCTCGAGCGTCGCCACCTTCATAGGCATCGCCATCGTCATCAGGCTGATGGACCTCGACCACGGCGGATTGCCGATCGTGACGACGAATCTGTGGGGCGGCCTCCTGGTGACGCTGGTGGTCTCCGTCACCGGCATCGTCACCTCGCTGCCGATCGGCATCGCGCTCGCACTTGGCCGCCGCTCGACCATTCCCTTGATCCGGATCTTCTCGATCGCCTTCATCGAGTTCTGGCGCGGCGTGCCGCTGATCACCGTGCTGTTCTTCGCAACCTACATGCTGCCCCTGTTCCTGCCCGGCAATTTCACCGTCGACGGCTTGGTGCGTGCGCTGATCGGCATCGCGCTGTTCACCGGCGCCTATCAGGCCGAGAACGTCCGCGGCGGGCTCGCGGCCATCCCGCGCGGGCAGAGCGAGGCGGCCGCCGCCCTCGGACTGTCCTGGTGGAAGACGACCTCGCTGATCGTGCTGCCGCAGGGGCTGCGGCACGTCATTCCGAACCTCGTCAACAGCTTCATCTCGCTGTTCAAGGACACCTCGCTGGTCTCGATCGTGGCGCTGTTCGATCTGCTCGGCTCGCTGCGCGCCTCGTTCGCGGATCCGAAATGGTCGACGCCGTCGACGGCGTTCACCGGCTTCGCCTTCGCCGGGATCATCTACTTCCTGTTCTGCTTCGGCATGTCGCGCTATTCCTTGTTCGTCGAGCATCGCCTCAACGCCCACCGCCGCAACTGATCGAGACCACCATGTCCGAGCCCATCGTCAAGATTTCCGGCCTGAACAAATGGTATGGCGAATTCCACGTCCTGCGTGACATCGATTTGGCGGTGCAGAAGGGCGAGCGCATCGTGATCTGCGGCCCCTCGGGCTCGGGAAAGTCCACGCTGATCCGCTGCATCAATGCGCTGGAGGAATTCCAGGAGGGCGAGATCGTCGTCGACGGCATCGAGCTCGGGCCGAACCTCAAGCACGTCGACGCGGTCCGCCGTGAAGTCGGCATGGTGTTCCAAAGCTTCAACCTGTTCCCGCACCTGACCGTGCTCGACAATTGCACGCTGGCGCCGATCTGGGTCCGCAACATCCCCAAGAAGGACGCCGAGGCGACCGCGATGAAGTTCCTGGAGCGGGTCAAGATCCCGCACCAGGCCAACAAGTTTCCGGGTCAGATGTCCGGCGGCCAGCAGCAGCGTGTCGCGATCGCCCGAGCCCTGACCATGAACCCGAAGGTGATGCTGTTCGACGAGCCGACCTCGGCGCTCGACCCCGAGATGGTCAAGGAGGTGCTCGACACCATGGTCGACCTCGCCGAGGAAGGCATGACCATGCTGGTCGTCACCCACGAGATGGGCTTTGCCCGCGAGGTCGCCAACCGCGTCGTGTTCATGGACGCCGGGCAGATCATCGAGGCCAACACCCCGAACGAGTTCTTCGCCGCCCCGCAGCACGCCCGCACCAAGCTGTTCCTGAGCCAGATTCTGCGCTGAGCCCGGCAAACTGTGGCCTCGCCGGTCTGACCGCAAGCCTGGCACCATCCGAATCGGCTTGCCTCTTTTCGGACCATCCTCCGGAGAGAGACCTTGCAGAGCAGTGCCGGCGTGCGCGCATACCAGAATGCGCGACTGGAAAAGAAGCTGAAGAAGCAGGCGGACGCCGTCATGGCCTTCGCGATCGAGGCACTCGGGCAGGGCAGGCCCGATGAGGCCGAGATGCTCTGCCGCGAGATCTTGAAGGAGGTGCCGGATCATTTCCATGCCACGCACCTGCTCGGCCTGCGCGCGTTCGACGGCGGGCGGCTCGAGGAGGCGGAATTCCTGCTCGAGCGTGCGATTGCGCTCGATCCGCGTTCGCCCGATGCGCACGGCAATCTCGGGGCGGTCTATTTCGCGCTGGAGAAATTCGCTGGCGCCCGCGCCTGCCAGGAGAAGGCCATCGCGCTCAAGCCGAACTGTCCGATCACCCTGACCAATCTCGGCAATACGCTGCTGCACATCGGCCTCGGCAACGAGGCGATCGGGCTGCACGAGCGGGCGATCAGGCTGAAGCCGGATTATGCCGATGCGTTTTGCAACCGTGGCATGGCGGAATTGATGACGGGCCAGTTCGAGCGCGCCAAGGCGAGCTTCGACCGTGCCCTGACATTTCAGCCATCTCACGCCGAGGCGATCGCGGGCAGGGGGATGGTCAGCCTCGAGCTCCGGCACTTCGCGGAAGCGGGCGCCGCCTTCGACGCCGCGCTCGCGATCAAGCCGGGTTCGCCGCGGATTCTGCTGCAGCGTGGACGGTTCAACCTAAGTTTGTCCCGGCTGGAGCAGGCGGCCGCGGACCTCGACGCGGCGCTGGCGCAATCGCCACGACTCGAGCTCGCGCTGTGCTGGCGGGCGCAGATCGACATTCTCGCGGGAAACACGGCGCGGGCGATGGCAGGCGTCAAGACGCTGCTCGAGGTCAATCCGCGATCCGAAATGGGGCTGGCGCTGCTGGCAGCTTGTCACGTGAACCAGGGAGACATCGCGACCGCGCTCGTGCACCTCGACGCCGCGCTCGAGATCGCGCCGGATTTTCCGGAGGCGATCGGATACAAGATCTTCGTGCTGGACTACCTGCCGGAGGCCGATTTCGCCGCGCAGCAGGCGGCGCGAAAATATTGGTGGGACGCGATCGGCGCGAAGCTGCAGCAAAGGACGCTGGCGCCGCGGCCACTCGATCCTGACCGGCGGATCGTGATCGGATACGTCGCATCCGAATTCAGGAACCACTCGGCGGCATACTCTCTGTTGCCGGTGCTGCGTCATCATGATCACGCCCAGTTCAAGATCGTCTGCTACTCCTGCTGGCCGGTACAGGACAAGATGACGGAGAGATTCAAGCCTCTCGCGGATGTCTTCGTCGATGCCGCACAATTGTCCGATGACGAGCTGGCCGACCGCATCCAGGCCGATGGCATCGATATTCTGATCGATGTCTCCGGGCACACGACCGGCAGCAGGCTTCATGTCTTTGCCCGCAAGCCGGCGCCGATCCAGGTCACAGGCTTCGGGCACGCCACGGGGACAGGCCTTCAAACCATGGACTACGTGCTCGCGGACCCGATCTTCATTCCGCAATCGGCGCGTCATCTCCTGGCCGAGAAGGTCCATGACCTGCCGTGCCTGATCACGATCGATCCGATTCTGGACATTCCGCCTTCAGAGCCACCCATGCTCCGCAACGGCTACGTCACTTTCGGGGTGTTCAACCGCATCTTCAAGATTTCGGACGAGGCCATCCGGGTGTGGTCGAATGTGATGCATGCGGTGAGGGGATCGAAGATCATCGTCAAGAACGGGCTGCTTGACGATCCATTGCTGCGCGATCGACTGGTCGCGCGGTTCGCGGCACAGGGCATCCCCGAAGAGAACGTCATCTGCATGGGCTCGACCTCGCGCCCCGAGCATCTGCGGGCCTTCGCGATGGTCGACATGTCCCTCGACACCTTCCCGCAGAACGGCGGCATCAGCACCTGGGAGTCCCTCTATGCCGGCGTTCCCGTGGTCGCCAAGCTCGGCAGCGGCGCCTCGTCGCGCGCCGGCGGCTCCATCGTCGCCGCCGTCGGCCTGGAGGACTGGGTCGCCGAGGATGACGCGGGCTATGCAGCGATCGCGTGCAAATATGCGGCGCAGCCGTCCTACCTGGCAAAGCTGCGGGCGGATCTGCCGGCTCGGATCGCAGCCTCGCCGGCCGGCGACGTCGAATTTTACACGCGCGAGGTCGAAGCGGCTTATCGCCGGTTCTGGCGCGATCATTGTGCCGCCGCTTCGGAGGTGGCGTAGGAGGATCTTGCGCCGGGCCCCGGGAAATCCCGGAGGCGATAGGACTCCGGTGACCGGCGGGCCAAGCTCGCGAATCAGTTAGACTCTGCTGAGGGCGTCCTCCGGAGATACACCTTGCAGAAGAGCGGCGGCGGCGCGCGCGCGTTCCAGAATGCGCGATTGCAGAAGAAGTTGATGAAGCAGGCCGACGCCGTCATTGCCGCTGCGGCGAACGCCTATGGCCAGGGCCGATATGCCGAGACCGAGGCGCTGTGCCGCGAGATCCTGAAAGCCCTTCCGGATCACGTCGACGCCATGCACCTGCTCGGCATGTGCGCCCATGATGGCCGGCGCCTGGACGAGGCGAGGGAGCTGCTCGAGGGTGTGATCGCGCTCGATCCGCGCCTGCACGATGCCCACAACAATCTCGCGACCGTGCATTTCGACCTCGGCAATCTCGAAGAAGCGCGGCGCTGCCAGGAGAAGGCGATCGCGCTGAAGCCGAATTTCGCGGTCGGGCTGACCAATCTCGGCAACACGCTGATGCATCTGGGCCAGTACGCGCAGGCGCTCGAGATGCACGAACGCGCCATCAAGATCAAACCGGACTACGCTGACGCGTTCTGCAATCGCGGCATGATCGAGATATTGCTGGCACAGGTCACGAAGGCCAAGGAGAGCTTCGATCGCGCCTTGCTGTTTCAGCCGCGCCACGCCGAGGCGATCGTCGGCCTCGGCATGGTCGCCATGGAGCTCCGGCACCACGAGGAGGCGGCGGCCAAGTTTGCGATGGCGCTCGCGATCAAGCCGGGCTCGCCGAGGATCCTGGCCCAGCGCGGGCGGCTCAGTTACGAGCTGCAGCGCCTGGAGCCCGCGCTTGCGGACTTCGATGCGGCGCTCGCGGTCTCGCCCAAGCTCGAGCTTGCGCTCCGGGGCAAGGCGCAGGTCTGCCTCGTGATGGGAAAGACCGCACAGGCGACGGCGGCGGCAACGGCGTTGATCAAGCAGAATCCGCGCTCCGAGATGGGGCTGGCGCTGATGGGCTTTGCCTATTCGAACCAGGGCGACATGGACTCTGCGATCGAATATCTCGATCGCGCGCTGGCGATCAGGCCGGACTATGGGGATGCAATCAGGGGCAAGATCTTCCTTCTGGACTATCGCGCCGAGGCCGATTTTGTCCTCCAGCAGGCGGTAAGACGCGAGTGGTGGGACAGGATCGGCTCCAAGCAGCCGCGGCGGACGCTGCCGAAGCGGCCGCTCGATCCGGACAAGCAGATCGTGGTCGGCTATGTCGCGGCCGAGTTCCGGCAACATTCGGCGGGGCTGACCTTGCTGCCGGTGCTGCGCCATCATGATCACGCCAAGTTCAAAATCATCTGCTATTACTCCTGGCCGGGCGCGGACGAGTACACCGCCAAGTTCAAGGCGCTGGCGGACGTCTGGGTCGACGCCTGGGACCTTTCCGACGACGAGCTCGCCGATCGTATTCAGGCCGACAATGTCGACATTCTGATCGACGTTTCCGGCCACACGACCGGCAACAGGCTGCAATGCTTCGCGCGAAAGCCGGCTCCGATCCAGGCCACCGGCTTCGGACACGCGACGGGCACGGGCATGCCGACCATGGATTACGTGCTCGCCGATCCCATCTTCATTCCGCCATCGGCCCGGCATCTGTTTCCCGAGAAGATCCACGATCTGCCGTGCCTGATCACGATGGAGCCGGTCACCAATCTAAAGCCCTCCGAGCTGCCGATGCTCCGCAACGGCTACGTCACCTTTGGTGTGTTCAACCGCATCTACAAGATCTCGGGTGATGCGATCCGCGTGTGGTCGCGCATCATGCGGGAAATGCCGGGATCGAAGATCATCCTCAAGCATGGTCTGCTCGACGACGCCCTGCTGCGCGATAGCCTGATCGCACGCTTCATCGCACAGGGTATTGCGGAGGAGGACATCACTTGCCTCGGCACCACCTCGCGTGACGACCATCTGATGGCCTTCGACAAGATCGATATTTCCCTCGACACGTTCCCGCAGAACGGCGGCATCAGCACCTGGGAATCCCTCTACAAGGGCGTTCCGGTCGTGGCCAAGCTCGGCATTGGAGCCTCCTCGCGTGCCGGCGCCTCCATCGTGGCGGCCATCGGCCTCGGCGACTGGGTCGCGGAGGACGACGACGGCTATGTCGAGATCGCCCGCAAGTTTGCCTCGCAGCCCGAATATCTGGCGAAGTTGCGCGCGGGCTTACCGGCCCAGATCGCAGCCTCGCCCGCCGGCAATGTCGAGATCTATACGCGTGAGCTCGAGGCGGGCTACCGAAAGTTCTGGCGCGACTATTGTGCCGCTGCCGCCGAGCACGGCGACGCTGCGGTCAGCGGGGCGGACGCACCTGGCGGCTCCTGAGCCGCATCCTGCAGGCAACCCCCGGGATATCCCGGACGGATTTCTGGTCCGGCAGCCCGGCCGGGTCGGTGCGCGAATCAGTTAGACTCGGCCTTGGGCCATCTTCCGGAGAGACACCTTGCAGAGCAGCGTCGGCGCGCGCGCATTCCAGAATGCGCGATTGCAGAAGAAATTGAAGAAGCAGGCCGACGCCGTCATCTCCGCAGCGGCGAGCGCCTATGGCCAAGGCAGATATGCGGAGAGCGAGGCGCTCTGCCGCCAGATTTTGCAAGCCGTTCCGGATCATTTCGACGCCACACACGTGCTCGGCCTCAGCGTGCAGCAGGGCGGGCGCCTCGACGAGGCGCAACAGCTGCTCGAGCGCGCGATTGCGATCGATCCGCGTTCGCACGAGGCTCAGAGCAATCTCGCGGCGCTCTATTTCGTGCTTCAGAAATTGGAAGCGGCGCGCGCCTGTCAGGAGAAAGCGATCGCGCTGAAGCCGAATTTTACGCCGGCCCTGGCCGGTCTCGGCAACACCCTGCTCCAGATGAACCTGCCCGAGCAGGCCATCGAGGTCTACGATCGCGCCATCAAGCTGAAGCCCGACTATGCCGACGCGCTTTGCAATCGTGGCGTGGCGGAGCTGGCGCTGTTCCGGTTCGACCGCGCCAGGGAGAGCTTTGATCGCGCGCTGCTGTTTCAGCCGCGCCACGTCGAGTCGCTCATCGGCAAAGGCATGGTCAGCATCGAGCTCCGGCGCTACGATGAGGCGGAAGCTGCGCTCGCAGCGGCGTTCGCGATCAAGCCCGATTCGGCGAAGATCCTGGCGCAACGCGGCCGCCTCAACTCGGCACTGTCGCGGCTGGAACAGGCGGCGGCGGACTTCGATGCGGCACTTGCGCTTTCGCCCCGGTTCGAAATGGCCTTGCGGGGAAAGGCGGAGGTCTCGCTCAGCCTGGGAAATACCGCACAGGCGATCCTGGCCTCCACGACCTTGCTCGAGCAAAATCCACGTTCCACGATCGCATTGGCGTTGCTGAGCTCCTGTTTTGCAAATCAGGGAGAAATCGCGTCCGCAATCGAACATCTCGACGCCGCGCTGGCGATCTCGCCGGATCCAGACTTGATGGCGCGGAAGATCTACTATCTGGACTTTCTCCCCGACGCCGATTTCACGATCCAGCAGGCGACGCGAAGGTCCTGGGGCGAAGCGATCGGTGCCCGCGTGCCGCAGAGGAAGCTCGCCCCCCGGCAGCTCGATCCCGACAGGCGGATCGTGATCGGCTATGTTTCCGCCGAATTCTGGTATCATTCGGCGGCGTTCGGCTTGCTGCCGGTGCTACGCCATCACGATCATGCCAGCTTCGAGGTCGTCTGCTATTCGTGTTCGCCGACACGAGATGCGATCACAGCCGAATTCAAGTCGGCGGCAGACGGATGGGTCGATGCCTGGCAGATGTTCGACGACGAACTGGCCGATCGTATCGAGGCCGACAAGGTCGATATCCTGATCGACGTGTCCGGGCACTCGTCGGGCAACAGGCTTCAGGTCTTCGCCCGCAAGCCGGCTCCCATCCAGGTCACGGGCTTCGGGCACGCGACCGGTACGGGCCTTCGGACGATGGACTACGTGCTCGCGGATCCGGTCTTCATTCCGCAATCGGCGCGGCATCTGCTGGCCGAAACAGTCTATGACCTGCCGTGCCTGATCACGATCGATCCCATCCTGGATGTGCCGCCTTCGGAGCCTCCCATGCTCCGCAACGGCTACGTCACCTTCGGCGTGTTCAACCGCGTCAACAAGATCTCGGACGAGGCCATTCGCGTGTGGTCGAACGTGATGCGGGAGGTGGCCGGATCGAAGATCATTATCAAGCATACGCTGCTCGACGATCCCCTGGTGCGCGACGGCCTTCTCGCGCGCTTTGTCGCCCACGGGATTGCCGAGGAGAGGATCACCTGCCTCGGCTCGTCCGAGCGCGCCGATCATCTGCGAGCCTTCGCGCTGGTCGATATTTCGCTCGATCCGTTTCCGCAGAACGGCGGCGTCAGCACCTGGGAATCCCTCTATGCGGGCGTTCCGGTCGTCGCCAAGCTCGGCCACGGCGCATCCTCGCGCGCCGGCGGCTCCATCGTGGCCGCCGTCGGTCTTGACGACTGGGTGGCCGAGGACGACGAGGGCTACGCCGCTATCGCGTGCAAATTCGCTGCCCAGCCCGCGCATCTGGCAAAGCTGCGCGCGGAATTGCCGGCCCGGATCGCGGCTTCGGCCGCGGGTAATGTCGAAACCTACACGCGCAGGGTCGAGGAGGGTTACCGCAAGTTCTGGCGCGACTATTGTGCTGCGGCCTCGGAAAGCGGGCGGGTCGCTTGAGCCGGCCGAACTGCGCAGATTTTGTGGATCTGCGCCCTCGGCCCGATGATGCGTGTGACGATCAGACGAAGGGCGGCTTGATGTTGCTGCGCTTCTCCAGCCATTCCGGCACCGGCAGGTTCTTGGCGCGCATGAAGTCGGCGTTGAACAGCTTCGACAGATAGCGGCTGCCGGAATCGCACAGCACGGTAACGATCGTCTTGCCGGGCCCGAGCTGCTTCGCAAGCCGCATCGCGCCGACGACATTGATGCCCGTCGAGCCGCCGAGGCACAGACCTTCGTGCTGGAGCAGCTCGTAGATCGCACTGACCGCGTCGGTGTCGGGAATGAGATAGGCATCGTCGACCTTGGCGGTCTCGACGATGGCGGTGGCGCGGTTGAGGCCGATGCCCTCCGTGATCGAGCCGCCCGGCGTCGCTTTGGGATCGCCGGTCCTGAAATATTCGTACATGCCGGCTCCGTGCGGATCGGCGCAGGCGATGCGGATGTTCTTGTTCTTCTCCTTCAGATAGCGGCTGACGCCGGCGAGCGTGCCGCCGCTGCCGACCGAGCAGACGAAGCCGTCGATCTTGCCGCCGGTCTGCTCCCAGATCTCAGGCCCCGTGGATTCGTAATGCGCCTTGGCGTTGTCCAGGTTGTTCCACTGGTCGGCGAACAGCACGCCATTGGGCTCGGTCTTGCGCAGCTCGTCGGCGAGCCGCCGGCCGACATGCTGGTAGTTGTTGGGGTTGGCGTAGGGAAGGGCCGGCACCTCGATCAGCTCGGCACCGCAAAGCTTCAGAAAGTCCTTCTTCTCCTGACTCTGCGTCTCCGGGATTACAATCAGGGTGCGATAGCCGCGCGCGCTCGCAACCACGGCAAGGCCGATGCCGGTATTGCCGGCGGTCGCTTCCACCACCAGCCCGCCGGGCTTCAGCTCGCCGCGCTTCTCGGCCTCCAGGATCATCCATTTGCCGGCGCGGTCCTTCACCGACTGACCGGGATTCATGAACTCGGCCTTGCCCAGGATGGTGCAGCCGGTCAATTCCGAAGCCTGCTTGAGCTTGATCAGGGGGGTGTTGCCGATGGCTTCGACAACGTCGTTGCGAATGGTCATGTCGGGGGAAATCACTACCAAGGGGTTGATCGGCTTTGGCCCGAACCTAGTGCTTGGGAGGCCAAAGGGGAAGGCTTTTGCGCTGCGGCGAACCTGACCGAAACGCCCGCGGAAACAGTGATATGCCCGAGACGAGACCGGCGCTGATGCGCGCGGCCGCGAGGCGGGATATCGGTAGGAGGAAACGACCGAACCCCGGCCAGGGCACGAACGATTGCGCTCCCCATCAGCACTGTCGCGACCGATTCTTGCCACTGGCGAGACGGGTCGCGACAGGACACGTGGACGCGGTGACGGCCCAAGAGATATCGGTACGTTGGACGGCTTCGTTTTCGGCAAGATTGGCTGGTGTTGTGCGTCGCCCAGAGGGTGGGACTGAGCTGAAGGCGTGCAACGCGTTGAGAATAAAGAGCGAAGCTAAGGGTGTGGCCGCGATATCACATGAAATCTTGGTAAGCTTGCTTACGTTTCCCAATGTTTCGCAATGAAGAAAGTCTCTGCGACACAGGCGCTTTTCGCATTCTTGTCAGTTCGCTCCCGCCTCGTTGGCACGGGCATCTCGCAATTGCGGCACTGTCCCGCCGTTCCGGGCCCGGCTAGTATGAAGCTCAGGTTCCGCAGAAAGCATCATTACTGTGAGCGCGTCGTCCAAAGCCTCCCGACCGTCCCGCCGCGAATCGGTTAATCCGGCAGCGTTGCGGCGGCTTGATCTGCCCGGCGGGGGGTGGATGTGACACAGCAAGTTCCAGTGATCGCCTCGCGGCGGTCTCTCGGTTCTGCATTCGGAACGCTGCGCGCGGCGCGATGGATTGCGGTGCTCTGTCTCGCTGCCGGCTCGGGGGCGTGCGTGCTGACCCAGGATCTTCCCGATCCCGCGCTCGACGTTCCCGCGCACTACAAATATGCCGGCAAGGGCGATGCGCCGCCGTCGCTGGATTGGTGGCGCGGCTTCCGCTCCGCGGAGCTGACGCAACTGATGGAGGAGGCGCAGACCGTTAATCTCGACATTGCCGCAGCCGTGGCGCGCATTGTCCAGGCTGACGCGCAGGCGCGACAGGCCGGCGCGGCGCTGCTGCCGAGTGTCTCGACAGCCGGATCGGAGTCCTATTCACGCACATCCGGCTCGAGCGCTTCGGGGCTGTCCATCGGCGGGCGCGAGGTCGTCAATTATTCGGCCTCGCTGAGCGCGAGCTATCAGCTCGATTTCTGGGGGCAGAACCGCGACGCGCTGCAATCGGCGGAGGAGACGGCGAACGCCAACCGTTTCGATCGCGACACGGTCGCGCTGACGACGCTCGCCGCCGTCGCCAACGCCTATTTCCAGGTGCTGGCCTCGCAGGACCGCATCAGGACCTCACAGCGCAACATCGCGAGCGCGCAGCGCATCCTCGATGCGGTCAGGGAGCGCCGCAGGGCCGGCACCGGCACCGATCTCGACGTCGCTCAGCAGGAGAGCGTGCTGGCGAACCAGAAGGCGCTGGTGCCGCCATTGCGCCAGACGCTGGACCAGAACGTCAATGCGCTCGCCGTGCTGGTGTCGCGGCCGCCGGAGAGCGTGCGCGTGCACGGCGGCTCTCTGGACCGGATCGCGATCCCGCGCGTGACGCCCGGCCTGCCGTCGGAGCTGCTGACGCAGCGGCCGGACATCCGCCGACAGGAGGCGCAGCTCGCCTCGGCCACTGCCAACATCGGCAATGCCCGCGCGCAGTTCTTTCCCACCATCCAGCTCACCGGCAATGGCGGCTATCAGAGCTCGGCGCTGGTCTCGCTGTTCCAGCCGCATGCGGCCTTCTTCCAGCTCGTGGGCAGTGCGACACAGCCGATCTTCGACGGCGGCAGGATCCTCGGGAATTTCGAGTTGGCCAAGGCGCGGCAGGACGAGCTGCTGCAAACCTATCGCAAGACCATCATCCAGGCCTTTGCCGACGTCGACAACGCGCTGTTCTCGATCAAGCAGACCACGTTCAGGCTGCAATTGCAGCGTGACGTCGTCGCCGCCTCGCGCCGCGCCTTCGATCTCTCCGAGCAGCAATTGCGTGCCGGCACCGCCGACATCGTGACCGTGCTCAACACCCAACTGACCCTGTTCCAGGCGGAAGATGCGCTGTCGCAGGCCCAACTCGCACGGCTTCTGGCCATCGTCAGCCTGTACCAGGCGCTCGGCGGCGGCTGGGAGCCGCGAATGGAGAAACCGGTCAATGCTCTTTAAGCCGGACACCAAGCAGGGCGCGGGAGAGGGGACGGCGAAGAGATCGCGCGGCCGTGGCATCGTCATGACCCTGGTCACGCTCGCGATCCTCGGCGGCCTCGGCTATGTCGGCTGGATCGTCATGCAACAGCAGCAGACGAACAACCGCAATCAGCGCCCCGATCTGCCGGTGCCGGTGCTGGCGGCGAGCCCGCGCATCCAGGACGTGCCGGTTTATCTCGACGGCGTCGGCGCGATCCGCGCGCTCAACACCGTGACCGTGCGCTCGCAGGTCGACGGCAAGCTGATCGCGGTCAATTTCGCGGAAGGTCAGGACGTCAAGAAGGGCGACGTGCTCGGCGAGATCGATCCGGCGATCTATCAGGCGCAGTACGACCAGGCGGTTGCCAAGAAGGCGCAGGATCAGGCCCAGCTCGCCAACCAACGCATCGACCTCGCGCGCTACGAGCAGCTCGCCGCCTCCAACGCCGGCTCCAAGCAGCAGGCCGACACCCAGCGTGCGCTGGTCGCGCAGACCGAGGCGCTGGTCAAGGCCGACCAGGCTGCGATCGACAACGCGGCGGCGACGCTGAGCTACACCAAGATCGTGGCGCCGATCTCGGGCCGCGTCGGCCTGCGCCTGGTCGACCAGGGCAACATCATCCATGCCTCCGACACCACGGGCCTCGTGGTGATCACGCAATTGCAGCCGATCGCGGTGTGGTTCAGCCTGCCGCAACAGCAGATCATGCGCGTCAACGCGGCGGCGGCGAAGGGGCCGCTCGCGGTCGACGTGTTTGGCAATGACGGCATCACGGTGATCGATACCGGCAAGCTCACCGGCATCGACAACCAGGTCGACCAGACCACCGGCACGCTCAAGCTCAAGGCCGAATTCCCCAATGCCAATTACCAGCTCTGGCCGGGCCAGTTCGTCAACGTCCGCCTCAAGGTCGAGACCTTGACGCAGGCGTTGGTGGTGCCGACCTCGGCGGTGCAGCGCGGCCCGATCGGCACTTTCAGCTACGTCATCGGCGCGGACAACATCGTCTCGGCCAAGCCCGTGACGGTGACCCAGCAGAACGAGCATGACGCCGTGATCGCCAGCGGCCTGTCGGTGAGCGAGAGGGTGGTCACCACGGGCTTCGCAAATCTGTCCGACGGCTCCAAGGTGATCGTCGGCCGCGACGACCAGACTCCGTCGGCCGATCTTGCCCCGCGCAAGCGCTCACGCGCACCGGACGCCCCGAAGAAGGATGGTGCCAACGAAGGCCAGAAGGACGGGCAGAAGGACGGCCAAGCCAAGGACGGCGAGTTGCGCGCCAAGCGCAAGAGCAGCGAAGGCGACCAGAAGGGGCAGACAGGACCGGCGCCGGGGCCGGGGGCATCGGAAAGTGGAGCCAAGCAGCCATGATCCCGACAACAGCCGCTTGAAGCGGCAGGCATAACCCATGGGTGTCTCCGAACCCTTCATCCGCCGGCCGATCGCGACCTCGCTGCTCGGCATCGCGCTTCTGATCGGCGGGCTGCTCGGCTATTTCGCGCTGCCGGTCTCGGCGCTGCCGCAGGTCGATTTCCCGACCGTGCAGGTGACGACGCAGCTGCCGGGCGCGAGTCCGGACGTGATCGCCTCGCTGATCACCGCGCCGCTGGAGCGGCAGCTCGGGCAGATCCCGTCGCTCTCGGCGATGAACTCGACGAGTTCGTTCGGCGTCAGCCAGATCTCGCTGCAGTTCGACCTCAACCGCGATATCGACGGGGCGACGCAGGACGTGCAGGCCGCGATCAATGCCGCCGCGGGCGTGCTGCCGAGGACGCTGCCTTACCCGCCGACCTACGCCAAGGTGAACCCGGCGGATGCGCCGGTGATGACGCTGGCGCTGCGCTCGGACACGATCTCGCTCCGGGTCATGAGCGACATCGCCGACACCATTCTGGCGCAACGTTTGAGCCAGATCTCCGGCGTCGGGCGCGTGTCCGTGCTGGGCGGGCTGAAGCCGGCCGTGCGCATCCAGGCCGACCTGGCGCGCCTTGCAGCCTACGGCATCGCGATGGAAGATCTGCGCACCGCGATCGCCAATGCCAATGTCTCGGGGCCGAAAGGCTCGCTCGACGGCGCGCAGCAATCCTATATCATCGCCGCCAACGACCAGATCGCGGCGGCCGACGCCTACAAGCCCGTCATCATCGCCTACCGCAACGGCTCGCCGGTGACCATTGCCGACGTCGCCCAGATCGTCGACGGCCTCGAGAACGACCGCACCGGCGGCTGGTACCAGGGCACGCCGGCGGTCATCCTCGACATCCAGCGCCAGCCCGGCGCCAACGTCATCGACGTCGTCAGCCAGATCCGCGCCGAGATCCCGAAACTGCAGCGCGCGATCCCGGCCGGCGTGAACCTCACCATCGTCTCCGACCGCACCGTTACCATCCGCGCCTCGGTGCGCGACGTACAATTCACGCTGGTCCTTGCCGTCGTGCTGGTGACGCTCGTGGTGCTGCTGTTCCTGCGCTCGCTGCGCGCAACCGTGATCGCCGGCGTCGCGCTGCCGCTGTCGCTGATCACGAGCTTCGGCATCATGTATTTTGCCGGCTTCAGCCTCGACAATCTGTCGCTGATGGCGCTCACGATCGGCACCGGGTTCGTCGTCGACGATGCCATCGTGATGATCGAGAACATCGTGCGTCACATGGAAAATGGCGACGGCGCCATGGAAGCCTCGCGGAAGGGCGCCAGCGAGATCGGCTTCACCGTGATCTCGCTGACGGTGTCGCTGATTGCGGTCTTCATCCCGCTCCTGTTCATGTCGGGCCTGGTCGGGCGCATGTTCCGCGAATTCGCGCTGACCTTGACGATTGCGGTCGTGACCTCGGCGGTGGTCTCGCTGACGCTGACGCCGATGATGTGCTCGCGGCTGCTCAAGCACGCGCACGAGGAGCTGGCCGTGCCGGGATTGGCCGCGATCAGCCGCTTCATCGACCGTACGGTCGACGCCTATCACACATCGCTGTTGTGGGTGCTGGAGCGTCAGCGCGCCACGCTGGTCGTGACGTTCGTTACGCTGATCGCGACGCTGGTGCTCTATGTCGTCGCGCCCAAGGGCTTCCTGCCGCTGCAGGACACCGCGTCGATCACGGCGGTGACCGAGGCGGGGCCCGACGTGTCGTTTGCGGAAATGAAGAGGCGGCAGGCCGAGGCGGCCGAGGCCATCAGGGCCGACCCTGATGTGGTCGGCGTGGTGTCGGTGATCGGTGCGGGCTCCATCAACCCGACCACCAATGTCGGCCGGCTCGTCATGAGCTTGCGGCCGCGCGGCGAGCGCCAAGACGATGTCAGCGTGGTCGTAACCCGGCTGAAGGAGCGGGTCTCCGGCATCCCCGGCATGACCGTCTATTTCCAGCCGGTGCAGGACGTGCAGATCTCGACCCAGTCGAGCCGCTCGCAATACCAGTACACGCTGACCGGCACCGATGCGACGCTGGTCTCGGAATGGGCGCGCAAGCTGGTTGCGGAGATGCGGCGCGATCCCTTGTTCCGGGACGTCTCCTCCGAGGCGCAGGAGGGCGGCCTGCGGGCGCAGCTCGATGTCGACCGCACGCGCGCCGGCCAGCTCGGGGTGAGCCTGCAAGCAATCACCGACACGCTGAACGATGCCTTCGCGCAGCGGCAGATCTCGACCATCTACGGCCAGGCCAACCAGTACCGCGTGGTGCTGGAGGCCCTGCCGATGTATCAGCGCGATCCCTCGATCCTGTCGAAGCTCTATCTGCCGGGCGCCGCGAGCGCCACCGCCGGCGCGCCCAATGCCCAGGTGCCGCTGTCGGCCGTGGCGACGCTGAAGCGGACCACGGCGCCGCTCGCGATCTCGCACCAGGCGCAATTCCCGTCGGTGTCGCTCAGCTTCAACCTGGCGCCGGGCGCGGCGCTTGGCGATGCCGTCGAAGCTGTGAAGGTGATCGAGACCCGCATCGGCATGCCGGGCAGCATCGTCGGCGTCTATGCCGGCGACGCCGCCGAATTCGCCAAGGCACTCGCCGGCCAGCCGTGGCTGCTGCTCGCCGCCGTCATCACGATCTACATCGTGTTAGGGGTGCTCTACGAGAGCTATATCCATCCGATCACGATCCTGTCGACGCTGCCCTCGGCCGGTGTCGGCGCGATCCTGGCGCTGATGCTGTGCGGACAGGACCTCTCGGTGATCGGCCTGATTGGCATCATCCTCTTGATGGGCATCGTCAAGAAGAACGCGATCATGATGATCGACTTTGCGCTCGAGGCCGAGCGCGGGCGGGGCATGTCGCCGAACGAAGCGATCGTGCAGGCGTGTCTGTTACGCTTCCGTCCGATCATGATGACGACGCTGGCGGCGCTGTTCGGGGCGCTGCCGCTCGCGATCGAGAGCGGCACCGGCGCCGAGCTGCGCTTTCCCCTCGGCATCTCCATCATCGGCGGTCTGCTGCTCAGCCAGCTCCTGACACTTTACACGACGCCCGTGATCTACCTGGCGCTCGACCGCATCAACCGCCGGTTCGAGCAGGCATTGCCGCCGGCCGAATCCGGCGGCCCGCCGGTCGCCGGCGCGACCGAGGGGATGCAGTGATGGCATCGATCTCGGAGCCCTTCATCCGCCGTCCGGTCGCGACCACGCTGCTGTCGATCGGGCTGTTCCTGCTGGGTATCGTCGCCTACCAGTTCCTGCCCGTCGCCTCGGTTCCGAATGTCGACTTCCCCGCCATCTTCGTCTCCGCCAGCCGGCCCGGCGCCGATCCGTCCGTGATGGCGGCGACGGTGGCGTCGCCACTTGAGCGGCGGTTGGGAGAGATCGCCGGCATCAACCAGATCACCTCGACCTCGAGCCTCGGCACGACCAGCATCCAGCTTCAGTTCGACATCGGCCGCAACATCGACAAGGCCGCGCGCGACGTGCAGGCGGCCATCAACGCCGCGATGGTCGACCTGCCGAGCGACCTGCCGACGCTGCCGCGTTTCCGCAAGGCAAACACGGCCGGCGCACCCATCTTCGTGCTGGCGTTGACCTCCAAGACGATCTCTCCGTCGGCGATCTACGACGTCGCCGACAGCGTCTTGGCGCAACGCATCTCGCAGGTGCCGGGCGTCGGCAACGTGTCGATCTCCGGCGCCGACCAGCCGGCCGTGCGCGTGCAGCTCAACCCGGTTGCGCTGTCCAATGCTGGAATCGCCACTGACGACGTGCGAACCGCGATCATCGCCGCCAACGCGCTCGGCCCCGTCGGCATCTTCGAAGGCGAGCGCCAGAGCGAGACGCTGTCGCTGAACAAGCAGATGCGCACGGCGAAGGAGTTCCGCGACATCGTCATCAAGAGCTCGGGCAATAATTTCGTGCGGCTGTCGGACGTCGCCGACATCGAGGATTCCGTCCGCAACGTCCGCTCGATCGCCTGGTTCAACAGGCAACCGGCGGTTCTGATCCAGATCACCAAGCAGGGCGATGCCAACGTCATCGACACCGTCGACCGGGTCAAGGCGCTCATCCCCGAGCTGAAGCAGTGGATCCCGGCCGGTGTCGAGATCTCCACCCTGGTCGATCGGACCGGCACGATCCGCGCCAGTGTGCTGGACATGCAATGGACGCTGCTGGCAACGTCCGTCCTTGTGATGGTCGTCGTGTTCGTGTTCCTGCGGCGGCTGACGCCGACCATCGCGGCCGGCATCTCGGTGCCGCTGGCACTCGCCGGCACTTGCGCAGGCATGTGGGTCGCAGGCTTCTCCATCGACAACCTGTCGCTGATGGCGCTCGCCATCTCCGTCGGCTTCGTCGTCGACGACGCCATCGTCATGATCGAGAACATGTTCCGCAACCTCGAGCAAGGCATGCGGCCGTTCCGGGCGGCGCAGGAGGGCGCCAAGCAGATCGGCTTCACCGTGGTCTCGATCAGCCTGTCGCTGATCGCCGCCTTCACGCCGCTGATCTTCATGGACGGCGTCGTCGGCCGGCTCCTGCGCGAATTCTCGCTGACGCTGACCTTTGCCATCCTGGTCTCGACGCTGGTGTCGCTGACGGTCACGCCGATGATCTGCGCCCATTACATCCGGCAGACCACCTCCGGCACGGCAACGCTGTTCGACCGCATTATCGAAGGCGCGCTATCGCGCACCGTCGCGTTCTACGCCCGCAGCTTGCGCACCGTGCTGGAATTCCCGCTGCTGACGCTGCTGGTGTTCTTCGCCACCATCGCGCTCACGGTGACGCTCTACATCAAGGTCCCCAAAGGCTACTTCCCGACCGACGATTCCGGCCTCATCATCGGCGCGACGCGCGCCTCGGCGGACATCTCGTTTCAGTCGATGCTCGGCCTGCAGCAGCGGCTCGCCGAGATCGTGATGCGGGATCCGGCCGTGGCCGGCATCGGCTCGACCGTGGGCAGCGGAGGCGGGGGGCCGGGGCCGGCAACCTCGAACCGCGGCACCATGTTCATCAGCCTGAAGCCGCCGGAGGAGCGTGGCCACGTGTCGACTGAGGTCGTGATCGACCGGCTCAGGCGCGCGCTGTATCCCGTGCCCGGCATCCGCCTCTTCATGTTCGCCGCCCAGGACGTGCGGGCCGGCGGGCGTCAGAGCGATTCCGACTACCAATATACGCTCACCAGCACCGATCTCGGCCTGTTGCAGAAATGGGCGCCGATCGTGGCCAAGCGCCTGGAGAGCGTGGAGGGCATCACCGACATCTCCAGCGATCGCGATCCCGGCGGGCTGCAGCTGACGCTCGCCATCGACCGCCAGAAGGCGTCCGCGCTCGGCGTCAGGGTCCAGGACATCGACAACGCGCTGAACAACGCTTTCGCACAGCGGCAGATCTCGATCATCTACACCCAGCGCAATCAGTACATGACCGTGCTGGAGATCGACCCGAAGTTCCAGGTCGACCCCTCCAATCTCGATCGCATCTACGTCGCCGGGGCGGGAGATGCGCAGGTGCCGCTGTCGGCCGTGGTGCGCGCGACGCGTGGGCTCGCTGCGCTTGCCGTCTATCATTCGCAGTCGTTCCCATCGACCACGGTGTCCTTCAACCTGATGCCGGACGTGCCGCTTCAGGCGGCGACCCAGAACATCCAGCGCGCGGTCGACGAGTTGCACATGCCCGAAGGCATTCGTGGCAGCTTCGACGGCAATGCCGGCGATTTCGCCAGGACCAGCGGTCGTCAGCCGCTCCTGATCCTCGGCGCGCTGGTCGCGATGTATATCGTGCTCGGGGTGCTCTATGAGAGCCTCGCCCATCCGCTCACGATCATCTCGACGCTGCCTTCGGCCGGCTTAGGTGCGCTGCTGGCCTTGCAGCTCACCAACACGCCGCTGACGGTGATCGCCTTCGTCGGCATCATCCTCTTGATCGGCATCGTCAAGAAGAACGGCATCATGATGGTGGACTTCGCGCTCGATGCCGAGCGCCAGCGCGGCCTGTCCTCGGCCGAGGCGATCTTCGAGGCCTGCCAGGCGCGCTTCCGCCCGATCCTGATGACGACCATGGCGGCGCTGTTTGCCGGCATTCCGCTGGTGATCGCGACCGGCCCCGGCACGGAGTTGCGCCGCCCACTCGGCATCACCATCATCGGGGGCCTGTTCGTCTCGCAGATCCTGACGCTGTACACGACGCCCGTGATCTACCTCCTGATCGACCGCCTGCGGCGGCGATCCGAGCCGCGTCCGCTGGCGGCCCCGGCGGAATAGGTTGTTGCAGCGCCGCGTCAAGCGTATAGCGGCGCCATGTCCAATCCGTCCGACACTACCGCCGCGCCGGCCGAGCCGATCCCCGAATGCCCGCATTGCCAGAAGCCGATGCCGCTGTGCATTTGCGACAGCGTCACGCCGATCGAGAACCGGCTCTCGCTCCTGATCCTGCAGCATCCGCAGGAGCAGGACAGGGCGCTCGGCACGGCGCGGCTGCTGGCCAGGCATTTTGCCGATGCCACGGTGCGGGTCGGCCTGTCCTGGCCGAGCCTGTCCAAGGCGCTGGGACGTCCGGTCGAGAATGCTTCGCACTGGGCGGTGCTCTATCTCGGCTCGGCACGCGCGGCCGATCTCGATGCCGAAGCTGAGATCGTCGCGCTCAACCGCAAGGGCGAGGTCGCGGAGAACCAGCGCGCGATCCTCGGCAAGCTCGAAGGCGTGGTGCTGCTCGACGGCACCTGGAGCCAGGCCAAGGCGCTGTGGTGGCGCAATCCCTGGATGCTCAAATGCCAGCGCGTGATCCTCAATCCGGCGCATCCCTCTCGCTACGGGCGCTTGCGCAAGGAGCCGCGCCGCGACGGCCTCTCGACCATCGAAGCCGCCGCGACGATCCTCGCCGGCCTCGAGCGGCGCTCTGATATCGCCGAGACGCTTCATGCCAGTTTCGAACGGATGCTGGCTCGCTACCGCGAGGTCCAGGCCGAGATGCCGGAACTGGCACCCAAGCCCGCGCCCAAGGGCCGCCGGCGCGACTTCCGGCGCGGCAAGCGCGCCTGATTTTGCCTGGACATTTCGCTGTGCTACCCGCGGGCCGTGGGGTTGCCTAAGCCATTGATCCCCTATATTGGTCCGCCCTTACGGGGCCACGTGGCGGAGTGGTTACGCAACGGTCTGCAAAACCGTGTACACCAGTTCAATTCTGGTCGTGGCCTCCATCACAAGTCTCTGATTTTCCGCAAAATTTTGACTTTTGGGCGGTTTCGCCGAGCCGCACGCGCCAGCCAGTCACCGGGTTTGCCCGGGGCTTGGCGGAAAGGTGCGATTCAGTCCTCTGGCATAGACTTCGCATCTGCGAAGAGACGCATCCAAACCCTGGAGCTGGAGAGCACGTGGGCGACGTCGTTCGATTTGTCCCGAAATCCGAGCTGGAGCGGGCCCGCCTCATTGCTGAGGCGCGCGCGATCTATGACAGCATCTTTCCGCCGGCTGCACCCGACCGGGCGCCGCAGCACGGCGAGGAGCGCGTCAAGACTTGATCGGGCTGCGCCGGTCCCCCCCGGCGCTCGGTCACGCCGAACCGCCCGCAAGGCGGACGCATCGGTTCACTTCAAGGCGGACCTCAGCAGGCCGCGTACCAGTCGTCGGGAAAGGGCAGGAGGGGCCAGGCGCCCTCGTTGTCATTGGCAGCGTTGGGCGTCGCGTTGAAGCTCCACGAGCGGGGCACGTATTTCTCCACCGGCACAGGCGCGAAATCCTCAAACACCATGGCGTCCCGGACAGCATCCAGCAGCAAATTGAATTCGGCTTCGCTCATCACACCCTCGCAGAACGCGGACGGCGCAATGTCGCAAAGCCGATTTGTTTCCGTATTGACCCGATCGTTCGCATTTTAACGATGCGGCGATCGGGACCCGAATGGTTAGCGATTCCTGAAAATCCCCGGGGCAACCCTATGTGCCGCCGCCGCGCGGCGGGTGTGAAGGAGATCACGTCCCTGGCGGTTTATTTCTCGTAACCCCTTTGCACCGTGCCGGCCAATGCAGGCCGGAGCGGGCAGTGCAGAGCGGGAGACCGGTCATGAAGGCGAGGTTCTTGCGGTTTGCGGGCGTGAAGAGCCGGGCGCGGAGCGCCTCGACGGTCGGGCTGTTCCTGACGCTGTTTGCCTCCGCGGCCCATGCACAGGGAACGGCAGAGCAGCGGCGGGCCTGTACGCCCGATGTCTACCGGCTCTGCGCCGGCGAGATCCCCAACGTCCGCGCCATCACCGCCTGCCTGCGTCGCAACCGCGCCAACCTCAGCGAGGCCTGCCGATCCGTATTCGACCAGGCGGGTGGCTGAACGGCCCGCCTGTGGGTTTGTGCGCAGCAAGTGTCTCGCAGAGGCTCGCGAATCGGTCACAGGCACCCTGTGGATATGCTGTGGATTTGCTGCGGATGCCGGACGTGAATGCTTCGTACCGTCGTCGCATCTTGGTCGGCGATCGTCATATCTCCGTCAAATGAGCTCACCGAAATAATTGCGCGATCTGGCAGATCGCTGCTGCGGCCGGAGCTCCGCGCAACGGCGCGTCGAGAGAATGACGGCTTACCGAACACCCACAGCATTCGTCTCAAATTTCAACCGAAGCGTGCATCAAATCTTGATCGGCCGTCCGCTAGGGATGATCGGCAGCCTTGAACGCAGGCCCTCGTCGCCGCGACTAACCTACAGAGTGTATGGGAATCAGCAGAACGTGATCGAGTTTCCTCTTCCGAAAGCACCAAAATGGTGCTTTAGTGCTTTCTATGAGCCCATCTCGCAAAAACGCGCCGTCCGCGCTGCGTTACCGGCTTGCCCCTGACCCGGCCGCCAAGGCCGCCATCGAGGCGACATTCCAGGCTTATGACCGCATGATGGAAGTCCTCGATGAGGTGGCGCGGACCCACAATGTGGGTTCCAATGTGGTCCTGCTCCATGCCCATGCCTATGAGCCGATCCGCAAACAGACGGCGCTGCCTTCGCGGCTGGTGACGTTGGGGCTCCGCGACCGCGCGGAGTATCGCGCCGCGCAAGGGCGCCGCCTGCCGCTCGACGACAAGCTCGCCAAGATCAAGGGGCCCGCCACCATTTCGATTGCGACCGTGCAAGGGCGCTTCAGCGTGCCCTTCGACTACGCCGGCTATGCCGAGGGCTGGGGGCAGAGCGTGCCGGCGCGCCTCATCCGCACCGACGACGGTTTCGAAGTTCACTACGGCGTCACGCCGAACAGCCTGCCAGAGGAGGAGAACGCCATGGATAACATCGCTGCCGCTCCCGACAATTTCCTGTCCCGAGTCGGGCGCCTGATTGCCGGGATCGCGTACGATGCGATCGAGCAGGCGGAAGGCAAGAACAAGCTGAAGGTGGTCGGCCAGGCCATCCGCGAAATCGAGCGCGCCGAGACCGAAGCGCGCGATGCGCTCGCCGCTGCGCGGGCCGAGGAATATCGCCTCAACGCGCGCCGCAGCGAGATCGAGCGGGCGATGACCGATCTGACCGCCAAGATCGAGGCCGCGATCGCAGACGGGCGCGATGATCTCGCCCGCGCCGGCATCGCGCGGCAAATGGACCTGGAGGCGCAGTTCGAGGTGCTCTCTCGCGCCATCGACGAGAACAACGAGAAGATCGAGCAATGCGTCACATCGCTCCGCGCGGTGCTGTCGGCGCTCCAGGATGCCGAGCAGCGCCGGGCCGATCTGGAAAAGAGCGAGGCACAGGCCAGCCCACAGACATCGACGTCGTCGCGGAAATCCGGCGGCACCTCCGCTGCCGCGAAGGCGCTGCGGGCGGGCAGGGCAGTGGCACGGGCCACCGGCGTGCCGCCGGGAATTCCTTATTCGAGCGACATCGACGAGCTGAGCACGCTCCATCGCGACAAGGAAATTGCAGCGAGGCTGGCCCGGTTGAAGTCGGGCTCCTGAGTGCGGTGTCATGAGCGCTTTGCTCGAACACGTCATGGCGCCTGAAGTCAGGCCGTTCGCGATCGCGGCGGCTATGATCATCATCGTCGGCTCGGTCGAGGTGATCTCGATGCTGGTCGGGGCCTCCTTGAGCGAGATGCTGGGCACCAACATCGATTTTGCTCATCCCAGCGACAACGGCGTGCTCAACGCTATTTCATGGATCAATGTCGGCGGCGTGCCGCTCCTGATCTTCCTCTTGCTGCTGCTCGGCGCCTTCTCCATCACCGGCTTCCTGATCCAGGACCTCGCGCGGATGGTGGCGGGTCCCTTGCCGGCGGCGGTCGCCTCGATCGGGGCAGTCGCCGCATCGGTTCCACTGGTCCGCGTTTCCAGCCGTGCCATCGCGCGGATCATTCCCAAGGACGAAAGCTACGTCGTCGGCCTCGGCGATCTCGTCGGCCGCATCGGCGAGGTCGTCGTCGGCCCGCTCGACCAGGGGCCGCCCGGCCGCGTCAGTGTCGCCGACGTCCACGGCAACCGCCATTTCGTCTCGGCGGTCGCGGCGCCGCAATCGGGACCTTTGCCCCAGGGAACCATGGTTCTCCTGGTCGACCGCGACGGCACGCGCTTCGTCGCGGTGAAGGCCGACGATGAACTCAAGCCGTCGAAGCCCACTCTAAGCAATTAGCAAGTCCCACAGCGGAGAAAGTCATGTTCGACATCGCAGTCCCGGCCGTGATCGGCGTCGCGCTGATCGTCGTCCTGGGGATCGTCTTCACCATCCTCTACAAGCGCGCCACCCGCGACGAGGCCTTCGTGCGCACCGGGCTCGGTGGCAAGAAGGTCGTGCTCGACGGCGGCGCCATGATCCTTCCGATCTTCCACTCCTGTGCCAGCGTCAACCTGAAGACGTTGCGCCTCACCGTCGAGCGCAAGGAGCGGGAATCCCTCATCACCAAGGATCGCCTGCGCGTCGACATCGTCGCCGAGTTCTATGTGCGTGTCCGTCCCGACGAGGAGAGCATCGCGCTCGCGAGCCAGACGCTGGGTGCATTGACCAACGATGCCGAGGCGCTGCGCAACCAGGTCGAGGCGAAATTCGTCGACGGCCTGCGCTCGGTCGCCGCGACCATGAGTATCCTGGAGCTCCAGGAGAAGCGCTCGGACTTCGTCAAGCACGTGCAGTCCACGGTCGAGTCTGACGTGAAGTCGAACGGGCTCGAGCTGGAATCGGTGTCGCTGACCAAGCTCGACCAGACCGACGTCAAATTCTTCAACCCGGAGAATTTCTTCGACGCCGAAGGTCTCACCCAATTGAAAACCGTCACCGAAACCCGGCGGCGCGATCGAAACGCCATCGTTCGCGACAATGAGGTGGCGATCGCGCAAAAGGATCTCGAAGCCCGGCAGCAGACCCTCGGGATCGAGCGGACCAAGAAGGAAGCCGAGCTGTCGCAGGAGCGCGACATCGCCAACAAGACGGCGAGCACCCGCGCCGAGGTCGCGACCGCGACGCAGACAGCGCGTCTGACCGAGGAGAACGCTCGCATCGACACCGATCGCGCGGTTGCCGAGAAGGAGGCGGGTGCCAAGCAGGTCAAGGAAACCGCGGTGATCGAGTCGGAGCTGGCAATCAACAAGCGCAAGACCGACGCCCAGCGCGAGATCCAGATCGCGACGCAGGAGAACGAGATCCAGATCGCGGCGAAGAGCAAGGAGACGTCGGAAGCCGTCGCCGAAGCCAAGACCGCCGAGGCGCTGGCCGTCTCCGCGGAGGAAAAGGTCGTCACCGCGCGCGCCATCGAGGTCGCCGATCGTGCCCGCCTGACCCAGGTGCTGGCCGCACGCACCGAGGCCGAACGGAAATCGACCGAGCTGATCGTCGCCGCCGAGGCCGAGAAGAAGGCCTCGCTCGATCGCGCCGAAGCCGTCAAGACGCTGGCCACCGCCGAAGCTGAATCCAACAAGATCAAGGCGGTCGGCGTCCGCAACATCGGCGAGGCGGAAGCCGCCGTCATCACCATGAAGAACGAGGCGCAGAACAAGCTCGGCAGCAACGTCATCGATTTCGAGATCGCCAAGAAGCGGATCGAGACCATGCCGTCCGCGCTGGCGGAGATGGTGAAGCCGATCGCGAACCTCAAGGATGTCCGCATCCTGCACACCGGCGGCGCGTTCGGCGGCAATGGTGCGAGTGGAGGCAATGTCGGCTTCGGCGAAGGTCTGGCCGGCGAGCTGCTCAAGGTTCACGCGCTGCGTCCGATGATCGACGAGATCCTGCGCCAGAGCGGCTTTGCGCCGGGCGACGATCCGGTCAAGGCGCTGGTCGGTGCCGTGACGGGCAAGAGCAATGGCGCGGCCGTACCGGTGCCGGTACCGGAGAAAACAAACTCTGCCGATCTATGAATGCCGGTTCATTGCTGCTGAGAATTCGAAACGATAAACAGGTTGGGCGCGTCTCGCGTCGCGCAGCCGTCCCGGAGTGCAGATTGATCGTTTCTTGAACATGGCGATCGCGCTCCGGACGTGTCTCCAGGCAACGCATTTCCCTGCCGCGGCGCCCGCGCCGATCCATGCCGGTCGCCGAGGCCTGTTTTGATCGGAGGATTTTCAGATGAAGCATTTTCTGTCCGGATTGATCGCGATCGCCCTTTCGATCGCCGCCACGCCGTCACTTGCGACCGATGCCCGCAACGTCACCGTCGTCAACGAGACCGGCTATGCCATCAAGTTTCTGGGTTTCAACGCGCCGGATGACGGGCTGGACGAATGGGAGAACGAGCTCGACAAGGTGTTGCAGAACCAGGCCAGCACTTATGTCGAGTTCGACGACGACGATGAAGGCTGCGTCTGGAACATCCGGGTCGACTGGAAGAACTATGACGAGTCGGTGCTGTGGAAGAACGTCAATCTCTGCAAGCTCACCGCGCTCCGCTTGCGCTACGACCCCGGCACCAAGACCACCTCGTTCCTGGCGGAATAATCCTTGCCCGGTCCCGGCCGGAGGTGCGGCCGTTCCAGGTCCCTCCGAGCGCGTTGCGGATGATGACGAATTCGTCCTTTGCAAGCGCAAGCGGCTTTGTTATACGCAGCCGCGCGCGAACGAACGGTTCGCCCTTTCCTCGGTAGCTCAGCGGTAGAGCATCCGACTGTTAATCGGATGGTCGCTGGTTCGAATCCAGCCCGGGGAGCCATCAGGCTGTTTCGTAAGCCTCTCCAAACACTCCAAAATCAAACAAGACATGTGGATAAGCCCTTGAAATTTCAGGGCTTTTGATGTTCTGTTATGTTCTAAGGCTTCCATCGGCGCCCGCCCTCGTCCGGAGCCGTTGGGGGTATGGAAGGGGGGGTAGGGGCCTTGCACCCCCAAATTCACCCCCTCAGATACCCCCAAATTCCAGCCACGGGGGTTTGAATGAAATTCCGGAAGGCGCTCTCTGATCGGGCCGTTCTAAGCGCCAAGGCCGAATCGAAGGACATAAAGCTGGCCGATGGCGGCGGCCTATTCCATCTGATCACGACCAAAGGGGCCACGTAGAGGATCGATGTTGGCTCTTGCTGGTCTCGCGGCCGAACTCGACAAGCTCGGTCATCGCAACGAGCAAGGTGCGATCCTCCCCGATCAGCGGTGGCGTCCCTGATCGGCGTGAAATACGCCCCAGAATGATGTATTCCGAGGCGATCCTCGCCCGCTGGAACCCACCAGCCGACCTTCCGTGCAAGCTGAGGCGTCCAGCTAAGGCCGCCACCAAGCGAGGCTGACGTGACTTGCGAGCTTGATCTGGATCAAGCCTCCGCGGTGGGCCGCCCCGCTAGCTGCTCAGCAGCGGTCCGTCGGCCTGGAGGCAACGACCCTTGAAAACGCTTCGCCAGCTTCTGTCCGCGGAGGACATTGTCCAACTCGTGATCCGGCTAGGCTTGCTCGGGCTGCTGATCTTCTGGACATTTGTCGTCCTCCGGCCGTTCGTGCCGATCCTGAGCTGGAGCGCCGTGCTGGCCGTGGCGTTTCATCCCGTCTTCGCCTGGCTCGCCCAACGCCTCGGTGGCCGTCCCCGGACAGCCTCAGCCGTTCTCACCCTGATCACGCTGGGCATCGTCATCGGTCCCGCCGCCTGGCTCGGCCTCAGTGCAGTCGAAGGAATCCGGGACCTTGCGGGCCAGATCGGCAGTGGCGATCTCGCGCTCCAGGCCGCACCGGAGCAGATCAGGAGCTGGCCGTTGATCGGTCCTCAGCTCTACGCGATCTGGAACGAGGCCTACACGAACATCCGTGCGGCGCTGCGCGAAGTGGCGCCGTACTTGAAACCGCTCGCCGGAGTGATGCTGTCGTTTGCCGGTGACACCGGAATTGGCATGCTCCAATTCCTGCTGTCGGTGATCGTCGCGGGCTTTCTGCTCCCGCACGGCGCGCAGCTCGTCGCCGCGCTGCGCGGCTTCCTGTTGCGCGTCGTGCCCGGCCGGAGCGAGCACTTTCTCGAACTCGCCGGCGCAACCATACGCGCCGTCGCGCAGGGCATTATCGGCGTCGCCATCCTTCAGGCCTTGCTGGCGGGCATCGGCTTCAAGCTCGCAGAGATCCCAAGCGCGGGACTGCTCGCGGTCGTCGTGCTCTTGCTGTCGATTGTCCAAATCGGCGCCGGCCCCGTTCTTTTCCCCGTGCTGGTCTGGATATGGGTGGACAAGGACGTGACCGTCGCCCTGCTCTTGACTGTCTATCTGGTCGTCGTCGGTCTGCTCGACAACGTGCTGAAGCCGCTCCTCATGGGGCGGGGCCTGACGACGCCGACGCTGGTCATCCTGATCGGGGTCATTGGTGGTACGCTCGCGCATGGAATCATCGGACTGTTCATTGGGCCGATCATCCTGTCGGTGGCCTGGGAGCTCGCGACCGCATGGACAGGAATCGACCGCGCTGCGTCAGCGCGGGTCGATCAGGAAACCGTTGTCGCAAAGGAAACGATCGAGGCACGGTTGGCCTAGGCTGAAATGAGGTGTGGTTCACCCCGATGATGCTCCAATTCCTTGTCGGCACGCTCGTCAGCGTGATCAATATCGGAATACACGCGCTCGTGACGGTGGTCGCCGTCACCGTCGCCCGCAGTGCCGTCCCGCGCCATACCAAGCGGCCGCGATTGCACCTCATGAGCGTCATGATCACGATCGTCGTCGTGTTGAAGATCGCCCACATGATCGAAATTCTGGTGTGGGCGGCGACCTATCATGTCGTCCAGGCCGCCGCCGACGCAGACATGCTCTACTTTGCCTTCGTCAACTACACCACGCTTGGCTACGGCGACATCACGCCGGTGCGCGAATGGCGCCTGCTCGGTCCGCTGACCGCCATGAACGGTGTTCTGCTGTTCGGCTGGTCCGCCGCCATTCTGTTCGAAGTCTTGCTCAAGACGCTCGACCATCTCGGCCTCACCGAAAAACCCGGCGCGGACCTGCCACGCACCTGATGCTGTCGCCTCGGTCAACCGCGACCATTGCGGATCGTGAACCGGCCTTTCGCCGGCTCAGGGCTGCAGATCGAGGCTTGCGAGCTGGTGCCGGTCGAGCAGCATGATCTGGCGTTGGGTGTTGCCGATGAAGCCGAGCACGCCGAGCTCATGCAGCCGCGACAAAGCCCGCGAGACGGTCTCCAGCGTCAGGCCGAGATAGTCGGCGATATCGCGGCGTGACATCGGAAGCGCCATGACGCCTGCAGCCGTCAGGCGCTTGTCCATTTCGAGCAGGAACGCGGCGACACGCTCCAGGGAGGTCTTGCGGCCGAGAAGCAGCATGTGGTCTTCAGCATGCTGGAGGTTATTCGTGGTCATGCTGAGCAGGTTTCTGGCTACCATGGCATCGCTCTCGGCTACGATTTCCAGGCTTTGGCGTTTGATCAGTCGCACCGTGGTATCGACGATGGCTTCCGTCGTGAAGCGGTGCTCGCTGCCGTTCTCGAGCCCGAAGATGTCGCCGACGAGGTGAAATGCGCCGATCTGCCTGCGACCGTCCGACAGCAACTTGTAGCTTCGTACCGCGCCGGACTTGACCTGATAGACATACTCGGCCGGCTCCTTCTCGCCGTAGATCTCGGAGCCTTTCCGGTAGGAAAATTCGCTTAAATTGACCAGTGCATTTGAATGACTTGCCATACCGAGGTCGCGGAGAGTATTGGGTCGCAGCGTGGAATCCGTCGTGATGCGAACGAACATAGGCCAACTCCTCAGCTTTTCCGCCGAATTGGTCTGTCAGACGAAATACGTTGCCGGAAATGCGCCGCGCAATCCCACTCCCGCCGAAGTTGATTTTCGGCCAGCGAAGTATTGTTATCCATTGTCCCAAGGTTCATTGTACCAAAGGACAGCACGGACGATTGCTGCGCTGGATGAGAAGCCCTCTGCGCAGGGTAGCTGCGACGAATTGCGAAGCAGATATTTCGACTTTCAGACGTGAGGATCGCTTTGAACAATAAGAAGGACGTCGAGCGTCCTCATTGAGTTGGGCGAGAGGTAGAAGTTGCCAGGCCTTGTTCACGTTGTTGACGACGACGCGTCCTTTCGGACCGCGATCGAGCGCCGGCTGAAGCTCGCGGGGTACGAGGTGGCGACATATGCTTCCGCACTGGAGCTGCTGGACTCGCTGTCGGATGACGAGCGGGCCGGGTGTATCCTGCTCGACGTCCGGATCCCTGGCCTGAGCGGCCCGGACCTGCAGGCCCGGCTGGCCGCGTCCGGTTCGATGTTACCCATCATCTTCCTGACTGGTCATGCCGACACGCCAACGACCGTACGTGCAATCAAGGCCGGTGCGGAAGACTTCCTGACCAAACCAGTTTCGTCCGAGCAACTGCTCGATGCCATCGAGCGGGCGCTGGCCAGTCAGCGGACGGCGCGGGCCCAGGCCAGCAGGCTTGATACGCTTCGTCGTCATCTGGCCGCGCTGACCCAGCGCGAGCGACAGGTGTTTGATCTGATCGTGCGCGGCCGGATCAACAAGCAGATCGCGCATGAGCTGGGGACCACCGAGCGCACCGTGAAAGCACACCGCCATCAAGTGATGGAGAAGATGCAGGTTCGCTCGCTGGCGGAGCTCGTTTCGATCGCAGAGCGTCTCGGAATGCTCAATCCCGACGAACGCTGACGGCTTCGGAACGGCGTAAAGTTCCCTCGATGCGCCTGTCCCAAAGGACAATGCCGAGGCGTGTTGACAGTGCGCGACAAGCTGTGTGCAAGATGCACACATAACCGCGTCAGAATGCAGAGCCTTCGCAATCCAATATCCCAACGGCGTCTTCCAGAAAGGCAAATCGCCTTGCCCCTGCGCGAATCCGTCTTTGTCGTAGATGACGATCTGTCCATGCGGACCAGCATGGACCGGCTTCTGCGGGGACACGGCTTCGCAACGACTCTGTTCGACTCTGATAGCGCCTTGCTCGATCATGGCAGGCTCCATACGGCGATCTGCATCATCCTCGACATCAATCTGGGTGTGAGGTCCGGCATCGAGGTGCGGCGAAGTTTGGCCGGGAATGGCATCGCAGCGCCGGTGATCTATGTCACCGGCAATGACAGCCCGGCGAACCGCGCCGCAGCGATTGCTTCAGGCTGCATCGCCTATCTCATCAAACCGTTTGCGGCTCAGTCCTTGATCGAGTCCGTCGAGCGCGCCCTCGTCTCGTAGCTCCGCCTCGGCCGTCATTCGTCGACATATTGTTCGAGCGTCCTGGTCGGCGCCCCCTTGTGGGCGGAAGCAAATTGCGCGAGCGGAATCGAGGTCGTCACGGCAAGAAGATTTGAATCGACGAGTTCGAGCAGAAGCGTCTGACCGTTTTCCATTTCATCAATGATTTTCGGCGCCACGACGTCCGCCGCGACGCATAGATTGGTGAGACACCAGGTATAGGGAACGCGAAACGCGGCGCCATGATCGACGGCCAATTTCGGTGATTGTTGCAGGTACATCCCGACGGGCACGAACAGCTGCAGGCGGGCTGTGGGCGCGTCCTCCCGCTCGATCAGATCGATGCGCACGGCGGTCTGCCCGGTCGCGAAGCGCCCAGTGATCGAGGTTCGGCAGAGGGTGGGCGCACCGCCAGCCCTGAAGCACAGTTTTTGCCAGCTGCCATAGCTGATGTCGTTGGCGTCACGCTGGCCGCGTGTTGCGACCTCGGCGGGCTTTTCGGATTGCGCTGCCATGGGTGAGGCGACGCTCGAGATCGTGGCGGCCCCGATTGCTGCAACCATCAGGAGGCCAGAGAGACAATCAAGAGCACGGGCCATCGCTGCAACTCCGAAATCCGGACTCAGTTCTGCGCATCTAGAAACCTGGCGACCAACGGCGACCAGAGCGGGACCGCATCCGGCGAACCGAGGAAGAAATGTCCCTCGGTGCCGAACGGTGGCATCAGGTGATATTCGGCCCGGCCGCCGGCGGCGAGGAAGGCCGTGTGCATGCGCTTTGACAAGTCGGGACCGAAAAACGTGTCGTTCCCGATGTAGATCCACAGCATCGGCACGCGCGATGTGCGGCCGAAATCGGCGGTGGCCTCGACCAGCCGGTCGGGTGCGCAATTGTTGTTCGGCTTGCCGCCGACCCGTCCGCCGCGCCCCCCGGCAAAGACAATGATGGCCTTCACCTGCGGCGGGTTCACGCTCGACAGGGCGATCGCGCCCCAGCCGCCGGCGGACTGCCCGACGACGATCACGTCCTTCGGGATGATCCGCTTCTCGGTGGCCAGGTAGTCAATGATCCAGAGATCGACCTGGGCGATCGCGAGGCCCGCATCACGGAAATTGGGATTGGTGCACCTTCCGATTTTCGAGAAGAACGGGCCGAACAGCCCGCGTTCGGGGATGTCGATCGCTTGCGCGCCATAGCCGCTGCCCACCGGCGCCACCACAAGATAGCCGCGCTTCGCAAACCATTTGGCGGCGTCGCGAAATTCGACCAGCGGGAAAAGGCTGCGCTCGGTCGCGTCGAGCGAGACGCCGTGATTCATGATAACGAGCGGAAACGGACCGTCGCCGACTGGGCGCACCAGATAGGCGAACATCGGCAGCGGCAGAGGCAGCGCCCAGATTTCCTCCTGGATGCGGACCTCGTCCCCGGCGCGCGTGGGCGATGCGGCCATGATGAGGGCGAGGAAGGTGATCGCGAGAGAATGGAGCAAGGTAGGTCCGCGTCGCATCTGGGCCCCCTCAACCTGCGTAGGTTGCGGCCACGACGATCGGGCCGAGCACCGTGAGGACGACATTGCCGACAGCGTAGGGGACGGCAACGCCGAGCACCGGCGTCTGGCTCTCCGCAACGTCGCAGGCGCCGGTGACGGCGGCATCGACCGTCATCGCGCCGGCGAGCGCGCCGCAGGTCACGACCGGGTTCATGCGCAGCAGATGGTAAGCAGCCAGCGTTCCGACCGTCATCGGAACCAGCGTGACCACGATGCCCATGCCGACCAGCAACAGACCGTGGGCCTGGATCGCCGACCAGGCGGCAAGGCCGTTGCCGAGTCCGATCGCCGCGATGAAGCCGCCGAGGCCGATGTCGCTCAGGGTCTGCTGCGCGGCCGGCGGCATTGCGCCGATGCCGGGCCGGCGCGTCCGCAGCCAGCCGCAGACGAGCCCGGCGATCAGCGCACCGCCGCCACCGCCCAGCGTCAATGCGACAGTGCCGACTTTGAAGCTGGCAAGGCCGGCGAGAAGACCCACTGCAATGCCGGCGGCAAGATAGGCGATGTCGGTTCGATCGCCGGTATTCAGGGGGTGTCCCACTTGCGCCGCTGCACGCGCGATATTGCTGGTGCTGCCGACCAGCGTCATGACGTCGCCGAGATAGACCCGCGTGTCGGGACCGAGAGGCACTTCCCGCCCCATGCGCGTGAGCGCACGCAGGAATACGCCGCGCGCATCGGATCCAAGTCGGTCAACGATCTCGCGAAGTGAGCGGCCGTGCAACTTACGGTTTTCAACGAGCACCTCGATCACATTGCCAGGCAGGTTGCGCAGCAGCTCGCCTGCGTCGATCTCGGCGCCGATTATCGGCTTGGCCGCAACGATCGCGGCGGTCGGTCCGGCAATGACAATGTCGTCGCCCGACTCCAGCACGGTGTCCTGCTGCGGCTTGATGTCGGCCCCGCCGCGCACGATCCGCTCCACGACCGTGCGGCTGCCGATCTCCGCCTCGATCGCGCCGATGGTGCGACCTGCGCCGGCTGACACGCGATAGGCGCGGGCCTGGAATTTGCGATAGGACAGGTTTTCCGTCTTTGGCGGCGCACCGCCGGCGAGCTCCGCCTCGAGCTTTTTGGCCTCCGTCTTGAGATCGATCCGCATCAGCCGCGGCGCCACGAACGGCACGAACAGGAGCGTCAGGATGTAGCCGAGCACGTAGGTCACGGCATAGCCCGCCGCGATGTTGGCTTCCTGCTGCTTCAGCACGTCGCTCGGCAGGCCGAGCTGCTGTAGCGCGCCGGATGCGGTGCCGATCACCGAGGATTGCGTCAGCGCCCCGGCGGTCAGTCCTGCCGCTGTCCCCGTGTCCAATGTGAAGACACGAGCGAAGATGAGCACCAGGACGAGCCCGGTGGCTCCGATCACCAGCGCGAGCACGACCTGTGCCAAAGTCCGCACGCTCAGCGAGGCGAAGAATTCCGGTCCAGAACGGTAGCCGATCGTGAAAACGAACAGGCTGAACAGGATCGCCCTGAGGATCGGCGGGAACGTGAAGCTCCCGAGCTGTCCGATCAGCACGGCGACGATCAGGATGCAGGCGGTAGTTCCGATCGAGAAGCCGCGAATCCTGATGCGGCCGAGGATGGTGCCGATCGCGATCGCGAGCAGCAGGAAAATTTCCGGTGCGGTGGCGATGATCCACCTGACGGTTTCCATGGCATTTCCCCGGCACTTCGGCGTGATTTGATTGATGGCTGCGGGATGTTGCTTGATCCAGATCAAGCCTTCGCGGCGACGTGGCGGCGCCTATGACCCGATGGAATGTTCGCGACAGCCCATTTTTCCGACATGAGTACCATGGACCTCGCAGCCGGCGCGATCCGCCGCGATGAGACGGTCGGGATCGTCCTGCTGCTCGCCTTTGCCGGCGGCTATATCGATGCCTATACCTGGATCATCCACGGTGTGATGGCGAACGCCCAGACGGCCAATCTGATCTTCCTCTGGGTCTATGCGATGGCCGGCAACTGGACTAAGGCCTTGCACTTTGTGCCACCGATCCTGGCTTTCGCGATCGGAATCGTGCTTGCAGCCTGGCTGCGCCGCGTAGCGGACGAGCGGGCCAGCGCGATCAGCACGTTGATCGAGATCCTGCTCTTGATAGCGATCGGCATCCTGCATAATCGGTTGCCCGATCTGGCCGGCACGCTCGGTATTTCCGCCGTGGCGGCGATGCAGGCCGCGATGTTCGTCAAGGTCGAAGGCACTGTGTGCAGCACGGTGATGATCACCGGCAATATGCGTCAGGCGATCGAGAATGTCTTCGCAGTCGCAGCAGGCGGTGCGCCGTTGGGAGCGCTGCGCCGCTCCGGCATCTTCTTCGCATTGTGCGCCGTGTTCGGCTTCGGTGCCGCCGCCGGTGCCTTTGCGACCAAGAGCATCCCCGATCTCGCGTTGGGCCTGCCCGTGGTGGCGCTGTTGATTGTGCTGCTGCGCTGCGAGGCGTTCCGTTCGGAGGAGGGGCGATGAACCGGCCATCCGCCCCGACCTGGACGCGATTCTTTCCACCGGCCGAATGGCTCGCGGCCTACCGACGCGAATGGCTGCCCTCCGACGCGATCGCCGGCATCACGCTCGCCGCCTACGCCATTCCGGTCTCGCTCGCCTATGCCGCGCTCGCGGGCCTGCCGCCGCAGATCGGCGTCTATGGTTACATGCTCGGGGGCATCGGCTATGCCTTGTTTGGGGCGTCGCGCCAGCTCGCGATCGGCCCGACCTCGGCGATCTCCCTGATGATCGCCGGAACCGTCGGCGCCCTTGCGGGAGGCGATGCGGTCCGCTATGCGCAGATCGCAAGCCTTACGGCCTTTGCAGTGGCCGTGCTGTGCTTCATTGCCTGGCTGTTCAAGCTTAGCGTGCTGGTGCGCCTCGTCAGTGACAGCATCCTGGTCGGCTTCAAGGCGGGGGCAGGGCTCACCATCATCATGAGCCAGTTGCCGAGCCTGCTCGGCATCGCTGGCGGCGGCCACAATTTCTTCGATCGCGCCATCAAGCTGTCCGGGCAGCTCGGCGGCATCGATCTGCTTGTGCTGGGCATCGGCGCGATCGCGCTGCTGCTGCTTCTGCTTGGCGAACGGCTTCTGCCGGGAAAACCCGTCGGCATCACCGTCGTTGCACTCGCGATCGCATCGGCAACGCTCCTGGGCTTGCCCGCCCTCGGTGTGCCCGTCACCGGGAAGATACCGGAAGGGCTGCCGACGCTGGGACCCCCGACATTCGGGCTGCTGGAATTCGACGACCTGTTCCCGCTCGCGGCAGGCTGCGTGCTGCTTGCCTATATCGAAGGCGTATCAGCGGCGCGCAGCTTTGCCGCCAAGCACGGTTATGCGCTCGACGTTAGACAGGAGTTCCTGGGGCTGGGCGCGGCGAACCTCGCCGCCGCCTTCGGCCATGGCTATCCCGTCGCGGGCGGTCTGTCGCAATCGGCCGTCAACGACAATGCCGGCGCACGGACGCCGCTGGCGCTGGTGATCTGCTCGGTGGCGCTCGGGCTGTGCCTGCTGTTCTTCACGGGGCTGCTGACCAACCTGCCCAAGGCGGTGCTCGCGGCGATCGTCATCGCCGCCGTCTACAGGCTGGTCGACGTCCGGGCGCTGCTGCGAATGTGGCAGGTCAGCCGGATCGATTTCTACGCAGCGGCGATTGCGCTGATCTCCGTTTTGTTGCTCGGCATCCTCCAGGGCGTTCTGCTGGCGTCGATCGCCTCGATCTTCCTGTTGTTGGCGCGGGCCTCGCAGCCGAATGTCGCGTTCCTCGGCCGCCTGCCCGGCAGCGGCCGTTATTCGGATAGCGCCAGACATGAGGGCATCGAGCCGCTGGTCGGGATCATCGCTTTCCGGCCCGAAGCCTCGCTGCTCTACATCAATGCCGAGACGATCCTGGAAACCGTCCTGACTGCGCTCCGGAGGTCGCCCGGCGTCCGGCTGGTCGCCTGCGACCTCTCGGCGTCGCCCTATATCGATCTGGCCGGTGCGCGCATGCTGCGTGATCTCTACGACGAGCTTGCGTCACGCAGGGTGACCTTCTGCATCGTCGGCGCTCATGCGCAGCTCCGCGACCTCCTGCGCGCCGAAGGGCTCGCAGACAAGACCGACAGCGGCCAGTGGCTGCGGTCGCTCGACAGCCTGCTCGGCGATGATCAGACGAGCGTCGCCCAACGAAGGGGCTGACGTTTTCGTGTTGCGCTGCGAACGGCATGGCGACGGCTCGCAGGAATGCACGTGACCGTTGACTTGGATCAATGGAGCGAGCCGCGCCGCACCCACGATCCCGCATCACCTTCGGTAAAGGATCGGGAGAGAGAGATGTCCAAAGACGCCAAGCCCGCACAGAAGCGTATCGACCAGTTCTTTTCGGGCCCGGGCGCGCGGGCAGACGACTGGCGCGAGCTTGTGGAAGCAGCAAAGACCTGGGCGCGCGTGGGCAATCGCGCAGCCTATGACGCGGCACTGGCCGATCTTTCGATCACCGAAGAATTTCACGGCTATCCCGGTCCGCACCTCATGGCGGCGCTGCGGGAAGCAGCAGTCGCCGGCGATGGCGCGTCATCGTTCGCCCTTGCGACGCGAATTGCCCAGGCACTGGCGACACGATCCTTCCGCCAGCATGCCGGCGACTGGAGCGCCAAGGATGACGGCGATGGCGATGCGCCCGAACTGGTGCCGCCGGCCTTTGGCGCGCACAGCGCGCGCAGGCCGTATTTCGAGACCCTGATCGTCACCGGCGTATCATCGAGCCAGTGGCCGGCACTGGCTACTGAATGGCGCAAGCTGCGGCGCCCGGTCGATGCCTTCGTGTACGAACCTGTCATCGTCGGCAGCCTGGAGGACGCCTTCTGCGCGACGATGCTCAATCCGAACATTGGAGCCGTCATCATCAACGAGGGCTTTGGCCTGCGTTCGCGCCACGATGCGCCGGTGTTGCGCTCGATCATGGCCTCGGCCGGTCTCATCGACGAAACCGACGCCTCGGCGCTGCGGCTCGCCCAGATCATCAAGCGCGTCAGGCCCGAGCTCGACCTTTACATGATCTCGAACCGGGACGTGGAGGAGCTCGCAGGCAATCCCGAGGCGGATGTGGTCCGCCGCATCTTCTATTCCGTTGAAGAGCTGCTGGAGCTGCATCTGTCGATCCTGGAAGGCATCCAGGATCGCTACGACACGCCGTTCTTCGACAATCTCAAGAAATACGCCCAGCGTCCGATCGGCACCTTCCATGCGCTGCCGATCGCGCGCGGTAAGTCGATCTTCAAGTCCGACTGGATCCGGGACATGGGCGAGTTCTACGGCCCGAACCTGTTCCTGGCCGAGAGCAGCGCCACCACCGGCGGTCTCGACAGCATGTTGGAGCCGACCGGCAACGTCAAGAAGGCGCAGGAGAAGGCGGCGAGGGCGCTGGGCGCCGACCGCGTCTTCTTCGTCACCAACGGCACCTCGACATCGAACAAGATGGCGGTGCAGGCGCTGCTCGCGCCCGGCGACATCGCGATCGTCGACCGCAATTGCCACAAGTCGCATCACTACGGCATGGTGCTGGCCGGCGCGCAGCCGCTCTACGTCGAAGCCTTCCCGATGACGGAATATTCGATGTACGGCGCGGTGCCGCTGAAGACCATCAAGCAGGCGCTGCTGGGCGCCAAGGCCGACGGCCGGCTCGACCGCGTCAAGATGGTCGACCTGACCAACTGCACCTTCGACGGCCACATCTACAACACAAGGCGGGTGATGGAGGAATGCCTCGCCATCAAGCCCGATCTGATCTTCCTCTGGGACGAAGCCTGGTTCGGCTTCGCGCGGTTCTCGCCGTTCCTGCGCCGCCGTACCGGACTTGGCGCCGCCAACGAGATCGAGGCATGGATGCGCCATCCCAAGTCGGTCGAGGCCTATGAGAAGCAGCAGGCCGAGCTCGGCAAGAACCCGTCCGACGAGATGCTGCTCAAGACCCGGCTGATCCCGGATCCCAGACAGATCCGGCTGCGCGTCTACCAGACCAACTCGACTCACAAGTCGATGTCGGCGATCCGCCAGGGCTCGATGCTCTCGGTCAAGGACGTCGAATTCCACACGGTCGAGCAGCAGTTCAAGGAGGCGGTGTTCACCCACGCCTCGACCAGTCCGAACCAGCAGCTGATCGCGAGCCTCGACATCTCGCGGCGGCAGATGGAGCTGGAGGGCTATGGCCTGGTCGCCAATGCCATCGAGATCGCGTTCGCGATCCGCCAGGCAGTCAATAACAATCCGCTGATCTCGAAATATTTCCGCATCCTCGGGGCCGACACCATGGTGCCGGCGCAGTACCGCCAGAGCGGCTTCACCGACTTCCTCGCCCCCGGCGTCAACTGGGCGAGTACACTGAAGAGCCTAGACGAGGACGAGTTCTGCCTCGACCCGACCCGCATGACGCTGGTGTGCGGCATGGCCGGCTATGATGGGACGCAGTTCAAGGGCATTCTCGCCAACGAGTACAACATCCAGGTCAACAAGACCTCACGCAACTCGGTCCTGGTCCAGTCCAACATCAACAACACCCGCAGCGACGTCGCCCATCTCGTCCGCGTGCTCGCCGAGATCGCGGGCGAGATCGACCGCGGCCTTGCCCAGGGCGGTGCCAATGCGCGGAAGACCTTCGAGGCACGGGTGACGAGCCTGATGAAGGACGTGCCGGACCTGCCGAATTTCTCGCATTTCCACCCGAGCTTTCGCGGCGATGCCGGCACCAAGACCAATGAAGGCGACATCCGCAGCGGCTTCTACGCGGCCTATGACGTCGCCGGCTGCGAGCACCTCCGCCTCAATGATCCCGAGATCGACGGGCGGCTGAAGGCCGGGCCCGAACTCGTCTCGGCCAATTTCGTGATCCCGTATCCGCCGGGCTTCCCGATCATGGTGCCCGGCCAGGTCATCACGCAGGAGACCATCGACTTCATGCGCAAGCTCGATGTGAAGGAGATCCACGGTTACGACGCCAAGGAAGGCTTGAAGCTCGTGCGCACCGAGGCATTGGCCAAGCTCGGCCGGCCAAAGCCCGGCGCGCAAACGAAGCTCAAGGCCGCATCCTAGGGCTTGGAGGGGACCAATATGCAGTCATTTTTCCAGTTCCTGCAGCAGTATCCATATCTGCTGCTGTTCTTCGTCGTCGGTCTCGCCGTTTATATCGGCCGGGCCAGCATCAAGGGCTATGGCCTCGGCATGGTCGCCGGTGCCATCGTGGTCGGCGCGGGCATCTCGGTCTGGGCATCCAGCTATGGCGTGAAGCTGGAGTTGAACAACTTCGCCAAGAGCCTGTTCTACTATCTCTTCATGTACGGCGTCGGCCTGCGCGTAGGTCCGTCCTTCGTCAACAGCCTGCGGGGCGACGGGATCAAATTCTTGTTCCTCGCGGTGGTGTCGAGTGTGATCGGCCTGACCCTTGTCGTGCTTGGAGCGAAGCTCTTCGCGCTCCCGCCCGGTGCGGCCGGCGGCATGCTTGCGGGCTCTCAGACCATGTCGGCGGCGATCGGTTCGGCCGAGCAGGCCGTCACGTCGGGAGTCGTGAAACTGCCTGCCGGGATGAAGCCCGAGGATGCCTCCGGCATGATCGCTTTGTCCTACGGCATTACCTACATTTGGGGCACCGTCGGCATCATCCTGATCTGCAAATACCTGCCGCGCTGGTGGGGCGTCGATGCCAAGGCCGCCGCCAAGAAGTATGAGCAGGAGTTCGGCGTCAAAGATCTCGAAGGCGGCGCCCTGACCGGCTACCGTCAGTTCGGCCTGCGGGCCTATCGGCTCGAAAATCCCGCGACGGTCGGAATGAGTATTGCCAAGTTCCGCTCGATGAATCCGGAATACCGGATCGTCAATGTGGGACGTAACGGCGAGCCGCAGGGTGCTGATCCCGAGCTCGTGCTGCAGAAGGGCGATATCGTCGCGCTGGGCGGATCGACCGAGCATCTGACTGAGAAGATGGGCCTGATTGGTCCGGAGGTCGCCGATGCCAAGACGCTCGGTATACCCATGGACCAGGCCGAAATCGTCGTCTTCAATAAGGACGTGGTCGGGCGGACCTTCGAGTCCTTCCGCGACACGGCCATCGCCGGCCAGCTGCAGGTGACCAAGGTCGAGCGGGGCGGGGTGCAGATCCCGGCCGGTCTCAAGACCAAGCTGGAGCGCATGGACATCGTCTCGGTGGTCGGCCTCAAGTCGGCGGTCAACGAGCTCGGCGAGATGTGGGGCCGCATCGCGCGCGCCAACACCTCGACCGATCTGCTGACCCTGTCGGTCGGCATGATCATCGGCTTCCTGATCGGCATGATCGAATTCCCCGCCTTCGGTGCCAAGGTCGGTCTCGGCAATGCCGGCGGGCTGTTGCTGTCCGGCGTGATCGTGTCCTCGGTCGTGTCGCGGCTGCGCTTCTTCGGCAATACGCCGAACGCGGCACGAAACGTGCTCGAGGATCTCGGCCTCGTCGTGTTCGTCGCGATCGTCGGGGTCAATGCCGGCGCCGGCCTGTTGGCTCAGCTCACCGGCGCGCTCGCGCTCAAGATCTTCATCGTCGGCTTCATCGCGTGCACGATCCCGCCGTTCATCGTCTGGGCGATCGGATACCACGTCTTCAAGATCAACCCGGCGGTGCTGATGGGCGGCGTTGCCGGCGCGCGCTCGCATTCCGGCCCGTGCCGCGAGGCCGCGGTCGAGATCCAGAGCTCCGTGCCCTGGATCGGATTCCCGGTCGGCTATGCCGTCTCGGGCATCCTTCTCACCATCTTCGGCTACTTCGCGATGATCCTGGCTCAATAAGGGGGAAGACACGTCATGAGAAAATTGTCCTTCGGCGCCGTCCTGGTCGCTTCGCTCGCCGCCGTTTCTGGCTTCAGCACGTCCGCGCGTGCCGACACCGGTCAGGTCGCGGTCGTCTTCACCAAGGGTGGCTTCATCGTCGGCGCCGGTGGCGGTGAGGGCGTTCTGGTCTACCGGGGCAAGAAATACCCATTCACGGTGTCTGGCATGAGCGTGGGCCTCACCATCGGAGCGTCGACCACGAAGTTCGTCGGCCGCGCGCTCAATCTGAAGGGGCCGGCGTCGATCGAAGGCTCTTATGCCGTGGGAGGAGCGGGCGGGGCAATCGCCGCAGGTGCCGGCGCCGTTCAGTTGCAAAACAGCAATGGCGTGATCCTCCAGCTCAGCGGCCCGCGGGTCGGCGCGGAAGTATCGGCTGCCGTCGGTGGCGTCACGATCCGCCTGAAATCGAGTTGAAGGGGTCGTATGGTTATTGAGCGATCGACGGCAGCATCGGGCCCCTAAAGCATGATCCGGAAAAGTGTGTAGCGGTTTTCCGAATAGAACATGCTCAGACAACAACCTAAAGCGCGATGACGATTCTTCCCAATCGCGTCGCGCTTTAGCGGCCCGATGCTGCTCAATAGCGCTGCGCGACGAAACTCATTTTCTTGAGGCTGGCCTGGTCGTTGTAGCGTCCCTTGTCGGAGCGCTTCGGCAGCGTGATCTTGTCCTTCTTGATGCGCTGGTAGGGGATGGCGCCTAGAATGTGGGCGATGCAGTTCAGCCGCGCCCTTCGTTTGTCGTCGGAGCGGACGATGTGCCAGGGCGCATCCTTCGTGCTGGTCTTCTTCAGCATCAGGTCGCGCGCGCGCGAATAGTCGTACCAGCGACGGAAGGATTCCAGGTCCATCGGGCTGAGCTTCCACTGCCGGACCGGGTCGTCGATGCGGGCCTTGAAACGGCGCTCCTGCTCGTCCATGCCGACCTCGAGCCAGATCTTGATCAGGATGATGCCGCCGTCGATGACGTATTTCTCCATCTGCGGGCACAGGTTGAGGAAACGCTCGTGCTCGGCGGGGGTGCAGAAGCCCATGACGTACTCGACACCGGCGCGGTTGTACCAGCTCCGGTCGAAGATCACGATCTCGCCGCCGGCCGGAAACCTCTCCATATAGCGCTGGAAGAACAACTGCGTCTTCTCGCGGTCGGACGGCGCGGGCAGGGCGACGACCCGGAACACGCGCGGGCTGACCTTCTCGGTGATCGCCTTGATCGTGCCGCCTTTGCCGGCAGCGTCCCGACCCTCGAACAGGACGATGACGCGGAGCTTGTTTTCCCGCACGTAGTCCTGGAGATGGCACAGCTCGACCTGGAGCTTCTCGAGCTCCTTCTCGTAATCCTTCCGCTTCATCCGCTCTGCAGGGCCGTCCTTCGCCATGCCGATCCCACCTGTTGCTAATCGTCCCAGGAAATGGTCACGCCGATGTCGCCGGGCACGCCCCCGGGAAAATCGATGATCTGATAGGCGATGCGATAGCCGCGCGGCTTCAGATAGTCGGTCCAGAGCTGGAAGATTTCCTTGGGAATCCCCGTCAGGGTGTTCTCCCAGCCCTTTTCCATCTGATTGATGGCGCGGCCCTTGTCCGTGCACAGCGAGTTGGGGAAACGATAGACCAGCACTTCCGTGAGGCCGTTGCGCACCGCGCGCTGGATGACGGTCGAGGCGAGCTTGATCTTTTCCTCCTCGGTCTTTCCCGAGGGTTTGCTCAAGCGCTCGATCAAGGCATGCTTCTCCGCCTCGGCCGCGGCGGCAAGGCGTACATATTCCTCCGCCTTTTCGGCCTCCTTGAGGGCGGCTTCCTTACGAATCTGGGCAGCGCTGGGGATGAGATCGTCTAGGCCGGGCATGGGCGGCTCCTGGTGATTGCGCGATCAGCATGCTGCAGATGCTAGGTTGGCTCGGCTGCGGTTCCTTGACTCAAATCAAACAAATGCGAACATGCCCGACCACAGTGCCGCCCATGTACGTTTTAATCGGGAGAGACGTTTGAGCGAGCAGCTTCATCCGATGGCACCGCATCATCTGCCGTTCTATCTCGCACCGGGAAGCGGGACCGACACGCTGATGGTGGTGATGGGCGTATTCCTGATCGGCACCGTGCTCTGGATCGGCACGCTCTATTGGAAGCTGCACAGCCTGCCCGAGCGCATGGCGCACAAATCGCAGAAATTGCAGTTCGAGCTCGTTGCTGTGCTCGGCCTGATCTCGCTGTTCACGCACATGCACATCTTCTGGATCGCCGGCCTGCTCCTCGCGATGATCGATCTTCCGGATTTCGGCACGCCGCTGCGCAGCATTGCCGGATCGGTCGAGAAGATCGCCGACGCGACGCCGGCCTCCGATGCGGAGGAAGTCCAGGCCGAGGCAGCCGTCGCGCCGCCTCCTGCGGGCAAGCCGGGACCCGCCAAGGAGAAGGAGCGCAGTCATGCTTGAGCTGCTGATCTGCTCCCTCGTCACGATCCTGCCGGATTACCTCTACCGTCGCTACGCCCAGGGCAAGCGCTTCGGCAAGGAAATCACCTTCTTTTCAGTCTGGTACGAACTGCGCTGGGGCATCACGGCCTGCCTGATGCTCACGGTGTCGTTGATCACCATGATCTTCTACTTCCATCCGGCGACGTCGTCGGCGACACTGTACTTCCGCACCGTGCCGATCCTTCCCGAGGGCTCGGGCCGTGTTGCCGAGGTCAAGGTCCCCTTCAGCGCACCCGTCAAGCAGGGCGACGTGCTGTTCATCCTCGACAGCGCGAAGCAAAAGGCTGCGGTCGAAACCGCCAGGCGCAAGATTGCGGAGGTCGATGCCGCCGTGCAGACGGCGCAGGCCGATGTTGTCAAGGCCGAGGCGCAGCTCGGGGAGGCGAAGGCGAACTACCAGCAGGCCAAGGACGAGCTCGAGGTGAAGACCGAGCTGCAGCGCCGCAATCCCGGCATCGTTCCGCAGCGTGACATCGACAAGCTCCAGGTGCTGGTCGATCAGCGCCAGTCCGGCATCGATGCTGCAACGGCCGCGAAGCAATCGGCGTCCTTGCAGGTCTCCGTTCTGCTGCCGGCCCAAAAGGCCAGCGCAGAAGCCGCGCTCGATCAGGCTCAGGTCGACCTCGACAAGACTTATGTGCGTGCCGGCGTCGACGGACGGGTCGAGCAGTTCCTGGTTCGCCCCGGCGACGTCGTCAACCAGCTGATGCGCCCGGCCGGCGTTCTCGTTCCGGAGGGAGCGGGCCGCAAGGCGCTCCAGGCCGGTTTCGGCCAGATCGAGGCGCAGGTCATGAAGGAAGGCATGGTCGCGGAAGCGACCTGCATCTCCAAGCCATGGGTGATCATCCCGATGGTGATCACGACGGTGCAGGACTATATCGCGGCCGGACAGTTCCGCACCGGCGAGCAGCTCATCGATCCGCAGAACGCGGTCCGTCCCGGCACCATCCTGGTGTTTCTGGAGCCGCTTTACAAGGGCGGTCTCGACGGTGTCACGCCGGGCTCGAGCTGCGTGGTCAATGCCTACACCAGCAATCACGAGGAGATCTCGGCCAAGGACACCCCGACCAGCCGGAAGATCGCGTTGCATGTCGTGGATGGCGTCGGCCTCGTCCATGCGCTGCTGCTGCGGATCCAGGCGCTGTTGCTGCCGATCCAGACGCTCGTGCTGAGCGGCGGGCATTGAACTTACCCGGGGCACACCAGCAGGCGCAAGAAACGATCATGCTGCAGTCCGGGACTGTCCGCATGGGGCGATCCGGGCTAGAATTGACTGGCAAGCAGCTGCGGTAACCTGCGAGTGTCTAGCATGAGCGGGGGCGCGTCCATCGTCCGGCTGAAGCTGCGGCTCGCGGCCGCGTTGCTCTGTCTCGGCCTGCTCATGGCCGAGTGCCTGTCGTCCGGGCAAGCCGGTGCCCTCGAGCGGACCCGGCGAGGCGAGCTCAAGCGCGTGCTGTTGCTGCATTCCTTCGGCCGGGAGTTTCGGCCGTGGAGCGACTATGCGCGTGACATCAAGGCCGAGCTCGAGCGGCAATCGCCCTGGCCACTCGATATCCAGGAGCACGCGCTACTCACCGCGCGCTTCAACAATCCTGGTCCCGAGGCGCCCTTCGTCGAGTATCTGCACTCGCTGTACCACGGCGCGACGCCCGACATCGTCGTGAGCATCGGCGCGCCTGCAGCCCGGTTCGCGCAGAAATACCGCGCCAGGCTGTTCCCCGATGCGCCACTGATTCTATCTGCAGTCGAGGATCGGCTAATCGATCGCGCCGATCTCGGCGACAACGATGTCGTCGTGGCCGTCCGCAACGATTTCGTCGCGGCCTTCGATAACATTCTTCAGGTTCTGCCTGATACCAAATCGGTTGCGATCGTCATCGGTGCCTCGCCACTCGAGAGGTTTTGGACGGAGGAGCTGAAGCGGGAGCTGAAGCCTCTCGCGGAGCGGATCGAACTCGTCTGGTACTCGGATTTGTCCTTCGAGGAGATCCTGAAGCGCTCGTCAAAGCTGCCGTCCCACACCGCGCTGTTTTGGGGGCTGATGTCCGTCGATTCGGCCGGGGTGGTCTATGAGAACGACTGGGCCCTGCGCAAACTGCATGCCGTCGCGAACGCCCCGATCTTTTCTTACCAGGAGCCGTTTTTCGGCGAGGGCGCAGTCGGGGGACCGATGCACTTGGTTCGGGAAACGACGTCGCGGACCGTCAGCGCCGCGATCGGTATCCTCGGCGGCGCGAAACCTTCGAGCATCACATATGTGCCGACCGCCTTCGCTGCGCCGCGTTACGATTGGCGGGAGTTGCAGCGCTGGGGCATCAGCGAGAGTCGTCTGCCGCCGGGAAGCGCAATCCTGTTTCGCGAGCCGAGCATCTGGCAGCGCTATCACTGGCAGATGCTGATGATCGCGGCCGTGTTCCTGGTCCAGGCCGGGCTCATCAGCGGGCTCCTGCACGAGCGACGCCGCCGGCAGGTTGCCGAAGTTGAATCGCGCCATCGGCTGACGGAACTCGCCCACGTCAACCGCTACTCGGCCGTTGGCGAGCTGACGACCTCGATCGCGCATGAATTGAACCAGCCACTCGGATCGATCCTGACCAATGCCGAAACGGCAGAGCTCATGCTCAAGGCTGCCCAGCCGGATCTGGTCGAGATCCAGCAGATCCTCGCCGACATCAGACGGGACGACCAACGGGCGAGCGAGGTGATCCGCAGGCTGCGCAGCATCCTGAAAAAGGTCCCGTTCGAGATCAAGACCATCGAGCTCAACGATACGGTGCGCGAAGCAATCGATCTCGTGAAGGCCCTCGCTCAGGGGCGCCGGATCACGTTGAGCTATGTGCCGGCCCTGGCCGGCCTTCACGTCAAGGGAGATCCGGTCCAGCTTCAGCAGGTCATTCTCAACCTGATCATCAACGCAATGGATGCGATTTCCGATGCGGACGCCGGAAAGCGGGAGGTCAGCGTGTCGACGCTCAGCACCGGCAATCAGGCCGAGATCAGGATCGCCGACACCGGGCCCGGAATACCCGCCTCCGATCTCGCAAGTCTGTTTGATCCGTTCTTCACGACCAAACCGCACGGCATGGGCATGGGCCTCGCGATCGCCAGAACCATCGTCGAGGCCCATCACGGCACAATCGCCGCGGCGAACCAGCCTGCGGGCGGCGCGCTGTTCACGATCAGGCTTCCGACCGCTCGCTGAGCGGGCGGTATCTTGATCTTGATCAAACATCACGACGCTGAAGCCGTTCTCTCTCAGTCGCATGACAAGTACGACGGGCGAGCGTGAGGCGTATGAGACGTCGTGACTTCATGAGGCTGGTTGGTGCTGCCGCTGCATTGCCGGTCCTGGCGAAAGCCCAGGACCGAATGCCCGCCGTCGGCGTGCTGACGGGCAATGTCGCTGGTGATCCCGGGGCGCAAATGCGCGTGGATGCCTTTCAGCAGGGTCTCACCGATCGAGGCTGGGTCGCCAACCAGAACTACCGCCTGGAGGTGCGCTGGCCGGGCCCCGATCCGGCGCGCCAGAAGTTGGAGGCGCTCGAGCTCGTCGCCGCGGCGCCGGACGTGCTGTTCTCGACCAGTACGGGATCAACACGGGCGCTGCGCGATGCAACGCAGCGCATTCCGATCGTCTTCGTGGGGCTTTCCGATCCGGTAGGGACGGGGCTTGTCGCCAATCTGGCCCGGCCGGCCGGAAATCTGACCGGCTTTTCGCTCTATGAGCATTCGATGAGCGGGAAGTGGCTCGGCCTCTTGAAGGACATGGTGCCGGGAATGAGCCATGCGGCCCTGCTGTTCAATCCGGAATCGGCACCCTACGGACCGTTCTATGTTCAAGCGGCGCACCAGATGGAAGGCCGTCTCGGCCTCAAGATTGCCGGTGCGAGCGTTCGCAGCGGTCCGGAGATCGCGGGAGTGATCGAGACGGCGGCGCGCACAGGCGGCGGCCTCGTCGTGCTGCCGGATGGCGGCTTCTTCGGAACCCACAGCACGATGGCCATTGCATTGCTGGCGCAGCGGCGCGTGCCCGCCATCTTCGCAGTCCGCTTCTACGCGTCGAATGGCGGACTGATGTCGTATGGTGCAGATCTCACCCAGCAATTTCGTGATGGCGCCGGCTATGTCGACCGCCTCCTGCGAGGTGCCGATATCAGCACTCTCCCGGTGCAATTTGCCACCAGGTTTGAGCTCGTCATCAACATGAAGACCGCCACGGCCCTCGGCCTGACGGTGCCGAACCGGCTTCTGCTGGATGCCGAGCTGATCGAATGATAATTCGATCTTTGCGCTGCAGCAGCCGCGATGACCCGTTTCGTTGATCTCGATCAACAAATGCCTGCGCCCCGGCTTGATCCTTCCGCACTGAAGTCCGAGGGAGGATGTGATGTTTCGTTGCGGCAAGATCCTGATGGCGCTGGCGCTCTTGATGTCGACCTCGGTCGCTGCGACGGCGCAGATCACAACGACACCTGCAGCGCCGACGACGCAGGCGCAGCCTGCCAGTCCGCCTGCGCCGACGGCCGAGCTCTTGAAGCCCGAGCAGCTCGAGGCCCTCGTCGCACCGATCGCGCTTTATCCCGACGAGTTGCTCGCCAATGTACTGGCCGCCTCCACCTATCCGCTGGAAGTGGTGCAGGCCGACCGCTGGCTGAAGGAGCGCAAGGGCCTGAAGGGCGATGCGCTGAAGACGGAAGTGGAGAAGCAGGGCTGGGATGACAGCGTCAAGGCACTGGCCAGCACCGCCGATGTCCTCGTGATGATGAGCGATCAGCTCGACTGGACCAAGAAGCTCGGCGATGCGTTCCTCGCGCAGCAGCCCGACGTGATGGACGCGATCCAGCGTCTGCGCAACAAGGCCTATGACAACAAGAAGCTCGTCACCACCAAGCAGCAGAAGGTCAGCGTCCAGTCTCAGGAAGGCAAGCAGGTCGTCGTCATCCAGCAGGCCGATCCCGCGGCGATGTACGTGCCGTATTACGACCCGGCGACCGTCTACGGCAGCTGGCCCTATGCGGAGTATCCGCCGTATTACTGGGGCTACCCGTCCTATATCGGCGCCGGCGTGGTTGCGGCCGGCATCGCCTTCGGCACGGCCTGGGCGATCGGACGCTGGGGCAATTACTGGGGCGGCGGCTGCAACTGGGGTAACCGCAACGTCTATGTCAACCATCGCACCACGAACATCGGCAATGGCTGGCAGCACAATCCGGCGCATCGCGGCGGTGTCCGCTACAACAACAGCAATGTTCAGCAGCGCTTCGGCAACAACAATCTGAAGTCCGGCGTGTCGGACCGGATGGATTTCCGCGGCCGCGACGGCAACCAGGTGCTGCGTCCCGACCAGGGTGCCGGGGACCGGGCGGGAGATCGTGCGGGTGATCGCGGCGGTCCAGGAGATCGCGCTGGGGATCGCGCAGGTGATCGCGCCGGCAATCGTGGCGACCGTCCGGGCGCGGGCGATCGCCCCAGCGCAGGGACGCGCGACCGGCCCGGCGGCGGCGATCGTGCCGGTGCCGGTGATCGTGCCAAGGGCGCGACCAAGGGTGGCGGCGATCGCGCCAAGGCTGCGAACCGCGCCGGCGGCGGTGCGGCCAATCGCGGCGGCGGCAATCGTGGCGGTGCCATGAACGTCTCCTCCGGCCGCTCGGCTGCCGCAGCATCCGCACGCGGCCGTGCCAGCATGGCGAGCATGCCGCGCGGTGGCGGCGGCGGACCAAGCTTTGCCGGGCGCGGCGGCGGTGGCGGAATGGCGATGCGTGGCGGCGGAGGCGGCTTCCGTGGCGGTGGCGGCGGCGGCCGGCGCTCGGATATCGCGCTCAAGCATGACATCGTCCTGCTCGGACACCTCTCGAACGGCCTTGGCTATTATCGCTTCAGCTATATCGGCACCGATAAGGCCTATGTCGGCGTGATGGCGCAGGAGGTCGAGCAGGCGATGCCCGCTGCCGTGACCCGCGGCAGCGACGGCTATCTGCGCGTCCACTACGAAAAACTCGGCCTGACGTTCCGCACCTATCGCGACTGGCTCGCCGGCGGCGCGAAGATTCCTGCGGAGGTGATGCCATGACCGGTCTGAGATCGTTTAGCCGTGCGCTGATGCCCGGCGTCCTCGTGCTCGCGCTGCTCGGATCGGCCTCTCTCGCGCAGGAATCCTACAAGACACCGGAAGAGGCCGCGTCTGCCCTTGCCGCCGCGGTCAAGAGCGGCCCGAAAGACATCTTGAAAGTGCTCGGCAGGAATGCGGAGGACATCGTGTCGTCCGGTGACGAGGTTGCCGACAACGACATTCGGGCGCGCTTCACTGCGATGTACGACGCCAAGCACGGCATCAAGGCGGAGGGTAACAAGACTGCTACCTTGATGCTCGGGCCGGACGACTTCCCGTTTCCAATTCCGCTGGTCAACACCAGGACGGGCTGGGCGTTTGACACCGACGAGGGACGCATCGAGGTGCTGCGCCGTCGCATCGGCCGCAACGAGCTCGACGCGATCCAGACCGCGCTCGCCTTCGTCGACGCGCAAAACGAATATGCGGAAAAGGACCGCGGCGAAGGCGTCGGCGTCTACGCGCAGCGCATCGTCTCCTCGCCCGGCAAGAAGGACGGCCTGTTCTGGCGCGACGACAGCGACCCGAGTCCGCTCGGCGCGCTCGCGGCCGAAGCCTCGAAGGAGGGCTATCGCGGCGGCGATGTAGGCCCTGCACCTTATCACGGCTATTACTTCCGAATCCTCAAAGGGCAGGGGCGGGACGCACCCGGTGGTGCGCTCAACTACGTCGTCAAGGGCAAGATGATCGGCGGCTTCGCCCTGATCGCCTGGCCCGCGGAATACGGCAATTCGGGCGTGATGACCTTCTTGGTCAATCATGACGGCGTCGTCTATCAGAAGGATCTCGGCAAGCGCACGGCGTTCATCGCCGAGCGCACAACATTGTTCGATCCCGACGAGACCTGGAAGAAGGTCGATGCCGCAAAACCCTGAGCCGCGCGTGCGCGCATTTCGCCTGATCGCGCTGCTCCTGCTCGCGCTCGGGCTGACCCTGCCGGCGGCGCCGTCCTTCGCGCAGGCCACCGGTCAGGTCAGAGTGAAGATCGTCAAAGCGGGAGTCCTGGCCGGCGGTGGCGTGGGCAGCGGCGTGTTGACGTACCGGGGCAAGACCTATCCCTTCAAGGTCAGCGGCGTGAGCTTGGGCATCACGGTCGGTGCAACTGTCGGCCGCCTCGACGGCTGGGCATCCGGCATCCGGGAGGTCAGTGACTTCGCCGGCAACTACAGCTCCGTCGGCGGCGGCTTTGCGCTGGTCGGCGGCGCCAACGGTGTGCACCTCCGCAACGAAAAGGGCGTCACGATGGTGCTGCAAGGCCCGAAGGCGGGGCTCGAGTTGGCGGCCAATATCAGTCGGATCACGATCGCTTTGAGGTGAGGCTCAGGCCGCTCGCGCGATCAAAGCAAGAGCGACAGGCGCACGGTTCTCGGATCGTCACTCCGCGCAGGCTTGAAGCCCGCCTTCGCGAACACGGTTCGCATGGCTCCGTTGTCGGATAGAACCTCGGCCACGAGCTCTCGTAGACCTTGCGCGCGCGCAATCTCCGTCAGATGCTTCAACAACAGCGAGCCCACGCCGCGACCTTGCCAGGCATCCACCACGACGAAGGCCATCTCGGCCTGGCCGGGCTCGATGACGACATACCGGCCGCCGCCGACAATGGTGTATCGCCCCTGTTCTTCGGCGAGAGCGGCCAGCGCGACGTGATTGCTGAAATCCACGTCCATGAAGAAGGCGCGCTCCTTCTCGGAGAAATGCCGTTTCAAAACGAAGAACCGGTTCTGCAGCGACTGCGGTCCTGTACGCGCGACGGCGGCGAGCATGTCCGCCTCGTCGCTGGCGCGAAGCGCGCGGACCTGGATCGGGGTGCTGTCCTTCAGCACGGTTTGCACGCTGTAAGTTGCAGCTTGGGACATTGTCGATGTCGCTCTTTCAAAACCGCCCGGCCGGGTCTCTTGCCCTATAATGCAGGATAGACGCCTCCGAAGCGTGCAGATCATCTTGACCTAGATCAACGTTCGTCCTCGCTCAGCGCCGTCAATTGGCCAAGGCGACGGAGAGGTCGAGAACATGTCCATGCACAAGATGCAAATTCCGGGCGGTCCCATGTCGGGGCTGGTCGCCTCGGCAGTCGAATACCTCGTCGATGCGGGACAGCGCAGTATCCTGTTCCTGGATATCATGCGCCGGCGCGGGGACCAGTACAGGGAGCACCTCGCGCAAACCGCCCCGCATGTTCTGCAATATGCGGCGGAGTTGATCATCGACGGGCGCCAGCTCGCCGAACCCGTCAATTACGCGCTGGTGCGCATCGTTCCGCCCGCCAACGTCGAGATCGACATGAACCGGCGGCCGTTCGTCGTGGTCGATCCGCGTGCGGGCCACGGCCCCGGCATCGGCGGCTTCAAGGCCGACAGCGAGATCGGGGTGGCGATGAAGGCAGGCCATCCCTGCTATTTCATCGGCTTCCTGCCGGACCCGATGCCCGGTCAGACCATCGAGCGCATCGCGCGTGCCGAAGCCATCTTCATCGAAAAGGTCATGAGCCTTCACCCGGATGCCGACGGCAAGCCCTGCGTGATAGGCAATTGCCAGGCCGGATGGGCCGTCATGATCCTGGCCTCGCTACGTCCCGAGCTATTCGGCCCGCTGATCATCGCCGGCGCGCCGCTGGCCTATTGGGCCGGCGTGCATGGAAAATATCCGATGCGCTACTCGGGCGGGCTGTTGGGCGGAAGCTGGTTGACGGCCCTGACCTCCGATCTCGGCGCCGGCAAGTTCGATGGTGCTTGGCTGGTGCAGAACTTCGAGAACCAGAACCCGTCGAATACGCTCTGGACCAAGCAATACAACGTCTATTCCAAGGTCGACACCGAGGCGGATCGTTATCTCGAATTCGAGCGTTGGTGGGGCGGCCACGTCAACCTGAACGCCGAGGAGATCCAATTCATCGTCGATGAGCTGTTCGTCGGCAACAACCTCGCGGCCGGCAACATCGAAATGTCCGATGGCCGGAAGGTCGACCTTCGCAACATCAGATCCCCGATCGTGGTGTTCTGCTCGGAGGGCGACAACATCACGCCGCCGCAGCAGGCGCTGCATTGGATCCTCGATTGCTATGCCGATGTCGATGAGATCAGGGCCTATGGCCAGACCATCGTCTACACCGTGCACCAGAACATCGGCCATCTCGGCATCTTCGTCTCGGGCGGCGTTGCCAAGAAGGAGCACGCGGAATTTTCCAGCAACATCGACCTCATCGACGTTCTGCCGCCCGGACTCTATGAAGCGACTTTCGAGGCGAAGGATGAGGAAACCGCAAGTTCGGATCTGGTCGTCGGCCAGTGGGTGATGCGCTGCGAAGCGCGGACGCTCGACGACATCCGCGCCATGGGCGGCAATTCGCCTGAGGACGAGCGACGCTTTGCCACCGCCAAACGAATCTCGGAAATCAACCTGGCGGCCTATCGAAAATTCGTCCAGCCATGGCTCAAGCGCATGGTGACGCCACAGATGGCCGAATGGGCTCACAACATGCATCCGCTGCGGCTGCAATACGAGCTGTTCAGCAGCCAGAATCCTTTCATGGCGACGGTGAAATCATTGGCCGAGAAGGCCGCCGAGAAGCGCAAGCCGGTCGCTGCGGACAATCCGTTCCTGGCGTTCCAGGAGCAGATCTCGAAGCAGGTCGTTCACGCCCTCGACAGCTGGCGCGATTCACAGGAGGCGCTCAGCGAAGCGATGTTCCTCAGCGTCTACGGATCCCCGGCGCTCCAGGCGGCGGTCGGGATCGATCCGACGTCCACGCCGTCGCGTCGGCGTGAGATGTCCGCCGAGCATCGCACCATGCTCGAGAAGCGCATTGCCGAGCTGAAGTCGCGGATCGGTGAGGGCGGCCTCCGTGAAGCGGCGTTGCGCGCTTTGCTCTATGTCGGCTCGGCACGGGGGATGGTGGACGAACGCAGCATCGAGGCTCTGCGCCGGGTCCGCCGGGATCATGGCGGCGCACGCATGTCTCTTGCCGAGTTCAAGATGCTGGTACGCGAGCAGTTCTTCATGCTGCTGCTCGACCGGGAAGGGGCGCTCGCTGCAATCCCGAAATTGCTGCCTGACGACATGAACGTTCGCCGCGCAGCATTCGAGGCGATCGAGCAGGTGCTGTCGGCCAGTGCGGATGTCACCGGCGAGCGCGCAAACCGGCTGCGGCAGATCGCTGGCCTGTTTGGCCTCGACTCCGCGGAAGGTACCGAAAGGGCGTCGAACGTTGCCCCTTTCGATCCCAAGGCGAAGGCGTCGTAGCGCGAGTTGCAAGGATCGGGAGCGACATCATGTCAGCAGATGCGACGGCCACGCAGTCTCCCAGCAAGTATGATCGTCTGATCGCCGCTGCCAAGGCAATCCCGCCGACGCCGACCGTCGTGGTGCATCCCTGCGATGAGACATCCTTGCGCGGCGCTGTCGACAGCGCGTCTGCCGGCATCATCCGGCCGCTCCTGGTCGGACCGGAGCGGAAGATCCGGGATACGGCTGGCACGTTCGGCCTGGACATCTCGGGTTATGAGATCGTGGATGCCGCGCACAGCGACGATGCCGCGGCGAAGGGTGTCGAATTGATCCATGCCGCGCAGGGCGAATTGCTCATGAAGGGCAGCCTGCACACCGACGAGCTGATGCGGGCCGTCACGGCCAAGGTCGGGGGGCTGCGCACCGATCGGCGCATCAGCCACGTTTTCGTCATGGATGTGCCGGCCTACGCCGAGACGATCTTCGTCACTGACGCCGCCATCAACATCTTCCCAGATCTGGACGCCAAGCGGGACATCATTCAGAACGCGATCGACCTCTACAATCAGGCGGGCTTCGGCAAGTTGCCGCGGGTGGCCATCCTCTCCGCAGTCGAAACGGTCACCTCGAAAATTCCGTCCACGATCGAGGCCGCGGCGCTCTGCAAGATGGCGGATCGCGGCCAGATCACGGGCGGCGTGCTCGACGGGCCGCTGGCGTTCGACAACGCGATCGACCTCGAATCCGCGCGGATCAAGGGCATCAAGTCCGAGGTGGCCGGCCGCGCTCAGATCCTGGTCGTGCCCGACCTCGAAGCGGGCAACATGTTGGCCAAGAACCTCGCCTATTTCGCCAAGGCCGACGGCGCCGGCATTGTGCTCGGCGCGCGCGTCCCCGTCGTCCTGACCTCGCGTGCGGACAGCCCAAGAGCACGGATGGCGTCCTGCGCAGTTGCTGCACTTTATGCTCACGCGCGGCGCCAGAAGGCGCCGACAGTCGCGGCGTGACCGCCATGGACAGCATCCTCGTCGTCAACGCCGGCTCCTCGAGCGTCAAGTTCCAGGTCTTTGCGGTCGAGGGTGAGGGCGTTCTGCGCCGCCTGATCAAGGGGCAGGTGGACGGCATCGGCAGCCGTCCGCGCTTGCGGGCGAGCAGGGCAGGCAATGATCCCATGGCGGACCGGGCCTATCCGATCGAGACCATTCCGGACGTGCCGGCGGCGATGCAAGTCGCGGGGGAATGGCTGCGGAACGAGGCGCGCATCCATCCGTTGGCGGTCGGGCATCGCGTCGTCCATGGCGGGCCGGATTATGAGCGGCCAATCGTCGTCGATCATGGCGTGGTGGCACGGCTGGAACGCTTCGTCACGTTGGCGCCGCTACATCAGCCGCACAATCTGGCGCCGATCCGCTCGATCCTCGCCAATTTCCCGACGATACCCCAGGTCGCTTGCTTCGACACCGCGTTTCACCGCACGCACGGTCCGCTGGCCGATCATTACGCCATCCCTTACCAGCTTCACACCGAAGGTGTGCGACGCTACGGCTTTCACGGGCTCTCCTATGAATACATCTCCAGGGCCCTGCCGCAGATCGCGCCAGACATCGCAAAGCGCCGGGTGATTGTCGCGCATCTCGGCAGTGGTGCGTCGATGTGTGCGATGAAAAATGGGTTGAGCGTCGAGAGCACGATGGGATTTACCGCGCTCGATGGGCTGCCGATGGGCACGCGCCCGGGCCAGCTCGATCCCGGGGTCGTGCTGTATCTATTGTCCGAGAAGGGGATGACGCCATCGAAGGTGCAGGATTTCCTCTATCGCGATTGCGGATTGAAGGGGCTTTCCGGGCTCAGCAACGACATGCGCGAGCTGGAGGCGAGCCTTGATCCGCAAGCGAAACTGGCGGTGGACTATTTCGTCTATCGCATCGGCCTCAACGCCGGCATGCTGGCGGCGGCGCTGCAGGGTATCGATGCCTTCGTCTTCACCGCCGGCATCGGCGAGAACTCGAGCGGCATCCGCGCGCGTGTGGCGGAGCAGCTCGGCTGGCTTGGCGTGACACTCGACCCGGCCGAGAACACGCGCCATTCGCGGCTGATATCGGCAAAGGCGAGTCTCATTCCGGTCTACGTCGTCCCGACCGACGAGGAGCTCATGATTGCGCAGCACACGCTGACGCTGTTGATGAACGGTCAACCCCAGACATGAGAGGGTGTCATGATTCCAGTATTTCCGGACAGCAAGGTCGCACTAAAGGGGAAGAAGGGCCTCGTCGTCGGCATCGCCAACGACCAGTCGATCGCCTGGGGCTGCGCCAGGGCGTTTCGCGCGCTCGGCGCCGATCTCGCCGTCACCTATCTGAACGACCGCGCCAAGAAGCACGTCGAGCCGTTGGCGCAGGCCCTGGAAGCGCCGATCTTCCTGCCGCTCGACGTCATGGTCGAAGGCCAGACTGAAGCGGTGTTCGAGCGGATCAAGTCGGAGTGGGGGCAGCTCGATTTCCTGCTTCATTCCATCGCCTTTTCGCCGAAGGAAGCATTGCACGGCCGCGTCGTCGACGTCGGCCGCGACGGCTTTCTGAAGACCATGGACGTCTCCTGCTGGTCGTTCCTGCGGATGGCGCATCTTGCCGAACCCCTGATGAAGAACGGCGGCACGATGTTCACCATGACTTATTACGGCAGCCAGATGGTGGTGGAGAACTACAACATCATGGGCGTCGCCAAGGCGGCGCTCGAAGCCGCGGTCCGCTATGCCGCTGCCGAGCTCGGTCCGAAGGGCATCCGCGTGCACGCGATCTCGCCAGGGCCGCTCGCGACCCGCGCGGCCTCGGGCATTCCGGAGTTCGACGAGCTGATGGACAAGGCACAATCCAAGGCGCCCTCGCGCAGCCTCGTCAGCATCGACGATGTCGGCAATGCCACCGCGTTCCTGGCGCTCGACGGCGCCAAGCTGATCACCGGTGGCGTGCTCTACATCGACGGCGGCTATCACATCATCGATTGACCGGCGCAAGCGCGCGTGGTCATGCCGGCGGTGCGCCGATGCCGATGCTCTCGAGTAATTCGCGCCAGAGCTTGCGGACTCCGGCGTGACGCTGCGCGAGCGCCGCACTGACCGCGTCGCGATGCGGCGCAAGGTCTGTGCTCTTCAGAAACAGAATCTGCGCCTGCAACAGCCGGCCGCTCTCGAATTCGATCCGGTGCAGCGCCATAACAAAAGGATCCTGCGCATTGACCTCGAGCGGTAGGAGCGCAGCCGGCCGTATGCCGGCATGCACGGCGTGGGCAAGCGCTGCGAGGTGAATCATTTGGGCAAGGCGAGGGTCTGCGATCCCTTCGACCGGTGCAGGCAGCCAGGCGGACTCCCAGGAGGCAAGCATGTAACCCAGGGAAGGATCCAACACCCAGGACGTGGCGCGCAGCAGCAGCGAGACGATCTCGGTCTCGCGATAAAATTGAGCATTCAATTCGGTCTGCCATGCCGCGTCGAGCCTCGCGGGCAGCATGAAAGCGAATTGCCGAGCCAGGGCGCCGTGCGCCGAAATCAGGAATGCTGCGACCTTCGTCTGCTGGTACGGTGGAATGCGACCGTCCGGCGCGACGGGACCGAGGAAGCCGGTCATGGCAGCGCTCGCTTGACCGGGATGGCACGCAGATGATCGTAGCCGGCAGGAAACGGCGTGAGCTCGCCGCCGGGCTGGTCCGGCGCCACCCAGACCGCTTGATTGCCCTGCCAGCGGCCGGCCAGCACGTCTTCGGCAAAGCGCGCCAGCAGATCGGCGGTCAGTGTCCCTTTCTCCAGCGTGAAGGCGTGATAGGCCCTGGGGATGATCACCAATGAGCTATTCTGAATCTCAGCGCGCAATGTTTCGTGGAGACCCCGCGGCGTGAGAAAGTCGAACTCGCCGTTGAGAATCATGGTTGGAACGGCGATCTTGGACAGGTGCGGCGTGAGCGGCCGGAAGTCGAGAAAGGATTCCATCAGGTTCTGCAGCGCGTAGACGTCGTTGACCAGCCAACCTTGCCGCTTCACGCTATCGAGCTTGTCCAGCAGTGGCTTCAGCCATTGGTCGGAAAGGTTCATGGGTAACAGCAGGTCCTGGAGGTAACTTGTGCCGCCGAGGATCAGCCCGGTCCGCAGCGCATTGCCAAGCAGCAAGAGTTGCGGCGACAGGTCCGCAAAGCAGCTCATCGGCACGAGCCCGGCCAATCGCTTGCCGTGCTCGATCGCATATCGCAGCGCGATCAGGCCGCCAAAGCTGATCCCGCTCAGAAAGACTGGACCGTCCCCGAGTTCGTCGATCAGGAGGCGCAAAGCAGCGACCTGGTCGTCCTGGCTGATGAAGAGTCTCGGCTTGTCGGAGGCGCCCTGGCCGAGCAGATCGAAGGTCGCAACGCGAAAGCCTCGCGCCGATAGGGCCTCGCGATAGGCGCTCCACAGCTCGGAATATTGCGTCAGCCCGTTCACGAGAACATAGGCCGGTGCGCCCGCCGGACCGTCGAGCTCATAGCGGATCCGATATGAGCCGTGGCTTAGGAAAGGCATCGCGAGGGTACTGCCGGTGTTTTGATGCCCGCGATCCTCGATTCCTCCGAGCGGATTCCATTGAGCTAGATCAAACCTTCCGCGGCCGCCCTGCCTAGCGTTTCAGGAAAATCTTCCAGGGAGGATCGCATCATGGCCGGACGAGATGCGTTGAAGCGTTGCCTGTTGAGCCTGATCGTGCTGCTGCTCGGAACGGCGATCGCAACCGCACAGCCGTTCACGCGCCGCTCGTCGCAAGTGCAGCATGATGGGCTGAAGAAGACCTACGAGATCGCCAACTTCCGCCTGGGCGGCAAGTACGACCTGTCCGATCCCTCCAAATGGGAGAACGGCGGCGAGGGCGGCGTCACGCTGGAATCGCTCGGGGCCGGCAAGCTGCGCACGGCATACATTGCTGTCGGCAACGCAAGGCGCAATGCGGCCGGCGAGATCACCAATGCCATCGTGATCAACTCCTATTATTCCGGCGATTCCACCGACATGTACGAACAGTGGGTGAAGGGTGCGGCGTTGTCGGGTGGCGTACCCATCATTGGTCCGGGCCGGCCGATCGACACGGATCGTTACTATGTCATCATGGTCGATCCGCTCGGCACTTGGGGCGCGAGCAAGCCGTCCGACGGCCTGGGCATCAAGTTTCCGCAATACAGCTACTACGACATGGTGCAGGCGAACTATCGCCTGCTGCGTGACGAGCTGAAGGTCGCGCGCGTCGCACTGGTGACCGGCGTCTCCATGGGGGGCACGCAGACCTACGTCTGGGGCGTGATGCATCCGGAATATGTCAGCGCCCTGATGCCGATTGGCGGCACCACGCAATCGGATGGCGACGACCCTGTCGGCAACTGGACCTTCCAGATGATGACGGCCGCGATCCAGGGCGATCCGGTCTGGCAGGCGACCGAGGGCGATTATTACAAGCTCCCGAAGGAAAAGCATCCGGTGCCGGGCGTGGCCTTCGGCTGGTCGATCCTCGGCATGACGGGTTATGACTTTTCCTTCCGCACGACCCAGAACTGGGCGGCGGTACAGCCCGAGATTTTCTATTGGGATCCGCCGAACGAGAAGGCCGGCCTCAACGTCACCAATCGCGCCAAGCTCTACGACGCCGTCGACCTCGTCTGGCGCAATCGGGTCGGCGAGACCCATAACGTCAATCCCTATCTCGGTCGCATTCAGGCTCGCACGCTGGTGATGCACATCACCAACGATCTCTGGCTCAACTTCAAGCTGGCGCAGAAGGCCGTTGATCGCGTGCCCGGCGCTGATCTCATCGCACAGGAGAGCCCGGTCGCGCATTACGGCGTGTTCCCGATCATCAATCAGCGCAAGAACGATCCGAAGTTCGTCACCTTCATGGATGATGTGGCGGCCCTCGATCGCGCCCAGAAATTTGTCGACAAGAACTATCGCGTGCCCGACGTCGCCCAGACGATCGATCCCAAGAAGTCGTTCTGGAAGGCCCACGTGACCTATCCCTATCCGGTCAAATTCGGCAGCGCCAAGGACAAGAGCGGCAACTCCTGGGAAATCGGCTACATGGACGAGTATGCCGGCACCGACAAGGATCCGAAGGTGCTCGTCATCATCCACGGCAAGGGCGCGTTCGGCGGCCATTACGGCAACATCATGCAGTATGCGCTGCGCAGCGGCCTGCGCGTGATCGTGCCGGACCTACCGCATTACGGCATGTCGGGACCCGGGAATCTCGACAAGAACCCCGCTCGCACCATGCAGGACATGCGCGAGGTGATCTACGACCTCGTGGTCAACCAGCTCGGAGTCAAGAAGGCGTATTATCTCGGCCACTCGCTCGGCGGCCAGTTCGTCGTGGGCTACGCCCTGACCTGGCCTGATGCGGTGCAGGGCCTCGCCTTGGAGGCGCCGTCCGGCCTCGAGGAATATCCGCGCGAGATCACTATTGCCAAGGACAAGAAGGCGCCTCTCTTCGCCGACGGCCTCGGCCGAGACTTCGACAAGTGGAAGCAGGTCTGGGACCAGACCGGTATTCTCGTTGCGGAAAAGGCGCGGAGCGAGCAGAACGTCCGCGACTTCTTCTACTTCAAGAAACGTGATCCGGACACCGGCGTGGTATCGGCTGCGAAGAGCGGATACTTCTTCAACGACAGCGAATATGCCCGTTTCCATACCGAGCAGCGCGCCGGGCTTACCAAGGGCAACCCGAAGGAGCTCGATCAGTGGTGCAACGTCTTCATCTTCGACATCTACACGATCGGTGCTGAGCTCCAGCAGGATGACCCGAAGAACCTCTATGAGCGGGTCACCCAGATCAAAGCGCCGATCTTCCTGGCGTTCGGCGACAAGGAGCCGTTCATTCCGACGCCTGCGTTCAACGGCCTGACGGACCTCGGCCGCGACGTCATCACGCCGTTCATGACGCGCATGACCAATGCCGGCAACCGGCCGATGCTCAAGATCTATCCGGAGACCGGACACTTCATCCACACCGACAATCCAGTGGAATACGCTGCCGATGTCGTGGATTTCGTGACCAACGGGGAGGTGGACACATCATCGCCGCTCGGAACCGATCGCATGATCAAGGGCGCCGTCGTCTCTGCCTTGCCAGTGGCGCCGACACCGCCCGGAGCGGCGCCGACGGCTGGCCTCAACAAGTAGGGCCCGGCGATGCCAAGGGTGCAGGCGGGCGAACTCCGACTCGGCTGGCGGGAGTGGGGAGGAGGCGACGTCACCGTCGTCTTCATCCACGGAAACCTCGCCAGCAAGGACTGGATCGAGCTCGCCGCGCCATTGTTTCCGATCGGGCTCCGTGTGGTTGCAATCGATTGGCGCGGCTGCGGCGACAGCGACCGGCCGAAGCCGTCGGCCGACTATTCCAACTACTCCATGCGGCAGCACGCCGAGGACATGCTGGCGGCGCTCGATACGCTCGAGATCGGCTATTGCCATCTCGCGACACATTCCACTGGCGGCATCATCGCCGCCAGAATGCTGCTCGAGCAGCCGCAGCGCTTCGGCCGTGTGTTCGCGCTCGATCCGGTAACGCCGCTCGGCATGGCCTTCGATGCCGATCAGATCGGATTATTCAGGGCCATGATGTCGAGCAAGGAGCTGACGCGGTCCGTGATGGCTACGGCCGCTTCTTCGCTGTTCGTCCCGGAGAGCATGGGGCCGAACATGGTCCCGCGCTTTCGCGAGGGGCTGGGAGAGATCCAGACGCTGTTCGACCGGATCGTCGAGCAGACCTTCGGCGTATCGGAGGGGATCTGGATCGGCACGCCGGTGAACCTGACGCGGGAGAGGGAGAGCCGTGAGCTGGAGCGCCGCATGTCCGGGATCTGGCATCCGCACCTCGTGTTGTGGGGCGAGCGGGACGGTTGGATCGCGCCGGCCGATCTCCGGGCCATGGTCGTAGCGATGCCGGATTGCCGGCTGGTCATCGTGCCAGGCGTAGGGCATTCGATGAACCTCGAATCGCCGGCACTTTATGCTGGCTATTTCGGCGCCTGGTTCGGAGGACGTGCCGCGTCACCATCCATGGCGCCAAGCTGATCCCCGGCGGGGCCTCGACGTCGACGGCGGCCACCACATCGTCGAATTGACGCGCTGAGCAGTCCGGGACCCATGATCGATGGTGACATATTGCCAGTGTTTTGCCCGACGGGGCAACCGGTTCCGGGCGAACAGGAAACATCAATCAGATCAGCCCCATGGCTACTGTGCATGGGGTTGTTCTTCGACTCTTTGATTCAGCGATAGTGAAGCGCGATCAATTCGGCCACGCAGGCCGGCTTCTTGCCTCCCTCGATCTCGATCACGAGGTGGTAGTTGACGCGCAGCCCGTCCGGCGGCACGTCCTCCGCTTCCGCGATCGTGACCCGGCCGCGCAGCTTCGAGCCCGCCGGTACCGGCGCAAGATATCGGATCCGGTCCGCACCGTAATTGAGCGTGTTGCGCAGCCCCTTCAGGCCGATGACCGAGCGGATGAACAGCGGGGCAAGGGCAAGCGAGAGCAGGCCATGGGCGATAGTCTTGCCGCCCGGCATCTCCTGCTTGGCGCGCTCCTGGTCGACATGGATCCACTGCTCGTCGCAGGTCGCCTCGGCGAACTGGTTGATGCGGTCCTGCGTGATCTCGATCCAGTTGCTGGCGCCGATCTCGGTGCCGATTGCGGATTTGATCTCGTTGAAGTCGCTGAATATTCGCATGGGTTGACCTGTTCAGAGCTTCATTTCCGGAACATTGTCGGGAATGGCGAGCTCGGCCTCCGTCAGGGCCATGACCTCGCCGACGCTCATGCCGGGTGCTGTTTCCAGCAACGTCGCCTTGCCGTCGGGAAAACCGATCACGGCCATGTCGGTCACGACAAGGTTGACAGGGCGTGCCGAGGTCAGCGGCAGCGAGCATTTCACCACGATCTTCGACTTGCCCTTGGCCGCGTGCTGCATGGCGACGATCACACGCTTGGCGCCCGTGACGAGGTCCATTGCGCCGCCCATGCCCGGGACCATCTTGCCCGGGATCATCCAGTTCGCGAGATGGCCATGCGCATCGACCTGGAGACCACCGAGCACGGTGACATCGACGTGGCCGCCGCGGATCAGGCCGAATGACATCGCGCTGTCGAAGGTGGAGGCGCCCGGCAGCGCGCTGATCGGGCGCCCGCCGGCATCGGTGAGCGTCGGATGCGCCATCCCCTGCTCGGGAATCGGCCCGGTGCCGATCAACCCGTTCTCGGACTGGAAGAACACCTTCAGGTCCGACGGCACGTAATTGGCGACCAGGGTCGGAATGCCGATGCCGAGATTGACGAGGTTGCCGCTCCTCAGCTCCTTGGCGACACGCCGGGCGATGATGATCTGGGGATCCATGATGTCACCCGTTGGTGATGAGATAGTCGACGAGCGGCGCGGGGGTGACGACGTGGTCGGGCGCGATCACGCCGACGGGGACGATATGCTCCGCCGTCACGATGACGGTGTCGGCCGCCATCGCCATGACCGGGTTGAAATTGCGCGAGGTGAGGGCGTAGGCGAGGTTGCCGAGGTAGTCGGCGAGGAAGGCGTGCACCAATGCGAATTGCGCCCGCAGCGCCGTCTCCAGCAGGAACGGCTTGCCATCGACTTCGATCTGGCGCTTGCCTTCGGCCACCAGCGTTCCGACCCCGGTCGGCGTCAGCACCCCGCCGAGACCGCATCCGCCGGCGCGGATGCGTTCGACGAAGGTGCCTTGCGGCACGAGATCGACCGCGATCTGGTTCGCCAGCATCTGCTGCTGCGCCTTCGGATTGAGGCCGATATGCGTCGCCGTCAGCTTCGACACCAGCGCTTGATCGAAGAGCTTGCCGACGCCCTTGCCGGGCGTGGCCGCGTCATTCGAGATCAAGGTCAGACCCGTCTTCCTCTGACGCACGACTTCGTCGAGCAGCCGCTCCGGCGTTCCAACTCCCATGAATCCGCCAACCATGACGCTCGCGCCTGCCGGGATCATTGCGACGGCTTCTTCGACGGAAACAGCCTTCATGATCGAAACTCCCGGTCGGCCGACGATGGGCTGAAGGGCGGTGATGTGCGGATGTTGGCGGGCGGGCGACGGGCTCCCTTGATATGGGTCAAAGGCCTCTGGATCATTGCGCGCCGTCAGCGAGAAACCGACGTTTCCGTAATGAAACGCGACCCAGCCCAGGGGGGGCAAAATCGTGCCCAAAACTCAATGGTTTGTGCTCGCATCCTCATGCGGCGCGCTATCTGCTTTCCCTGATTTTTGAACATTGCATCGGTAGTCCGGCGCGGAATCGCTCACAGAGAGATGAGTGTGTCGGCGTCGTCCCGCCATTGGGACGGCGCCAAATCGACTCAATTCACGTCGAGCGTGCATCCGCCAGACATTTGCGGAGCTGATTCCCCATGCCAGACATCAAGGTCGACCGTTCGGATATGGCCCCCTCGATTCTGCCGGCCGGCATCCCCGAGCTCAGCGACGATGAATGCCTCGCTTGTCTCGCGCGCGCAGTCGAGGCGCCGGATTCGGCGCGGCTGGACGAGGTCGCCGGCCTCATTGGCCGCCTGGCAGTCGCCATCGAATAGGGCCGGCCCGGCCCTCCATCAGGGGTGCGGAGCGCGAAGCGCGCATCGCCAACCGCTATGTTGCGTTTTGACCGAGCATGCTCCAAAAGATGCCGCGATTTTTCTCCGCGGCATCGTCCGCATTGCAGGGTCCGCAAATGTCCGGTTTTTCGACCGCGCGCCAAAAAATGGTCGATGGCCAGGTGCGCACCAATGACGTCACCGACCGTCGTGTTCTCGATGCCATGCTCACGGTGCCCCGCGAGGCCTTCGTGCCGGCCGGCCGGCAGGGGCTAGCTTACCTCGATCTCGACCTCGACGTCAGCGAAGGCGCCGCCAAGCGGTTCCTGATCAAGCCGGCGCTGACGGGCAAGTTGCTCCAGGCCGCCGAGATCGGCGCGGATGACAACGTGCTGGTCGTCGGCTGCGCCACCGGCTATCTCGCCGCACTGGCTGCCAAGCTCGCGCGGCAGGTCACGGCGACCGAGTGCGATTCGGCGTTGGCCGCCAAGGCCAGCGACGCTTTCACCGCCCAGGGTCTCGCCAATGTCGCCTGCAAGGCGGCGGCCTGCACCGAGGGGGATCCTGCTACCGCCCCCTATGATGTGATTCTCCTCAACGGCGCGGCCGAGGTGATGCCGGAAGCTCTGCTCGGGCAGCTGAAGGAGGGTGGGCGCCTGGTGGGGGTGTCGGCCGAATCGAGGCCGCCGCGCGCGATGATCGTGACCCGTACCCACGGCGAATTCGGTCATCGGACCCTGTTCGACGCCGCCGCCCCGGTGCTTCCCGGCCTGGAACGGGCGGCTGCCTTTGTCTTCTGACGGCCCCAAAGCCGCCCCAAATCCCGTTCTGAATCAGAAGTGTGGCCGGGATGCTGCACGTGAAGAGTTTCCACTGAGAACCACCCTCGGGTAGTTCCGTCGCGCTTGACCGCGTCCTATGTTGCGGCGGGGCAACGACTCCATTGGTACGGTACCCCGGCTCGCGGGCACGAGCCGGGCGCTAGAACGAACGGAATTTCACGGATGCATGGGGTGAAGCTCTTCACCGGAGCTGCGGTTTCGGTCCTGCTGCTGGCGCTTGCCGGGACGACGCCTGCCTTGGCGGATACGATCGAGGGCGCGCTGGTGCGCGCCTATCAGAACAATCCGCAGCTCAACGCGCAGCGTGCCCAGGTGCGCTCGACCGACGAGAACGTGCCGCAGGCCTTGTCTGGCTATCGTCCGCGGGTCTCGCTGACCGCAAGCGGCGGTTATCAGTACTCGGACTTCAAGAGTGCCTCTACTAGCGAGCCCGTTAACGGCACGGGCATTCCTCGAAGCGTGGGATTGACTGCTTCCCAGACGCTGTACAACGGCAACCAGACCGCCAACCGGACTCGCGCCGCGGAGAGTCAGGTGTCCGGTGCTCGGGAAGCGCTGCGCAGCCTCGATCAAAGCGTGCTGCTTCAGGCGGCCACGACCTACATGGATTATCTCCGCGACGCGGCGACGCTTGAAGTCCAACGCAGCAACGTGCGCGTGCTCGAGCAGACGCTCAAGCAGACCCGTGACCGTTTCAATGTCGGCGAAGTGACCCGCACCGACGTCGCTCAATCGGAAGCGCAACTGGCGGCCGGAAGGACCCAGGCGCTCACCGCTGAAGCGAATCTGACGACGACCCGCGCAAACTTCCGTCGCATCATCGGCAACGAGCCGACGAATCTTGCGCCTGGCTCACCTGTCGATCGGTTCCTGCCTTCGACACTCGCTTCGGCCATCGAGCTAGGCCTGGTCCAGCACCCCAACGTGACGGCCGCGATGTTCGGCATCGACGTCAACTTTCTGCAAGTGAAGGTCGCCGAGGGCGCTCTGCTCCCGTCAGTCACGTTGCAGGCCACAGCCACGCAGGCATACGAGCAGTCGCTGATACAGTACAGGGCCTTCAACGCGTCCGCGATCGCACAGATCTCGGTGCCGATCTATCAGGGCGGTGGCGAATACGCGCTGATCCGCCAGTCCAAGGAGAACCTGGCGCAGCAGCGCCTCAACCTCGAAACGACTCGCGACCAGACCCGTGCGACCGTTGTGCAATGGTGGGGCTCGCTGCAGGCCACCAAGGCGCAGGTGCAGTCGGCTCAGGCGCAGGTGACGGCATCCGAGATCGCCCTCAACGGCGTACGCGAGGAGGCCAAGGCCGGCCAGCGCACCACGCTGGACGTGCTCAATGCGCAGCAGGCGCTGGTGAACGCGCGCGTCGCGCTGGTGACCGCGCAGCACGATCGTGTAGTTGCATCTTATAACGTCCTCGCGGCGGTCGGGCGTCTGTCGCCGCAAGTCCTCGGCCTTGCGACTACGACCTACGACCCCAGCGTTCACTATCATCAGGTGCGGGACAGCTGGGCGGGTGTGCGCACGCCTGACGGCCGCTGATTCCCGTAATCATCCGGTCGATCTCGGCAATAGCCGAGGTCGACCGGTGCTTTGCTTGCAATCATCAAAATCCCTGACATAGCCTTGCCAAGATGATGCGGGTCGATTCGCCCCGCATTGATGTCACGTGCGTAACGCTTCGGCGCCGGGGCAGGGGCGCACCGCTGCGCGTCGAGCCGTGATCTGGGGACAAGTCGGGCTGCGGCGACGAAAATGGCGGACCCATCGTTGCGGAACCGGCCAATCCTGCCGTGCTTGGTGTAAAACAACGCATGCGAGGGCGTTGATGATGTGGAGTCGGAGATGACGCAGCCTGCAAAGGTCACAGAACCCTCGATGGAGGAGATTCTGGCCTCGATCCGGCGCATCATTGCCGACGACGAGGCAAAGCCTCCGCCGGCCGAGGCCGCCAAGCCCGAGAAGGCTGCTGCGCCCGCTGCGCCGCCGAAGCCGCAGGCGATGAACGACATTCCGCCATCCAAGGTCGCTCCGCCCAAACCCGCCGCCGAGAAGCCGGCACCGCCGCCGGCTGCAAAGCCGGCGCCGGCACCTGCGCCGGCGCCCGCGGCGGACGCATCCAACAGCCAGGACGATATCGACGCGTTGCTTGCGGGTCTTGATGCGGCCACACCTACGCCTGAAGTCCGCGCGCCCGAGCCAGAGCCCGAGCCCGAGCCCGACGTGCTCGAACTGACCGACGACATGGCGATGGACCCGACGCCGCCTCCGCCGCCGCCGAGCTTCCGCAAGGTTGAACCCCGCGACGATCTCGAATTCGCTGAGCCGCCGCGGCCCGCCCCGCCGCCGTCCTACGCGCCGGTGGATTTCGACGCGCCGCCGCTGCCCCCGCAGCAGCCGATCCTCGCGCAATCGACGGTCTCCGCGGTCGAATCCGCCTTCAACTCCCTGGCCCATACTGTGCTCAGCAGCAACGCCCGGACGCTGGAGGACTTGGTCAAGGAGATGCTGCGGCCGATGCTGAAGTCCTGGCTCGACGACAATCTGCCCGGCCTCGTTGAACGCATCGTGAAGGCCGAAATCGAGCGGGTCTCGCGCGGCGGCCGCTGAGGACGGCCGAAAGGCCCTCATAAAGCCTGGCTTCGGGTGTCATATTCGAGCCCGGACCGGGTCGGAAAGCGCTGTCGCCGCCGCGCTTTCCCTGAGCTTTTCGTTGACTTTTCGTTGACTTGGCCCCCTCGCGCGGCTTTCTAGCAGCCCCATGATCGAGAAAAATTACCAACCCGCCGATATCGAAACCCGCATGTCCGTGGTGTGGGAGGACAGCCTTGCGTTCAAGGCTGGCCGGCCCGACCGCCGTGATGCCGTGCCCTTCACCATCGTGATCCCGCCGCCGAACGTGACGGGCTCGCTGCACATGGGCCACGCCCTCAACAACACGCTGCAGGACATCCTTTGCCGGTTCGAGCGCATGCGCGGCCGCGACGTGCTGTGGCAGCCCGGCACCGATCATGCCGGCATCGCCACCCAGATGGTGGTCGAGCGGCAGCTGATGGAGCGCCAGCAGCCCGGTCGCCGCGAGATGGGCCGCGAGAAGTTTCTGGAGCGGGTCTGGCAGTGGAAGGCCGAGAGCGGCGACACCATCATCAACCAGCTCAAGCGCCTCGGTGCGTCCTGCGACTGGTCGCGTGAGCGCTTCACCATGGACGAGGGCCTGTCGAAGGCCGTCGTCAAGGTGTTCGTCGAGCTGCACCGCGAGGGACTGATCTACAAGGACAAGCGGCTGGTGAACTGGGACACCAAGCTGCTGACCGCGATCTCCGATCTCGAAGTGCAGCAGACGGAAGTGAAGGGCCACCTCTGGTATCTGCGCTATCCGATCGAGGGCAAGACGTTCAGCCCCGAGGATCCCTCGAGCTTCATCGTGGTCGCCACCACGCGCCCCGAGACCATGCTCGGCGATACCGGCGTGGCCGTCCATCCGGAGGACGATCGCTACCAGAAGCTGATCGGCAAGAATGTCGTCCTGCCGCTGGTCGGCCGCAAGATCAAAATCGTCGCCGACGAGTATTCCGATCCCGAGAAGGGATCGGGCGCTGTGAAGGTGACGCCGGCGCACGACTTCAACGATTTCGAGGTCGGCAATCGCCACGGGCTGCGCCGGATCAGCGTGCTCGACAGGGAAGGCTGTCTCGATCTCCTCGACAACGAGGATTATCTGCGCGACCTGCCCGAAGGCGCTGCGCAATTCGCCGAGGAATTCCACAAGGTCGACCGCTTCGCTGCGCGCAAGCGCATCGTCGAGCGGCTGGAATCGTTCGGCTTCGTCGAGCGGATCGAGCCGCACACCCACATGGTGCCGCACGGCGATCGCTCTGGCAGCGTGATCGAGCCCTACCTGACCGATCAGTGGTACGTCGACGCCAAGACGCTGGCGAGACCTGCGATCGCGGCGGTGCGTTCGGGCGAAACGACGTTCGTTCCGAAGAACTGGGAAAAGACCTATTACGAGTGGATGGAGAACATCCAGCCGTGGTGCATCTCACGTCAGCTCTGGTGGGGCCATCAGATCCCGGCCTGGTACGGCCCTGACGGCAAGGTGTTCGTCGCCGAGACCGAGGAGGAGGCCATCAGCCACGCGCTCGGCTATTACGTCGAGCAGGAGGTCATCACGCCCGAGCAGGGCCGCGAGATGGCGCTCGACCGCAACAAGCGCGAAGGATTCATCACGCGCGACGAGGACGTGCTCGACACCTGGTTCTCCTCGGCGCTGTGGCCGTTCTCGACGCTCGGCTGGCCCGACGAGACGCCCGAGGTGCAGCGCTACTACCCGACCAATGCGCTGGTGACCGGCTTCGACATCATCTTCTTCTGGGTCGCCCGCATGATGATGATGGGCCTGCACTTCATGAAGGAGGTGCCGTTCTCGACCATCTACATCCACGCCCTCGTCCGCGACGAGAAGGGCGCCAAGATGTCGAAGTCGAAGGGCAACGTCATCGATCCCCTCCACCTGATCGACGAATACGGCGCGGACGCGCTGCGCTTCACCCTGGCGGCGATGGCAGCGCAGGGCCGCGACATCAAGCTCGCCACCAGCCGTGTCGAAGGCTACCGCAATTTCGCGACCAAGCTCTGGAACGCATGCCGGTTCGCGGAGATGAACCACTGCGCCGTGCCTGATGGTTTCGAGCCTGCGAAGGCAAAGGAGACGCTGAACCGCTGGATTGCGCATGAGACCGCGCACACCACGCGCGAGGTGACCGAGGCGATCGAGGCCTATCGGTTCAACGATGCCGCCGGCAGCATCTATCGCTTCGTCTGGAACGTCTATTGCGACTGGTATGTCGAGCTCGCCAAGCCCGTGCTGCTCGGTCCGGACAGCCCTGCCAAGGACGAGACCCGTGCCATGGTCGCCTGGGCGCGCGACGAGATCCTGAAGCTGTTGCACCCCTTCATGCCCTTCATCACCGAAGAGCTGTGGGAGGTGACGGCAAAACGCGACGGCCTGCTCGCATTGGCGCCGTGGCCGCTGAAGCCGGTCGAGCCGACGCCGGAGCAGCTCGCGATGCTTGCGGCGACCACGGGACCGACCGATGCGCTGGTCTCGCCGGCCTGGGTGCTGCCGATCTTCGATCATGCCGACTTCACCGATCCGGCTGCCGAGGCCGAGATCGGCTGGGTCATCGACCTCGTCACGCAGATCCGCTCGGTGCGCGCCGAGATGAACATCGCGCCGGCAACGCTGACGGCGCTGGTGCTCGCAGGCGCTTCGGCCGAAACCAAGGAGCGCGCGCCGCGCTGGGCCGATGTCATCAAGCGTATGGCGCGGCTGTCGGACATCTCCTTCGCCGACCGAGCGCCTGACGGCGCTGTCCAGTTGCTTGTGCGCGGCGAGGTCGCCGCGCTGCCGCTCAAGGGCGTGATCGACGTCGCCGCCGAGCGCACGCGTCTCGACAAGGAGATCGGCAAGGCCGAGGCCGACATCAAGCGCGCCGAGTCGAAGCTGGCGAACGAGAAGTTCGTCGCCAACGCGGCCGAGGAAGTCGTCGAGGAGGAGCGCGAAAAGCGCGAGGCGGCGCTGGCGCGCAAGGCGAAGCTGCTCGAGGCGATGGAGCGGCTGAAGCAGGCGTCTTAGGGCATGATCCGGAAAAGTGTGCAGCAGTTTTCCGGAAAGATCATGCTCAAACAATAACCTAAAGCGCGATGATGATTCATCGCGCTTTAGGCCTATTTCGGAAACGGCTTGCTCAAAAACTTCGAGCCCCTGACGCCGTAGCGCCAAGGCAGCTCGACCGCCTTGGTGATGCCGATGCGGATGCCGGTTGCGACCTCGACATCCTCGGTTCGCGCATGCAGCGCGATGGGAGGCCGATCCAGCGGCAGGGCGTTGTGCGCGATGGTGATGCCGAGCGCCTCGGTCAGCTTGCCCGGGCCCGAGCACAGCGCATGCACGTCCTGCAGATGCCGGCGTCGGCGCATCGCAGCCAGGCCATGCGTCGGCTCCAGAGCACGGATCAGCACGGCGCTGGCCGAGCCTTCCTCCTCGCAGACGAAGTTCACGCACCAGTGGATGCCGTAGGAGCGGTAGACATAGGCAAAGCCAGGCGGGCCAAACATGACCTGGTTCCGCGGCGTCTGGCCATTGTAGGAGTGCGCCGCCGGGTCGGTATGGTGATAGGCCTCGACCTCGACGATGATCCCGCCGACGCCGTCGACGAGCATGGTGGCGCCGATCAGGTCGGGCGCGACCTCATGGACGCTGCGGCCGAAAAAGGTCCGCTTCAGCTGCTTGCCGAGCCGTGGTGTGGAAGGTTTCGAGATTGGAGCCATTCGAGGAGAGAATCATCTGAGATCAGAGCAGGATATTGCCCATATCTGCCATGTTCCCTGAAGCGGGGCGAGCCGGGTTGCGATGCCAGGCCAGACCGACTAGGTAGGACCTGAACAGACCGGACACCCCATGGTCGTTATTGTCGATACCATCTCGAACCCGCTGCGCCCGCGCCACCCCGAAAAGGTGAACCGGCCCGATTCCGCCTCGCCGCCGAAGCCGGACTGGATCCGCGTGCGCGCGCCGAACACCCGCGGCTATGCCGACACCCGCAACATCGTGCGCGCCAACGGCCTGCACACGGTGTGCGAGGAGGCGGGCTGCCCGAACATCGGCGAGTGCTGGGACAAGAAGCACGCGACCTTCATGATCATGGGTGACACCTGCACCCGGGCCTGCGCCTTCTGCAACGTCAAGACCGGCCTGCCGAATGCACTGGATGCGGCCGAGCCGCAGAACGTCGCCGAGGCCGTGGCGAAGCTGGGCCTCGCCCACGTCGTCATCACCTCGGTCGATCGCGACGACCTCACTGACGGCGGCGCCGAGCATTTCGCAGAGACCATCCGCGCCATCAGGGCCGCGTGCCCCTCGACCACGATCGAGATCCTGACGCCCGACTTCCTGCGCAAGGAGGGGGCGCTGGAAATCGTCGTCGCGGCCAAGCCCGACGTGTTCAACCACAATCTGGAGACGGTGCCGTCGCGCTATCTCACGGTGCGGCCCGGCGCGCGCTACTTCCATTCGATCCGGCTGCTGCAGCGGGTTAAGGAACTCGACCCCACCATCTTCACCAAGTCCGGCATCATGGTCGGCCTCGGCGAGGAGCGCCACGAGGTGCTCCAGGTGATGGACGATCTGCGCTCGGCCGACGTCGACTTCCTGACCATCGGGCAATACCTGCAGCCGACCCGCAAGCATCACGCGGTGATGCGCTACGTGCCGCCGGACGAGTTCGGTTCCTACGAGAAGGTCGCCTACACCAAGGGCTTTCTGATGGTGTCGGCGAGCCCGCTCACCCGTTCCTCGCATCATGCCGGCGAGGACTTTGCGAGACTGCAGGCCGCGCGGGCCGCGATTGCCCGTTGAACCGATATGCCCCGTTTTTCGAGCAAGCGCCGTGTCAATCACAGCGCATCCGAGATGTTCGATCTGGTCGCCGACGTCGAGCGCTACCCGGAATTCGTGCCGCTGTGCAGCGCGCTGAAGGTGCGGCAGCGGATGGCCAAGCCCGACGGCACCGAGGTGCTGGTTGCCGACATGACGGTGTCGTTCAAGCTGATCAAGGAAACCTTCACCAGCCGGGTGACGCTCGACCGCGCCAATCTGAAGATCCTGGTCGAATATCTGCAAGGTCCGTTCAGCAATCTGGAAAACCGCTGGACGTTCGAGCCTAAAGGCGAGGGCGTCTGCGACGTCGGTTTCTTCCTGTCTTACGAATTCAAGAGCCGCATGCTGGCGATGCTGATGGGCTCGATGTTCGACGCCGCCTTCGCGCGGTTCTCCGCCGCGTTCGAGAAACGGGCGGACGCGATCTACGGGCGGCCGAAGCTGGCCTCGACGTAGGTAACTCTCATGTCCCGGACGCGCTGCAACGCCCTTAGCGTTGCTGCGCAGAGCCGGGACCCACAGCGACAGACTCCTCACTCGATAGATGGGCCCCGGCTCTGCAGCGCACCGCTGAAGGAGCGCTGCGCTGCGTCCGGGGCACGAGATCTTTCTCAATCCACTGACGGTGATCCTGGGGTGTCGCTTCGCTCACCCGGGCTAGGCGACTGCGTTCCGCCTCCGCCGTCGCGGGGATCATTTCGCATCGCGGCGCGTTCTCAACCGACTGTCCGGGTTGGAGCCGCCATGACCATCAATTTCGACACGCTGCAAGCTTCGCTTGTCCTGTATGGCCTGAACGCGATCTACGCGGTCCTGCTGCTCGCGGTCGGCTGGTATCTGTCCGGCGCGATGCAACGCTTCGTCACGCGCGTCCTCAGCGTCACGCATCGCGTCGACCCGCTGGTGACGCTGTTCGTGGGCAGCCTTGCGCGTTATGGCGTGCTCGCGGTCGTCGGCATCGCCGTGCTGCAGCTGTTCGGCATCCAGACGGCGAGTCTCGTTGCCGTGCTGGGTGCGACCTCGCTCGCCATTGGTCTTGCCTTGCAGGGCACGCTGTCCAATCTCGCCGCCGGCGTGATGCTGCTCTTGTTCCGGCCATTTCACATCGGCGACGATGTCGAGGTCGCCGGCAAGGCGGGCAAGGTGAGGTCGCTGTCGCTATTCATGACCGAGCTGGTCGCGCCCGACAACACGCAGATCCTGTTGCCGAATGGACAGGTCTGGGGCGCGGCCATCATCAACCACAGCGCCTATCCTGGCACGGGCGAGATCAAGGTGACGTTTCCGGTACCCGCCGGCGCCGCTCCGGCGCTGGCCGATCGCATCCTGAAGGAGCTTCGCAAGGATTCCCGCATCGACGATCAGGCGCAACCCGCCGTCTCCGTCAGCAAGGTCCTCGATGTCGCCAATCCCGCCGCGCCGATCCTGGAATTGACGGTTAGCGCCAAGGCGAAACCGTCTGAAGCTGGCGCGGTCAAGCAGTGCGTGCTCGATCATGCGAGCGCGCTGCTTGCCACGGCCGCCTGAGACGATTTATCCCCGCGGCGGACGCGGCGGCCTGCGTTTCACCACATGCCGGCGCGGCGAGCGGGTCACACGCGGGCGCAGGCGGCTTGCGGCGGCACGCTGCGGCTTGGCCGCGACTTGCGGGCCGCGGGCCAGATCCATCAGCATGCGCAAAGCCTCGACAACAGAACGGGCGCGCACCGCGCTGCGGCCGATGGCGCCGAAGCGGTGCTCGCGGTGGATGATGCGGCCGTCGCGCGCGGCGGCGGCGAAGTGCACGAGACCGACCGGCTTGCCGGGCGTGGCGCCGCCCGGGCCGGCGATGCCGGTAATGGCGACGGCGAGATCGACATCGGCGCGCTCAAGCGCACCGATTGCCATTGCGGTGGCGGTCTCCTTGCTCACGGCACCGAAATTGGCCAGCGTGCTCGCCTCGACGCCAAGCATCGCGCGCTTGGCCTCGTTGGAATAGGTGACGAAGCCGCGGTCAATGACGTCGGACGAGCCGGGAATGTCGGTCAGTGCGCCCGCAACCAGGCCGCCGGTGCAGGATTCAGCGGTCGCGATCGTCAGCTTGCGCATCCGGCACAGATCGAGCAGCGAGCGGGAGAGGGCGCGTGCGTCGCTGCCGCCCATGGCCTAGACGCCCCAGGGAAGGCGGATGGTGGCGCTCGCGGTCGCCGCGATGCCTTCCTCGCGGCCGGTGAAGCCGAGCCGCTCGCTGGTGGTCGCCTTCACTGCGATGCGCGAGATGTCGACGCCGGAGATCTCGGCGATGCGCGCGCGCATGGTGTCGCGCAACGGGCCGATCTTCGGCCGCTCGCAGATCAGCGTCACCTCGAGGTTGGCGACGCGGCCGCCGCGCGCTGCGACGCGCTCGATGGCATATTTCAGGAACTGGTCGGAGGAGGCGCCCTTCCACTTTGCATCGCTCGGCGGGAAGTGCGAGCCGATGTCGCCGTCGGCGAGAGCGCCGAGAATGGCGTCGACCAGCGCATGCAGGCCGACATCGCCGTCGGAATGAGCCAGGAAACCTTTGGTGTGCGGCACGCGCACGCCGCAGATCATGACATGGTCGCCTTCGCCGAAGGCGTGCACGTCGTAGCCGGTGCCGGTCCTGATGTCGCCGAGCTGGGCGGCCAGGCGCGCTTCCTCGCGCACGAAATCCTCGGGAGTTGTGAGCTTCATGTTGGCAACATCGCCTTCAAAGGTTGCAACCGTCAATCCCGCCCATTCGGCAATCGCGGCATCGTCGGTGAAATCCGAGCGTCCATCCCTTGCCGCGCGACGATGCGCCTCGAGGATGACGTCGAAACGAAAGGATTGCGGCGTCTGTGCGATCCGCAAGGAAGCGCGGTCCGGCGTGGCCTCGACGTTGCCGCTTTCGCCGGTGACCTTGATGGTGTCGGTGACGGCGACGGTGGGGATCGCAGCGCCGGCGCGGCTCGCCGCCTCGATCGCGCGCGAGATCACGCCTTCCGAGACGAAGGGGCGCGCGGCGTCGTGGATCAGCACGATGTCCGGATTGTGCTTGGCCAGCGCTTCGAGGCCGGCGAGCACCGAAGCCTGCCGCGTCGCGCCGCCATTGGTCGGTGGCTCGTGCCTGAGCCCTGCGACCGCTGCGGTGAACATGGCGCTGTCGTCGGGGTTCACCACCGGCTGCACCGCGAACACCTCAGCGTGACGGCTGAAGGCTTCCATGGCGCGGCGGATCACGGGCACGCCACCGATCTCGCGATATTGCTTCGGCCCACCGGCGCCGGCACGCAGTCCACGCCCGGCTGCGACGAGGACGACCGCGGTGCGCTGTGATTTCGCCATAGGACTCAAATACTCAGTTGCCAATAAGAGCAGGGGTGATTTGCCGGCATGCCTCTAGCACGGCAGGCCCGCAAAAAAAGGGGGTTTCCCCGGATTGTGGGAAACAGCATTTTGCTGCACTGCACTTGAAAGATCTACAGAACTGTCTAAACTGTAGGCATGACGCTTGACTGCACAAGAATTGTGCGCAAGATAGATCATGGCAGGCGCGATGAGGCCCTGCCCAGTCAACGGGACCCCTGTGACCGGCTCGGCAGTATCAGGCTCTAAGCCGTTGAAAATAGGCGATATTGAAGTCGCCACCCCGGTCTTCCTGGCGCCGATGTCGGGTGTGACTGACTCGCCCGTCCGCCGGCTGGCCGCCGAGCTTGGGGCTGGTCTCGTCGTGTCCGAAATGACCGCGAGCGATGAGCTCGTCAATGGACACCGGATGTCCCGGTTGCGCTGCGAAGCCACCGGCATCGGCCCGCATGTGGTCCAACTCGCCGGCTGCGAGACGCATTGGATGGCCGAAGGCGCCCGGATCGCCGAAGCGGAAGGCGCCGATATCATCGACATCAACATGGGCTGTCCCGCCCGCCACGTCACCGGCGGCCAGTCCGGCTCGGCCTTGATGCGCGACCTCGACCATGCCGTCAGCCTGATCGAAGCGACGATCGCGGCGGTGAAGGTGCCGGTGACGCTGAAGATGCGCCTCGGCTGGGACGACCGCAGCCGCAACGCGCCCGAGCTGGCGCGGCGCGCGGAGGCCGCCGGGGTCAAGCTCGTCACCGTGCACGGCCGCACCCGCTGCCAGTTCTACAAGGGGGAGGCCGATTGGGATGCGATCCGCGCCGTGCGCGAGGCCATCTCGATTCCGCTCGTCGTCAACGGCGACATCACCTCCTACGAGAAGGCGCTGGCGGCATTGGACGCCTCGGGCGCCGACGCCGTGATGATCGGCCGCGGCGCGCAGGGCCAGCCCTGGCTGCCGGGCCAGATCGGCCGCCGCCTGCAGGGCGGAGCCGAGGAAGCCGTACCCTCGCTCCAGACGCAGCTGCATTATGTCCGCACACTCTATGACGGCGTTTGTGCGCTCTATGGCCTGCGCATCGGGCTGAGGCACGCCCGCAAGCATCTGGGTTGGGCGCTCGACGTCGCAGCGCAGGCGAGCCGTGCGCCGGCCGAGAAGCTGAAATCCTGGCGGCAGAAGATCCTGGTCTCGGAGGATCCGCGCCTCGTTCACGTTTCACTGCAAGACGCCTTCGACGACTTCGCATGGAGCGCTGCTGCATGAGTTCAGCCGCTGAACATCGTCGGCCGCTTCAGTCCGACAGCGACGCAATCCTGGATGCCTTGCCCAACCCCGTGCTCATGATCGGGCCCGACGGCAAGATCGTCGCCGCCAACATCGCCACCGAAGCCTTCTTCGAGATCTCGACGCAATTCCTGAAGCGGCAGTCGCTGAAGGAGCTGGTGCCGTTTGGAAGCCCTCTGTTGGCGCTGATCGACCAGGTGCGTTCCTCGAACGCGCCGGTCAACGAATACAAGGTCGATCTCGGCACGCCACGCATGGGCGGCGACCGCCAGGTCGACCTGCACGTGGCTCCACTCACCGAGCGGCCCGGCCATATCGTCGTGATGCTGCAGGAGCGCACCATCGCGGACAAGATGGATCGGCAGCTCACCCATCGCAGCGCCGCGCGCTCGGTGATAGCGCTAGCAGCAATGCTCGCTCATGAAATCAAGAATCCGCTTTCGGGCATTCGCGGCGCAGCGCAGCTGCTCGAGCAGCAGGCCTCGTCCGAGGACCGCATGCTGACGCGGCTGATCTGCGACGAGGCCGATCGCATCGTGACGCTGGTCGACCGCATGGAGGTGTTCGGCGACGAGCGCCCCGTGGTGCGCGGTCCCGTCAACATCCATTCGGTGCTCGACCACGTGAAGCGGCTGGCGCAGTCGGGCTTTGCCCGCAACATCCGTTTCATCGAGGACTACGACCCCTCGCTGCCGCCGGTCCTGGCGAACCAGGACCAGCTGATCCAGGTGTTCCTCAATCTCGTGAAGAACGCTGCCGAAGCGCTGATCGACGTGCCCGACGCCGAGATCCAGCTCACAACCGCGTTCCGCCCCGGCGTGCGCCTGTCAGTCCCCGGTCAAAAATCCCGGGTATCCCTTCCGCTCGAATTCTGCGTGAAGGACAACGGACCCGGCGTGCCCGACGATCTTCTGCCCAACCTGTTCGACCCCTTCGTGACCACCAAGCAGACCGGCTCGGGTCTCGGCCTTGCGCTGGTCGCCAAGATCGTCGGCGATCACGGGGGCATCATCGAATGCGAATCTCAGCCGCGCAAGACCACCTTCCGCGTGCTGATGCCGATGTATTCCACATCGGTCAAACACGCCGATCAAAGCAGTCGCGACGGCTCTGCCGGGAAGTCGTCGCCTGCGTCACAGGGGGCAAAATGAGGATCAACAATGCCCGCAGGTAGCATTCTCGTAGCCGATGACGATACCGCCATCCGCACCGTTCTCAATCAGGCACTGTCCCGCGCCGGTTACGAAGTGCGGCTGACCGGCAATGCCGCAACGCTATGGCGCTGGGTCAGCCAGGGCGAGGGCGATCTCGTCATCACCGACGTGGTGATGCCCGACGAAAACGCGTTCGACCTGTTGCCGCGGATCAAGAAGATGCGGCCGAACCTGCCCGTCATCGTCATGAGCGCGCAGAACACCTTCATGACGGCGATCCGTGCGTCCGAGCGGGGGGCCTACGAATATCTGCCGAAGCCGTTCGACCTCAAGGAGCTGATCGCGATCGTCGGCCGCGCGCTCGCCGAGCCGAAGGAGCGGACCTCGACGCCGGATGAGGACGCCGAGATGGAGGCGATCCCGCTGGTCGGCCGCTCGCCGGCGATGCAGGAAATCTATCGCGTGCTGGCGCGCCTGATGCAGACCGACCTCACCGTGATGATCACGGGCGAGTCCGGAACCGGCAAGGAGCTGGTGGCGCGCGCGCTGCACGATTACGGCAAGCGCCGCAACGGCCCCTTCGTCGCGGTCAACATGGCGGCGATCCCGCGCGACCTCATCGAGTCCGAATTGTTCGGCCACGAGCGCGGTGCCTTCACCGGCGCCAACACCCGCGCCTCCGGCCGGTTCGAGCAGGCCGAAGGCGGCACGCTGTTCCTGGATGAGATCGGCGACATGCCGATGGAGGCGCAGACCCGCCTGCTGCGTGTGTTGCAGCAGGGCGAATACACCACGGTTGGCGGCCGCACCCCGATCAAGACCGACGTGCGCATCGTTGCGGCCTCCAACAAGGACCTGCGCGTGCTCATTCAGCAGGGCCTGTTCCGCGAAGACCTGTTCTTCCGCCTCAACGTCGTTCCGCTGCGGCTGCCGCCGTTGCGCGAGCGCATCGAGGACCTGCCGGATCTCGTGCGGCACTTCTTCACACTGGCCGAGAAGGACGGCTTGCCGCCGAAGAAGCTCGACACGCTGGCGCTGGAGCGGCTGAAGCAGCACCGCTGGCCCGGCAACGTGCGCGAGCTCGAGAACCTCGCCCGGCGCCTCGCCGCGCTCTATCCCCAGGACGTGATCACGTCCTCCGTCATCGACGGCGAGCTCGCGCCCCCCTCGGTCAGCCCGGGGGCTGCGGTCCAGCAGGGCGTCGACAATCTCGGCGGCGCCGTGGAGGCGTATCTGTCCTCGCACTTCCAGGGCTTCCCGAACGGCGTGCCGCCGCCCGGCCTCTATCACCGCATCCTCAAGGAGATCGAGGTGCCGCTGCTCACGGCCGCGCTCGCCGCCACCCGTGGCAACCAGATCCGCGCCGCGGACCTGCTCGGCCTCAACCGCAACACGCTGCGGAAGAAGATCCGGGATCTCGACATCCAGGTGTATCGGAGCGGGGGCTAGTCTCTCGACGCGGCCGGTGGCTCAGCTCCCCCTACCAAGGCAGAGCTGAGCCTGTCCGGATCGCGCTGGCCGTTGTGGCTGACGCGGTGAGCACAAGTCCTGACGGGACTCTAATGTTCCGCCCGCACATTCAAATTGGTCGTCGGCCGCAGCGCGGCCATTGCGCCTATCTGACCAGTCCGCCGGATGCTGGCACCACGCTCGCGACATTCAGCGGCGGCTGCTGAAGGCCGAGGCCGTTGACCAGGAGGTCGGCGGCCACGATCAGCAGCAGAACGGCCGAAACCATCGTCGCGAGAAAGATCCTATCCATGCGGATTAAGCCGGGACGGCGGGAATCCGTTCCGCCCAGGCGGCATGTGCCTGTGGATTGCGCGGGTCCGCCAGGGCGAACACGCCGCGGAATTGTCGCAATTCGGCAACAATGTGGTACGAATACATCAGTATCCGCCCGTCCGCGGACCCGTTTTCAGCATCATTGCCGGAATGACCAGCGCAGATACCTCGGCCGCACACTTTGACACGGCCACAGCGGAAGAGCCCCGGCGTTGGTCGGTGCGACGCTGGCTGGCACCCTTTGCCGTCGCGCTGGCGCTGTTGTCGGCCTTCCTGACCTTCCTGGTCCTGACGGGTCTGAGCACGATCGAGCCGACGCCCGCGGTGGTCCGCACATTCTATCTGATCAATGCCGCCACGATCCTGCTGCTGGTCGGGATCATCATCCGGGAACTCTGGCAGCTGATCCTGGCGCGGCGGCGGGGCAGGGCGGCGGCGCGTCTCCACGTCCAGATCGTCAGCCTGTTCTCGATCGTGGCGGTGCTGCCGGCGGTGCTGGTCGCCGTCGTTGCCAACGTCACCATCGAGCGCGGCCTCGACCGGTTGTTCTCCGGGCCGACCAAGGAGGTGATCCAGAACTCGCTGACGATCGCGCGGGCCTATATGCAGGACCATGCCCAGCTGATCCGCGGCGACATTCTCGGCATGGCCAACGACATCGCCCATGCCCGGCCGCTCTACGACCAGGACCGCCGCTCGTTCCGCGAGATGCTAACGGCGAGCGCCGCGTCGCGCAACCTGCCGGGCGCGATGATCATCGACAAGAACACCAACATCCTGGAATCCGCCGACACCGGCATGCGGCTCGCTTATTCGCCGCCCGCGCCGGATTTTCTCAGCAACGTCAACGAGAACGAGCCCGAGATCGCGGTCCTTCCCGATGCGAGCTTCGTTGCCGCGGTGATCCGCCTGCGCGCCTTCAACGACACCTTCCTCTATGTCGCCAGGCCGCTTGATCCGAATGTCGTCAATCAGCTCAAGCAGACCGAGGTCAGCGTCGCCGAATACGCCCAGATCGAATCGCGCAGGCTCGGTATCCAGGTCGCTTTCGCGCTGATGTTCGCGGTGATCGCGCTGACCATCCTCATGGCTTCGGTGCTGATCGGTCTCAACTTCGCCAACTCGCTGGTCTCGCCGATCCGGCGACTGATGAACGCGGCACATACAGTTTCGACCGGCGACCTGCACGTCCAGGTGCCCGTGCACCAGTCGGAGGGCGATCTCGCCCAGCTGGGCGAGACCTTCAACAAGATGACGCAGGAATTGCGCAGCCAGCGCGACGAGCTGGTCAATGCCAGCGACCTCATCGACAGCCGCCGCCGCTTCATCGAGGCGGTGCTGTCGTCCGCGAGCGCGGGCATCATCGGCGTCGACGCGTCCGGCAGCGTCGGCATCCTCAACCGCTCCGCAGAGAAACTGATCGGGCACTCCGAAGCCGAGACGCTCGGCCATCCGCTCTCCGACGTGCTGCCCGAACTCGACGAGATGATGAAGACGGCGCGGGAAGGGACCCAGCGCCTGGTGCAGGGCCAGATCACGATCACCCGTGACGGCACCGAGCGCAACCTGTCGGTCCGCGTCAGCGCCGAGAAGAACCAGCCGCATGACAGCTACATCATCACGCTCGACGACATCACCGAGCTGGTCTCGGCGCAGCGTACCTCGGCCTGGGGCGACGTGGCGCGCCGCATCGCGCATGAGATCAAGAACCCGCTGACGCCGATCCAGCTCTCGGCCGAGCGCATCCGCCGCAAGTTCGGCAAGGACATCACCGAGACCAAGGACAAGCAGATCTTCGACCAATGCACCGACACCATCGTCCGCCAGGTCGACGACATCAGGCGCATGGTCGACGAGTTCTCGCGCTTTGCGCGGATGCCCAAGCCCGTGATGGAAGGCGAGGACGTCGCCGACACGGTGCGCCAGGCCGTGTTCCTGATGAAGGTCGCCCATCCCGAAATCGACATCGAGGCCGAGTTCAAGCAGGATCCGCTGCGCGCCCAGTTCGACCGGCGCCTGATCTCGCAGGCTGTCACCAACATCGTCAAGAACGCCACCGAGGCGATCGAGCAGGTCCCGCCCGAGGAGCTCGGCAAGGGGCGTATCGACGTCGTGGTGTCGCGCGAGGGCGACGACGTGCTGATCGACGTCATCGACAACGGCATCGGCCTGCCCAAGGTCGCGCGCTCGCGTCTGCTCGAGCCCTACGTTACCACGCGTGCCAAGGGCACCGGGCTGGGGCTTGCGATCGTCGGGCGCGTGCTGGAAGACCATGGCGGGCGGATCGAGCTGAAGGACGCCTCGGACTTCCGTGCCGGCCAGCGCGGCGCCTGGATGCGCATGCGCTTTGCCGTGTCGGGGCAACCCGCGAAGTCCGCGAGAACGGAGCAAGTGCCGGCGGTCAACGGCGCGACCGGGACAACCTCCAAGCCCGACATCACGCAAACGGCGACGGAATCCATCGAGACCCAGGCAACAAAAGAGCCGGCCGCCGGAACCAAAGAGCCGGCTGAAAAGACCAATGATTCAACCAAAATCGAAGCCTCAACAGGCAGCTGACAAGACAGGCGCGATCCATGGCAAGTGAAATTCTGATTGTCGATGACGAGGCCGATATTCGCGATCTCGTTGCGGGCATTCTCGAAGACGAAGGGTTCGTCACCAGGACCGCACGTGACAGCGACACGGCGCTCGCCGAGATTGCCAATCGTCGGCCGCATCTGGTGTTTCTCGACATCTGGCTGCAAGGCTCCAAGCTCGACGGCCTGCAGCTCCTGGAGCAGGTCAAGAAGGACAATGCCGATCTGCCCGTCGTGATGATCTCCGGCCACGGCAACATCGAGACCGCAGTCGCCGCGATCAAGCGCGGCGCCTATGACTTCATCGAGAAGCCGTTCAAGGCCGACCGCCTCATCCTGGTCGCGACCAGAGCGCTGGAGAACTCGCGGCTCAAGCGCGAGGTCAAGGAGCTGAAGCAGCTCGCCCCGAGCGCCAGCCAGCTCGTCGGCCGCTCGCCCAGCATGAACCAGCTGCGCCAGACCATCGAGCGGGCGGCCAAGGCCAACAGCCGTATCCTGATCGTCGGCCCCGCCGGCGCCGGCAAGGAGCTGACCGCGCGCACGCTGCATACCGCTTCGGGCCGCGCCGACGGTCCGTTCGTCGTCATCAACGCCGCCGCGATCACGCCCGAGCGAATGGAGCATGAGCTGTTCGGCGTCGAGCAGTCCAACGGCGAGCAGCCGCGCAAGCCCGGCGCGCTCGAAGAGGCGCATGGCGGCACGCTGTTCATCGACGAGATCGCGGACATGCCGCGCGAGACCCAGAACAAGATCCTGCGCGTGCTGGTGGAGCAGTCGTTCCAGCGCGTCGGCGGCACCGCCAAGGTGCAGGTCGACGTGCGCATCATCTCATCGACCGCACGCAATCTCGAAGAGGAGATCGCGGCCGGCCGTTTCCGCGAGGACCTCTACCACCGGCTCTCGGTGGTGCCGATCCGCGTGCCCGCACTGTCGGAGCGGCGCGAGGACATTCCGGAACTGATCGACTATTTCATGGAGCAGATCTCGGCCGGCAGCGGCCTGCCCAAGCGCCAGATCGGTCAGGACGCGATGGCGGTGCTGCAATCGCATGTCTGGCCCGGCAATGTGCGCCAGCTCCGCAACAACGTCGAAAGAGTCATGATTCTGGCCGCCGGAGGGCCGGAGGTCATCATCACGGCCGACATGCTGCCGCAGGATGTCGGCTCGATGGTGCCGGCGATGCCGACCAGCAACAATGGCGAGCACATCATGGGCCTGCCGCTGCGCGAAGCCCGCGAGGTGTTCGAGCGCGACTATTTGATTGCACAGATCAGCCGTTTCTCAGGAAATATTTCTCGAACGGCCGAGTTCGTTGGCATGGAACGCTCGGCCTTGCACCGGAAGTTGAAAGCACTCGGCGTCGGCTAATGCTGCGACGCTGCGGCGGCATCTCGGGAATAGGCAAAGAAAATCATCGATTTCCGTAGTTTTTCGGGGCAATAGGGCCACGCCTGCCGCTTGAAGCGGCTTGCCTAATATCCCGACCTGTCCTCTAATCCACCCGCTGTTCCTTCCGAGGGGGATCTCATGAAGGACGGCAACCGGAGGAGGCCCCGAACTCCACAAAGAGGGCCGCATCCGGCGCAATAAAAAGAAACTCAAAGCGAGAAAAAAACAATGGCGGCAGACCGCGCACAAAACCTACAGGACACCTTCCTTAATCACGTTCGCAAAACCAAGACGCCACTGACGATCTTTCTGGTCAACGGAGTGAAGCTCCAGGGCATCGTGACCTGGTTCGACAATTTCTGTTTGCTGCTTCGGCGCGACGGTCATTCGCAGCTGGTCTACAAGCATGCGATCTCGACCATCATGCCGGGCGCTCCGATTCAGTTGTTCGAAGGCGGCGAGGACCAGCCGGCTTGAGAGTGACCTGATTGGAACCCCGAAATTTCGACGGGGATGCCGACCGTCCGCGGTCGGCAGGGGCTACGCAGACGGGGCGGGTGCTTGTCATCGGCCCCTACTTGCGCGTGCGCGCGGGCAGCGCCGACGTGCAATCGGTGACTCATGCTCTGCGAGATACCGAGGCCCGGCTCGATGAAGCCGCGGGCCTCGCGCGGGCGATCGATCTCGTCATTGCCGACGCCATCGTCGCGCCGGTCAGCCAGATCCGCCCCGCGACCTATATCGGCAAGGGCAAGGTCGAGGAGATCGCCGGGCTGATCAAGACCCTCGAGGTCGAGCTCGTGGTGATGGATTGCGCATTGTCGCCGATCCAGCAGCGCAATCTCGAAAAGGAATGGCACGCCAAGGTGCTCGACCGCACCGGGCTCATTCTCGAAATCTTCGGCCGCCGCGCCAAGACCCGGGAAGGCTCGTTGCAGGTCGAGCTTGCGCATCTCAACTACCAGCGTTCGCGCCTGGTGCGCTCCTGGACCCATCTCGAACGCCAGCGCGGCGGTTTCGGCTTCATGGGCGGCCCCGGCGAGACGCAGATCGAGGCCGACCGCCGCCTGATCCAGGAGCGCATCTCCAAACTCGAGAGCGAGCTTAAAAAGGTGCAGGCGACGCGGCGCCTGCACCGCGCCGGCCGTCAACGCGTGCCGTATCGTGTTGTCGCGCTGGTCGGCTACACCAATGCCGGCAAGTCGACGCTGTTCAATCGCCTGACCCGCGCCGACGTGCAGGCGGCCGACATGCTGTTCGCAACGCTCGATCCGACCTTGCGGGCGCTCAACCTGCCGCATGGCGGCAAGGCGATGCTCTCGGACACCGTCGGCTTCATCTCCAACCTGCCGACGCAGCTCGTCGCCGCCTTCCGCGCCACGCTGGAGGAGGTGCTGGAGGCCGACGTCATCCTGCATGTCCGCGACATCTCGCATGAGGACGCCGAGGCGCAGCAAAGCGACGTCGACGCGGTGCTGCGCCAGCTCGGCATCAACCCGGACGATTCCGGCCGCATCATCGAGGTCTGGAACAAGATCGACCGTTTCGACCCTGAGCAACGCGAAGAGCTGCTCAACATCGCGGCGCGCAGGCCGGAGGATCATCCGGCGATGCTGGTCTCAGCCGTGTCGGGCGAGGGCGTCGATGCTCTGCTCGCCGCGATCGAGCAGCGGCTCGCGGCGAAACGGACAACGCTCGATCTCTCCATCGACGCCGCCGACGGCGCCGGCATCAGCTGGCTGCACCGCAATGCCGAGGTGCTGTCGAAGGAGCTGCACGACGGCCGCTTCGACATGACCGTGCGGGTGGACGAGACCAAGCGGGATATCGTGGTGAACAGGTTCGACGCGGTGCCGCATCTGCCGGCGTAACCGAGCCTCACTTCGTAGCCCGGATGGAGCGTTAGCGAAATCCGGGATGTCACAGCGCAAAGCGATCCGGATTACGCTTCGCACCATCCGGGCTACGAGCTTCGCGCTTGTGACACCGGCTTCTCATCGCCCTTCGCCGCATTCCACAGCGCGTCCATCTCCGCCAGCGACGCCTGCTCCAGCGTCCGGCCCTGCGCCTCTAGTGCCCGCTCGATATAGGCAAAGCGCCGCTCGAATTTTGCATTCGTCGCGCGGAGCGCAGCCTCCGGATCAGCATCGACATGGCGGGCGAGGTTGACGAGGGCGAACATCAGGTCGCCGGTCTCTTCCGCAATCTCCTGCTTGTCGTTGCGGTCCAATGCTGCCTCGATCTCGTCGACCTCCTCGCGTATCTTGTGCAGGACCGCGCGCGGGTCGTTCCAGTCGAAGCCGACGGTGGACGCCTTGCGCTGCAGCTCCATCGCACGCGTCAGCGCGGGCTGGCCGGCCTTCACGCCCGAGAGCAGCGACTTGTGCGTCGGCGCCCCTTCCGGCGGCCGGCGCGCGGCGCGCTCGGCCTTTTCCTCGGCCTTGATGCGGTCCCAGACTTCCTTGACATGGGAGGAGGCGAGTTTGCCGTCCTTGTCGGCGAAGACGTGGGGATGGCGGCGGATCATCTTGCGGGTGATGGCCAGGACCACGTCACCAAAATTGAACGCGTTCTGCTCGGAAGCCATCTGGGCGTGGAACACCACCTGGAGCAGGAGATCGCCAAGCTCCTCTCTGAGATCGTCGAGATCGCCGCGGGTGATGGCGTCGACTACCTCATAGGCTTCCTCGATCGTGTACGGCGCGATCGTCGAAAAATCCTGCTCGAGGTCCCAGGGGCAGCCGGTCACCGGCGTGCGCAGCGCCGCCATGATCTCGATCAGGCGGGAAATGTCGCGGGAAGGGGTCATTGCCGGGCAGTCTCCTGGGATCCAGAGCCTTATGCCAAAAGCGGGCCCCCGATCCCAGCGCAAGGCGGCGGAACTGGCCGATTTCCACCGATTGGCGGGCAAGTCGCGCGATGCTAAAGCGCGGGCCATGAGTGATGCATTTTCCTCACAAACCGCGCTGGTGCTGTTCTCCGGCGGCCAGGATTCCACCACCTGCCTCGCCTGGGCGCTGAGCCGCTTCGCGCGCGTGGAGACGCTGGGGTTCGACTACGGCCAGCGCCACGCCATCGAGCTTGCCTGCCGCGACCGCCTGCTCGACGGCATCAAGGCCCTGCGCGCCGATTGGGCTGCAAGGCTCGGCGAGAGCCACACGCTGTCGATCCCGACGCTGGCGGCGGTGTCCGAGACGGCGCTGACCCGCGACGTCGCGATCGCGATGGGCGCGGACGGCCTGCCGAACACCTTCGTGCCGGGCCGCAACCTCGTGTTCCTGACCTTCGCCGCGGCGCTGGCCTACCGGCGCGGCATCAGCCACATCGTCGGCGGCATGTGCGAGACCGATTATTCCGGCTATCCCGATTGCCGTGACGAGACCGTCCGCGCCATGCAGGCCGCGCTCTCGCTCGGCATGGCCAAGCAGTTCGAGCTGCACACGCCCTTGATGTGGATCGACAAGGCCGCGACCTGGAAGCTCGCCCATGACCTCGGCGGCGCCGGGCTGGTCGATCTCATCCGCGAGCAGTCGCACACCTGCTATCTCGGCGAACGCGGCGCGCCGCACGAGTGGGGCTATGGCTGCGGCGAGTGCCCGGCCTGCAGTTTGCGGGCGAAGGGGTGGAACGAGTACGTGGCGGGACGGTAGGCTCGCTCTGTCGTCATTGCGAGGAGTCCTTGCGACGAAGCAATCCAGACTGCCACCGCGGAGGGATTCTGGATTGCTTCGCTGCGCTCGCAATGACGACGGAGCGATCAGCTAGCCAAAATCCTCTGGCCTGAGCTCGATAGGCTTGCCGTGTGGCGTGCGATCCGCCGCGTGGTCCCACGCATTCCGATAGCGGTGCAGCGTTTCCATGGACGCGACGCCCTTGCGGGCGACGAGGCCCTCCAGCGTAGCGAGCCAGTGCAGATAGTAGGTCTCGCCGGTATCAGGATCGCCCGCGGCCTGGGCGCGCTTGATTTCGTCGGCGAGTGCGGCGGCCCATTCCGGCCAGGTGAATACGCCGCGCTCGTGCAGGCTCAAGGCCATCGCGAAGGCATGCGCCTCCCAGGGCGCTCGGAACACCGGGCCGTCGTCGTCGCACGGAATGCTCGGGATCGCCGCCGTCGCGGCGGCCGCCAGCGCGCTGCTCATCACGCCGGTTCCAGATAGGACTCGAACGCGTCGATCGAGACCTTCAGCGTGGGATCGCCGTCCTCGCCCCAGAGATCGCGGCCCTCAAACACCACGGTATAGAGCCATTGCGGGTTCTCGCCGCGCTCCATCGCCGCCGTATCCGGAAAGACGTGGCAGCCGTGGTTCAGCTCGACCACGCCGATATGGCCGCGCACATAGCGCGGCAGTCGCGTGTGCGTGGCAGGGTGAATATTCCTGGCGCGGACGCGATCGCCGATGTTGAATTTCGCCGGAGCCGGGGCAGGGCGGCCGAACTTGCCGCGCACCATCACGCGCTCGACATTGGCGCGGTCGAACTTGCCGTGCTTGAGCGCCTTTGCCGGCTGCATCGCATGGCCGGCGGCGACCTCCTCACGGGTGAGATAGCCCTTGTCGATCAGCATCTCCTCGAGCCCGAGAAACCATTTCTTGTAATAGGAGCTCGACAGGTAAACATGCGGCGGCAAGGTCTCGCGATAGAAGCGCGAAGTGTCGATGTTGAAGGCGCCGGCTGCGCCCATCGCGCGCACCATGGCCAGCACGCGCGACTCCCATTCCTCGTGAAACATCGGCTCGTTCGGCTCGGGCTCGACCTTGCCGAACCCGTCCATGCCGCCCATGTCGTGCACGCCGTTCACGACGGTGCTCCCGGCGTCCTGGGGAAACCGGTGCCGATCATGGAATCGCGCGTCACGAGCTCGGCGAGCTGCTCCTCGCTCCAGCCTTCCGTGCCCGCGGGGCGCATCGGCAGCACCAGGAAGCGCGTCTCGGCCGTGGAATCCCACACCCGGATCTCGATGTCCTTGGGCAGCGCGACCCCGAAATCGGCGAGCACGCCGCGCGGATCCTTTACCGCGCGCGAGCGGTAGGGCGCGGCCTTGTACCAGACCGGCGGCAGCCCGAGCATTTCCCAGGGGTAACAAGAGCACAGTGTGCACACGACCATGTTGTGCCGCTCGGGCGTGTTCTCGACCACGACGAGATGATCGCCGACGCGGCTGACATGGCCGAGCGTGCCGATGGCCTTGGAGCCGTCCTGCAGCAGCGCCGTCTTGAACGCCGGATCGGTCCAGGCCTTTGCAACGACGCGCGCGCCATTGTGCGGGCCGATCTTGGTCTCATAGGCCTGGATGATGGCATCGAGCGCGGCCGGCTCGACATAGCCTTTTTCGGTCAGGATCGTCTCGAGCGCGCGCACGCGCAGCTCGGTCTCGGACAGCTCGGAATGATCGTGATCGTGGTGATGATGGTCGTGATCTTGGCTCATGCCGCGGAAGATAGGCGCAATGGCTAGGGGCTGTCGAGGGCTCGTTGCAGCGCAGTCCTGGCACGTATGCGTGAGGGCACTTGTACGCTAGCATCCCGCAAACAGCGTGGAGATGATGGTGACCGATTACGTGAAGATCGAGAAGGGTCTCGGACCGGAGGGCCGGATCGCGGTCGTGCGCTTCGACCGTGGCGACGGCATCAACGCGCTCTCGCCGGAGGCGCTGCGCCAACTCACGGCGGCCGCGCGCAGCTTCGAGGACGATGCAGCGACCTCGGTCGTCGTGCTGACCGGCAGCTCGGGCGCCTTCAGCGCCGGCTTCGATCTCAAGGACGCCGAGGGACGCTCGCGCAAGGAGATGGACCTCGGCGCGCTGCGGCGGCACCTCAAGCTCGGGCCGCGCCTCACCCAAGCCTGGCAGGACATGGAGCAGATCACGATCGCCGCGATCGAAGGCTTTTGCGTCGGCGGCGGCGTCGCCCTCGCGGTGGCGCTCGATTTCCGGGTGATGGGGCGCGATGCGCATCTGCGCGTGCCCGAGATCGGGCTCGGCATGAATATGAGCTGGCAGGGCATCCCGCGCATGCTGCATCTGATCGGGCCGGCCCGCACCAAGCAGGCAGTGATCCTGGCCGACCAGCGCATCAGCGCGGACGAGGCCTATGAATGGGGGCTCGTCGAGCAGGTGGCGGATCCCGGCCATGCCTTCGATGCCGCCATGGAGCTTGCCCGCAAGGTTGCCGCGCAACCGCCGCTGTCCGTCGCCATGACCAAGCTGACCGTCAACCGGCTCGCGCATGCGCTGGACGATCTTGCAAGCCACATGGATGTCGATCAGTTCGCGCTCGCCAGCCTCAGCGAAGACCACAAGGAAGGCGTGGAGGCGTTCCTGACGCGCCGCAAGCCGCGGTTCCGGGGTCGGTGATCACAGCGCCGATATTCGGCGGATAAATCTTCCTCGTCAGGAGACGATCGGGAAAATTTCGTCCACGTCCTTCCAAATATCTGAGATTGCAAGGAAGACCAGAAAGAGCGAAGGTGCGTGCTGCGGTGCAGCGCGCTCGATTGAGCCCTCGTCGCCATTTTCACCACGTCGCAGAGACGCGACCGGTTCCCATGTGCCCTGGGCATGCGGGTGACCGAGCTATCGTGCATGAAGGCCGTCTCCATGAATGCCCACCAATCGCTCGCGATCGGACGACCGATCGAAACGCTCGAAGCGATTTCACCCGCGCCCGCCGAGCCGGACGCGATGGTCCGTTTCGCCGGCATCTCCAAGACCTATCCGGCCTATCGCGGCAAGCCCGGCGTCAACGCGCTGCAAGACATCGACTTCGCCATTCCGCGCGGCTCCATCACCGGCGTGATCGGCCGCTCTGGCGCCGGCAAGTCGAGCCTGGTCCGGCTGATCAACGGCCTGGAGAAACCGACCACGGGCCGTGTGATCGTCGACGGCCGCGATATCTCGGCGCTGACCGGCCGCGAGCTTCGATTGGCGCAGCGCTCGATCGGCATGATCTTCCAGCACTTCAATCTGCTGTCCTCGCGAACCGCCGCCGACAACATCGCGCTGCCGCTCGAGATCGCCGGCTGGACCAAGACCGACATCAAGGCCCGCGTCGCCGAGCTGCTCGCGCTGGTCGGCATCGCCGACAAGCACGACCGCTATCCTTCCGAACTGTCCGGCGGCCAGAAGCAGCGCGTCGGCATCGCCCGCGCGCTGGCGACGCGGCCAAGCGTGCTGCTGTCGGACGAGGCGACCTCGGCACTCGATCCGCAGACCACGCGCGCGATCCTCGATCTGCTTGCGAACATCAACCGCGAGCTCGGCGTGACCATCGTGCTGATTACCCACGAGATGTCCGTGGTGCGCCAGCTCGCCAAGGAGGTGGTGGTGCTGGACGCCGGCCGCGTGGTCGAGAGTGGCCATGTCGCCGATATCTTCACGCAGCCAAGACATCCGATCACGCAGTCCTTCCTGGCGGAGGTGATCGGCGACAGCCTGCCGGTGTCGCTGGCGAGCCGGATCGTTTCGGAGCGGCCTGCCGGCGGGCAGGCCGTGATCCGGATCCAGGTGCGCGGGGCAGGGGCCGGCGACACCGTGGTGGCGCGGCTCGCGCGTGAGCTAGCGCTCGACGTGTCGCTGCTGTCGGCGCGCATCGACGAGATCGGCGGCCAGCACGTGGGCTCGCTGACGCTCGGCATTCCCGTCGGCGAGGACGCGGTGACGCGGACGCTCGCCTGGCTCTCTCAATATCAACTCTCGGCGGAGCGTCTCGGCTATGTCGCCTGAACTCATCAACCTGATCGTCCAGGCTACCTTCGAAAGCCTGTACATGGTCGGCATCGCGGCGCTGCTCGGCACCGCCTTCGGCCTGCCGCTCGGCGTGTTCCTGGCCACCAGCCGCAAAGGCGAGCTGTTCGCGGCGCCCATCGTCAATCGCGTGCTCGGCATCGTCGTCAATGCGACACGCTCGACGCCCTTCATCATCCTCGTCGTCGCCATCATCCCGTTCACGCGCCTCGTTGCCGGCACCTCGATCGGCTCGACGGCCGCTATCGTGCCGCTAACGATCGCTTCGACGCCGTTCATCGCGCGGCTCGTCGAGGCTGCGATCCGCGAGGTCGACGGCGGCCTGATCGAGACCGCGTCCTCGTTCGGCGCTTCACCGCTCCAGATCGTGCTCAAGGTCCTGATCCCGGAGGCGCTGCCGGGACTGCTGCTGGCGCTGACGCTCGCGGTGGTCAGCCTACTCGGTTATTCCGCCATGGTCGGCGCAGTCGGCGGCGGCGGCCTTGGCGATCTCGGCATCCGCTACGGCTACCAGCGCTTCATGCCGGAGATGATGCTGGCCGTCGTGGTCGTGCTGATCGCACTGGTGCAGATCGTCCAGAGCGCCGGCGATTACCTGGCGCGCCGGGTCAATCGCCGGTTGCGGCATCGCTGAATCCGATCAGGCGGCACACCTCGCGCGACGCAGCGTCTGCGAGGGCAGCTCGCCGAAGTGGCGCTTGTAGTCGAGCGAGAACTGGCTGAAGTGCCAGAAGCCGTGCTGCACCGCGACGTCGTAGACCGAGGTCTCGTTGCCGCCGGCGCCCTTGAGATCGCGCCGCACACGGTTCAGCCGCATCGCGCGCCAATAGTGCATCGGGCTCGTGCCCAAAACCTCCTGGAAGCAATAGCCGAGCTTGCGCGGGCTGGCGCCGACGGCCTTGCAGACCTCCAGCAGCGAGAGCGAGCGATCGCCCCTGCCATGCATCAGCTCGCGGGCACGATCCACGGTTCGCTTCCGAGCCGCCGCGCTGCGGCCGGGATCGCTCGGGCGTGCGGTCGGCAGCATGTCCATGATCTCGACGAGGAGGGCGTCTTCCAGGGCCAGCCGCGCCGCCGGATCGTTGAACGTTGCCGGAGCGGTCGTGATCGTCGCTTGAATGGCGGCCAGATGCGCCCGCAGCCGCGCGACCGGCGCTTCCGCCATTTCGATCATCTGCAGCCGGTGCCAGGCGGTGCGCGGCAGCTCGATGTCGAGCCGGGCGGCGAGCTCTGCGATCAACACCGTGCTGGCAACGACGCCGCGCAGCTCGAAGGCTTTCGGCGTACACATGTCGATCTCGGCGTCGATGCTGGCGAGGACGCGGGCGCCGCTGGCACCGGTCCCGTTGAGGCTGAGCTCGCTGTCGCCGTGCCATGGCAGGCCGATGCCAAAACTGTCGGCGCCAAGCTGGCCATATTGACGGACCTGCTGGCTGGTGATCTCGCGGAACACCTCCAGCCGGGGCAAGGAGAGTTGCGTGAAGCTGCCCCGGAACGCGCCGGCGCTGATCTGGTCGTAGCTCAGCCGCCAGCGGCCGAGGCTTGCGCAATGCTCATCGACATCCGTGCTGTTCGCCTGGAGCAGGCTGGCAGCCGAGTCCTGAATCGGAAGAGTTGCCCTTAAGGCCATGGCAATACGTCGAAATCCTTGAGCCCAGCACTGAGCAGGAACCGCGCCAGACTGGCACGGCCATAGACGCTGTCCAGCAAAATATTGCCGGATCTCGATAACGCCTGAGAGCGCCGCGGTGCAGGCTTACGTCCTGCCGTTCCGACATCGCAGCCGGAACGGCGCTTCGCGGAGAGATCGAGATGCGACCGACCGATGTCATGCGCGGCAGCCCGCCCGCACCCGAGGCTCAGGTGACGCGCGCCAATTGGCGCAGCTTTCCCGCGATCCGCTGGGGTTTTACCCACACCCGCGAAGTGCTGCCGACCGCAGAGATCCGCCGCTCCGCCCGGCCGACGCCGATGAGAAGCGCCCCGCGCGAACTGGCAAAGCTCGGCTTCACCGGGCCTGATGGCAAAGCGACCACGATCGAATGTGCGCTGCGCGAAACGTTTGCCGACACGCTCCTCGTGATGCATCAGGGCACGCTGATCCATGAATGGTACGGTGACGGCATGAGCGCGACCACGCCGCATCTGATCTGCTCGATCAGCAAAGCGATCGCTGGCACGCTCGGCGGCGTGCTGGCCGCGCGCGGCCTGGTCGATCCAGAGGCGAGGGTGCTGCGCTACGTGCCGGAGCTGGAGACATCGGTCTACGCCGGCTGCACCGTCCGCAACCTGCTCGACATGGCCGTCGCTATCAAGTTCGAGGAGGATTACGAGGACCCCGCCGGCGACCTCGCGCGCTATCGGTTCTCCTCGGGTTGGGACGTGCCGCCGCCGGGCGTCGAGCCCAGCCATCAGCGCGCTTATCTGACGACGCTGCGCGGCAGCGGCAAACCGCACGGCAAGGTGTTCCACTACGTCTCGCCCAATACCGAGGTGCTCGGCTGGGTGTATGAACGCGCCTGCGGGATGCCCTACCATCTCATTCTCTCCGAGTTTCTCTGGCAGCCCCTGGGCGCGGAGGAGGACGGCTCTCTCACACTCGATAGCCACGGCATGGGCCGCATTGCCGGCGGCATCTCGGTCACGGCGCGCGATCTCGTCCGCTTCGGCGAGATGATCCGCTGCCGCGGCGTCGTCGAGGGCCGGCAGGTGGTGCCGGGCTGGTGGATCGACGACATCCGCGAGAACGGTGATCCCAAGGCGTGGGCCGATGGCGACCTCGCCGAGTTCTTCCCGGGTGCGCGCTACCGCAGCAAATGGTTCACCATCGATCCTTCGCGCAACGCGCTCACCGCGATCGGCATTCACGGCCAGCACCTCTATGTCGACCTCGACTCCGACACCGTCATCGTCAAGCTCGCAACACAGCCCAAGGCAATGGACGTGCCGATCGACCAGCGCTGGTTTGCTGCCTTCCGCGCCATCACCGCACATCTCGCCTGATATTTGGACGTCCTCATGCTTGAAACCGCCAAAGCCCAACCGCGAGCGCAGACCGCGACACCGCATCCGCTCGATCCGCTGACGGCCGACGAGATCACCGCGGCTTGCGCTTTGGTGCGGGCGGGGGCCACCTCGGCGGCGAACTGCCGTTTCCCGACGGTGCGGCTGGAGGAGCCCACGAAGCAGGAGTTGGCCGCAGGCGAGGTGGAGCGCCGCGCCTTCGCGTTGACGCTCGACGTCGCCACGGGCGAGGCGATCGAGCATATCGTTGACCTCGGCCGCGGCGAGATCGTCGGCCGCAAGGTCGTACCGAACCGCGAGGCGCCCTATGGGCAGCCGCCGGTGATGCTGGAAGAGTTCTTCAAGTGCGATGCCGTAGTGAAGGCCGATCCCGCTTGGCGGGCGGCGATGGTTCGGCGCGGGCTGACCGACAAGGACATCGAGCTGGTTCAGGTCGACCCGTTCTCCTCCGGATTCTTCGACAAGGAGTTCGAGCGCGGCGCCCGCATTGTGCGGGCCGTCAGCTATTTTCGCGAGCATCTCCAGGACAACGGCTACGCCCATCCGATCGAGGGCGTGGTCGCTGTGGTCGACCTCATCGGTGGCAAGGTCATCGAGCTCACGGATGAAGATCCGATCGTGCCGATTCCGCGCAAGAAACGGAACTACGGCGCGCATGAGGTGCCAAACCCGCGCACCGACATCAAGCCGCTGCATATCGAGCAGCCGGAAGGGCCGAGCTTCAAGGTCGACGGCTGGAAAGTCGACTGGCAGAAATGGAGCTTCCGCGTGGGCTTCACGCCGCGCGAGGGCCTCGTGCTGCATCAGCTCGCCTACCAGGACGGCGCGCGCAAGCGGTCGCTGATCCACCGCGCCAGCGTCACCGAGATGGTGGTGCCTTATGCCGATCCGACCGCGAACCATTTCTGGAAGTCGGCCTTCGATGCCGGCGAATACGGGCTCGGCATGCTCGCCAACGCGCTGGAGCTAGGCTGCGACTGTCTCGGCAACATCCATTATTTCGACGTGCCCGCAGCCGACAGCAAGGGCGAGCCCTTCGTCATGCAGAACGCGCTCTGCATTCATGAGGAGGATTACGGGATTGCCTGGAAGCACTACGAGTTCCGCAACGGCCTGTTCGAGGTGCGGAGATCCCGGCGGCTCGTGATCTCGTTCTTCGCCACCGTCGGCAATTACGATTACGGCTTCTACTGGTATCTCTATCAGGACGGCACGATTCAGCTGGAGACGAAACTCACTGGCATCATCCAGACCGCCGCGGTCCAGTTGGGCGAAAAGTACCGATGGGGTGGCATGGTCGACGATAATCTCGGCGGCCCCACGCACCAGCACTTCTTCAACGTCCGCCTGCATATGGATCTCGACGGCGGCGGTAACACGGTGACGGAGCACGAGTTCGTGCCGCGGCCCTGGGGCGATGACAATCCGCACGGCAACGTGTTCGACACCACCACGCGCGTGCTGTCGCGCGAGCGCGACGCCGCGGCGGTCGCCAATGGCGAGACCGGCCGGTTCTGGAAGATCAGTAATCCGAACGAGACCAATTCGGTCGGCGGTGCACCGGCCTACAAGCTCGTCATCAATCCGAGCCCCTTGATGCTGGCGCAGGAGGGCAGCTATGTGCGCAAGCGCGGCGGCTTTGCCACCAAGCATGTCTGGGTGACTGCATTCGATCCGGCCGAGAAGTACGCCAGCGGCGACTATCCCAACGTTCACGCCGGCGGTGACGGCCTGCCGCGCTATGCCGCGCAGAATCGCAACATCGAGAATGCCGACATCGTGGTGTGGCACTCTTTCGGCCACACCCATGTCTGCAAGCCCGAAGACTTTCCGATCATGCCGGTGGAATATGCCGGCTTCGTGTTGAAGCCAACCGGATTCTTTTCGGCGAATGCGGCTGGCGACCTCCCGCCGGACCGCAACAGCCGCAGCGTGCTGGCTGGCGAGAAGAGCACGACCTGTTGTCACGCGGACCGGACGTGACCTTCATCCGCTCGCACCCCTGGCTTTGGTCGCAACGCTGATTGCGCGACGCGCGCCGTCGCATCCGGTCGGGCTCCTAGCACACTGACAGAATCATTTTAGAGGGATTCCAATCCCAAAGAAGCAGCGCGCATGAGCGCATGCCTCGCAGGTGCTGTGCACACGTCTGGAGAAATTCTAACGCTGTTCCTATCGCACTCCGAAACCGCCTGAGTTAGGGCGGGCCATCAAGAACGATACCGGCAAAGCCGGCAGTGCGTGGGGCTCAACAGACGTGACCGATTTCCAACCTTCTTCGCGTAAGAACACGCGCCGCCGACAGATTCAGATGCTCTTCCTTGGCGCGGCCAGCACATTCGCTCTCACCGCGCCCTTCGGCTCTGCCCAGGCCCAGACGCAGATTCCTCCGGTCACCGTCGAAGCGCCGGCGCAGCGCGCTCGTCCGGCGGCAATTGCGTCGTCGCGAAGGGCGGCGACACGTACTGCACGCGCCAACCGCCGCGCGCCGGCGCAGCAGGCCGCACCGACCCAGTCGGCCTCATCGAACGGCGCAACGGGCGAACGCGCCAATGGTCCGGTGCGCGGTTTCGTTGCGACGCGCAGCGGCACCGCCACCAAGACTGATACGCCGCTGATCGAAACGCCGCAGTCGGTGTCGGTCATCACCACCGATCAGATCAGAAACCAGGGCGCGGTCTCGATCGGCGAGGCCTTGCGCTACACCGCCGGCGTCAGCGGCGACGTCAATGGCGGCTCGGACACGCGCTTCGGCGGCCTCCAGATCCGCGGTTTCGACATGACGATGCCGGGCCTTTTCGTCGACGGCCTGCGCATTCCCTCCAGCAATTACGTGCACTTCAATGGCCTCGAGCCCTATGGGGCCGAGCGCATCGAGGTGCTCAAGGGTCCGTCCTCCGCGATGTATGGCGGCAGCGGCACCGGCGGCGTTCTCAACTACGTGACCAAGCTGCCGACGGCGCAGCAGTTCGGCGAGGTCTCGATCTCGGGCGGCAGCTTCAATCGCTATCAGGGCCAGTTCGACATGGGCGGCCCCGCCAACAAGGAAGGGACGGTGCTGTGGCGCCTGACCGGCGTCGTGCGTGACGGACAGACCCAGGTGGACTTCAGCAAGGACAACCGCGTCTTCATCGCGCCCGCGGTGACGTTCAAGCCGAACGAGGACACCACCATCACCCTGCTCGCCAACTACCAGCGCGACCGGGCGGGGTGGGGCCTTCAGTTCCTGCCGGCGTCGGGCACGGTGTGGCCGAACAACGGCCGCACTATCCCGGTCTCGTTCTTCGCGGGCGTGCCGGGCTTCGACGCGTTCAACACCGAGATCGCAACCGTCGGCTACCAGCTCGCGCACAATTTCACCGACAACGTCACGTTCCGGCAAAATCTGCGCTACGCCTATCAGCACAACGAGGAGAAGGTGTTTTACGGCGGCGGCTATACCAACGAAGCCGCAGGGCAGCTCGCGCGCTATGGCAGCTACAGCAACTCCTACATCAACTCATTGGCCGTGGACAACCAGCTCCAGGGCAAGTTCACCACCGGCATTCTCAGCCACACCACGCTGGTTGGTGTCGACTATCGCAACACGTCCTTCCGCGACACCGCCTTCGGCGTCACGACCTCGTCCCCCGAGATCAACGTCTTCAATCCGAACTACAGCTACGACTACGCCATCGGCGCTATGAACGACAATACGGGCGTCAAGCAATCCCAGGTCGGCGTCTATGCGCAGGATCAGATCAAGCTCGGCCGGCTCTCTTTCCAGCTCGGCGGCCGCCAGGATTTCGTGACGACGCAGGTCGACAACGGTATCGCCAACACGACGGCCGCGAAGGACGCCTCGGCCTTCACCGGCCGAGCCGCGGTGATGTACAATTTCGACAACGGCATCGCGCCTTATTTCAGCTACTCGGAATCGTTCCTGCCGCTGCTCGCGACCGGCTTTGGCGGACAGATGCTCAATCCCGAGACCGGCGTCCAATACGAGGTCGGCGTCAAGTACCAGCCGGTCGGCTGGAACGCGCTGTTCACCTTCGCCGCCTTCGACCTGACGCGCGACAACGTCGCCGTGTACGTGCCCGCGGCCACCTTTTACGAACAGATCGGGCAGGTGAAGTCGCGCGGCATCGAGCTCGAAGGCACGATGTCGCTCGCCGATGGCTGGAACCTGCGCGCCGCCTATGCCTATGTCGACGCCATGGTCACGCAGGATCCGGTGAATGTCGGCAAGGCGCCAACTACGGTGCCGCTCAACCGCGCCTCGCTGTGGAGCGACTATACGCTCCAGAACGGGCCGCTCGCGGGCCTGCAATTCGGCGGCGGCATCCGCTATGTCGGCGCGACCTGGGGCGACGAGGCCAACACGTTCAAGGTGGGATCGTCGACCGTTCTCGACGCGCTGCTGGCCTACAACAGGGACAATTGGCGCCTGGCACTGAACGTCACCAATCTCGCCGACACCCGCTATGTCGCCGCATGCTACAGCATGTCGGGCTGCTTCTACGCGGAAGGGCGGAAAGCCATCGCCAGGCTGACCTACCGCTGGTGAGCACAATCCGAGGGACAGTCCGGCCTTGGAGGCCGGATCTGCATCCCGCCGATCAGAACGGATAGTGCCGGGGCCCGGTCTGCACGGTGATCCAGCGCAGTTCGGTGAACTCGTCGATTGCGGCCTTGCCGCCGAAGCGGCCATAGCCTGACGCCTTGGTGCCGCCGAACGGCATCTGAGGCTCGTCATGCACGGTCGGGGCGTTGACGTGGCAGATGCCCGCCTCGATCCGCCTGGCAACGCCGAGCGCACGGGCGATGTCGCGGCCGAACACGGCCGAGGAGAGGCCGTATTCGGTGTCGTTGGCCACGCGCACGGCTTCGTCGATCCCGCTCACGCGCACCACGGTCACGACCGGACCAAAGCTCTCCTCGCCATAGATACGCATCGCCGGCGTGACATGATCGACGATGGTGGCGGGCATGATGGTGCCGCTGCCGTGGCCGCCGGCAGCAAGCACCGCGCCCTTGGCGACGGCATCGTCGATCAGGCCCCGGACGCGCTCGCAGGCGGCGTCACTGACCAGCGAGCCGAGCACGACATTGCCCTTGCGGGGATCGCCGAAGGGAAGGCTCCTGGCCTTGGCGGCGAACTTGGCGATGAAGGCGTCCGCCACCTTGTCGTCGACCACGATCCGCTCGGTCGACATGCAGATCTGCCCCTGGTTCATGAAGGCTCCGAACGCTGCCGCATTCACGGCAGCGTCGAGATCGGCATCGTCGAGGATCACGAGCGGGGCCTTGCCGCCAAGCTCCAGCAGCGCGCGCTTTAGGTGCTTTGCGCATGCGAGTGCGATGAGGCGGCCGACGCGGGTCGAGCCGGTGAAATTGACGCGGCGGATCGCAGGATGGGCGATCAGCGCCTCGACCACCGCCTGCGCATCCTCGGGCGCGTTGGTCACGACATTGACGACGCCGTCACCGAGGCCGGCCTCCGCCAGGCAGCTTCCGATCAGACGATGCACGCCCGGGCTCATCTCGGACGCCTTCAGCACCACGGTATTGCCGCAGGCGAGCGGCATCGCGACCGATCGCACGCCGAGGATCACGGGAGCGTTCCAGGGCGCGATGCCGAGCACCACGCCGACCGGCTGGCGAAACGCCATGGCGAGGTTGTCGGGCTTGTCGGTCGGAATGACTTCGCCGGATATCTGCGTCGTCATGGCCGCGGCTTCGCGCAGCATGCCTTCGGCCAGGTGCACGTTGAATCCGGCCCAGCCCGCGGTGGCGCCGGTTTCGGCGACCATCAGCGCGGTGAATTCCGCGGCCCGGCGTGCGAGGATGTCGGCGGCCGCATTGAGCCGCTTGCGGCGCTCGGACGGACCGAGCTGTGACCAGGCCGGGAAGGCGGCGGCCGCAGCGTCCGCGGCCCGCATCGCGTCGTCGATCGAGGCCGCCGCCACGATGGTCGCGACGTCGCCGGAGATCGGGTTGTGGCGCTGGAAGGTGCGTTGATTACTTGCCGACTGGTCCTTGCCGCCGATGAGAAGGTCGATCGCGTTCATGATGCACTCCAAAGGTTGCAGGCGGGATTGAGCGATTATGGTGGGGACGGGGCCGCGCGGGCCTTGCCGAGATAGGCGCGCTGAACCTCCGGATCGTTCTTCATCGCACTGGCCGGTCCGCTGCCGGCGTTACGGCCGGACTCGATCAGGTAGACACGGTCGGCGATGTCGAGGCTCGCCCGCGCATTCTGCTCGACCAGCAATACGCTGAGGCCGCCGCTGCGAATCTCCGCCAACGCGCGGAAGACCTCCCGGCTGAGCAGGGGCGACAGGCCGAGCGAGGGCTCATCGAGCAGGAGCAGCAGCGGGTTCGACATCAGCGCCCGGCCGATCGCCACCATCTGCTGCTCGCCGCCGCTCATGGTGCGAACGGCCTGGGCCATGCGCTCGGCAAGGCGCGGGAACAGTCGCAGGATCCTCGCGAGCCGGTCTGCCTCGCCTGCGCGGGCGCGGGCGGGGTAGGCGCCGAGCTGCAGATTCTCGGCAACCGTCAAATCGCCGAACACGCCGCGGCCTTCGGGCACCAGCGCGATGCCGCGCTCCACGATCAGATGGGCGGGCAGTTCGCCAATGTGATGTCCCTCGAACCGGATCGTTGCGCCCGGCGCGGGCTTGACCAGCCCGGCGATGCTCTTGAGCAGGGTGGACTTGCCGGCGCCGTTGGCGCCGAGGATCGCGACGATCTCGCCTTGCCCGATAGCAAGCGCAATGTCGGCGAGAGCCTGGTGCTTGCCATAGAAGTGGGAGAGGGCGGCGACCTCAAGCATCGTCGCCTCCGAGATAGGCGGCAACGACTCTTGGATCGGACAACACGGCCTCCGGCGCGCCGCGCGCGATCACGCTGCCGGCATTCATGACGATGCAATGGCTGCACAGCGCTCGGATCGCATCCATGACATGCTCGACCATGATGATGGTGAGGCCGCGATCGCGCAATTTCGCGATCAGCGCGATGCCGGTCTCGAGCTCGCTCGGATTGAGACCCGCCAGCCATTCGTCGAGCAGCACGAGGCGCGGCTGCAGCGCCAGCGCGCGGGCAAGCTCGAGCCGCTTCTGGTCGATATAGGTCAGCTCGCTCGCGGGCGCTTCCTGCAGCTTGCCGAGCCCGACGAGGTCCAGCAGCTCGCTTGCCGTTGCGCCCGAGCCGTTCGAGGTCGAGAACAGCCGCGCCGCCGCAACGTTTTCGGCCACCGTCAGGTCCGGCATCACGCGCACCAGCTGGAACGTGCGCGCTAGGCCAAGGCGCGCGATCTGGTGCGCGCGCATACCGTTGAGGACGATGCCGCCCAGCCGGATCGTGCCCGAGGAGGGCCGCAGCGCCCCGGACAGCGTATTCAGCAGCGTCGTCTTGCCGGATCCGTTCGGGCCGATGATGCCGATGATCTCGCCCGTGGTGACCGTGAAGCTGACACCGTCGACGGCGCGCAATCCGCTGAACGATTTGCTGACGCCGTCGACCGCGAGCAGCGGTGCATCGCCCGCGCGGGCGGGCGCGGTGGCAGGACCGCCGGCCGGAACGCGCCAGCGGCTCACCCCGAACAGGCCGACCACGCCGTTCGGCAACACCATCACGATGAACACGAAGATGACGCCGAGCACGATGCTGAAATGGTTGGGCAGCGTCGCGGTCAGCACCTCGAACAGCAGGACCAGGGGAATGACGCCCAGCACAGGCCCGAACAGCGAGCCCGCGCCGCCCAGCAGGGCCATGATCACGACCTGGAACGAGATGGTTGGATTGAACGCAATGGCCGGATCGATATAGGTCCAGCGTGGCGCCATGACCGCGCCGGTCACCGCCATGAAGGTCGCGCTCAGAATGAAGACGCCGAGCTTGATCCGCGTGGCATCGATGCCGGAATGGCTCGCCGCGGTCTCGTCGGCGCCGATGGCGCGCAGGGCCAGCCCATAGCGCGAGCGCCCGAGCATCCAGCCCACCAGGAAGACAATCGCGGTCAAGCCCAGCAGCTGCCAGTAGAGAACGTCCTGCGTCACCGCGCTGAAGAGATAGCGGCCGACCGACTTGTGGATGTTGACCTCGTACCAGATCACGAGCTGCCGGATCAGCTCGGCCAGGCCGAAGGAGAAAATCACGAAATAGATCCCGGACAGCCGCAGCGTCGAAAGCCCGGTGATTGCGGCGGTGAGTGCGCCCACGCCGGCTGCGGCCAGCAGCACGACCGGCCAGGGCATGGTCTCGCCGAGCACCGCAGCCGTGTAAGCGCCGAGCCCGAAGAACGCGACCGTGGCAAGCGAGATGTAGCGCGTCGGGCCCGAGAACATCGCCCACGCGGTCGCCAGGATCGTGAAATAGAGCACGCTGATGCCGAGCGCGAGATAATAGCCGTTGGCATAGAGCGGATAGGTGACGAGGCAGGCGGCGAGGGCGAGGCCGGCGCACCACAGCAGAATCCGGACGGGCCCCGTCATGACGCCGCCCTGCCGAACAGGCCGGTCGGCTTGATCACGAGCACGCCGAGAAACAGGGCGTAAGTAGCAGCCAGCGTCAGGCCGGGATCGACCAGCCGCGCCACCGCGGTCTCGACCACACCAAGCAGCAGTCCGGCGACCAGCGCACCGATGACGTTGCCGACACCGCCCATGATGACGACGACCAGTGCCTTCATCGTGAAGACCACGCCCATCGCGGCATTGAAGGTGAGGAACATGCTGATCAGCACGCCGCCGACGGCAACGAGGCCGCCGCCAAAGGCAAACGCCAGCCCCGACAGGGCCGCGACGTCGATGCCGACGAGACGCGCGGCGTTGGCATCGACTGCGATGGCGCGTACCGCAGTGCCGATCCTGGTGCGGGTGAGGGCGAGATAGACGGCGCCGCCGACCAGCGCCGCGAACAGCAGCGCGACAAGCCGATTGACGGCAAGCGTCGAGCCCATGATCGTCAGCGGAATGGAGAGATAGCTATAGCTGTAGTACTGGCCGCCAAAGGCGACCAGCATGGCGCCCTGGATCACGAACAGCACGCCGAAGGTGACGAGGATGCTGTCGATCTCCTGCGCGCCCCGGTCCTTGCCGCGCCGCATCAGCCGTTCCAGCAGGAAGCGATACAGCAGCCAGTTCAGCACCATCGCGACCGGGACCGCCAGCAGCAGCGCCGCGAGCGGGCTCAGCCCAAGGCCACCATAGAGCGAGAACGCGCCGAAGGCGGCCGCGACCAGCGACTCTCCATAGGAGAGGTTCATGATCCGCGCCACGCCATATTGCAGCGTAAGCCCGAGCGCGATCAGCGCGTACATGCCGCCGAGCACGAGGCCCGGCAGAATGATGTCGACAAGCAACATGAAGCGGCGCCCCCTTGAGCGGACGGCAGGCAGGCCTCGCCGATGCAAGGCCTGTCAACCAGCCTACTGCCACTGCGGCTTGGGCACGACCGCGGCACGCGCGCCCGGCAGCGAGGTCGGTGCGAGGGCGTAGAACTCGCCGTTCTGCCACTGCCCGACGCTCCAGACCTCCTGAAGCAGCCCGTCCTTCAGCTTGACCTTGCCGATGATGGTCTCGAACGTCCCCGCACGGATTTCCGCCGCGACAGCGGTGCGATCGAGCTTGCCGACCTTTTCGATCGCCTGCTGGAGCACCTGCAGGCTCGCATAGGTGATCGAGCTCGCCCAGCGATCGGGCTCCTTGCCGGTGGCGGCCTTGTGGCGCGCCAGATACTCCTTCAGCTGCGGAGACTCGGCATTCCAACCGCCGATGCCCATCACGCCGTCGCTGTTGGCGGCAAACTTGCCCTTGTAAAGCGGGAACGCGGTGCCGACGCCGACGTAGAAAACCTTCGGGTTGAACTTCAACAGCTGCGCCTGCTCGGTCAGCGCGATCGTATCCGGCGGATAACTGAAGGCGACGAACGCATCCGGGTTCGACGCGATCGCATCCTTCAACAGAGGCTGGAGATCCTGCGTGCCCATCGGATAGGTCTTGTCATAGCCGAGCTTGAAGCCGTGCTTCTTGAAGGCCTCGCGGCCCGCGGCGGACAGCTCGATGCCGAACTGGTCGGCGATGCTGACCATCGCGATGTTCGCCCCGATCTTGCCTTCGCTCTTCAGCTTGCCGAGCAGATCGGCGAGCCCCTCGGATATCTGGGCCGACGTCCCGAGCCAGAACGTCGCGTTCGACCAGCGCTTGGCAAGCTCCGGCGCCTTGTCGGTCACCGACGTGACCGCGAGGTGAGGGTAGCCCAGACGGTTCAGAGTCGGGCCGACCGCGAGATTGAGACCCGTGCCCCACGGCGAAAGAATGAAATCGACCTTGTCCTGGTTGGCGAGGCGCTCGATCGCCTTGACGGCTTCTTCCGAGCTGCTGCGGTCGTCATATTCGACCACCTCGATCGGCAGCTTCTTGTCGCCGAGCTTGATGCCGCCGGCGGCATTCACGTCCTTCACCCACAGCTCATAATTGGGCAGGGTGGTGATGCCGGCGCCGCCGGCATAAGGACCGGTCTTGGAAATGGCGTAGCCGATCCGGATCTTCTCCTGCGCGTCGGCCGAGGACGTCCCCAGCGTTCCGGCCAGAGCCGCAAGGCCAGCGACGCGCAGCAACGTTCGACGGTTCGCTGAAAACATATCGTGTCTCCCTCCTGTTGCACTCAAGCGATGGTCGGCATCGCAGTGAGTGGTCGTTTCCTCTTGATCCCGACTTTCTCTAGGGCGGCATCATTGAGCCGGCCGCCACCGAGACTTGACCTAGCAAGCATCCCAAGCTTTGCTCGCACAATGGACAAATCCGGTGAAAGATTGGACGTTTCTGGCCTTGATGGCCAAGTGCGTCGAGGCGTCGCGGGCTCAGATCCGGCAACGGCAACCGTCCCGAGTGGGGCTGTGCCTGTGGGCGCCGAGCTGATCGCGGCGCATTACGTCGCGCGGCGATGGACGCTGACCTCGAAAGCGGCCCGTCCGTTCATTCATCTGCTCTGCCTTCCCGGCGGGGGGACCGCTGAGATCGGTCGGGCCGGCAGGACCATGCGGACGGTCGGACCCGCGCTGGTCTGGCTCCCGGCAGGATCCGCCGACTATCTGGAGGTGTCGGCAGGCACGACGGCGCAGCTGCTGCAATTGCGCGCCGGTATCTGGCATCGCTATCTCCCGCCGTCGGCGGAGGCGGCCTATCTCGCGCTCGAAGGCGCAGGCGGCATCCTGGCGTTGCAGGTCGAGGCCGATCTCGCGGCCACGATCGCGCGTTCGATCGCGGCGATCGCCGCCGAGATCGCCTCGCCCGCACGCAGCGGTGCAGCGTCGATCATGTCGGCGGAGCTGACGCTGTGCGTGCTGCGATTCTGGCGCCTGTTCGCTGGCGACGGCAACCGCAACGAGGAGAGCAGCAGCACCGAGATCCTGAGCCGGTTCCGCAGGTTGCTCGAGGAGCGCTATCAACAGCACCTGCGCGTCAGCGATTACGCGAGGTTACTCGGCACCACGCCGGATCGCCTGCACGCACTCTGCAGCCGCGAGCTGAAGCGCTCGCCGAGCGAGCTGATTCAGCAGCGCCTGGTCAGGGAAGCGGCGGCACGGTTGGAGGCGGGAACCATCGCCGTCAAGCAGATCGCATTCGCGCTGGGCTTCACGGACACCGCCTATTTCAGCCGCTTTTTCCGCAAGCACACCGGCGAGGCACCGGGCGTATGGCGTCGGCGCGTTGCGGCACGCGCGAGAGCGGGGCGATCGAGACCGACACTGAATTTTGCCGATTGGCCGTAACGCACGCGGCTGCGCGAACACCCGATCACGCCTGGACGCTTTGTCGCGCAGCTTATTGGCCAGTCTCGACAAATTCTAATGTCGGACCTCTCGCACTGCAACGGTCCCTGCGTTAGGCCGAAGGCCCACCGGCTGAACGGCCGGCGGCGAGTCCAATCGAAAAGCGGTCCGGCAAATGAGGGGCCGGGTCCAGTGGGAATGAGATCTGAGCGATGAGAGCGATATTCGGCAAACTGCATCGCTGGGCGGGACTGCTGACGGCCGCCTTCCTGTTCTTCTCCGGCATCACCGGCGCGATCATCTCCTGGGATCACGAGCTCGACGACGTCCTCAACAGCCACCTGTTCGACGTCTCGACGAAGGGCCCGGCCATTCCCTCGCTCGAGCTTGCCAAGATGATCGAGCAGCGCGATCCGCGTGCGCGCGTCGTCTATCTCTTCATGACACCGGAGGAGGGGCACTCGCTGTGGTTCTTCGTCATGCCGCGGATCGACCCCGCGACCGGCAAGCGTTACCCGCTCGACTACAATCAGGTCTTCCTCGATCCCAACACCGGTGCGGAGCTCGGCCGGCGCTATTGGGGCGCGGTGTGGCCCGTCACGCGCGAAAACTTCGTCTCGTTTCTCTACAAGCTGCACTACACGATGCACATCCCGGAATTCTGGGGCAGCGACCGCTGGGGCATGCGCGTGCTCGGCATCATTGCTATCATCTGGACCATCGATTGCTTCGTCGGCTTCTACCTGACGCTGCCCTCGCGCCGGCGCGCCAAGGCCGCGCGGGCGCCCGAAGTCGCGCGCCAGCTCGAGCGCGGCTTCTGGGCGCGCTGGGCGCCGGCCTGGACTATCAAGACCTCGGGCAGCGCCTACCGGATCAATTTCGACATCCACCGCGCCTTCAGCCTGTGGACCTGGGGCGTGCTGTTCATCATCGCCTTCACCGCGTTTTCGCTGAACCTCTATTTCGAGGTGTTCTCGCCGCTGATGAAGATGGTGTCGAACTACACCCCGACACCCTATGAGCAGCGGCCCTATCGCGATCTCGATAATCCGATCGAGCCCAAGATGACGTTCGCCGAGATTGCTGCCCGCGCGGCCGCCGACGGCAAGGCGCGAGGCTGGACCACCCCAGTCGGCGCGCTCAGCTACGGCCCGGCCCATGGCGTCTATGCCGCCGCCTTCTTCCATCCCGGCGACGATCACGGCGCCGGCGGCGTGGGCCCGGCGCAGCTCTATTACGACAGCGAGGACGGCCGCCCCATCGGCGAGCGGCTGCCCTGGGTCGGCACCGCCGCCGACATCTTCGTGCAGGCGCAGTTTCCGCTGCATTCGGGCCGCATCGTCGGACTGTTCGGGCGCATCCTGATCTCGGTGATGGGCCTCGTGGTCGCCGCGCTCTCTGTCACCGGCGTCGTGATCTGGTGGCGCAAGCGCCGCGCCCGCGTTCGCGTGCGCGAGACGGCGGCCGTGCGGCTGAACCGGGAGCAACTGACGCCGGCAGAGTAGGGCACCCGCGTTCCGCCAATGGATGAACCTTGGCACGCGGCGTCGGCACAAAGATGGGAGATCGCTCTCCAGTCTTCCCGGAATCGCAATGAGATTGCCTGCCTTGCTCTGCCTGCTCGTCCTGGCCGCGCCCGCCGGGGCGGCCGCGCCCGAGCAGCATTATCTCGACCTGCGCGACCGCTACATCGCAAAATTCTCGAACGCCAAGGAGAGCGACGAGATCTACAAGCCGCACGATGCGGCCCTGAAGGAGCTGGCCGGCGTGCTGCGCGGCCTGGTCGGTCCGGTCGCGATCAAGGGACTCCCGGCCGAGGGCAAGTCGAACGTCGATACGCTGTTCAAGGACGACATCGGCTTCGGCCATCTCGACGGGCTGAGCTTCGCATCCGAAGGCGACAAGATGCAGGCTGTGGTGACCACGACCGGGCTGCTCAAGCACTGGCTTGGCGAGCATCGCGCCGACGGCATGCCTCAGGACAGTGGCGCCGCGTTGAAATCCGACCGCTTCTATTATTACGCCATCCAGGACGCCGCCTTCGCGATCTACGCGGAGCTGCCGATCACCAAGCCGGCAAGGGCGAGCGTCGCAGCCGCTGTGCTCGGCGTGCGCGGCAATGGCGGCCTCAAGGGCCCGCCGGACGAAATCGACGTCGTCGCGATCCAGGGCGACAAAGTCTATTTCCTCGCGGCAAGGGAGGCCGTGAAGACCGCCCCGATCGCGACCTGCGAGAAGGTCTGGAAGCAGATGATGGCCAAGCCCATCGACAAGAAAGACCCGCGCGGCGAGATGGCCCGCGAGGACAAGGCAATGACCGCCTTCACGGCGTGCTTCGCCAAGGAAGCCCCGAGCCAGAGCTGGTATGCGGCCGCCGTCAAAAAGGCGCAGAGCCAGCTGGAGCGGCTGCCGCTTCCCTAGGAACGGCAGCTCGATATCTTCCGCCGTGATCCTCCGGCTTTGAACCACCGGCTTTGAACCACGCGTTGGCCTGCGCAGGGCGAGGCGGGGCCGCGCCGTCGGCAAAGGGAAGACACGAGGTTTTTGAATAGGTTAGGCCAATGCGGTCGTCCTGATCGTCATATTCGGCGGATGCAATCCCCGCGAGCTTCCACTTGCGGGTTGGGCGAGTTACTATGGCCTTTTGCGATACTTGCTGCATCCGGTCTGGCACCCGCTGGAGACCGTTCTTGCGGTTCGTCCGAGTTGGCTGCGATTGACGATGATTACGCAGACCCGCGACCCCAGAGGCGAACGTCATCGATTGACGGTGCTGTTCTCCGACCTTGTCGGATCAACCGCCCTGGGCCGGGATGTCGAGTCCGAGCACCTTTCCGAACTCCTCAGCCAGTTGCGGCAGATCTGGCATCGCGCGGTGGCGAAGCACGGTGGTCGTATCATCCGCACGCAGGGAGACGGTGCCCTCGCCATTTTCGGCTATCCCCAATCCGGCGAAGACGACGGCCGTCGTGCTGCGGAAGCAGCGCTCGATATTCATAAATGGGTTGGAGAGCTGCGCCACGATGGCGTATCGCCGGCGCTGATGCCGCTTCGAATGCATTCGGGTATCCATGCCGGCACCGTGCTCCTGACCCAAGGCGACATCGAGTCCGGCCGGTATGACCTGATCGGCGATGTCGTGAACACGGCAGCGCACCTGTCGCGCCACGCCGGTCCGGATCAGATCCTGGCCAGCCTCGATGCCCTTGGGCCGCATGCCAACTTCTTCGAGCTCGCCGCCCACCTCCCGGCGGCTTCGGGAATGCCGCCGGCGAGGCTGGTGTTGGGTCGAAGCACGGCGACCCGGCGCTTCGAGGCAACCTCGCGCCGCGGCCTGACACCCTTCATCGGCCGCAACGAGATATTCGGCTTCCTGACACGCTTTCTGAGCGAAGCACCTGCGCAGGCGCAACGCTGCGCGGTGGTCGTCGGCGGACCCGGACTCGGCAAGACGCGCCTTCTGGAAGAAGTGCTGGGGCACGTCGGCACCGAGCGCATCAGGCTGCTGCGAGGCAGTTGCGAGAGTTACGTCGGTGCAGAGGTCCTGCAACCATTCCTGCAGATGCTGCGCGCTGCACTGGGAATTCGAGCGGACGCCTCCCTCGTCGAGGCAAAGGAGACGGCGCGCGCGGCTCTTGAGCCCTGGGCGGCCCAACTCGGTCCGAACGCAGAATCGATTCTCGCACTGGCGTCGGCCGGCGCCGATGCGCGTGGCGGCCGTATCACCGTCGACGGCGTCGTCGGCGATCTGCTCGGGTTCTTCACCGGACTGTCGGCACATGGCCCGCTGGTGCTGGTGATCGACGACTGGCAATGGTCTGATGACGCGAGCCGCCAATTGCTGCAGGCTTTGCTGGAATTGCCCAACGGACCTCGCGTCATCCTCGCCAGCCGGCCGCGCGAGGACGGCACCGAATGGATTTCCGGGGCGCCGCACCTGTTTCTCGAACCATTTCAGGGGCCGGAAACCGACTTTGCCGTACGACGTTGGGTCCCGCAGGCCGACCCCTTCCTCGTAGCCCGCATCCATGCCTATGCGGGCGGGGTGCCGTTGTTCATCGAAGAGCTCTGCCATTCCATCGCCGCCAACGATCCGGCCTCGTTCGAAGCGCGCAGCAAACAGGGCTGGATCGCAACCCTGGTCGCTTCGCGCCTGGCACGCCTGCCGCCCGATGAGGCGAAGGTGGTCCGCGCCGCGGCCGTCATCGGCAACACCGTGCCGCACGGGCTGCTGGTTTCGGCCTGCGGCAGCGAACCCGACCCGGCCATCGTGCGGGCATTGGCGGATGCGGACTTTCTCTTTGCCGATCCAGCGGGCGGCGTCCTTCGCTTCAAGCACGGCATCACGCGCGATGCGGTCTACGACACCATTGGCCTGCACGAGCGTCAGGCATTGCACAAGCGGATCGAAGACACCCTGCTGACGCGGTCCGAGCAGGCTGATCGCGAAGATGCGATGGAAGCTCTGGCCTACCATTCGCAAGGCGCAGGTCATTGGGAAAGCGCAGCCCATTATGCCGAACGTGCCGGCGACAAGGCCATGGCTGCATTTGCGCTCGATCGTGCCAGCGCGCAGTACCAGGTTGCGATGCAGGCGCTGGATCGCGTGCCCAATCGCTCGCGCGAGCAATCGCTGCGCTGGTGCTTGCTGGCCAACAAGCTGGGTATGGCCAACATCTTCGACCCGCTGTCGCTGACCGACGACACCTCTGTGTTCGAACGCGCGGTTGCGATCGCGTCCTCCCTCGGCGAGACCGCCGCGATGGCCAGCGCCTATGAATGGCTCGGCTGGATGTGCTACGGGTTCGGCCGCTTCCGCGAAGCCGTGACGCACACGCGGACGGCACTGGAATTGGCGCGCAAGCTCGAAGATCGTCGCCTGATCGCTCAGATCGAAGCGACGCTCGGTCAGATTCTTGCTGCAAGCTGTCAGTACGACGAAGCCATCGCCCTGATCGACGCCGCCATTTCGACCAAGCAGCAACGCAGCCGGCGGCATGGTGCGATATCCTTCGGAGCCGCCTATGCGCTATCGTGCAAGGGCGGTGTCCTTGCGGATCGCGGCGATTTCGAGGACGCCCACGCCTGTTTCGGCGAAGCCATGGCTCTGGTCGGAGGCTCGACCCATCCGGTCGTCAATTCCGTGCGCAACTGGATCGCAGTCGCGCTGATCTGGCAGGGCCGCTGGCAGGAGGCGGAGCAGCTTGCCGTGGAAGGGGCGCGCATCGCCGAGAACACGCGCAGCCTGCTGCTTCTGGCGGATTGCCGGGCCGCCTCGGGATTTGCCCGCTGGTCGGCAACCGGCGACGCCGAGGGCCTGCTGCAGTTGCGCAACGCCGCCGAATGGATGGAGCGGCGCAACTTTCAATTCTACACGTCGGTTCAATATAGCTGGCTCGTCGAGGCGGCGACCGCCGAAGGCGATGTCGAGACGGCGCGGCGGTATGCCGCCCATGTCCTGCGGCGCGCGCGCGAAAGCGAGCGACTGGGCGAAGCCGCGGCGTGCCGCGCGCTGGCGAAGCTCGCAGCTTTGCGCCAGGATCTTCGCCTCAGCGAGCGCTGGTTGCGCCGGGCCGAAACCTCCGCAGGGTGGCGCGGGTCGCTGCGCGATGCGGCCCTGAATCTTTCCCTGCGGGGCGAGCTCCTCGCAGGGCAGGGCCGGGGCGAGGCGGCTCGCCAGACCATGATGGAAGCCGCGGAGAAACTGCGCGCGCTCGGCATGCACTGGCATGCGGAGCAGACGATCAGGCGCGTCGCCGGCATACCCGTCATCCACGCCAACGATCAGCTCGCTCGGCATTGTGCCGTCTGATCGCTGCGCACCTGCCCACGGCTCTAGGGTGGCGGTGGGCTCGGCGCCGGAACTCTTCCGTCCATCGTCAGGCTCATTGGAATGGGGCCGGTCCGCAAGGGTAGCTCCGTCTCCACCAGTGCGCTGAAGAAACCCAGCATCACCGCCAGTGCCGGGTCTGCTCCGGGACATGAATGCGTGGGATGCCCCGCGACCCTGCGGTTGCCGCCGAAAGCGTGGTAGATGTCCTGACGGCCTTCGGCGAGACTTTGCTGGGTGGCGGAGACCGCGCCGGCGACGATGACGTCTCCGGGCCTGACCTCGACACCTCCGATGGTCTGCGAAACGACGGCCGTCCGCCAGATCAGTTCGGGCACCGCGCGAAGTTGCATCGCGGGGATGAAGTCGTCTCTCAGCCGGTTGAGAGCGTCCATATAGTTCTTTGCCTTCGTGCCGGCATAGCGAGCGCGCAACGCCCATAGCGTTCCTTCGCGCAGCCATTCGTTCAATATTCGTCGCAGGTTGCCGTCGACGGTCGGAATGAATCCCATCATGGCGCCGGCGACCGTGCGCGCCACGAACGGAATGTCGCCGGTGCCCCGCGGCGAGTTATAGACTGCCTTCGTCACTGGCGCGTTTGTCGGCCCGAACTGCGTCAGGAAATTTTCCATGGCACGGCGTGCAGCGTCGCCATGTGCCGCGCCGATCGCCTCCACTGTCGCGTTCGGGTGCGGCTGGAAGATGTAGCGCGAAGGCGACAGGAAATGCCCGGGATAGCCGGGCGGCTCGCCCGGCGTCCAATCCCAGCGATAGCCGACGCGGCGGAAATGGCCCCCGTCTTCGCTCAACCCGAACCACGCTTCGCAGAAGGCGGCGAGCAGCGGATCCACCAATTCGTGCACGTCGACGGTCAGCTCCCAGCTCGCTTCGCCGTCGCTGGCGGCATAGTCGATCGTCTGCTTGACCATGAAGCCCAGCACCTTCTGTGTGACCGCGCGCGCCAGCTCGAATGCGGCGGGTTGGTCGAGGGCCATGATCGCAGCATTGCAGGCCTCGGATTCCTGCTCGTAGACTTGGTCTGGCTGCCCGGCGTCGCGGCCAAGATAGAGGATGCCGAACGACCGCAGCATGCGGGGAAGATAGCCCGTGATGGTCAGCTTGGTGTCGGAGTCGGCGAACACCTTGTAGACCATGTCGCGGTCGGCCACCAAGACCCCGAAGGGCGTGCGAAGCGCGCCGCCGTGGCGCTCGCGGATCGCAGCCCAGATCGAGGCGTTGACGAAATGCGAGGCTGAATCCGGATCTTCGAGCGCTGTCTTCCACGCGGCCATCGCCGCGGCTTCGCCCTGCTGGCGCTCGATCAGGCGCAGACGCGCGATCTCTTTTTCCCCCTGATCCGCGCACCACGTCACCGCCGGTTTGTACCCCTGGCTCGCCGCCCATTGCTTTAGATCGGCAAGCGCCTTCTTCGATGGCGCAAAGAAATATGCTCCCCATTCCAGACGGACGAACGGACGAGGTTCGTCGTGGAGCCGGTCCGAGCCGTCCAGTGCCACACGAATGGTTTGGCCTCCATGCTCGAAACGGAAATGCCGGAGCCGGCCAGGCTCGGCGACGCCGAGGAAGGGATCGCTGACCCCCGAGGACGCACCCGAGCTGTTGCCGCCAGAGAGCCAGCTCTGCACCACCTCGAACTGCTCGCCGAGGCTGGCATTGTAGGCCATGAAAACCAGGCCGCGCTCTGGCTGCTGGCCGGATTTGGCGGCTTGCGGGTCGACGGGCGGACCGTAGGACATGCCGCGCCTGACGATCCGTGGGGGCCGGGCGCCGGCATCCGCCTTGGTGATCGACACGCGCGGATTGGCGCGCCGTATGTGCGCGTGAAACGGACACGATTGGGCCTGCGGGTCGGCGTCGTAGTTGAAGTCGTTGTGGCCCTTGTCAGGGGGCGGAGTAGGGGTCAGGGGTTGCCCGGCCTGGGGATGGCCGGTCGGCCAGCGTCCCATCATCTTGGCCATCAGCGTCTCACGCGTCAGGGCAGGCGCGTCCGGTCCGACCATCTCGGCTGCCTGTCGCGTCGCGCGGGCGAGGACATCCTCGAGCTGCTCGACGTCCTGTCGCAGCTTGCGCAGCGCCATAAAGCTGCCGTCGCGGAGCATCGCGTGAGCACGATTGGTCGCGTTGCCGAACGGCGCCGTCTCGTCGGCGATGTTCGGATAGCCGCACAGAATTTCGCCGAGATGCACCCGATTGGAATAGTGCGTGCCGGCCTCGCACTCACGCAGCACCGGGTTCGAACTGCCGTCGGCGAACCCGAAATGGTCCTGCATGTCGCGGGATATCTTGTCGCGCTGCCGCTGCATCCATTGGATCGAAAGGGGCCTGATACCCGCATCGACCCCGACCAGGCGGTTCATTTCGGCCATCAACGCATGTCTCGCATCCGCCGTCGTCTGCGCGTCCTTGGGTAGCAACAGGCGGAGCTGGAGGACGGCATGGACCGAGCTCATGCTGATCCGCGGCGCCGGGTCGCCGTCGGGCAGGTCCGGCGCGTCGGTCCCGAGCGCCCAATTGCTGGCGGGAAGGCGCCATCGCAGGGGATGATTCCAACGCACATCGCCGAGCAGGCCGGCGCGTCTTTCCATGCCCTGCACGAACTCTTCCGGCAGAGTGCGCACCTCTTCGTCGGACAGGCCGGCCTGACGCAGTCCCTCGACCGTGAATGCGATGTTGGTGACGATCTGCCCCGGCGTCAGAACGTCGGCTTCGGAAGTCACCTGGAGGACGTCGAGAAACGCGGCCAGTGCGGCCGGGTTGGCGAACTGCAGCAGCAACAGACAGCCGTGATCTGAATTGTAGGCGGTCAGAATTCCGCCTTGCACATTGCCGGGATCCTGCAACGGCAGGTCGGCCGGCGGGGCGAGGGGCAGGTTGCGCCGTACCGGCGCCACATCGGGCGGGGTCATCAACCAGCGCAGGGCCTCTTCATAGCGCCGGCGAGCGCGCTTGACGCCTTCCGCGTAGGTGGGGTCGTTGATCATGGTGACGAATTCGGGCAGCAGCTCGTGGCCGGCCCGATGCAGAAGCACCCCGTCATGCGTGCCCGGCGGATAGAAGTCGGCCAGACGGTAGAGTCCCGCCAGTGCGCGGATGCCGTGGCGAAACGGAGGCCGGGCGGCAGCTTCGATGCTGAGCGGTTTGCTGAAGCCGGCATTGGTCGGATCGACGCCGACCTGGCCGTCGACCTCGAATATCGAGTGTCGCGCGATGTCTTCCGGCGAGGGAATCCTGATCCGCGTGACGATCTTGTCGGCGCCGGCGCCAGAGGCGCGCCGATAGACCCGCTCCTCCATCCGGAGGAAGCGCGTGTCATCCACGGTCAGGTCGGGGGTGGCATAGAGGAAATAGGCTTCGGTCTGCTTGCTCTTGAGCCAGATACCCCAGTTTTCGTACGTGTTCTCGTATCCGAGCACATAACCATCGGTATTGCAGAAGATGAGGTCGAGCAGCCGGGCGGCCTTCTGCCATATGACGCGGACATAGGCTTCCCAGGACCCGTCGAACGTCGCGGTCAGAAGCACATAGTCCACGCCGTCAACGGATTCGTCCTCGGGTTCGAGCACGGCGATGCCCACCGAGTGGATCCGCCCGACGCGGTCAACGGAATCGGTCAGCACGCGGGCGAGCTCGTATTCATACGCGTTGGCGCGTCCGCCATTCAGCGCCCGCAGCACGTATTTGACGCGGCTCTTGTACGTGGTTGCATCGAGGGACGGCACGAACCCCTTCTTGATCGGAGCCATCACCCTGAAATCGGACGTGCCGGCCATGCTGCCGGTTTTGATGGTCAAATCACGACGCATGTTTTTGGCTCCCCCGGGTCGCACGCGGCTCAAAGCGCCTTCGCGCCAGGACCGGCCGGCACCCAAAACGTGTTTCGTTATGCAACTTATTTGGGGAATAGTGCGGCTCGCGGCCGCTCGATTGTATGAACTGGCACACACTTTCCGAACTTTCCACTGCGGCATGCGGGCGGAAGATGCGCCGGAGCACGCAATCAGCCAGGACTGAGCTACCACGGCTTTGAGCTCGGGCAGGGGCGATATCGGCTTCGGCCATCTCGACGGACTGAGCTGGGCCTCGCGACATAGCTCGCATGGTCTTGAGATTCAAAACGAGGGCGCTCACCGATTTGTGGTCGAATCCCGCCGATCATTGCCGTGAATTAACACCACACCGCATTCACTTCTGATCTGCTGTTGCCATGTTTGCTCACGACTGCAATTCCGGACGCCCGAAGCCGGGAGTGTGAGCGGGGTTCATCGTTGACCCTCGAGACCAAGAACCATCCAGGAGCGCACGAGGTGGCCGCACCGGCAACACGCCGCGTGCCATGCGTCAACGCTGATCTGGACAGCCGTGGTGGCCGCAACAGGCTGCGACGCGCGAGGAGTGCTCGATGGGTATCGTTCGTTTCGCCTTGCGATTTCCCCACACCTTCTACGTGGTCGCCGCGCTGATCCTGTTCCTCGGCGCAGTCACCCTATTCGCGATGCCGACCGACATCTTTCCGGATATCGACATCCCGGTCGTGACCGTGATCTGGAGTTATACCGGCCTCAGTACGCCGGAAATGGAGCAACGCGTCACCACCTACAGCCAGTACTCGATCAGTTCGAACGTCAACGGCATCAGGAACATCGAGGCACAGACCATGGCTGGCCTGTCGGTGCAGAAGATTTACTTCCAACCCGACGTCAATCTCGACCTCGCCATTTCGCAGATCGTCTCCGCCACCAACGCCATCCGCGCGCTGATGCCGCCCGGCATCCAGGCGCCGGTCGTCGTTCAGTTCAACGCCTCGAGCGTGCCCGTGCTCCAGGTCAGCCTGAGCTCCGATACGCTAAGCGAGCAGCAGCTCTACGACTACGGCATCTATCGCATCCGTCAGCAACTGGCGCCCATTCCGGGCATCACGCTGCCGACGCCATCGGGCGGAAAATACCGCCAGATCATGGTCGATCTCGATCCAGCCAAGCTGGTCGCCAAGGGGCTGACGCCCCTCGACGTCGTCAATGCGGTCAACGCCCAGAACCTGACGTTGCCGGCTGGAACCGCAAAGATGGGGGACAAGCAATATGTCGTCCGGACGAACGCGACGCCTCCATCGATCAAGGACCTGAACAACATCCCGATCAAAGTCGTCAACGGCGCCACAATCTTTGTCAGGGACGTCGGGCAGGTTCACGACGGCTGGCTGGTGCAGCAGAATGTCGTGCGCCAGAACGGCCGCCGTTCCGTGCTGCTCAGCATCATCAAGAACGGCAACGCCTCGACGCTTAGCGTGGTCAACGCGGTTCACAAGGCGCTCGCAGCCGCACGCGCCGCCGCGCCTCCGGGCATGCGTATCGACGAGCTGTTCGATCAGTCGGTGTTCGTCAAGCAATCGGTGGAAGGCGTGCTGCGCGAGGGCGCTATCGCAGCCGCGCTGACAGCGCTGATGATCCTGCTGTTCCTTGGATCATGGCGATCGACGCTCGTGGTGATGATCTCGATTCCGCTATCGATCCTCACATCGCTGATCGTGCTCCACTTCCTCGGGGAGACCTTGAACACGATGACGCTGGGAGGACTGGCGCTCGCCGTCGGTATCCTGGTCGACGATTCTACGGTCACGATCGAGAATACCCATCGCCTGCTCACGGAGGAGGGACAGCCTCTGTCGCAGGCCACGCTGCACGGCGCGGCCGGCATCGCCATACCCACGCTCGTCTCGACCCTGGCGATCAGCTGCGTCTTCACGTCGGTCGTCTTCCTGGAAGGACCGGCCAAATATCTGTTCACGCCGCTGGGCCTTGCGGTGGTCTTCGCGATGCTGGCGTCATACGGGTTGTCGCGGACATTGACGCCGATCATCATCGGTCTCCTGCTCAAGGGCGAGCGCCACGGCGAGACCGGTGCTGAACCACGCGGTCCCTTCGCGCGCTTTCATGCGGCCTTCGAGCGACATTTCGAGGCGATGCGCCATGCCTATTCGCATATCCTGACCGGATTGATCGAGCATCGCTTCATCATTCCTGCGGGCATGGTCGCCGTTCTGGCACTGGGCCTCGTGCTGTTCCCCATGGTCGGCCGCGATTTCTTCCCGGTCATCGACGGGGGACAGATCCAGCTCCATGTGCGCGCGCCGGCCGGAAGCCGGATCGAGAATACCGAGGCGATCTTTCAGCAGGTCGAGGACAAGATCCGCGAGATCGTTCCGGAGAGGGATCGCGCGCTGATCGTCGACAATATCGGCCTGCCCGCGCGCTCCTATAATCTGGCATTCAGCGACGGTTCGACCATCGGCGTCAACGATGGCGTCATCCTGGTTTCGCTGAGGGAAGGCCACCGGCCAACGGCCGACTACGTGCGCAAGCTGCGCGAGGCCCTGCCAGCTGCGTTTCCCGAAGACACTTTTTACTTCCAGGCAGCCGACATCGTCACCCAGATCCTCAATTTCGGGCTGCCGGCCCAGATCGACGTGCGAACCGTGGGCTACGACAAGGCAAACAACCTGAAGGTCGCCACCGAGCTGCGCCGGCGTCTCGCCGCGATCCCGGGAATCGCCGACGTCCATCTCCAGCAGGAGGTCAACGCACCGGCCTTTTACGCGAATATCGACCGCACCCGCGCTGCGCAGCTGGGGCTCAATGCCGACACGATCGCAAGCAACCTCAACGTCAGCCTGAGCTCTTCGGAGCAGGTCATGCCGAATTTCTGGACCGACCCTACCTCCGGCATTCCCTATTACTTGGCCGTGCAGACGCCCGAGCGGCAGATCGCATCGCTCAACGATCTCGCCAACACGCCGGTATCGACCTCGCTGGCGTCACTGCAGACTGACACGCCCATTCCCGGCTTGCTTGGCAACGTCGCCACATTCCAGCGCGGCACGATCCCGACCAACGCCAACCAGGCCAATGTGCAGCCGGTCTACGAGGTTTATGCCAGTGTCCAGGACCGCGATCTCGGCAGCGTGGCGAGCGACATCGCCAAGGTAACGGCCGATCTTCAGAAGCAGCTCAAGCCCGGCAACACGATCCAGGTCACCGGCCAGATCCAGAGCATGAACAGTGCCTTCATCAACCTCGGCACAGGACTGCTGTTCGCCGCCGTGCTCGTCTACCTGCTCATGGTCGTGAATTACCAGAATTTCGGCGATCCCTTGGTCGTCATTCTGGCCTTGCCGGCCACGCTCTGCGGCATCCTGACCATGCTGTTCGTGACCAGCACGACACTCAATGTGCCCTCGCTGATGGGAGCGATCATGGCGGTCGGCGTCGCCTCGGCGAACTCGATCCTGCTCGTGACCTTTGCCCGCGAGCAGCAGCTCGCAGGCAAGACCGCCTTTAAAGCGGCGGTCGAGGCCGGCCATACCCGAATCCGGCCCGTTCTGATGACCGCGGCCGCGATGATCGTCGGCATGATCCCGATGGCGATCGGCGCCGCCGGCGAGGAACAGAACGCCGCGCTGGCCCGCGCCGTCATCGGGGGGCTTCTGTTCGCAACGCCGACCACGCTGCTGGTCGTGCCTTACCTCTTCGCGGTTCTTCGCAAGGGCAATGACGGGAAGACACACCACGGGGTATTCGACGAGGTGCTGGAATGAACTTCAACAGACCAATCGAACCCGAGCGCCTGGCCGAACCTGGTCAGAACCAGGACGTCACACCTCGAGGGCAGACTCGTCGGGGAGGGCGCCTCGCCGGCTTTAGCCTGATCCTCATTTCCGGCGCGCTGCTGGCGGCGGGGGCCTGGCGCCAATATGCCGAGCACCGCCAGGTCCTAGCGACAGCCGAGCAGCAACGAGATTTTGTTCCGCAAGTCCGTGTGGCCGCCGTCGAGCCCGCCGATCAAGTCGAGGTCGTCGAGCTGCCGGCCACGACCTCCGCATTTGCGAGTGCCAACATCTTCGCCCGCGCCAGCGGTTATATCGCCATTCGCGCCGTCGATATCGGCGACCACGTCAAGGCAGGGCAGCTGCTCGCCGAGATCAATGCCCCCGAGCTCGATCACCAGATCGCCCAGGCGGAGGCGACACTCGCCCAGCTCAATTGGTCGTACCAGCAGGCGCAGGCCAACCGGGAACTCGCCAAGGTGACCTGGGACCGCGATCGGCCGCTGGTCGACAAGGGATGGGTGACCGCGCAGCAGGGCACTATCGACGAGCAGACACTGAAGGCCCAGGAGGCGGCGGTATCGGTGGCGCAGGCGAACATCACGGCCGAGCAGGCGCAGTTGCAGGTGCTCCGCCAGCAGAAGCTGTATCAGCGCGTAGTGGCTCCGTTCGACGGCGTCATCACCCAGCGCAATGTCGACGTCGGCAGCCTGGTCCAGGCCGATGCCACCTCGGGCACGTTCATGTTCACGCTCCAGCAGGGCAGCGTCATCCGTACCCAGGTGTTCGTGCCGCAGGACGCCGCATTCAACCTCAGGCCTGGCATTGCCGCGATCGTCCACGTACCCGAGATCCCGGACCGGACCTTTCCCGGGACGGTGACCCGGATAGCGGATGCACTCCAGCCCGGCTCGCGGACGCTGCTGACGGAGGTCGATATCCCGAATCCCGATGCGGCGCTCACGTCGGGGATCTACTGCACCGTGGAACTTCGTATCCCACGCCGGACGCCAAGCTTCCAAATTTCGGCTGACGCGGTGATCTTCAATGCCAAAGGAATGCAAGTCGCCGTGGTCGCGAATGGAATCGTGCATTTCAGGACGATCCACGTGCTGCGCGATCTCGGCCGTCAGCTCGAAGTCGACAGCGGGGTCGAGCGCGGGGATCACATCATTCTCAATCCGTCGGTGGACCTTGCCGACGGAGCCAAGGTGCAAATCCGGACGACGAGCGCCGCTTCATAGGTCGGCTAGGCCGGATCGACCGGCAGAAGGTGAGTAGTGGTTCGAGGCACGGCGCGGCCGGACCAGTCTGGACCCGCGTATCCGTGATTCGCATAAGGTATATTATGGAATATCTTTATGTACAATCAGATCAGTTATTTAGGCGCAATTGCTGACATCCGACCTTCGCCAAAACCTTTATCTCCGTCCGCGTCGGCCGTCGTCTTAGCTCTTGACGTCTACTGTGCATGGGGTTGTTTTTCAGGTTTTGAATCGGGGTCGAGGTCTGCGAAAGCCGATATTGTCGTGACCTTGTCCGGCTGCAATAAGCGAGGCATCCGCGAGATCGCAGATGACCTTAAGGCCGACCGTCCGTATAGGTTTGCATCTCAGAACAACAACAAACCTTCCGAGGAAGCAGACCCATGGTCCTGTCCACGCGCTTTTCCCGACGCACGCTTCTCAAGGCCTCCGCCGCGAGCGCGGTCCTGGGCGGCCTCGGTGCGCCCCATGTGGCGCGCGCCCAGAGCGCCGAGTTCACTTACAAGTACGCCAATAACTTGCCCGACACACATCCGCTCAACGTCCGTGCCAAGGAGATGGCGGCGGCGATCAAGACCGAGACAGGCGGCAAGTTCGACCTGCAGATCTTCCCGAACAACCAGCTCGGCTCAGACACCGACATGCTGAGCCAGATCCGCTCCGGCGGCGTCGAGTTCTTCACGCTGTCCGGCCTGATCCTGTCGACCCTGGTGCCGGCGGCGTCCATCAACGGCATCGGCTTCGCGTTCCCGGACTACGACACGGTCTGGAAGGCCATGGACGGCGATCTCGGCGCCCATGTCCGCGGCGAGATCAAGAAGGCCGGGCTCGAGGTCATGGACAAGATCTGGGACAACGGCTTCCGCCAGACCACGTCGTCGAGCAAGCCGATCACCGGGCCTGACGACCTCAAGGGCTTCAAGATCCGCGTGCCGGTGTCGCCGCTGTGGACCTCGATGTTCAAGGCGTTCGATGCCGCGCCGGCCTCGATCAATTTCAGCGAGGTTTATTCCGCGCTCCAGACCAGGATCGTCGAGGGTCAGGAGAACCCGCTGGCCATCATCTCGACCGGCAAGCTCTACGAGGTGCAGAAGTACTGCTCGCTGACCAACCACATGTGGGACGGGTTCTGGTTCCTGGCCAACCGCAGAGCCTGGGAAAAGCTGCCGCAGGACGTGCGCACCATCGTCGCCAAGAACATCAATGCCGCCGCCGTCAAGGAGCGTGAGGATACCGCCAAGCTGAACGCCAACCTGCAGCAGGAGCTCGCGGGCAAGGGCCTGGCCTTCAACCAGCCGGCCATCGCGCCGTTCCGCGACAAGCTGCGCTCGGCCGGCTTCTATGCCGAATGGAAGGGCAAATATGGCGATCAGGCCTGGGAGCTTCTGGAGAAGGCCGTCGGCAAGCTGTCGTAGCGCGTTGGGGCCGTCGAGGTCGGTATCAGGATGGCTCACGTCGAGATCGAGGTGACCGAAGTGGTGGGCGAGGTGACGTTGCAGTCCCCTCGCCGACCTTCGCTGCTGGCCTCAGTCGAGCGCGTGCTCGGCCTCATGGTCGAAATCCCCACGGCGATCCTGGTGGTCGCCGAGATCGTGATCCTGTTTGCCGGCGTGGTCGCACGCTATGGCCTGCACCGGCCGCTGATCTGGTCGGACGAGCTCGCCTCGATCCTGTTCCTGTGGCTCGCCATGTTGGGCGCGGCGGTTGCGTTCCGCCGCTCCGAGCACATGCGCATGACGGCGATCGTCGCGAGCGCCAGGCCGGCTATGCGGGCCTATCTCGATCTGGTCGCGACCTCCGCGGCCCTGGCGTTCCTGATCCTGATCGTCTGGCCGGCCTGCGACTACGCCTATGAAGAAAGCTACATCACGACGCCGGCGCTGCAGATCTCCAATATGTGGCGCGCCGCCGCGCTGCCGGCCGGCATTGGCCTGATGGCGGCCTTTGCCCTGCTGCGGCTCGTGCGCGCCGCCGACCACCGGATGGTTGCGGCCGCCGTGCTATCGGTTGCGGTCGTGATCGGCCTGTTCTGGCTGGCCGAGCCATTGCTGCGGCCGCTCGGCAATCTCAACCTCATCATCTTCTTCGTCGGCGTCGCCGGCTTCTGCGTGTTTGCCGGGGTTCCCATTGCGTTCGGCTTTGGTCTTGCGATCTACGGCTATCTCGCGCTGACCACGCGCACGCCGGTCATGGTGCTGATCGGGCGGATGGACGAGGGCATGAGCCACCTCATCCTGCTTTCCGTGCCTTTGTTCGTGTTCTTAGGGTTACTGATCGAGATGACCGGCATGGCGCGGGCCATGGTGGCGTTCCTGGCGAGCCTGCTCGGCCACATCAGGGGCGGCCTGCACTACGTGCTGGTCGGCGCGATGTACCTCGTCTCCGGCATCTCGGGGGCCAAGGCGGCCGACATGGCGGCGGTCGCGCCCGTGCTGTTCCCGGAGATGAAAGAGCGCGGCGCCAAGCCCGGCGATCTCGTCGCGCTGCTTGCGGCCACCGGAGCCCAGACCGAGACCATCCCGCCCAGCCTCGTGCTGATCACAATCGGCTCGGTCACGGGCGTCTCGATCGCCGCCCTCTTCACCGGCGGCCTCCTGCCCGGCGTCGTGCTCGCCGTCACGCTCTGCATGCTGGTGTGGTGGCGCTACCGCCACGAGGACATGAGCCACGTCCGCCGCGCGACGGCATCCGACATCGGCAAGACCTTCGTCGTCGCCCTGCCCGCGCTCGCGCTGCCCTTCGTGATCCGCTATGCCGTGGTCGAGGGCATCGCGACCGCCACCGAAGTCTCCACCATCGGCATCGTCTATGGCGCCCTCGTCGGCCTCCTGATCTACCGCCGCTTCGACTGGCGGCGGCTGTTTCCGATGCTGGTCGAGACCGCCGCGCTGTCGGGTGCGATCCTCCTGATCATCGGCACGGCGACCGGCATGGCCTGGGGCCTGACCCAATCCGGCTTCTCGCGCTCGCTGGCTGCGGCCATGACGGGATTGCCGGGCGGCGCTGCGACCTTCATCGCCGTATCGATCCTGGCCTTCGTCGTTCTCGGCAGCGTGCTGGAGGGCATCCCGGCGATCGTGCTGTTCGGACCGCTGCTGTTTCCGATCGCCCGCGCCGTCGGAGTGCACGAGGTGCACTACGCCATGGTGATCATTCTCGCCATGGGTATCGGGCTATTCGCCCCGCCCTTCGGCATCGGTTATTATGCCGCCTGCGCCATCGGGCGCGTCGATCCGGCCGAAGGCATCAGGTCGATCTGGGGCTATCTGCTGGCGCTGCTGGTGGGATTGATCATCGTCGCGATCTTCCCCTGGATCTCGATCGGATTTCTTTGATGCGGTTTAAGGAGGGTGTCGATGAGTGAGCGACAGAATCCGTACAATATCGGCCTCGACAAGACGCAAGCCAATTATGTCCCGCTGAGCCCGCTGAGCTTCCTGGCGCGCAGCGCCGCGGTCTATCCCGATCACGTCAGCACGGTCTATGAAGGCCGCAGCTTCACCTGGGCGCAGACCTATGAGCGCTGCAAGCGCTTTGCCTCCTGGCTTTCGAGCAAGGGCATCGGCCTCGGCGACACCGTCGCGGCGATGCTGCCCAACATTCCCGCGATGAACGAGGCGCACTTCGCGGTGCCCATGACCGGCGCCGTGCTCAACGCGCTCAACATCCGTCTCGATGCGCCTTCGATCGCGTTCCAGCTCGATCATGGCGGCGCGAAAATCATCCTGGTCGATCCAGAGTTTTCAGGCGTCATCACTGCGGCCCTGGCGCAGATGACCTGCCCCAAGCCGCTGGTGGTCGACGTCGACGATGCATCGTTCAAGGGCGGCACGCGCATCGGCGAGATCGAATACGAGGCAGCCGTCGCCGAAGGCGATCCAGGCTTCGCGCCGATCACGCCGAGCGATGAATGGGACGCGATTGCGCTGAGCTACACCTCGGGCACGACGGGCAATCCCAAGGGCGTCGTCACCCATCATCGCGGCGCCTATCTGAACGCCGTCAGCAACATCCTCGCCGGCAATCTCGGCCAGCATCCGGTCTATCTCTGGACGCTGCCGATGTTCCACTGCAACGGCTGGTGCTTTCCCTGGACCATTGCGGCGGCCGCCGGCATCAATGTCTGCCTGCGCAAGGTCGAGCCGACCAGGATCTTCGAGCTGATCAAGAGCCACGGCGTCACCCATATGTGCGGCGCGCCAATCGTCTACAACACGCTGATCAACGCGCCCGATGCACCAAAGGGCGATGCGGCCCGCCGCGTCGTCGGCCTGATCGCCGGCGCCGCGCCGCCGGTCGCGGTGCTGGAAGGCGCCGAAAGCATCGGCATCAAGCTGACACATGTCTATGGCCTGACCGAGGTCTACGGCCCCGCCTCGGTCTGCGCCGAGCAGCCGGGCTGGGATGACCTGCCCGCCGCCGAGCGCGCGCGCATGAAGCGCCGGCAGGGCGTGCCCTACCCGCTCCAGGAAGCCGTCACCGTGATCAACCCGCAAACGATGCAGCAGGTGCCGCGCGACGGCGAGACCATCGGCGAGGTCATGTTCCGCGGCAACATCGTGATGAAAGGCTACCTGAAGAACGAGAAGGCGACGAAGGAAGCTTTCGAGGGTGGCTGGTTTCATACCGGCGATCTCGGCGTGCTCGACGAGCACGGCTACGTCATCATCAAGGACCGCTCCAAGGACATCATCATCTCCGGCGGCGAGAACATTTCCTCGGTCGAGGTCGAGGACATCCTCTACAAGCACCCGGCCGTGCTGTTCGCGGCCGTGGTGGCAAAGCCCGATCCGAAATGGGGTGAAGTGCCCTGCGCCTTCGTCGAACTGAAAGAGGGCGCCAGTGCCAGCGAGGCGGATATCATCGCCTTCTGCCGCAGCCAGATGTCCGGCTTCAAGACGCCGAAGGCGGTCGTGTTCGGGCCGATCCCGAAGACGTCCACGGGCAAGATCCAAAAGTTCCTGCTGCGCAACGAAGTCGGCTCAGTGAAGGCGATCTCGGCCTGACCAGCGGCCAAAGAAGCTTCCGCCCGCCTGCGGCGGACGGAAGCTCTCTCATCCTCACATCTTCTTGTAGGCGTCGAGCACCGCCTGACCGTCGGCGCCGGCCTTCTTGAGCCAGTCGGCCGTGAGCTGGTCGCCGATCTTCTGGAAGCCGGCCTTCAGTGCCGGGCTCGGCGGCTCGACAGTCATGCCTTTGGCCTTGAGCTGACCGAGGTACCAATTGGCCTTCTCTTCCCAGGCCTTCCAGCCGCGCGTCTCCGCGGTGGCGGCGGCCTTCAGGATGGCTTCCTGGGTCGGCTTGTCGAGCGCCTCGAACGCAGCCTTGTTGACGAAGGTGTAGTTCTTCGGAATCCAGGCCTGCACGTCATAGAAGTATTTGAGCGACTCCCACGCCTTCGAATCGTAGCCGGTGCCGCCCGACGACATGAAGGAGTTCACCACGCCGGTCGCCAACGCCTGTGGCAGTTCCGCGGCCTGGATCGTGACCGATTGCGCGCCGACCAGTTCGCCGATCCGCGCGGTCCCGACATTGTAGGCGCGCCACTTCAGACCCTTCATGTCCTCGATCGTGGCCAGCGGCTTGTTGACGTAGACGCCCTGCGGTGCCCACGGCACCACGAACAGCAGCTTGAGACCTTGCGCGTCGAGCTTCTTGGCGATCGCAGGCTTGGAGGCCTGATACAGCTTCGCCGCCTCGGGGAAGCTGGTCGCGAGGAACGGCACGACGTCGACGCCGAAGATCGGGTCTTCGTTCTCGTGGATCGACAGCAGCACCTCACCCATCTGCGCCTGCCCGGTCACCACGGCGCGCTTGATGTCGGGCGCCTTGAACAGCGAGGCGCCCGGATGAACCGTGATCTGGAGCTTGCCCGAGGTGGCGGCTTCGACGTCCTTGGCGAAGGCGACCAGGTTTTCGGAGTGCGGATTGTCCGCAGGATACGCTGCCGGCAGATTCCATTTGCTCTGAGCCAAGGCAGGTGTCGCGGCCAGCACAACGCCGGCAATCAAGGATGCGTGGAATAAACGAGACATCATTGGGCTTCTCCTCACAGTCGATCTAGAGAACGGGTACGCTCAGTCTGGGAAAGCGAGCTTCGGCAGGAACAACACGATCTGCGGATACTCCGTGATGATGAACACCGCAGCGAGCAAAAGCACGAAGAACGGGAATGCCGCCCGCGCGACCGTGAACGTATCGCGGCCGCTCATGTTCTGGAGCACGAACAGGTTGAACCCGACCGGCGGCGTGATCTGTGCCATCTCGACATGGATGATCAGATAGACGCCGAACCAGACCAGGTCGAGGCCGGCCTGTCTGACCATGGGCAGCACGATCACCGCCGTCAGAACGATCATCGAGATGCCGTCGATCAGGCAACCCAGGATGATGTACATGATGCTCAGATACAGCGCCAGCATGCTCGGCGTGAGGTGCTGCCCCTGGACCCAGGTGGCGAGCGCGGCCGGAATGCCCGTATAGGCCATCGCAGCCGTGGTGTAGGCCGCGCCTGCAAGGATCAGCATGATCATGCAGGTCAGGCGCGTCGCGCTCATGATGCTCTCGAGGAAGTTCTTGCGCGTGAGCGTGCCGCTCCACCACGCCAGCAGCAGCGCGCCGGAAACGCCCCAGGCCGCGCACTCCGTCGCCGTCGCAAAACCGAGAACGAGCGACAGGAACACCGCCAGGATCAGCAGCAGACAGGGCGCGAGCTTGGCTGACTCCCGCAACTTCTGTCGAAACGGCATCGGCGGATCGCGCGGCGGGACCTTGTTGGGATTGAGCAGCGACCAGATGATGATGTAGCCGGAATAGAGCGCGATCACGAGCAATCCCGGCAGGAAGCCGCCGAGAAACACTTGAAGCACGGAGACGTTCGCCGTGACGGCATAGACCACCATCGGAATCGACGGCGGGATCAGCAGGCCGAGCGTGCCCGAGCCCGCCAGCGATCCGAGGCTCAGGCCCTTGTCGTAGCCGCGCTTGTCGAGCTCCGGCAGCGCGATCTTGCCGATCGTCGCGCAGGTCGCCGCCGACGAGCCGGATACCGCCGCGAAAATGCCGCAGCCGATCACGTTCACATGTGTCAGCCGTCCCGGCAGCCACTGCACCCAGGGCGACAGGCCGCGGAACATTTCCTCCGACAATTTGGTACGGAAGAGAATCTCTCCCATCCAGATGAACAACGGTAGCGCCGCCAGCGTCCACGATGAGCTCGCGCTCCAGGTGGTGGTCGCAAGTACGGTGCCGAGCGGCAGGCTCGTGGTGAGCGCCATCGCCACGAAGCCGACCAGTCCCAGCGAGACCGCGATCCAGACGCCGCTTCCCAGCAGCAGGATCATGACGCCGAGCAGGATGAAGGACAGCTCGATCATGCCGAGATTGGCCATGGTCAGCCTCCACCGCCCTGCGAGATGCGCTCAACGAACTCTTCCGGAGTCTCGTCGGGCGAGCCCTTCTCGTAGCTCGGACGGTTGCCGCCGATGACGTTGACCATCTCGTCGATCAGCGCGATCGAGAGGATCACGAGGCCGCCGGCGAAGCCGAGCTGGGGCATCCAGAGCGGAAGCGCGACCACGCCCTGCGCCACGTCGTTGAAGCGCCAGGAATCGTAGGTCATCTGCACCGCATGACGGGTGAAGTAGAGGATGAAGGCGGCGGCAATGCCGAGCGCCACGACCTCCGCGATCTGCTTGGTCCGCCCGTGCAGACGTTCCAGCAGCAGGCCGACGCGGATCATCTCTCCGCGCTTGAAGGTGTGAGCGAGACCAAGGAACGCCATCGCCGCCATGCACCAAGACGCAAAATCATCGCCGGCGGGAATGTTGAGCGCAAACTGGCGCCCGACCGACATCACCATCATGATTGCGAAGATCGCGACCAGGAAGACGCCCGCGGCATAGCCCGCGCCGAGATAAAGGAGGTCCAGAGCGCGTCGCACCGCTCCTTGAGTCGCTACATCGTTCTCTGCCAACGCAATCCCCATCCTCACACGCGGCGATTCGACCGACCGATTGCACTGGGTTGTGCCGGTTCCGTTTTGAGTATCGCCCTGCCCAGCGCCTGTCTTTCAGACGTTAGATCAACATGATGGGGCCGACGCAAGCAAGGTCTATGCCGGCTGGCCGCAGAATTTCCACCGCGGGCTTAGTGCGTCTCCAGCCGCAGCCCATCATAGGCTGGCACCACGCCAGGGGGCAGCGACTGCCGGATGACCTCGTAATCGACGTCGGCGGTCATGTTGGTGATGACCGCGCGCTTCGGCTTGAAGCGCTCGATCCAGGACAGCGCATCGTTGATGCTGAAATGACTGACATGGCTGGTGTAGCGCAGGCCGTCGACGATCCAGAGATCGAGATCTTCCAGCGCCCCCCAGCTCTCGCGCGGGATGTCGTTGAGGTCTGGCGTATAGGCCGCATCCCCGATGCGGTAACCGAGGGCGGGAATGTTGCCGTGCTGCACCAGAAAGGCGGTCATCGTCACCGCGCCGCCCTTCCCCAGAATGGTCTGGCTTTCTCCCGCCTCGATCGAATGCCGCGTCAGGATCGGCGGATAATCGCTGCCCTCGGGCGAGATGAAGCAATAGGAGAACCGCGACAGGATGTCCTTGGCGGTCGACTGGTTGAAATAGGTCGGAATGCGCCGGCGCATGTGCATGACGACCGAGCGCAGGTCATCCATGCCGTGGGTCTGGTCGGCATGTTCGTGGGTGAGGAACACCGCGTCGATGTGGTCGACATTGGTCGAGAGCAATTGTTCGCGCAGGTCCGGCGAGGTGTCGATCACGATGCGTGTCGTGCCGTGCTCGGACGTCCGTTCGACCAACAGCGAGCAGCGGCGACGGCGGTTCTTGGGATTGCTGGGATCGCAGGCGCCCCAGCCGAGCGCCGGGCGCGGCACGCCGGCGGAGGAGCCGCAGCCCAGGATCGTCAGCGTCAGCGTCATGTGGCTCCCAGTCTCAAGCTTTCACCTTCGAGAACAGGCGGAAGAAGTTTTCGCTGGTCTGACGCGAGATCTCGTCAAGGGACACGCCGCGCGTCTCGGCGAGCACTTTTGCGACCTCGACCACGTAGGCCGGCTCGTTGCGCTTGCCCCGAAATTTGCCGGGCGCAAGATAGGGCGAGTCTGTTTCAACCAGGATACGATCGGGCGGCAGTTCGGCTGCGATCGCGCGTAAGGCCTCCGATTTCTTGAAGGTCAGGATTCCCGTGAAGCCGATATAGAGCCCGAGCGACACCGCCTTCAGTGCCAGCTCGCGCCCGCCCGTGTAACAATGGAGCACGGCGCGAAACGATCCCTTTGCGGCCTCCTCTTCCAGGATGCGCGCGCAGTCCTCGTCGGCCTCGCGGGTATGGATCACCAGCGGCAGGCCGGTGGTGCGGGCGGCGGCGATGTGGGCGCGAAAGCCCCTCGCCTGCGCCTCCGGCGAGCCGTTGTCGTAGAAATAATCGAGCCCGGCCTCGCCGAGCGCGACGACCTTGGGATGCTGGGTCAGCCCAATCAGCTCGTCCGGCGCGATGCCGTCCTCCTCGTCCGCATGATGCGGATGGGTGCCGACCGAGCAATAGACGTCGTCATAGCGCTCCGCGATGGCGAGCAGGTCCTTTAGCCGCCGGACCCGCGTCGAGATCGTGACCATGCGGACGATACCGGCGGCTCGCGCCCGCGACACGATCCCGTCGAGATCTTCCGCAAAGTCCGGAAAATCCAGATGGCAATGACTGTCGACCAGCATCGTGCGAACGCCTTCAGGCCGCCGGCTCGACGTAGCGCGGGAACGCCGGCATCGGCGCCGGCAGCGTCGAACCGGGCGCGATGCGCTTCGCGCCGCCGAGCATGTTAAAATTGCGCTCGGCTTCGGGGATGCCGAGGCTGTCGAGCAGCTTGCCGGAGGCGGTCGGCATCGCGGGCTGAGCCAGGATCGCGATCTGGCGCACGACTTCGGCGGTGACGTAGAGCACCGTCTTCTGCCTGGCCGGATCCGTCTTGGCGAGCGCCCACGGCGCTTCACCCGCAAAATAGCGGTTGGCCTCCGCGACCACGGCCCAGACGGTGTTGAGCCATTGATGAATCTGCTGCGTCGCCATGGCTTCACGCGAGGCCGCGATCATGCCGTCAGCCATCCCCAGGATCGCCTTGTCGTTGTCGCTGAACTCGCCGGGCTCGGGCAGCACGCCGCCGAGCTGTTTTGCGATCATCGACAGCGAGCGCTGCGCGAGATTGCCGAGATCGTTGGCGAGATCGGCGTTGATGCGCGCGACGATAGCCTCGTGGTTGTAATTGCCGTCCTGGCCGAACGGCACCTCGCGCAGGAAGAAGTAGCGCAACTGGTCGACGCCGTACTGGTCGGCGAGGTTGAAGGGATCGACAGTGTTGCCGACCGACTTCGACATCTTCTCGCCCCTGTTGAACAGGAAGCCGTGGGCATAGACCCGCTTCGGCAGCGGGATGCCCGCCGACAAAAGGAAGGCCGGCCAATACACCGCATGGAAGCGGATGATGTCCTTGCCGATGACGTGCACGTCGGCCGGCCAATAGCGCCAATTCCTGTCGCTCTCTTCGGGGAAACCGACGCCGGTAATGTAGTTGGTCAGCGCATCGACCCAGACATACATCACGTGCTCTTCGTCGCCGGGCACCTTCACGCCCCAATCGAACGTGGTGCGCGAGATCGAAAGATCGCGCAGGCCGCCCTTGACGAAGCTCACGACCTCGTTCTTGCGGGAATCCGGCCCGATGAAATCGGGCTGATCCGCATAGAGCTTGAGCAGCTTGTCCTGATACGCCGACAAGCGGAAGAAATAGCTCTTCTCCTCCACCCATTCCACAGGCGTGCCCTGCGGCCCCAAGCGCACGCCGTCATCGTTCACGCGCGTCTCGTCCTCGGCGTAATAGGCCTCGTCACGGACCGAGTACCAGCCCGAATAGGTGTCGGCGTAGATGTCGCCATTCGCTTCCATGCGGCGCCAGATCTCCTGGCTGGAGCGGTGATGCTGCTCCTCGGTGGTGCGGATGAAGCGGTCGAACGACACGTCTAGGCGCTCGTCCATCTCCTTGAAGCGGCCGGCATTGCGCGTCGCGAGCGCAGCGGTGGACATGCCTTCGCTCGCCGCCGTCTGAATCATCTTCTGTCCGTGCTCGTCGGTGCCGGTCAAAAAGAACACATCCTTGCCGTCGAGCCGCGCAAAGCGCGCCAGCGCGTCGGTCGCGATCGCCTCATAGGCATGACCGATATGCGGGCTGCCGTTGGGATAGGCGATCGCGGTCGTGATGTAGAACACGTTGTCGCGCGGGGCGACCACCGCAGGCGCGGCAGCTTGCGGAGAAGCGACGGGCTTCGGCGCGCGCGGGGCCTTGGACTTCGGCGCCTTTGGCTTCACAGGCGCGACGGGAGTCGGTGCGGCGGTCACGGCAGGCGCAACCGCCCTTTTCGCGGCCTTCTTCGCCGGAGCCTTGGCCGGCTTTGTGGCAGCCTGCTTCACCGCCTTCTTGGCGACGACCTGCTTCTTTGCGGCCTTCTTTGCGGCGCCCTTCTTCACGCTCTTCTTGACGGCAGCCTTCTTGGTCTTCTTGACCTTCTTGGCAGCTTTGGCCGCGCGCGCCTTGGCCTTTTTCGCCGCTTTCTTGACGGCCTTCTTCGCAGCCTTCTTGCCGCTCTTGCGTTTGACGGATTTCTTAGCTCGCGTTGCCACCACGAATTCCTTTACCGGCTTCTCGAATTTTGGAAACGGCTCGGCGTTCCGTTATTGTTTTGCGCATGATCTTTTCGGAAAACCGCTGCGCACTTTTCCGGATCATGCTTTAGCGCGTTGCGTCCGCCAGCCAGCCGAACACCGAGAAAACCAAGGGCTTTCGCTCCAGATTGTAGGTTTCGGTGTCGCGCGCGGCGCGGACGATCTTTTCCCATACCTCAGCTAGCCGCGCAAGGCGCGGCAGGTTCTGGTTGGCATTGGCCTCATCCGCATGCAGGCGCTCCGCAATCCAGCGGTCGATGCCGTCGATGAAGGCCGCAAGCGCCACGCGGTCGCTGGTGCCGAGCGAATCGCCGAGCGTGTGCAATTCGCGCGGATCGACCTGCGGCAGGCGCGCGAGCAGCGCCGCCGTGCGCTGCTGAAGCTTCAGGGCCTCGCCACCGAGCAACGTCAGCGTCCGTGCGACGCTGCCCTCGGAGGCCTCGGCCGCCTCGCGCAGCGCGGCATCGTTCGGATCGAGCTCAGCCGCCGAAGCGGCGGCGCCGATCACATCGTTCGTGGCGAGCGGCCGCAGGCGCAGCTTGCGGCAGCGCGACTGGATCGTGGCGAGCACCCGCGCGGGCGCGTGGCTCACCAGCAGGAACAGCGATTGTTGCGGCGGCTCCTCGAGAATCTTCAGAAGCGCGTTGGCCGCGTTCGGATTGAGCTCGTCGACGGTGTCGACGATGCAGACGCGCCAGCCTTCGGCCGCGGCGGTCGAGCCGAAAAAACCGATCGTCTCGCGCGTCTCGTCCACGGTGATCACGGTGCGCATCACGCCGCGCTCGTTGGCGGTGCGCTCGAGCGTCAGCAGGCCGCCATGCGAGCCGGCCGCCACCTGCCGCGCCACGGCGTCGTCGTGATCGATCGCAAGGCTTTCGGCGCGCTGCACGGCCGGCGCCAGCGGCTGCGCATGGGTGAGCACGAAGCGCGCCATGCGATAGGCCAGCGTCGCCTTGCCGATCCCCTGTGGCCCGCCGATCAGCCAGGCATGCGGAATGCGTCCGCTGCGATAGGCATCAAGCAGCGCGGCCTCCGCCTCGCGATGGCCGAACAACTGCGACGTCTCGCGCGGATGCGGTATGGCGGTTTCGCGCTCGGCCTGACGCGGGCTCATACCGACACCACTGACGCAGGCGTTGGCAGCAGGCGCTCACGCAGTGCCGTCCAGACGCGCGCGGCGACCGTGTCCGGATCGGAATTGGCGTCGATCAGCACGCAGCGCGCGGGATCCTCCGCCGCGATCTTGCGATAGGCTTCGCGGAGGTCCTGGTGGAAGCTGAGCTTCTCGGCCTCGAACCTGTCGGGCGTGCCGCTGCCGCGGCGCGCGGCGGCACGTTGCAGGCCGATCTCGACCGGCAAATCGAGGATGATGGTGAGGTCCGGCTTGAGGTCGCCGATCGTCACCCTTTGCATCGCGTTGATCAGGCCATCGGGCACCTGGCCGAGGCTGCCCTGATACGCCCGCGTCGAGTCCGCGAAGCGGTCGCACAGCACCCAGACGCCCTGGCTCAGCGCCGGCTGGATCACGGTGCGGACATGGTCATCGCGTGCGGCGGCAAACAGCAGCGTCTCGGCCTCGGGGCCGAGCAGCTTGCCCATGCCCGACAGCACCAGATGACGCATGATTTCAGCGCCCGGCGAGCCGCCCGGCTCCCGCGTCACGCGGATGCGCAGCTTTGCCGCCTTGAGGCGGTCGGCGAGCTTCTTGATCTGGGTCGACTTGCCCGTGCCCTCGCCGCCTTCAAAGGTGATGAAGCGTCCCCGTCCGGACGGTCGCTGTGCAGCGCTCTCACTCATGATCAGAGCTTCTCGGCGCCTGCGCGGAACATGCCGATCACGAGCTCGCTGGCGCCGTCGATCGCGCGGCGCATGGTCGAGCCGGTGCCGATCGCCTCCGCGGCATAGACCGGCGTCTCGACCGCTATGTTGCCGCTGCGCCAGACCCTGACCACGCCGACCCGCTGGCCGGCCTCGATCGGCGCGCGCACCGGGCCACTATAGACGATGCGCGCAATCAGCTTGTCGCTGCCGTTCTTGTGCACCATCACCTTCACAGGTGTCTTGGCGATGAGCTTGACCGACCGGCTCTCGCCGCCGAACACCTTGGCATATCCGACGGGCTGCTCGGCTGCGATCAGGGTGCGGGTCTCGAAATTGCGAAAACCCCATTCCAGCATCTTCTTGGCTTCCGTGGCGCGGTCCTCGGGATCGTCAAGTCCGTTGACGACGACGATCAGCCGCGTGCCGTTCTGCACGGCGGAGCCGACCATGCCGTAGCCGCCTTCTTTGGTGTAGCCGGTCTTCAGGCCGTCAGCGCCCTCCATCGAATTGAGCAGCGGATTGCGGTTTTGCTGACGGATCTTGTTCCAGGTGAACTCCTTCTCGCCGAACAGTTTGTAGAATTCGGGGAAGTCCAGGATGATGTGCCGGGCAAGCATGCCGAGCTCGCGCACCGTCATCTTGTTGCCGGGATCGGGCAGACCGCTGGAATTGGCGAAGGTCGACCTGGTCATGCCAAGCTCGCGGGCGCGCTTGGTCATAAAGTCGGCGGCAAAGATCCGCTCATTGCCCGCCATGGCTTCGGCCAGCGCGATGCAGGCGTCGTTGCCGCTCTGGATGATCGCGCCGCGCAGGAGATCGTCGACCGAGACCTTGCTGTTGATGGCGGCGAACATGGTCGAGCCGCCCGAGGGGGCCCCGCCTCTGCGCCAGGCATTCTCGCTGATCCGATACTCGTCATTCAGCTTGATGTCGCCCTTCTTGATGGCATTGAAGACGACCTCGGCGGTCATCAGCTTCATCATGCTCGAAGGCGCGCGCAGCTCGTCGGCGTTCTTCTCGAACAGCACGCTGCCCGAGGAGGCTTCGATCAGGATCGCGGTCGGGGCATCGCCGTCGAAGCCGGCATCTTCCGCTTTCTTGCCGCCCTGGACGCTCTGGTTGGCCGCATGGAGCGCCCCGCCCCATCCGATGGCCGCCGCCAAAACAGTCGCGATCAGCCCGCGCGCCAGCGTTCCGGCGGTGAGCCGGTTGCGACGAAGCAAAGGAAGACGAAGTGTCATGGCGAAGCCCTGAGAGAGGCGTTCTAACAGCTGGAACAGATGCGAACAACACGCGGTTGGACGCTTGTCGCCGAGATTGCACGATTCTCGCCGCGCCCCTATCGTGACGCCTCATGTTTTTCGACCAAACCCCTGAAACAAGGCGGAAAAGCGAATGCCAACAACCCGGATGATCAAGGCCAACGGGATCGAGCTTTTCGTCCGCGAAGCCGGCCAGGGACCGCTGGTCGTACTGTGTCATGGCTGGCCGGAGCTGTCCTATTCCTGGCGCCACCAGATCCTGCCGCTCGCCGAAGCCGGGTTTCACGTCGTCGCCCCCGATATGCGCGGCTATGGCCAGAGCGCGGCGCCGCTCGACGCGAACGCCTACTCGATCTTCGACACGGTCGGCGACGTGGTCGGCCTGGTCCAGGCCCTCGGCGAGACCAAGGCGATGGTGGTCGGCCATGATTGGGGTGCACCGGTCGCCTGGCACGCGGCGCTGTTCCGGCCGGACATCTTCACGGCGGTCGCGGGCCTGAGCGTGCCGCCGCCGTTCCGGGGCCGCGGCAAGCCGCTCGACCTGCTGCGCCAGGGCGGCGTCACCAACTTCTACTGGCAGTATTTCCAGACGCCCGGCGTCGCCGAGGCCGAGCTCGAGCGTGACGTCGCACGCACCATGCGCATCGTCCTCGGCGGGCGGGGCCTCGCCGATCCCACCGCGGCCATGTTCGTGCAGGAGGGCAAGGGCTTTCTCGGCCACGCCGGCGCTGACGAGCCGCTGCCTGGCTGGCTCAGCGAGGCAGACCTGGCCTATTTCACCGAGGCCTTCCGCAAGTCCGGCTTCCGCGGCGGGCTGAACTGGTATCGCAACATCGACCGCAATTGGGAGCTGACCGCGCCCTGGCAGGACGCGCAGATTCACCAGCCTTCCCTCTTCATCGCAGGCTCGAAGGACGCCGTCATCACCGGCCTGATCGGGGCCAAGCGGGTCAACGAGCTCGAGCGCGTGCTGCCCAATCTGAAGCGCAAGCTGATCATCGAGGGCGCCGGCCATTGGGTGCAGCAGGAGCGGCCCGACGAGGTGAATGCAGCGCTGCTGGCGTTCCTGAAGGAGAGCGCGGGCTAGTACAGGCCGCGGCCGCTGAGGATGCTGCGGGCTTCGGCCGCGCCGTCCGAGGCATAACCGACGGAGGGAGCAGTCTCGCTCGCGTAGCGGCCGTCCTCGCCATAGGACACCGCGCGGGTGTTCTGGAGCGCCCGGCCCCGGCTGCGGCTCGAAGCCGACATTTCCGAGGTAGCATTGAGCGAAGCCATATCGGCCGAGGTACTGCCGAGATTGTATGGCCGCCCCTCCGGCATCGGGACCTCGCCGCGAATGGCACCGCGGGTCGAGGACGGCAGCTCCGGCACAAACGGCTTGGCCGAGGCGACCCGGACCATCGAGGGCGACGGCGCCGGGACGCCGGTCCGCAGGGTCGCCAGAAGCTGACGGTCGTCGGAGCCTTCGAGCGGCGCCCGGCCGACATATTCGACCCGGACCTTGGCAACGCCGTTCCCTTTGAATTCAAGGAGTTCGGCGGCCTTGTTCGAGACATCGATGAGGCGGTTGCCGTGATAGGGCCCGCGGTCATTGACGCGGACGATCAGCGACTTGCCGTTCGAGACGTTGGTCACCCGCGCATAAGACGGCATCGGCAGGGTCGGATGCGCGGCGGTCAGCGAGGTCATATCGAACACCTCGCCATTGGCGGTCAGGCGGCCGTGGAAACTGTCGCCGTACCAGGAGGCCATGCCCTCAGCTCGGTAGTTGACGTCCTCCTCCGGCACGTAAGTCCGGCCCGCCACGACATAGGGCTTGCCGACGCGGTAGGTGCCGCCGCCCTTCGGGACCGGATCGCCAAAGGCCACCACCCGCGGGCTCGAGGACACGCCGTATTTCGGATCGACCCGGCTGGCGAACTTGTTCGAGGAGGCGCAATTGGCGAGCACAAGGCAGGTCGCGACCGCCGCAACACCGCGCGCGGCTCGCAAAACCGAATCTGACCGACGGATCCCCATGCGCCCCAAATACCACTTCGCCGGAGGCGTACCCAACCCGCTTTGGCTACGGGGAGCGCTGTCCGGTCATCTCATCCGAGGCGGCCCACCACCGTCTCGGAGGCGGTAACGATAACGCAACCCGAACGCGGCGGAAATGGGGAGCCCACGGCGATCACGCCGGGATGGTAAACGAGACGTTCGCATTTTTCCGTTGTTCTACGGGGCGATGGCCCCCGCACTGTGCCAGTGCCGGACAGTCTGTTGCGCCAAATCCTCACTCCACCCCCATTGTCGCGGCGCTCACCGAAATTCTTTTGACTGTGCAAGGCCGCCCGCGTTCTCTCGGATGCGAGGGCAGGATTTGGAATTTAACGATGATCGAGACGGTTTCGGCACTGATGGGTCTGGTAAGCGCGGGGATCTTCCTGGCCCATGCGTTCGAGGGTTACCGCACGAGGGCCTGAAGGCACTCGCGCGGACGGCAAGCATCACCTCTTTCACAGCGGCGCGTTCGGACGGTCTTGGTCGATCCACTCGCGCATCGAACACGAGAGCGGCAGGTGTCCCATGCGTAATCATGACCTCGTATCCGATGGCTTCCTGGCCTTGACCGCCGGCGGCTTGGTGCTGCTCTGCTCGAGTCTCGTCGCGTTGGCGTTTGCCTGAACCGCACGTCCTCCTGTCCAACACGGGTTCTCTCCATTGCGGCGCAGCAGGCGCGGCTGTCCCCGCTCCCATTCAGTTGATTGAATTATTGCGTTCGGCGCCTCGACCAATTGCAAGAGGCCATCACCAACGAGGGTGACGCAAATGCTTGCCGAGAAGTTCTTCCTGGTCTTGGAATCCCTGATCCGCGGCAACCGCACCTATCCGGATGGAAGCCCCCGGGTCATCAGCACCTCCCCGCATGTGCCGGTCAGGCTGCCGTCAGCGAAATAGCCGGCGGGTCCGCCAGCCGCCGAAACCCGCCGCTCAGCGCAGGCCCAACAGCGAGCGGCGGTAGAAGCCGCCGCGGGCCTCGTTCTGGCAGACGAAGCTGCCGTCGAAGCCCTGGCCGTAGCGCTTCTGACCCTTGCGGTAATAAACGCCCTTGCCGAAGTCGAGCCAAACCACCTTGTCGCGCGGGCAATGACGCTGGGCCTGCGCCTCGTAGCGAAACGGCGTCAGCGGCGTCGCCGAGACCTCGGCGCCACCTGCAGCGACCAGCATGGCGCCGGCGCATGCGATTGCGCCGGACCATTTGCCAAAGCTGCCCCGTGACATGCCCCCACCTCCCGCTCGCCGCCGTCTCCGGCGGCTGGCACGGTAGCACGAAACGGCACAGCCCGCGGAAGGCAGCAAGCGCGCCGAATGAACGCGGCAGCGGGTGTCATTGCCGATCCGCTTCGAGCTGCGCCAGCGCCTGGTGCAGACATTCCTGAAGCCTCTGCGCGACCTGCTCGCGCGCGATCCCCTTGCCTGCGAGATCGCCCGCCACCTTGCCGACCACATCGTCCATCGTCCGGCTCTCCAGATGGTCCGTCACCAGCGCAGCCGCGTAGCTTGCAGCGGCATCGCCACTGAGCCCGAGCTGGCCCGCGGCCCAAAGCCCGAGCAGCTTGTTGGACCGCGCCGTGGCCTTGAACATCAATTCCTCGTCGTGGGCGAATTTGGCTTCAAAGCCCCGCTCGCGCTTGTCGAACGTGGTCATGGTCAGCTCCATTCTGCGTCGCTGATGAGGATCGGACTTGTCGGGAGCGAACGTCTCCGTGGTTCAGGTCAGTTTTGGATCATCAGAAGCTTCCTCCCGGAAGCGAAGCTCCGTCAAGCCTGCCGATGGGAAGCAGACACCCAAGCGACATTGGCGGCCGACAATCAAATGCAGGCCGCCAGCAGATGCGATTTTTTGGAAATTGCGCGGCTAAGCGCGTTCGCTCAGCCCTTCGCCGCCGCCGCTTCGCGCGCCAGCCGCTCGGCCTTGAGCCGTTCCTTGTTGGCGTAGAACGCCTTCTGCGCCGCTTCGTGGTCGCGCATGGCCTTCTCGGCCTCCACCCGGCGAGCCGCATCGCGGGCGTGGCGCTGTTCGGGGGTCAGGGGTTTGCGTCGGAAGGAAAGGTCTTCAGTCATGGCGAGATAACGCGGCGGTGCGAGAAAAGTTCCGCATGGTCCCGTGAGGAGCCGGGTGCCGACACGAGACTTACGAAAATAACCCCATGCACAGTAGCCAAGTCTTTCTGACTCAAAGCCTTTTCCAGAGAGCACGAGGCGGCTGCGCAGTCGGGCAAAAAAGTCGCCTTCCCCACCTTCGGAAACTCCTCAATCCCTGCCTGCCCCCCCAAGATAGCAGGCCTGCGAGCAGATCAGCTGCCCGCGGCGATCTCGATGTCTGCAATCACGGGCAGATGGTCGGAATAGGCCGTCGCCGCTTCGTCGGTCCAAGCTCTCCCGATCCGACTGTCACCGGTTGCATAGATCCGGTCGAGCCGCATCAAGGGCAAGCGTGATGGGAAGGTTCGCAATCGCGTACGGTTGGGACAGACCTGCGCGAGCACGCGCCGCACAGATCGGACCCAGAACCAGTCATTGAAATCACCGAGGACCACGGTTCTCGCCGGTTTCACCAGGCTCACCAGGGACTGCGCCTGGGCATGGCGCTCATGGATACTCAAACCGAGATGCGTGGCCACGACGCGGACGTCACCGGCAGGCGTCAGCAAGTCGGTGGCGATCGCCCGGCGTGGCTCCCGCTCTCGATAGGAAACGTCCACGATTTCAGGCACGCTGCAGAACGGAAAGCGGCTCAGCAGCATCTGGCCATAGTCACCATCTTCGGTGACGATCGACTTGGCGTGCACGCGGTGATCTCCGATCACGCTTGCCAACTTCCCAAATGGGTCGTCCGATCGCGACCGCGAGTCGACCTCCTGCAGTGCGACGACATCAGGGGCCCATTTGCGCAGGATGGAGCAGACGCCTTCCAGGTCGAATTTCGGATTGAGATTGAACGTGCCGTGCACATTCCAGGTCATGAAACGCACGGCCGCCATCAGCGCCTCCCGGCGAGCCATGTCGTCATGAATTGCGCGCCGGCGCAGACCCCGAGCCAGCCGAGGAACGCCAGTACCAGCAGCAACATGTTGCTCCAGGACGCATTTCTGGCGAGCTCGGCAATCTGCGAGCCGAGAACCGCCATGGCCAGGATTCCGGGCGTGCTGCCCAGCAGAGTTCCCACCATGAAGTCACGAAGAGGCAGCGTGCTCGCACCTGCCACGACGTTCACCACCGAGAACGGTGCTATGGGAAGCATCCGGATGACGACAACCGCCAGGATGCCCTTCCCGACCACGCGTTCCTGGATGCGCGCGGCACGTCGACCCAGCAGACGCTGAAGCCGTTCCCGGCCGAGGAAGCGGCCGATCGCAAACAGGATCAGAGCGCTGAGCAGGACGCCCGCCATTGCGGTCGCGAACCCCAGCCACGGCCCGAGTGCGGCGGCCGTTGCCGCAATGAGGACGAGAACCGGAAAGACGACGAGCCCGCCAAGGACGAAGGCTGCGATCGCCAATGGCGGCCCCCAGATGGACTGCGAATAGGCAGACAGAAGCGCCGAAAGATGACCTGCATCGGCGAGATCGCTCAAGGACGTGTACGACCAGGCCAGCGCCAGCCCGAAAAGCGCCACGGCTATCGCAACGATCCCGATGATGGTTTTCGTCGTCCACATGCGAGAGGCCGCGCGCTCCAGATGAAGGGGCAGCTCAGGGTCCGCCACAGGCTGAACCAAGCTGGCCAGCGTGCTGGTTAGAACCGAAGACTCGACTTTCCGCAACGTCTTGGCGCCACGAGATGTGGAGACGTCGTCCAGCAGTGCGAACAGCCGATGCTCGTTTTCGCCAATGGCTTGTTCGTCGAGACCGCAGAAATGCGCGATCAGGCGACGGCGGACCGAGGCGATGAAATCCCGATGCTCCTCGGATTCAGCTTCGAAAATGAGGTCGCATTCGCTGTCGGCGCCCATGGACCGATTATTCAGATTGGCCGAGCCGATCCGCAGGATCCGGTCATCGACCACCATGAGCTTGCTGTGCACCATCACGGCAGCTTCCTTATTTCCGCTGCGGGAGACCGGATGGACGAAGCGGATGCGATCGGCCACTCCGGCCGAGCTGAAGCAGTCGATGAAAGCGCCGCGGCCGTTCTGCATGGCCTGGGACTCAAGCCACGAGGAATGCAGTTTCGGAGCGACGACCAGAACCCGAAGCGACGGCACGCGACACATCTGCTCCGCCAATTCGTGCGCCATCCTGGTCGCGCTGGTGAACTGATTTTCGATGTACACGAAGCTCGTTGCCGAGCGGATCGCCGCAATGAAGGAGCGTTCGACCTCCCTGATGGTCGAGCCTGCCGGACAGACCACCTCGGTCCTGGCGATCCCGACCGGCAAATGCTCGGCATCGACAGGCACGTTCGCCGGCCAGCATCCGTTGTTCGACGCGCGCCGCTCATCGGCCTGTTGGCCTGCCGCACGCCAGCGTTGCTCGACGAGGGCGAACAGCTGCTCCGCGGCATCCCCGTCGACCAGGCACTGAACATCGTGAAACGGCGGGTACGGCTTGCGCTGAGGATCGCAGCGCAAGGCGTTGTCGGCGCGGTGGTCGCTCGTATCCCAGCGCCTGATCGTCAGATCAAGGCCGCCGACGAACGCCAGTGAACCGTCGACACAGACGATCTTCTGGTGTTGCGCCGAACCAAACGGAAGCGTGGCGTCCAGATGAAACCGGACGCGGCCATCGGTGTCGGCAGTGAATTTCGCCGCGGAATTCCACTCCCTCTCGGAAGCGTAAAACGAGACGAAGTCCCAGACGAGAATGTTGATGCGCAAGGCGGGCCGGCGCTGCACCAAGGCGCGCAGGAACGGACCAAGCTCCTCAGGCAGGCCATCATCGGCACGTCCGGAATCTCCGACCAGCCGCGTCCTGCTATGGATATCCCAGCCGACGATGTAGACGAGATCCTGAGCCTCCAGCAGGGCCTCCCGCAGGGCTGCGAAATAGGCCGCGGCATCGTTCAGAACCGCCACGCGCCGCGCCCTGCACCGCCGCCAGACGGTGTCGCCGGGAGTGAGTGTCGATGCGCTCTGAAGCAGGTGGACCTCGCAATTCGCGTTTGCGTCTAAACGCGCTGGAGGCTCAAGGGGTTCCACGCGGTAAACGGCTGCGGTTCGATGCGAATGCCGAATGTCCGGCGTCCTCTGTGCCCGTCGCACAAGTCGTCATTTGGTGCGGACAAACTTCGCGCCGGCGCTCCTCAACACATCGACAATTTTCTCAGGGGCATCGCCGTGAAAATCGACGGACACCTCTATCACACCTTCCAGCTTCTGGCGCCCCTCCGGCGCGGGCGCAGTCTTGACGTCAGGCCCTGCCGGGCGTGTTCCCACCGTGTTCGCATCGCCGGCGGGTTGGACGAACACGTCGCCCCGCGGCACGCCGCATTCCTGCACGACATGCTCAACCGCAAGCTCGGCGCCGCGGCGCGTGTCGAATTCTCCAATGATGGTGCTTTCCAAGGCTGCTCTCCATGTGGTCGAGAGTGCGAACAACAGGCGAGCTGGAGCCAAGTTCCTGAAATTACCGGCACCGTCTCGAAGCTAAATGACCGTTTGAAGCCGCCGTCTCAGAACCGAACTACTCCGAGCAGGAAGAGCAGCGCCACCGTGACCAGGCCGGAGATCAGCAGCGAGCTGAGACATCCCAGCCGGTTCGAGAAAAAGAAGAACATGCGTTGCCCGCTGTGAAGCTTGCTGTCGGGCTAATCTCTCACATTCGATAGCGTTCCTGACGCAAGTCCGTGCATCCCTTGGCTCGAGCGCGCTGCGCTTTCGTCCACGGTGTCATTGAGACAGGTCAACACAGGCAAGCCGAAGCTCTGGAATTCTGATCGCGACAACGCAACGGAGGCGGCCATGCCACAGCAGAGCAGCATGCATTTCCTTCTCAATTGGGCCAAGGAGCGGATCGACGAGATGGACGCCGCGTTGGCGTCGTTCGAGGTCAAGGCCGGCCAGGCCAAGGCTGAGTCCAAGGTCAAGACCGATCAGCTCCTCGCCGATCTGACCCAGCGCCGCGACGAGTTTCAGGCATTGCTCAAGGCCAAGGCGCAGGCGGGTGAAGCGGCCTGGGCCGACGCCAAGGCCGATCTGGAACGGCAATGGAATGGATTCGAAGCCCAGGTGAAGACCTATTTCGAGGACGCTGGCAAGCAGCTCGAGCAACAGCAGGTCACGTTCAAGGGCATTGCGGCAGCACAGGCCAAGGCCTGGCGCGAAGCCGCAGACAAGTTCCGCGAGGCCGCGGGCAAGGTTGCAACAGCCCGCGCCGCGGACGTCGAAGCCGCGCTCCAGCAGTTGAAGTCCGACGCCTCCGAGGCGGAAGCACGTCTGCAGAAGTTGAAGCAGGCGGGCAGCGATTCCTGGTCTGTGATGAGCGCCGCACTCGCCGAGTCCCGCAAGGCCTTCGATCAAGCCAATCACGCCGCGTGGAACGCGCTGAAGGGTAGTGATACCAAGAGCTGAATTGAGAGAGGCGGCCCCGCATCGGCCGGGGGGCATGATGATGCAGGGCCGCCGGACGGCTCCTGCCCCGTGAAACCGAGACCGTCGCCGGTGCAACAAGCCACCTGCCGAGAGGACGTTCCCGCCCTCTTCTCAATGTCTTCAGCTGTGACCCAATTCCCACACACAGCCTGCGTCGTCGAACGGGTCGCAGGCGCCGCTCTGGTGCGACGGCCGCGACCTGCGCCGCGGTGGTCGGCACGATTGGCGCGGCACTGCAAGAGCCAGCTTGGAGGCTAGTTCAGCGTGACCGTCGGGACGCCCGCGGATCGGGGCGATCCCATTAATTGGAAGACTTGTGCTCCCGGTTGAGCAGCTCCAATCGCCGTTCGAGCTCTTCCTTTTTGGCTACGAGTCGCGCGGCCAGGATGTCATTGACGACCGTGTGGAGTCGCCACAGCTCCTCGAGAGACATGCTCTCAAACGGCTTCCGTTCCATGAATCCCCCGACTCACGAATCGCCCATAGCTTGAGGATAAGCGGGGCAGATGGCAACTCGGGGGCTCGTTGCGCGGAAAGTTACCTACACCTACGCGCCTATCTGCTTCATCGGGAGCTGCACGACCGACCTTGTCCGCGAACGGCGCAGCTGAGCTTGCGCAAGGCCGATGGCGGGAGTTCTCGAGCGCCGCGATCGTCGCACGGTCACGTGGTTAATTTTGCCCACGGCTTCGAGGAGCGCTTCGGCGTGCTTCTTGCCAAGGAGATCTCCAACCCAAGGAGGCGTACATCAATGGCACAACGAGGCCGTATTCTTACAAGCCGGAGTTCCGATCTGAAACAGATCGCCCGCGAGTTGGTGAGACTGCTCGACGCCCTCGAGGAGCTTGACGCCCTGAGAGAGAAGGTGCGGCTTGCCGAGGCCGCACGGGTGCTACATTAGCGCGCCTCTGCTTTCGAAATTGAAGCGCGCGACGACTCCCGAGCCCGCGGTCCGCCGGCAATACAATGGCGGAAGGGGTGTCTTGTCAACTCTATTGATTGTGCACGCTTTTCTGCGCAGGTGCGAATAAATACTACGGTGTTTTCAACGGTCGAGTCGGCACTACCGAAACCGTAGTTTTTGTCCCAGAGGTGGGCCCCTTCCCTGGCCAAAACGGGTGAAGTGCAATTTTTGCTGTCTCTCTACGGCAAAGTGCGTCAAAGAGCGGATTGCTGAGCCCTACGAGCCGCCCTCTCCTTCTATTTGAGACCGTGAGACAATCGCCAGTCGTGAACCGGCTAGCGTCCACCGTTAGATTCTTCAAGCACGACGGGCCCGCTCACACGTGCCTATGCAGTCCCCAGAACGCAATAAGCAGAAGGGCCACGGCTCCAATTCCCAGTAGCATGAGAATAGCTTCCAGCATGACGAATCAAGCTCCGCCCGTGCCCAGGCTACACTCCGGTGGGGAATTGTCATCAAAGGCTGAGCCGCGCGAGCAGATCGAAGGTTCTGCAAGTTGGCACGCGCGTTCAAATCGCGTGCCGGGCGGCTCCCTTTCGCGATCCCGACATAGCGTGCTCGAAGATGAGCGCACCGAGCATCGCATTAGCCACTCGTCGTGAGCTTTACCGTCCAGAAGACCGGTGCAGAGTGAGAGACCTTGCGAGACGGAAACTGAAGGCCGAGATGGATCGCGCTGAGCGAAAATTTAGATAGGAGATTGCTTTATGACTATCGTCGCAGAGGGGAATTCGGCGAACCGACGCCGATGATCAGCGGGCCTGAGTTAGTCTTCGGGCGCTTTGCGGGCGCGCGTCGCGAGCTCATGAAGCCGTCGAAACTGCTGGCAGCAATATCTCATCCGTTGTCAGTGGATATTCGAAGTCAGGACATCGGGGTAAGCCGCGGCCCATCTTCGTAGCTACTCACCGTAGCTATTTGTGCGACGTTCCCGTTGATCTAAAGAAATCGATGTCTTTTCAGCATCCTGTCGTTGTTGGTGTGGAGGAGCGGATGTCGTCCGACTGCTGATATCGCGGTAGCACTGCTCATCTCCTTGGCGCCGGACAAGCCGACTGCAAGTCGATGTCCGATAGCGAAAGCCGCTCTACGATGCGCGTCGGAGGAGACGGCTAAGCAGCTCCAGTCGTCGTTCCAACCGGTCCTTCTTCGCCAGAAGCCTAGCGGCGAGGATATCGTTGACGAGCCTGTGGAGTTGCCACAGCTCTTCAAGCGGCATGCTCTTGAATGGCTTCTGTTCCATGAATCCCCCTGACTCACAGGGCCATAGCTTGGAGTGAACAGACGGGCCCGGTAATCGGACGCCGGTTGAGCGCGAAGGCTTTCTACACCTCGTCCGATTCCTCTTCACCGAGCCAAACTCGCCTGAACAGGAAGGGCGCGCTTAGGCTCAAAGATGATGAGCTTTCGTTAAACTGCTTCGGTTGCAACCGAACTGTTTCAATCAGGGATGGGAAGCGGCCCAGCCCCGAGGCAACGCCCGTATTCGGAGCTTAGGCGCAAGTCGGATGAAAGATCCACCGGCTCGTTCGCACCCCGTGCTCAGATGGCGCATAGCTACAGAACAGGATGCGACGCGACTTCCATGACGGCCATGATGCAGTGAGCTGCTTTCCGCGCGGTGACACCCGCCTATGGATCCGAATACCCCCAGAACTCAAGCCCTGCTCCGCCATATCGCCCTGAGACAGCCTCGCCATCCCTCGGATCGTGCAAGAAGAGACCACCAAACCCGATGATCTTCGGCTCGCTCTTGTCAATATCGGCTGTCAGCGTTCGCGGAAGGCACGATTCATCTGATCAGTGAATGGTTTCGCCAGATACGAGGCGGCGGTTCTCTCCAGGGTCGAAACAAATACCTCGGCTGGCATGCCGGGCACCAGCTTCATGCCATTTAGTTGAACTACCGCATCCTCGGTCGGAAGCAGGTGAACGTGCGCGATGTAGTGCTCTTGGCCGTTGGAGGGATCGCGGGCCGAGGCCGGCGACACCATCGCGACCCTGCCCTTGAGTTCCGGCGTGGTGGTGCGGTTGAAGGCGGAGAGGCGGATGCGCGCCGGCTGTCCAACTCTGACTTGGTCGATATCCGCAGGCGAGATCCGGATCTCGAACTTGAGGTCGGCGTCCTCTGGCACCACAGTGGCGATCTTGGCCGCCGGCGTGATGACGCCGCCGACGGTGTAAGCGAACAATTCATTGATATACCCCGACGCCGGAGAGCGTATCTCGGTGCGGGACAGGCGGTCCTCGACAGCGAGCTTGCGTTCCTGGAGTTCGGCGATGCGTGCCTCCACCGTGCGAAGATCCTTCTGGGCCTCGGTCGAAGCGTTCTGGTCCACGGCGATGATTTGCACACGGATTTCGCTGGTCCGCACCCTGGCGCGGGCGATGCTCGCCTGGATCTCGCCCTGCTCACCCATGATGCGCGCATAGTCACGCTGGGAAGTGTAGACACGCTGATACTCGACGATCTTGCGGTCGAACAATGACTGCAGCTTCTCGCGTTCGGCGCCGACAAGCCTGCCTTCCTCCTCCTTGGCGGCAAGGCGGGCTTCCATGCCTTTAATTTCTTCGCCTGTCTGGGCGATGCTGAGCTCGAGCTGCTCCTTCTGGCTGTCGCGCGCAGTCTTGTTACCGGTGAATAGCCTCGTCTCGCCGTGGATCACCGCCCCGGCAGTCGATGGAAACAGCGTGTGCATGTCCGAGGGGAATTCGATCGACGGCAAGTTGTCGCGCTCGGCCACCAAACGGGCGCGGCGTCCGAGCGCCTCGACCATCTGCGCACGCACGATCAGATGCTCGGCCTTGATCTGGACGTCGTCCAAGGTCGCCAGCACCTGACCTTCCCGCACCTGGTCGCCCTGGCGCACCGCCAAAGACTTGACGATGCCGCCATCGCGATGCTGCACCTCCTTGAGGTTCTGGTCGACCTTCACGGTACCGGCCGCGACCACAGCGCCTTCCAGCATCGCCCAGGCCGCCCAGCCGCCGCACCCGGCCACCAGCAACGCAGTCAGCACAAGACCAGCCAGAATGCGCGGCCACAGTCGCAGCGGCCGTTGGCGGACCGCGTCCCGCCGCGGGACCGGCTGCACGAATTCGGATGCATCGACGTGCTTCATGGTTTCGCTCTCAGAAGTGGAGTGGAGTGAATTGTAGATTGTGGTGGCCCGCGACCTCGATGGTCATGACGTCCTCGTCATCGCTGCGCGCGACGTCGATCGCGGTGTATTTGCTATCGGCGAGTTCCTCAAAACGGAAGCGCACGGACCGGTTTTGCTGGCTGCCATCCTTTTCGTCGAGGTAGATTTGCTCGAACAAGTCGGCGACCTTTTCCTCGGCATCGTCGCCGTCCTTGATGGTGATCTGATAGGTAGCCGCCACGATTTTGTCGCCGACGGTGAAGTCGGTGATCTTCTTCACGGTGTTCAGTTCCGAAACTCCGTCGTCGTCGCACTGGAACGTGAAGCAGTCGTCACCTGCGCCGCCGGTCAAAACCACCGGTCCATTTCCGGCGTAAATCATGTCGTTGCCCGAGCCTGCGATGATCTCCTCGAAGCCGTTGATCAGATCCTTGCCGATTTCGACCCCTTGCGCGGTGCCATTGCGCAGGTCAATGGTGACGGTAATCGTGGTCTCCGAATAGTCTAGGACGTCGTTGCCCGAATTGCCCTCGTATTGGTCGTCGACGCCGTCGGCGGACGCCAGCACGACGTCGTCGCCGCAACCGCCCTCGACCTTGTCCGAGCCCGCGCCGTCGGCGATGGTGTCGTTGCCGGCGCCGCCTACCAGCACGTCGTCCCCGGCGCCGCCGGTCAACCCATCATCGCTCGCACCGCCGATGACGATCTCGAGTTCGACAATGTGGTCCGCGCCGATACCCGCGCCGGAGGCCCGCTGCGCGGCGAGATTGACGGTTACGGCGGAGGTAGCCGAAGCATAGCTCAACGTATCCGTCCCGGCTCCGCCCTTCAGCGTGTCGTTGCCCGCGCCGCCGGTCACGACGTCGTCGCCACCGCCACCGTCGATCGAAGCCGCGGTCGCCCCGGCCGTCAGTTCGTCGTTCGCCCCGCCGCCGATGACGGCCTCGATGTCCGAAATCACATCGTTGCCGATGTCGGCGCCAAAGGCCCGGCCCGTGGCGAGATTCACGGTCATGGGTGAGCTCGCTGCTGAATAGTCCAGCATGTCGTTGCCCGTCCCGCCGCTGAAGTTGTCGTCCGCGGCGTCTGCCGACGCCAGCAGATGGTCGTCGCCATCACCGCCGTGAACCTGGTCAGGGCCCGCCCCGTCGGACAGGATGTCGTTACCTGCACCGCCCGCTATTCGGTCCGCGCCGCCGCCGCCATCGAGGGTGTCATTGCCGGCGCCGCCGTCGAGAGTGTCGTTCCCGGCTCCGGACAACAGGATGTCGCGGCCTGCGCCGCCATCGAGATGGTCGTTGCCGGCCTCACCGATCAAAGTGTCGTCGCCGTCCTCGCCGAACAAGCGGTCGTTGCCGGCGCCACCGAACACCACGTCGTCACCAGCGCCCGCAAATACGATATCGTTGCCGTCGCCGGCATAGACCACATCGTGGCCAGCGCCCGCCAAAATATGGTCGTCGCCGGCGCCGCCCGAGATGCGGTCGTCGCCACCTCTGGCGTCGATGTTGTCGGCGCCGCCGAGCGCCACAATGGTTTCGGCGCATTGGGTGCCGAGTAGGTTTTCGTCCGCATCGGTTCCTGTGATCGGCAGCGCCTCGACGACGTTGAAGTAGGCCGTCTGCATTACGACGTGGGTGCCGTCGCTGATCGCATAAGTCAGCTTGACCTCACCGAGCATGCCTTGGTCGCGGTCGAATTCCCAGCCGTCCTCGGCCGGGGTGAGCGTGCCGGAGGACGAATAGATGCCGACCACGGTTAGGGTGTCGCCGTCCGGGTCGATGGTGCCGGCCAAGAGCGCCGCTAGCGATATCGCCAGCCCGTTGCAAGCCACGGCGTCAGGAAGGTGCACGGCGCCCGAGACGCGCGGAGCGCGGTTGCGGTGATCGGGTGACGGAGGCTCGCGCTCAGCGCGCGGATTTGGGCGCCTGTCGTCGCCCCCTCCGCCACCCCCACCGCCACCGCCAGCTCCTCCTACAGAAGGGTTCTCCTGGCGCGGCAGCGGTCGGTTGTCATTGGCGATCTTCGGGCTTTCACCCGACCCTCTTTCCAGCATGGGTCTATCAGTGCGAGCCCGAGCACTGAAATCGGTTGCTCCGGACGAGCCGGGTTGCTCGTCGGTAGGGGCCGAGATCCTGACCTTGTCGCTTCGCCCGGACGCTTCGGCGGGCGCGGGCTCCTCTCCAGGTCCCGGCTCCTCGGCGGTCGCCAGCGCTTCCTCCCTCAAGGTCCCCTCCTCGGCGCCCGAGCCGCGGGGCTGGCCGCGGGCCTCGCCGGCGTCCAGCGTCGCGGGCAGGAAGCTCTTGAGATAGGCCGAGAACGAGCCAACGATCAGCAGGAAGATCAGCGGCACGAAGCGGCGGCCGCGATCCTCCTTCTCCTGATAGTCCTCATGACCAGGCACGGCCGCCTTGGTACTCTGCCGGGTGGCCTGGACGTTGATTGTCATGCAGGTCTCCGGATCTTCGGCTCGGGCATTTTGGGATCAGGAAGCATGTCGGCCGGCGCCGTCGGCGCAGGCTGCAGGGCCGGGGTCATGATGTCCTGCTTCTTGCCGAAGGCGATCATGCGGCCGGCCTGGACGATGGCGACGAGATCGACCGCCACCAGCGCGCTCGGCCGGTGCGCGATCACAATCGCAATGCCGCCGCGGGCACGGATGCCCTCGATGGCCGCGGTCAGCGCCGCTTCGCCCTCGCCGTCGAGGTTCGAGTTCGGCTCGTCCATCACTACCACGAAGGGGGCGCCATAGAGCGCTCGCGCCAGCGCGATGCGTTGGCGTTGCCCGGCAGAGAGCGCGCTGCCCTGCGGCCCCAACCTCGTCCGGTAACCTTCCGGCATCTTGACGATCATTTCGTGAACGCCTGCGGACTTGGCGGCCTCGATCACTTTACGGTAGTCGGGATCGGGTTGGAGACGACAGATGTTCTCCTCTATGGTGGCGTCCATCAGGGCGACCTCCTGGGGGAGGTAGCCGATGTGTCTGCCGAGGTCTTCCTCGCGCCACTGGGTGAGGTCGGCGCCGTCGAGCCGGACGCTGCCGCGCACCGTTGGCCAGATGCCAGTCAGCGCCCTCACCAGCGTAGTCTTGCCGCCGGCGCTGGGGCCGATGATGCCGAGGGCCTGTCCAGCCTCGAGTTCGAAGCCGACCTCGCTCAGCACCACCTGACCGGATCCCGGGACGGCGATGGTGATCTTTTCGACGGAGAGGCGTGCAACCGGGTCGGGCAGCTGCATCGGCTCGTCGGCAGCGGCGAGTGCGATTACAGTGTCGCGCAGGCGATGATAAGCCATACGCGCAGCGATGAAGGCTTTCCAATTGCCAATTGCCAGATCGACGGGCGCCAGCGCGCGGGCAGAAGCGACCGAGACGGCGATAATGGCGCCGGCCGAAAGCTCCCCCTTGATGGCGAGGTAGGCGCCGAGCCCGAGCAGAGCCGACTGCAGTATCATGCGGAGCACGCGCGAGATCGCAGCGAAGGTACCGGTGATGTCGTTGGCCCGGGTCTGCAAGTCGAGATGCTCGGCATTTGCCTCGTTGAAGCGGCCGACGGCGCGGCCGGCGAAGCCCATCGCCTTGAGGACTTCGGCGTTGCGGGCGTTGCAGTCCGCGATGCCGTTGCGTTCCATCGCCGCCTTGCGGGCGGCCAGGATGAGGCGCCGAGTCATGACCTCGCTGACGACGGTCAGCACGACGAGAACCAGAGCGCCGGCGAAAGTGAGTGCGCCGAGCAGCGGATGGAGGAAGTAGATGAAGGCGAGGTAAATCGGCATCCACGGTAGGTCGAACAGCGCCGAAGGGCCCTGGCTGCCGAGAAAACCGCGTACGGTGTCGACGTCGCGCCCGCGCTCCAGCGCTTCGGAAGTAGAGAACCCGAAGCGCGGCATGTCGATGGCAACGCGGTGCGCCAGGGGCGCGATCTTGCGGTCGATCCGGGCACCGACCCGCACCAGCACCTGGGAGCGGACGACGTCGAATCCGCCCTGACACAGATAGAGCCCAATCGCGAGCGCCGACAGCACCAGCAGGGTCGCAATGCTGCCGCTGGTCAGAGCGCGATCGTAGATTTGCATCATGTAGACGGAGCCGGTGAGCGCCAGCACGTTGATCATGCCGGAGATTACGAAGAGGAACAGGACAATGCCGCGGAAACCGCGCGTCAGTTCGGCCAGGCGCCGCCGCTTGGCGGGGGTAAGCTCTTTTGACTTCGGCATTTGACAGGAGCCATGTGGTACGAGGGAGCTGACACGGGCAGGAACGGGAGGCAGCGCGCCTCCCGTTCCGACGACTCGTGGGCTAGAGCGTGACGTTGGAGCCGAGGTTCTGGTGGCCCGCGATCTCGATCTTGAAGTCAGCGGCGGCGTTGCCGTCGACATTGCCCTGGACGACGGTAAATTCCTGGCCGTCGCGCGTCTCGAAGGTCACGGCGAGCTGCCCCGCCGCGGTGAAGGCGGCGTCCGAAACCAGCGTAAAGCTCTGGTTGCCGTCTGCGGCGTAGTTCGCATCGATGCCGCTGAGGTCGATCCGGTCGCCCGGCTCGAAGTCGACGATGGTGTCGCCCTTCGCCGCTTCCACCGAGTTGAAGCGGAAGGTGTCGTCCCCGAGTCCTCCTTTCATCACGTTGACGCCGGTGCCGGCGACGATGACGTCGTTGCCGGAGCCCGTCGTGACGTTCTCGATGCCCCATAGCGTGTCATTGCCGGTCTGGGAGCTCGAGGCGCTACCGTTCATCAGAGGTCCGGAGCTCAGATTGACGGTGACGGCTACACTCGCCGCCGACATGTCCAGCGTATCGTTGCCGGAGCCGCCGGTGCCTTCGTCGCCGAAATAGGCGTCGTTGCCGTCTCCGATCTCGGTCACGATCAGGTCGTTGCCAGCACCGCCGAACACCGTATCGTCGCCCTTGCCGGCATTGATCAGGTCGTTGCCCTCCTCGCCGAAGATGCGGTCCGCTCCGTCATCACCGTAGACGACGTCTGCATCCGACCCGGCCAACACGTGGTCGTCGCCCGCGCCGGCGGAGATCACGTCGCGGCCGCTGCCTGCGTTGACAAAGTCGGCACCCTCGCCTGCCACGATCGCATCTGCCCCGGCACCTCCGATGGCGATGTCATCTCCGGCGAAGGCGACGATGTTGTCGTCGGCCGCGGTGCCGACGAGCGTGTCGGTCTGCGCGGTCCCGGTCCGGACTACACCGGTTGCCGTGGTCTCCTCGTCGTCGCCATCATCGTGCGGCGTTTCGTTCTCGTCTTCGTCTTCGTCCGGTTCGTCTGTCCGGAACTGGGAGGGCACGACGCCGGTGAAGGTGACCGAATGGGTCCCGTTCGAGATGGTTCGGGTGCCATTCTGGTTCTCGACCAAGTGGTAGGTCGTGAGATCCGCTCCTTCCGGAAGCTCGATCACATCTTCGGCCTGCAGGGCGCCTATGATGGTATCGTTGCCGCCGTTGGACTTGAACACGATGCGATGGGCCGAAGTCAGGGCCGAGATGTCGATCGTGTCGTCACCTTCCTCACCATCGATGGTGATGGTGTTGAGGCGCAGGCTGGTGCCGGAGAAGTCGCCGATCACCTGGATCGTGTCGCCGCCTGCGCTGCCGCTGCCGACGGGTTCCGAGTTGTTGATTCGGATCTCCTCGATCTCGCGCAACTCGGCGATGACCGAATTGGCAAAATCGGTATTCGCGCCGCGCGTGACGACAATCTCCGTGGCCCCATTGAGGTTGGCCCCGATGTTGCCGGGCAGCGCATCCCAGGCGGCACGGGTGTAGATGCGGTAGGTCTCCGCGACGGCGGCGTTGCCGGTGATCACGAAGGTATCGCCCAGAGCTCCCTCGGCTCCGCCGTTGACGATATCGCGACCGTCGGAGTTGGTCAGCGACGTCGCGGTCGCGGTGTTGGCGTTCCAGTTGAAAGTGTCGTCGCCATCATCGCCATTCAGCGTGTCGTTGCCGGTGCCGCCATTCACGATGTCGTTTCCACCACCGGCATTGACCGAATCGTTGCCAGCAAGGGCATTGATCGTATCGGCATTGACGGTCCCGTTCAGCGGGACGTTGTTGCCTGCCGTTCCGTTGATCGTCGAGGCCGGCGTCGTCGCCAGGGTGAAATCGTTGATGTCGATGGAGGCATTGCCGATGCCATTGATCGTGATCGTGCCTTGGATCGGCGAGGCCGCACCGCCCTCCCTGATCGTGAGCACGGTGTTGCCACCGGACGCGCTCTCGAAGACACGGGTGGCAAAATTGGCCGCCGTGACTCCAAGACCCGAGAGATCGATCTTGTCCTGGGTGGCCGCGGTGCCCCCGTCTGCATCGAAGCTGCTGATGGTATCGTTGCCGAAGCCGCTCGCGTTGTAGACGATCGTGTTGAAGCCGGTGCCGACATCGATGAGGTCGTTGCCTTCGCCACCTATGATCACGTCGTTGTTGTCGCCGCCGGACAGGGTATCGTTGCCGGTGCCGCCGTCGAGCAGATCGTTGCCGCCGTTGCCCGTCAGGACGTCGAGACCGCCGCCACCGAACAATTGATTGGTGGCGTTGTTTCCGACGATCGTGTTGTCGAGAGCGTTGCCGGTTCCGTTGATCGTATTGCCTCCGACCAGGTTCATATTCTCGACGTTGGTGCCAAGAGTGTAGCTGATGGACGAGTCGACCCGATCGATTCCGCCCGAACCCGCGGCGATCTCATTGACCACGTCGCCGGCATCATCAACGACGTAGATATCGTTGTCGGCGCCGCCCGCCATGGCGTCGCCCCCGGCACCGCCATTGAGCGTGTCGGTGCCGATGCCGCCGTTCAGCGTATCGCCATCGTCGCCGCCGTTCAGCGTATCGTTGCCGTCGCCGCCGAGCAGGCTGTCGGCGCCGAGCCCGCCGGTCAGCGTGTCGTTGCCCAGAAGGCCGCTCAGGGTGTCGGCGAGGTCGCCGCCGGTGATGACGTTGTTGAGATCGTTGCCGGTACCGACGAACGGATCGGCATCAATGCCCGTGTATGCCAGGTTCTCCACGTTGGCGACCGCTTCGATCGACAACACGGCCATTTCGGTCTCGATCGTGTCGGTGCCCTGGTTCAAGGCTTCGACCACGACGTCTGCGATATCGTCGACGACGTAGGTGTCGTTGCCGTTCAGGCCGATCATCAGGTCCGCATCGAGCCCGCCGTCGAGAAGGTCGCCATCACCGGCTCCCGAACCGCCGACCAGAAGGTCTTCGCCAGCTCCGCCTTGCAGCTCGTTGTCGCCGGTGCCGCCGAAGATCAGGTCGTTTCCGCTGCCGCCGATGATCTCGTCATTGGTAAGGTTCTCGCCGGCGATGAAGTTGTTAGCCGTCGATGCCGCGAGGTTGATCGTGCGGCTGAAACCGGTCGGATCGGCACGGTTGACGACGTAATCCTCGAAACCGAGCAGATAACCATTGTAGGTGGCGCCGGTAAAGTTGATGCTCTCGATACCCCGCTGCGGATTGCCACCATCGAAGTGATTGATGGCAGTCACCGTCTGCCCGTTCACGGCGACAACAAGGTCGCCATTGGCCGTGCCAGTGTCATTGTCTGCGGCATTCAGCGTCGTGAGCGCAACCGGCAGGTCCTCTGTGCTGCCTGTCTGGATCACGAGCCGATCGGCCGAACCGCCGTTGTCAAGTTCGGTGATCGTGTCGTTTCCGTCGCCCAGGCGGACGTTGTAGGTGTCGTTGCCGAGGCCGCCGTTGAGCGCATCGTTACCGAGGCCGCCGTCGAGCGCATCATTGCCGTCGCCACCGTTAAGCGTGTCGGTTCCGTCGCCGCCAATCAGGATGTCGTTGCCACCCAGACCATTGAGCACGTCGTTCCCGCCGAGCCCGACGATCAGGTCGTTGCCGTTGTTGCCCACGGGGGCGCCCGGATTGGTGCCATTGAGAGCCGGATCGTTGCCCGGCGTGCCCATGATGATGTTAAATGACTCGCCGCCTGCGAACTCGACACGCTCGATGCCGCGCAGCTTGTCGGTTCCCTCGCCATCTGCGACGGTGTGTGTCACCTGTATGGTGCCGTCGGCATTGCCGGCGAAGATGTACTCGCTGGCAGCGCCCGAGAACACGGCGGTATCAGTGTCGACGACCGCGTCTCCAGTAGCCAGGATCTCGCGCACGATCACGAGCTGACCCGGATTGTACGTGCCGGCAAACATGGCGGCAGCGAGCGTCGTCATGCTGCTGTGCGAGTCGATTTCAGGACCGGTTCCGTCCGAGTTTTGACGGACGCTGATCCGGACGTTCAGCCACTTGTCGCCATCGATGATGTCATCGCCCGCGCGGCCCGTGATCCTGTCGCTGCCGTCGCCACCGAGGATGATGTCACCCGCGGAGTAGGACGTAACGCCGGTGCCCAGGACGGCGTCGAGGCCGTTGATCAGCGCAAGGCTCTCGGCCGTGACGGTGCTGCCGGTGTAGCCTTCCGAACCGCCGAGAGATGACGGCAGACGATCGGCGGCCAGGGTGTCGGAGCCGGTGAGAATATCGTTGAACCTCGAGCCCGACACGCCTTCGACCGACTCGTAGGCATCGAGCGTGCCGTTCACGGGCGGGTTGGGGAACTCATCGAATACAATACCGCGCGTCAGGTCCGCGTCGACGCCGAAGGTGTTGTCCTTGTACGTCACCCAGTCCCAGCCCGACATACCGGCCAGCTTTCCACGGCCGGGACTGCCAACCATGACGTCGTCGCCGCCCTCGGCAATGAACTCGTCGAAACCGCCGTCGCCGAGGAACACATCGTGTCCGACGACGCCATCGCGCGCAAAGAGCTCATCGAAGTTATCGCCCGGGGCACCGTCGAAAGTGCCAGTCTCGATCCAGTCGTTGCCCTCATTGCCCAGAAGGCGTTCGGCGTTCTTGTTTCCGTAGATGAAGTCATCGCCTTCACCGCCGAACACCTCGCCGCCGGCGTCGTTGCCCAAGAAGACGAAGTCCTTGCCGGCGCCGCCGAGAACGAGATCCAGCCCCGGTCCCGAGTTGATGACGTCGTTGCCGGCGCCGCCCTTGATGTTGTCGTCGCCACCGAGGTCCTTGATGATGTCGTCGCCGTCCCCGCCATTGTGGACGTCGTTGCCGGCGCCACCCTCTAGGAAGTCGTTGCCGGCATCGCCATGGAGCGTGTCGTCGCCTTCGCTGGCGATAAGGATATCGTTTCCGGCGGTGCCGCCGAGCACGACGTGCTGATCGCCCGTGTATCGTAGGTAGTTGGTGTCCGCACCCGCCGTGGCCGGATTGTTGCGGATGACCAACGGAGTGAGGATTCCGCCACCTACCGGATCGTTGCCGAGATTGTCGGCGCTCTCATCGACTCCAACGGTCAGCGGATCATCCGCCAGGATGCCATCCGCACCGGCCGTCTCACCTAGTCCCGGATTGTATTGCTTGGTTCGGTCGATTTCCAGAATCAGACCAGGGACCGAGAACACGTCTGAGGGCAGATGAGTGGCATCCGTGTTGCGCATAATCATGGCGGCGAAGGAGTTAGCCTCCATCTCCCCGAACAGGTGCAGGCCGTCGAGCCGCTGCAAGTAGTAGAAGCGGTCGCCGTTCTGAAGCTGCTCCAGCGACACCTCGAAAACGAAGTTGAAGGTCGAACCCAGCATGCCGCCGAACGGCAGGATCTTTTCGGCGAGGCCGCCGATCCAAAGATCGACATTCTCCAGGCCGCCCAGAGCGTTGGCGGCCCCGTAGGCACCGATGCCGTTGAGGAAGTCCTCGGCATCCGCGGGAACCAACAGGCCGCCGACCGATTGCCCGGTGATGATGGTCAGCGCGGCGTCACGCTTACCCTCGATGGTCGTCTGGCCGGTGATCAGCGCGTGGTTTCCGTACGCTGCGATGAAGTTGATGATCGACGCCTCGTGCTTGAGGTTGGCAGCGAACTCAACCCAGCTCTCGTAGGGCTTGAGCTCGGCCGCGCTGTTGGTCACCTCGTAGAACTCGCGCCGCGCGGCGTTGAGCGACGGCACGCCGGTATCGCGGCCACGCGCCAGATTGATGGTGGCGAGATCGAGCGGCAGGCCGAGCAGGTTGTTGCGCAACGCACTCGTCACGAACTCGTCGATCTCGTTGCCGACCTGCCGGGTCATACCCCGGATGATCGCGCCGGCCGCGACCTCGTCGGTCACCCCGTGAGCGGTCCCGCCGACTTCGTCGAACTCGAACGGATTGAGGAAGCCCTCGATAAGGCCGATATGGCCGGCGTTGAACGACGGATCGAACCGGTCAATCGTCTCGGTCAGCATCGAGTGACCGAAGCGATAGACGACGTGAGCGAACTCGGCGACGATCGACGGATTGATCGTGACATCGTAGCCGTCGGGAACAACAAACGGGTTGATCTGGGGCTGAACCTTGCGCGCGAATTCCTCGAACACGAGATGCTGGTACTGCATCTCGGTGCCGAACTTGGCGGCTTGGAACAGGCGTTCCCCGTTCCATTCCAAGTCGCTGACGCCGTCACCGATCACGGCACCTGGCACCAGCCATTCCTGGATGAACGCGTTATCGCCGGTGGCCAGAATGACCGCCTTGGTGTGCTCGACCAAGCGGTTGTGCTCGGCGTGGAAGACATGGTGGACCGCGGTCAGGCCGATGTTCTCGTTGACGCGGCCGTCGCCCGCGATGAAATGCGCGTCGAGCAACTCGTTGTCATATGCACCGGGATCTGCCGGTTGGTTGCCTGGATTCCCCAGCCCGATCTCGATGTCGCCATCGGCAAGGCCGGTCGGAACTGCATCGTGAGCGATGTCAGCGAGGAACGCGTGACCAATGCGGATGGCACCGGCAATGCCAACAGGAGCTTCCGGTGTGCCGGAAATCGTCACATCGTCGGCGGTGTTCGGGATGCCATCGGGGCCGATGCCGATAATGACCTGCGGTGTGCCATTCGCTCCGGGGATGAAATTGCCGTATTGGTCGGTTCTCAGCAGGGGCACGTTGCCGACGTCGGAGTCGGTCAGGATGATCCCTAGCATGTCCCGGGCCTGAGCCTTAAGCTCGCCCCAGGTCGCCATGCCGCCGTTGGCGCCTTCGATCAGCCTGCCGGTTGCGACCGGCTCGCCATCTCCGTTCAGCACGTATTGCCGCAGGAATACCTGGTGCGAAGAATGGGAGGTGTAGGTCTGATTCTGGTCGACAAACGACGTCGTCGTGTTGATGGGTCTGACATCGTCGGCCGTGCCCATGATGCCATCGGCTCCGGGCGTAACGGTCGCGCGCGTCAGCACCATGAAGTTGGTGTGGCTGCCCGGGACATACAGCGGATCGTCGGGTTGCAGAGGAATGTAGACAGTACCGCTGCCGCCCTTCCCTACCAGGTCGAGGCCGTGGTCGAAAAACTGGCCGAACAGAGTGAACCACGAATTGAACGATGCTGACAGGCCGCCGTCCGGCGCGATGTTGGGGAGGCTGATGTTCTCCCCGTCGAATTCGATGCCGAGATCAGCCAGGGTTGTTGCCAGCCCTGCGATAGCCGCCGCTGCCGCCGCGTCTGCCGCATCGCTGGCGTTTTCGGCTATCGCCTCGTTCGCCACTGCCGTCGCCAGAGCGTCGTTGGCGGCTGTCAGAGTGGCAAGAGCTTCCGCGACCGCATCGGGATCAACCAACGCGCTCAGATCGGCCGTGAGACTCTCAGCAGGTGCAACATTTTCATCCGCCAACGTCGCCGCAGCAGCGATCGCTGCAAGATGCGGTCCCGCAGGCTGACCTTCGACCAATGCTCCCCGGATCGCCACCAGCTGCGTGTGCAACGCCAGCGCGTTCGTCTGGACGGCCTGCGCATCGGTGAATTCGACATGGCCCACAGATAGCCCAGTCACCACGGCGGCGGCAGCGTTGGAAGCCGCGAGCGCCGCTGCGACCGCTGCCTCGACCGAGGCGATGTCTGCAGCGCTGATGTTACCACCGACGAGCAGCGCAATCGCGGCCGCTTCTGTCGCAGAATCCGCGGCCGCTGCCGCATCGTCGGACGCGGCTGCCAGCGCTGCAACAGCTGCGCCATTGTCTGCAAGGGCAGCGTCATAGGCGGCCTGCGCCGCAACCTGAGTTGCCGTTGCCGCCGCGACGGCTGCCTCGGCGGCAAGCTCGGCAGCCTGTGCAGCGGTAGCGGCAGCGGTTGTCGTGATGATCAGCTCGGCTGCGTTCTGGACAATCACCAGGTCCGCAAACGGATCTGCCGAACCGGCGCGCTCAAGCGCCGTCACGATCGCCGCTGGATTGTTCAGCGTCTGGTCGACGATTAGGTTGGAGATCGTACGGATGCTGCCGTCGACAACAAAGGAGTTCGGATCGTTGGAGGGCGCGTAAGTCGGCTGAGTCGGGATCGGGGGCATTCCTCCCGGGCCGTCGAAGTCCAACGGCGTGCCGCTCGCCGGCCGGAAGTCCGTCCCGAGCCCTTCGGGGAATTGAATGTCAGCAGCGCCCCACCGCTCCTGCCCCGGCAGCAGATTGTTGTAGGTGCCGTCGACCGTACGAAGACCCAAAGAAAGATTGTAAGCCGGCACAAGCCCACCCACGCCAAACAGCGGCTGACCGCTCGCGTGCGCCTCAGAAATCTTGATCTGCTCCAGGATGAATTCCAGATCGCTCTTGATGTAGGAAACCATGACGCGCTCCCGATGTTGGGCACAGACGCCGCCTAAAGGAGCGAGGTGTCCTGAAGGTGCAGCCGTGAACTCTGGAGCAACTTTGAGGGTTGGGGGCCGTGTGCGGAATGGAGGAAGGTCCGACCGCATTTCAGACAAAGGTCGGAGTGAACTTCAGACCTTGGTCCGAAAAGGGGGCTGGCGCCGCCTCATGTCTTGAAGACGTTTGAAAGCTTTCAACGGCACAGGCCGTTTCTGTGCCAAGCCCAGGCGGAGGAATTGGTCTCGATGTCGCTGAGGTGCGCGGATCTGCCGCGGATCTGCAAGACTGTCCCGGGCAAACGCAAGGACGAGCATTCCTGCAAAATCGGGATGTCCTGTTGCTGGAAGAAAGATCGAGCGCTTTCGATGCGCATGGCTACCTTGTAGAACAAGGTCCTGAAGCCGGATGTTCGAACGTGGTCACCGCCGTGGCCCCCTCGCGACCTGGCAAGCTCTCAGCTGTTACCAAATGCAGAGTCGCCGGCTCATTACTGGAGCCCATCGGCTTTGAATTGGTGTGGCTCAACGAGCCTGCTGCCAAACTCTTGGCCATGCTCGACGCAAACAGCGCACTGACCGATTTTCTTGACGCTTCTTCGTTCTGTCCCGTGAACAGCATCCATGCATGAACCAACATGGCTTGTGCAAGAACCTGGTCCGAGACGCCCTTGTTTCGCGCTTGAGTTTTGGCGAGCTGGATGAACTCACGTGCCCAGAACAAATGCTCTCTCGTTGAGCCATTTCGTTTGGTTGTTTCGTTTTCTTGCTTGATCATTGGGATCATTCCGAAGTTGATCGGCAGCATCGATGTGGAGTTTCTCAATTGAGCGTGTGCGCGCCGAAATTGGAATCTTGCATCTTCTGAGCGGCGACAACGACCTCCAAGCGATTGCGAGCATTCATCTTTTGCATGAGGATCGTCATATAATGTTTCACCGTTTTATCGCTCAGCTTAAGGCGCGCTGCGATTTCCTTGTTCGTATTGCCACGGACCAGAAGCTTGACGATTTGCTCTTCACGGATGGTAAGGTTGATGATGGCTGCAGCCTTCCGCCGAAGCGTTTCATCCCGCAACCCCGCAATGACTTGGCTGGCAAAGCTCCGGGTGATGTAGTTTTCACCCCGTGCAACGGCTTGGATGGCTTCGATCAGCTCGCAGGACTGACCTGCCTTCAAGACGAATCCAACAGCGCCTGCGTCAAGCGCTCGAATCGCACTTGCAACCCCGACCACTCCTGTGAAGGCCACAACTTTTACGGTAGGCACGCTGCTGACTACGTTGGTGATTGCCTCGAAAGCATTGCCTGGCATACCGACTTCAACAATCAAAATGTCAGGTCTGCAGTCAGTCGCGAGTTGGAGAATATCGGGGACGGCCGATCCGGTTCCCAGCAGCTCCAAGTCGGCGTTGCGGCCAATGACGCTGACAAGCGCTTCTTGTGTAATCGGATGATGATCAACGATGGCCACCGAAATGCGACGCATCAACCCCCTCCATTTAAAAGCGAGATAAATATTAAAACAATCGCAGAGATAAATGATTTTAAATAGAATGTAAACGGTCCGGTACCGGCATCTTCATTATCTCTTCCTCCATGCCCACGGATTCGCCCTATCTCGCAAGTGCGTAAAAACTGCGAAGACTTGGCCCGGTTGATGACGTGAACACTACGGCGGAAGGATCTTTGCAATTGTGTCGGTCCCCTGGCGCGATGCCGAGACTGCATCGGGTAAACGGGGCCTCTGATTGCTCTCAGCTAGGCGGACTTTCTCTCTCAGCCTCTCTAGGTTCTCCATTGCTTTAAGCAATCTCACCAGATCGGAGACCATATGTGCCAAAGTGGGCTTGCGCGGCTTTGGAACTCGAGATTTCTGCTTCATCGCGAAACGGCTCCCTGCCAGACCGACGGAGATGTGGCTTGATCCGCAAGGACCGTGCCAACGCAAGCCGACCGATTCACGCAGAGAGGGGCTGTAGGCGGCGCGAGGTTATCGGGTGGGTGAACTCAGCGCACGGCACGTCGTGCAAACAGAAGAGGATACTTCCCATGCTACCCATGAAGCCCATGATCGTCGTGGCGGCATTGAGAGTGCCAAAGCAAAATGCGCCGATTCGTAGCTCCTCACCGTAGCTCCCCGGAACACTTCAAGCTCGCTTTCGAAAGACTGGCGAATAACCAATGGCTTGGCTGTAGTAGTTTGGAGGAGTGGATATCCTCTAACTGTCGATAATGGGGGATTACTGCAGGCCAGTACCCAGATAGCGGCTGCCGCCTAGCGACCTATACGAGACTGCCGCCCGCCAAGCCATCAGGTCAATCGTTTTACAATTGCCTGGGCGTGGTGGAGTTGCGCCGAGCAGAACGCGACGAGTTGTGCATCGCCGCTGGCGCGGGCAGTTGCGAGAGCGAGCTCGATCTGAGAGCACGCTGTCTGGGCCGTTTGCAGATCGCGGGTTCGCTCGGCAAGCCGCATCTGTCCGACACTTAGACCAACGGTGCTGCTAGCCCAACCAACCGGCTCGCGCTCCCGTGTTGTTTCTGTAAGTGCGGCACGGTAGGCTGCGACCGCCTCCTCGAGCCGGGCGGTGCCGCTCTCTCGCTCGCCCAGCGACTGGAGTGCGGTGCCGAGGCAGTGATGGATCAGGGCCCACTCGAATGGGAAACGCTCGCGGGTTTTTTCGCTAAGTGCCGCGCGATAGGCGATTGCCGCCTCCTCGAGTCGGATGGTGCTACTCTCGCGCTCGCCCAGCGTCTGGAGCGCCTTGCCGAGGTTATACTGGATCTTGGCCCAATCGAGCGGCAGGCGCTCGCGTGTTCTCTCGCTAAGAGCCGCGCGATAGGCGGCCACCGCCTCCTCAAGGCGGGCGGTGCCTCTCTCTCGCGCGCCCAGCGTGTGGAGCGCGTTGCCGAGGTTGTTCTGGGTCGCTGCCCAATCGAGCGGCACGCGTTCTCGGGTTCTTTCGCTAAGCGCCGCGCGATAGGCGGCCACCGCCTCCTCGAGCCGCGCGATATCACTCTCACGCTCGCCTAGCTGGTGGAGCGCATCGCCGAGGTTGCTCTGGGTCATGGCCCAATGGAGCGGCACGCGCTCTCGGGTTCTTTCGGAAAGCGCTGAACGAAGGGCGACTACCGCCTCCTCAAGTCGGGCGGTGCCGCTCTCTCGCTCGCCCAGCGTTGCGAGCGCTTTGCCGAGGTTGTTCTGGGTCATAGCCCAATCGAGCGGGACGCGCTCTTACCCGCTTCCGACAGCTCCAGCACCTTCTGCACGTCCTCTGCGTCTTCGCTCTTGAGATCGGTACAGACGCAGCGGGCCCCTCCGTCTTCGTCAACTCGAGTTTCGCCTCGAATGCCAGGGCATCCTCCCCGAACACCCCGCGCGCTTTGGTCACGTGCGCCTCGAAGTTGCCCCTTTGCCGAGATCGTAGTCTTTCCGGGTGCTTGAGCTGGATTATCGTGTCGAGCACGTCCTCCCGCTTGGACGTGCCCCGCGCATTGCCGCCTCGGCCGGCGTGGCGCGAGACCGCTTCGACCGGGCGGACCGTCCCACCCTCGGCCAATACGATCATCCCGTGTGCGTCGTCGCCTTCAACACGACCGATGGCTGGTGACGGGAAGCTTCCGAGGACGTCTTTCGCGAGCTGGCTCCCACGGAAGGAAGTCAGCGAGCCGGTGCAGGAGTTCATCGAGCGGTTCTCGGTCACCCTCGCCGGGCGTCCACGCGTAGCTACCGACCGTAGCAACGCAAAATACATGCGCCACGGTCCTCTAAAAGTGCTTTTAGGTCAGATCGAAAACTCTCCTAGTATGGAGGAGCCCCGTTCCGTCGCTCAAGCGTCTGCCATTGTAACGTCGGGCCAAACGGCGAGCCGGTGACCTGCCTTGGAAGGCGAAGGATCTGGGACGATCTCTCTTGTCTCCAGCTTCCCCCTTCACTTGCGGGGACGACGTCCAGCCCTGAGTGGCCGAGGCGGAGCCTCGCCCTTTTGCGGCACAACAAACAAGTCTGAGATGGAGGCTTCCAACGCCGACGCTAGCTTTTCAAGGACAGCGACTGTGGGGTTTTCAAGGGCTCGTTCCAAGCGGCTAACATAAGTGCGGTCAATCCCCGCATCGCCGCCAGCGCCTCTTGCGAAAGGCCCCGATCAACACGCAGTCGCCGAATGTTTCTTGCCACCAACGCCTGCGCCCGCATTGGCGCAAGGGAACATTCCGTGGTCTATGAAACCACGGACAATAGTGCTACAATTAAGGGACCTGTGCGCTTGCTGAGGCAAATCGCCGATGCCAAACCTCGTTGATGTAGCTCTCCTGCTTCTGACTAGCACACCGATTGTCCTTGCCATCGTTCATTTTTACTTGCGTCTTGTTAAGCCAGAGATTGCCGAGGCTCCGGACATCCCAGCAGATTGGTTCAGGCTAATTGATCGCGCGGCCAGCTTAGCTGCGTGGAGCGTAAGCGGCTTTTGCCTTTTCAAGGGCCTAGACGCATGGTTTTGGTGGTTGCCGACGTCAGAATACAAGATGAGCGTATTGATAATTATATCTATGTTTGCGTCCCTCTTTTTGCTCCTCGGCATTGGCCGAGTGGGCACCCGCCTGCGCGCACAAGCTCGGCATGATTTTTTGTCAAGAACAGCAGAATAGACCAATGCGAATGAGTGTTCATGCTGACTTAAAGGCTCTATTCAGTACCGGGACGAAGCCACGATATTATCGCAACTACGAACTTACCTTTGAGAATGGGCAACCAACGTTCATTCTCTCGGAGATTGATGTTGCACTTGAAGAAGCTATTCGACGATGGTGCGGCGAAGAACCAGAATCTTAGCTGTTGAGGCACGGCAACGGGCTTGTCGTCCTTTTCGGACCCCTCGCCCCATGCACCAGGCGATAAGACCCGCCCTCGGCGCCTGTAGACTGAACACCGCGCCGAGTCGGAGTGCCGGGATTTCGGAAAATGCCTGTTTATAGAATTTCCATAACAGCCGAAGTATCTTGAAGAAACATCAGGTAACTGTATAAGTCGAAAACGTTAGGGCAGCAGACATGCGCCCCAGGGACGCCCTCGGCAAGCCGATGGGCGTTTTCTTTTACCAGCCAAATCCCCAACCAATCCGAACCAAGCCCGCCAGATGTCTCATCTCGCGGGCATTTTCATTGGAGAAGCACGTGGCCAACGAGCGCTATCTCACGACGAAGGAAGCTGCAGCTCACATCAAGTCATCGACTTCGACACTTTCCAAGCGACGTCTGACCGGCGACGGCCCTGCCTTCGTCCGAATTGGTCGCGCCGTGCGATATCGACAGGCAGATCTCGACGCCTGGATGGAGGCGTCTACTGCTTTGCGCTCAACACAGCGCAGGTCAGGCGGCAGAGCAAAGTATTGATGAAAGCCCACCGCTTCACAGCGCTGAGGCTGTGAAGCGTGAAATCGCCCACTGTGAAGCCTTCAACTGCGAAGCTGTGAGGATGCCGGATCCCTTTGTCACCTGCGCGACTTCCCATGTTGACATCGTCCGTCTACGGGACAGTGAACGTGTCGGTAACAGCCACGGGCGACGAGTTACTTGCACTGGTTCTGCTGGGTGCGCCGCCTGGCATCAGGGTGCCGGCGTCGTCGCTGCCTAACGCGAGGTTGGCCGCCTAAGGACGCGACGTGGAGAGCGGGCTGGCAGTGCGCGCGTTAGCGCTCGACGGCTTCGTCGAATGCAGCGATGGGCAGCTCTATCACCCCGTAATCAGCGGATTCTGCCCTCAAAACCGACACCAAACGGCCTGGAAACGCAAGCGGACCGTCGCCAACGCTGCGGCCGCCGTCTCCCTGAGCTCCGCCCGCTTCACAGCGCCGACGTCTGTGAAGTGTGAAAGCCGTTGTGAAGCCCTCAACTCAACTGTGAAGCTGTGAAATGCCTGATCCCTTCGTCCCCACTGATCTCGACCTCCGCGACTTCCCCAACATGCCGTTGGACGTCGTGCGGCTGCGCGACAGTGACCTCTCCGTGACCGCGACAGGCGATGAGTTTCGTTCGGCCATCCTGCTTTGGTGCGCCGCCTGGCATCAGGTGCCGGCCTCGTCGCTGCCTGATGACGATCGCCTGCTCGCGCGCTTCGCCGGCTTCGGGCGCGACCTGAAGGGCTGGAAGGCGGTGCGTGAGGCGGCGCTGCACGGCTTCATCAAGTGCAGCGATGGGCGGCTCTATCACCCTGTCATCGGCGATATGGCGCTGATGGCGGACGAGAAACGCCGCGGCAACAGCCGTAGGACGGCTGCGGCGACCGCGGCAGCGGGGGAGGCCCGGAGGACGTTACGGCTCAAAGCAGAGCACCGTAACGGTGTCCGTGACGGATCGAATGTGCAGGACGTTACGGTTCCTAAGAGAAGTGAAGTGAAGGGAAGTGAAGAGAATGTTGCTCCTAACGGAGCAACAGCTGCTCCGACGCCGAGCAAGTCGATCTTCAAGCCCGAGGACCACGTTCTGACCGAGCGCATCATGCTCGCCCAGGGCCTCGACATGCACGACCCTCGCGTGATCGGCTCGACCAACTTCGTCGCGAAGTGGCGCAAGGCCGGGTGGAGCCCGGACGTGATCGTGAACACGATCGAGCGCGTCATGGCCGGTCGCACCGAGGCGCCCGGCTCGCTGAAGTATTTCGAGAAGGCGATCGCCGATGCGCACGCCGAGATCGCCCGTCCCGTGCCCCAGGGTACCACCGGCCCTCCCAAGCGCGTTCGTAGGACCGCAGGCGATATCTTTTTCGAACTCGACGCTGAACTGAGAGGACAGACCAATGCAGCCGATTCCGTTCCCAACGAGGACTACTCCGCTGGTCCCGGTATCATCCTGGACGCATGACGCCGCGATCGATCGGCTTGTGCGCCATGTTGAAAGCTCCGCGCTGGAGTTGGTGCAGGGGCGCGCAACGCTGACGCGCGCGCTGACCCCCGCTGAGAAGGATTGCTTCGACACCAGAGTCGCCGCGATTCAGAAATCCCTCATGCCAGCCAACGGCGAGGCCGACATGAAGCGGATCGCACGGGCTCTGAGCGCTGCGCTGATGGGCTACCCTCGTTCGGACACCGACAAGCTGGTGCGCGACTACACGCGCCTGCTGGCCGTCCTGCCGCCATGGGCGGTCGAGCAAGCGTGCGACGACATCCGCCGCGGTGCCGCACCGAGCATCAATCCGACCTATCCGCCATCGGCGCCGGAGATCCACAAACTCGCCGAAGAGAAGTTGAACGAGGCGAAAAGGGAGCGCAATCGGTTGACGCTGCTGATCGGCGCGACGGTCAAGGGCAGCACCGCACAACCATCGGAAGATGCCAGGAAGCGCATCGAGCTCAAGCGGATGGAATTTCACGAGCAGATGGATGCCGCTGGCCGCGACCGCGCCCAAGAGGAAATGGACAAGGCCGCCCGGCTCGAGGCCGAGAAGCGCAAGGCCGACCGCGAGGAGCACACTCGCCGCATGGAGTACGTCCTGCAGGGCTACGAGCCGCCGACAAACAAGGACGGCATGACCATCACGATGTCGCTGGCGATGGCCACGGGCATGAAGCTGACCAAGCGTGCGCCCGCTCCGCCGCCGAAGTGCGAGTTTTCACCCGAGGACTAGCCACGGATCACCTCACCACCAACTATCTAGGGCGGATGTAAAGGAACAGGGAAATGGCATCTACAAGGAAACCTTACGACCCAAGCGCACGCCGCGTGGCTGAGCGCAAGGCAAACGGCGCTAAGCCTCACGGCGTGGCACCGACTGCTTTCTTTCGCATCAAGGAATACGGCCCGCGCCTCGGCGTCGATCCGCGGTTAACAACCGTCCTCGGCCGCATGGGCATGTTCAAGGAGCTGTCCGATGCCGAGGTCGATGCAGGTTTTCGCATCGCTGAGGTCTACGGCCGCTACGAGTGGCTGAAGGGGCTTCCACGCCGAAGCGCGGCATCGCCGTCCTATGAGCACGGATTCGGCACGAAGGAAATCCATCTCGATCGGCTGACGCAGGACGAGCTCAAGCGCCACAACAAAGCCGTGCGGCGCGCCCAGAAGGCGTTCGATCAGATGCTCGGCTGTATCGGTAGCCAGCATGCGCTCATCGAGCGCGTCTGCGTGCTCAACCAGGAGCCCGGCCCAATCCACAAGAGCAAGCTCGCGGCTGTGCTGCACAAGGTCGCGATCCAAATGGGCCTGATCGTCGATACCGGCACCAAGCCCAAGCCGAAAGTGCCGACCAAAGATGACGGCGCACTACTCGCCGAGGCTGCCGTCGACGCGCTGGTGCAATGGTTCGGCGACCGCAATAGCAAGCCAACGCATTTCAGCCTAGTCAACAATTCGGACTGGAAGGCATCGCGCGGCATCACTGGTTCGGACGGTCGCTATCACCACACCATCGTCGTCCCGCTGCGAGACCTGACCGCCGAACAGATGGACGGCAAGCTCCGTCTCGCCCGTGCCGTTGCCGGAATGCTCGAAACTACTGGCGCGGAAACAGGAGACGCCACGTGAGGAGCCCGCTCCTGGATTTATCAGCTCTCTCTGAGCGAGGTCGTCTCATGCCCGCGTACCGCATCGCGCTCGCCGCCTATGTTCGCGCAAAGGCTCTGTACCCGCATTGCGAAGCGCAGACACGCACTCTTCCTCTCGACCAGAAAGGCTCCAATCATGATAGCGACTTCCGACAGTGCTCCCGGGCTCCCGGTTCAGACGCGACCGGCGCTCGTCGCCACCGTCCAAGAAACCATGAGGGTATTGAGAATTGGACGCGCAAAAACTTATGAGCTCTTGAATGAAGGGGTACTGGAAAGCTACCTGGAAGGCTCGTCTCGCAAGATCACGTGGCGCAGCATTGAGGCGTATGTCGAGCGGCGACTCCGCGAGGAAACCGCGCGTCGCCAAGAACGCACTCGCGGGTTGAGGGCCGAATGAATATGCAAGATCGTAAGATCGGTTCACTTGGCAGAGCTCTGGTGTGAAACGTAGACCAGCGGATACTCCCTCCTCCAAATCGCCTTGATAGCGTTCGTTCTTTTGCGGCTCAGATTCATAGCTACGGTTGAAAACTACGATCTCGGGCGCCCTGCAGCGTCCCGCACCCAGTAAGTGCCGGGATGTCGGCTTTTCCAGCCAGAAGCGGACTAAGTTCTGAGAAAGCCGGGATGCCCGATTCTGACCCGGAGCGGAAGTCAACCGGCGGCGGTCTTTTCGTAGGTCTGCATCTCGGCTAGGATTTGGCGCATGCCGCTCACCAGCCCAATACGGCACTATGATCCGAGGTGGCCGCAAGAATATGCGAAGGAGGAAGCGCGCCTGCGACCTGTCTTCGGATCGGCTCTGGTGGAAATCCATCACGTTGGAAGCACCGCGGTGCCCGAATTAGCCGCGAAAGGCGAAATCGACATACTTGCGGTGATCACTCTCGCCGGAGCGATAAAAGATTGGACGCAATCGCTTGAAGAGTTGGGCTATCGACGCGGAGGTGATCTGTCGGACGGCCATCATTTCTTCAAACGCGATGTGGCCGGTCTCCGGGCGCACAAACTTCATATCTGTCGGGAAGGCCACGCGCAGATCGATAGAATGTTGCTTTTTCGAGAGCACCTGCGAGAGCACCCAGTGGATCGGATGAGATACCAAGAACTAAAGCTTAAGCTGGAACGGGACAATACTGGCGGCATTCAAGAGTACCTCGCCGCTAAAGAGCCATTCATCAGCAAAATTCTCTCTGGCCTCGCTTGATCCGCTGCAATCCTCGATCTGAATTGCACCGTAGTGCGGCGAGCCGTCAAACTCATACTTGACGACGTACCTGATGCGCGCGACCGACTTCTTCTTGGCTATTCGCAGGTTCTCCTCACATCGTCCTATTTCATAACAGTCAACTCGCCTATGTCGCCTAAGGGGCCCGAAGCGGAAGTCGCTAGCCGTTAAGTTGGATTCTTGATGAGCACCTTCAACATAGGGTAGCCAGAGCTAGTACCAAAGTTGCCGACCGGCTGGCCATCGGTCGTGTAGCCGTTCGATTTATAGAATTGAAGGGCGGTTTCAGTGCTCGTGAGGATGCACCGCGTATTGCCTCGCTCTAGTGCCCTCTCTTCGAGCGCCCGAAGCAAGGCACGGCTGACGCCTTGAAATCTCACATCTGGGCAAACGTAATTCAGAGTAATTTGGCCTGCGTCAGTGACCGAGCCCACGGCAAGAACTTTGCCTTCATCCGTGGCGACGAGCAACGAATTACCGGGCTGCTTTATCCAAGCGGAGAAAATCTCGGGAGTCTTGTTTCTCAACCAACGCTCCAAGATGCCCCTATCATTTTTATGATCAGCCTCGCACAGTTCTGCGATCGACCGCCTCATCACAAGGCAAGCAGCTTCTGCGTCCTCAATCTTGGCATCCCGAATTTCCATTCGACAATTATGTACAGAATCATGAGGGGTGCAACCATAAGATGCGATGGCGGTTCGACCGCTTTTGGCCCATCTGCGAAGTTGCGCCCTGTCTGACGGGAGTCCGCTCATCGTGGCAGAGCGGACCAGATTTTCTCAACCTGAGTTCTTCGCATTTCGACCCACTTACGAGATGGGCCACTCGCCTTCCCGGGTGGCGCACCAAGACCGCCCAGCTCGGGATGGATGCGTACTTCGCTGCCGCCGCCACGCAGTTGCAAACGCGCTTACGCAACCTACCGGGACCGCACCGCACATTGAGATTGAGTACTAACGCCTCGCGATGCTGCCTGTGGGCGCGCGACTGAACAAAGGTGTCGGTTGCGACATGTCGCCACCGTGGCTAGGCGGCTTGGCGCCCCTGACCAAGGTCGGGATGCTGCATGTCCCGACTTCCAATCCACACTTTCAGCGCGTTCGCTGGGCTTAGCAACGCGGTTGGCTGTTGCATAAGGTTGGCGACTTCCAGGAACCTGGTTGCCAGCGCGCCGTCACGTTGCGCCGCTCGGTAAAACTTCGATATGTACCAGTTGACAAAGCGCACCTGCGCCGTCCGCTTGCCCTCAACGCGCGGGTTTTGCAAATCACTGCCCACGGCGATTTGCCAGGGAGTTTCGATGACCCGACTGGCCATCTGGAAGAAGCGGCGAGCAATCCCTTGTTTTCCTTTTGCCAGGCACTCGCGCAAGGCCAGCGATTCCACACAAGCTACCGTCATTCCCTGACCATAGACCGGATCGAAGCTGCACAAGGCATCGCCATACACCAGATAGCCTTCCGGAAAGTGAGTCAGTTTCTCGTAGTGACGTCGTGTGTTCGAAACAAACTTGTATGGCGTGAGCGGAGTAAGCGGCTCCGCATTCCGGATCACGTTGAATATTTCCGGCTTTTGCAAGCCACGTGCAAACTCAAGGAAACCAGCATCATCCAGTGGTGCTTGATCGTCCATGTAACCGCCTAATGTCACGGTCCAACGTTCGCGCTCCTGTGGCAGAAGGGCACCGAAGCGAAAATCAGGCAAGCACGCCCCCATAAGAACGAATTTCCTGCCATGCAGGTAATTCTCCATATGTTCGGGCTTGAGACGACAGAAGCGGGTGACATAGCCGAGATTGACAGTGACCTGCTCCTCCGGCGGTTTTGCGAAACCAAACGCATTGAGCCATGTGGGGCTTGATGACCCGCGACCACTTGCATCAACGACGAGATCGGCTTCCAGGCTTTCCTTGTCGCCTGAGCCATTTTTTGACTGGACGCGAACACCGGTCACGCGGCCGGAGGGGAGATCAAACACCGGCTCCACCACGTCACGACGCTCCTGCACCCGAATGTTGGGTAGTTGAAGGAGCCGCCGTCGCACGAAGCCTTCCAGCGTCGGTCGGCTCACCCCGAGCCCAACCATCTTGCTGGGGGCATTGTGAAGATAGACGCCGTAATTGAACCAAAGCCCATCGTTGACGATGTCCGCAGGTACCGCTCCCTGAGCGATTATTTCCTCAGTAAATCCGGGAAACGACTGCTCGAGTACCTCGCGCCCGCGGGCAAGCAATCCGTGCGTATGCCGTCCTTGCGGTACGCCTTTGCGCGCATCAGCCGAATCCGGAAACGAGTCACGCTCAAGTATGGTTACTTCGTCGAAATGATCCGCCAAAGCGCGTGCGGCTAAAAGACCGCCCATTCCCGCGCCCACCACAACCGCGTGCTTGCCAACGTGTACCATCGACCCCTCCCGGCATTTACTTAACTGCAGGACGAAGCAGGACACTCGTTGAACATTCGCCGGTACTACGCCCGGTGCAATATCATCGCGCCTTTCGGCACCAGTCGCAAGGCTGCTCGAGAACGTGTTTCGGTTCTTTGATACCGCCTGGCCAGGGTTCGCGATTGAGGGAACTCCGCAGAGCTGAACGTCTAGCCGAGGACAGTTGAGGCGCCTTGGCCTTGATCTACCGACCTCGAAGCTGTTGCAGGCCAAATGAGGTAATCGCTTTTCCCCATGAGTCCGAAAATGGCCCATCGGCGAAGTGGAGACGCCTTTCAATGTGGTCCGCTTGGTGGCGTCGAGCGGACTGACTTTGCTCACTTTGAGCACTTCGCATTCTGACGCATTGCGGACCTCATCGACAGTTCTCATGGTTTGCCTTGGCGGGTGTCCAAGTTCGCCATTCAGCCAAAGCGGATGTGGGATAGACTACTTGTCCATTAAAGAGATGCGGGCCCATCTAGAACTGCTCCGCGTGCAAATGGCCGAATGCGAGCGCCTTCAACAGGCAGCAAGGAGCCAGCTCAAGCGCGACGTCTATGCGCGGGCGCTCACTCGTTACAAGGCAATCGCAAGAGAGCTGGAACAAGCAATAGCATGCCTGCCGGACTTTAGGACCCCCGCGTCGGCCGCAAAGGCAACATGAGGAAGAGTAAGGCCGCCTCGGTTGCCTCTTCGTCCCCTCGTTGACGACTGCCGCTTCCGGACCTTGACCGAACAATGCTGAGACCATCGTATTGTCGGCTATCGGCGGCAGACCGGACGCGGCGCCGTGCTCACTTCGACCGCTGCTTTTGACCCTAAACGGACTCTGGATGTGCGGCCGGCGATTCATGATCAGTTCTGCGTTGCTTAAGTGTTCTCATGCCCTCAGGGGGCGCTGGCCTGTTTCCGACGCTAGTGGCCTAAGTTGAAAACGGGTGTGGCCCAACTTGACTTTTCACCCGCTTGGCGCCGGGTATAATCGTTCCAATAAAGGGAACGACTACGATGGACTACCGCGCTTACATCATGAGCGAGGACGGGCATATCAGCGGGGTTCATGAGTTCGAATGCGCTGACGACGAGGAGGCCAAGGCCAAGGCCGCCCAGATGCTCGACGGGCACGACTTAGAAGTGTGGCAGCGTGAACGGCGCGTTGCGATTTTGAAGCGCCATACCCGACAGTAGGGCCGCCTCAATTGGCAAGAGCATGAGCAATTTTGCTCAGATCACACGATGCGGATATGCAATCCGTTGGGCACCGGGGTTTTGCAAACCCACCCGGGGCTGGGAAGCCGCTGCCCGCGACGCAGATTAAGCGGGCGGCCTTGTCCGCGCAACCGTGGGCGGCGATTGTGCACAACCGACCGGAGAGCCTGTAATGATTAGCGCCATTGAGCGTCGGAAGGCCGCCAAAGCCCTCAAGATTGAAGCTGGCGTCATCGGTATCCCCAAAGAAAGTCGCCCTGCTCACCAACATCGCCCACAGCTTGCGAGCCAGTTAGAAATGCTCGATGACCATGAACGGGAAAGCAAGCGAGGAGAGTAAGGCCGCCTCACTTTGCGGCCGCTTTCATGTCGTCGATGTGGTCCAGGTCGCCTATTGCCCCATCAGCGAAGTCGCGGCACCTCGTTGAGGTCCGCTTATCGAGGCGAGGCAGACTAGATTTGCTCAGGTTGAGTTCTTCGCATTTTGACTCAATTGAGACATCTGCTGCGCTTCGGTGACGTTTGATTGACGCTAGTGCTACACGGCAATCTCGGTCCTCGCCGCCAGCAGGGCTCGCGCCCGGAGGTCCACTATGAGTGTCAAGCGCGTCGGTCTCGATCTCGCCGCATCGATCCTTAAGTTCCGGGATGAACTCTGCTGGCCAAACCGCCCTCAGCCGACGCTTGGGCCGCAGCCAGCTGCCCTGACTTTTTGTTCACGCTGCCAGCGATCCTTGAGACGTTCTTTCCGCGCGTCCCGTGCGAATGAAATTGCGAAGCACATCGCAAAACTCGTCCGTGGCCGAGAACATCGGATTGTGCCCCTTGCCGTCGAAGACATAGAGCTGCGCGTCCGGGATGCGGGACGCGATAAATTCGCTCGCGGCGCTGGTGACCAGCTGGTCTTCTCGGCCGTGCGCGACGAGCGTCGGAACAGCGATCGATTCGAGCAGCGGCGCAATGTCCATGCCCGGATCCGGATCGTAGAAGCTGAGGATCGTCTCGGTCGGCAACCTGCACATGCGCTCGATGGCCATCCGCCGCAAATCTTCGGCATCTGGCTCGCTGTAGACGTACCGAGTTTGCAAGCGGATCAATTCCTCAACGTCGCCCCGAGCGTAGGCGTCCTTACGATGAGCCATGTAATCCGGGTTAAACACCGGGCGCCCATCCGGTAGCGCTCCCATCATCGGCGTGCCCACCGTCATCATCTTTCCGACGAGTTCCCGGTGCGCATGGGCGAGCTGGATAAGCAGGTTGGAGCCGCGCGAGATGCCGACGCCGATGATTGGGACGGCACCGGCGGCCTTGATGATCGCGCGGAGGTCCTCCATGTGTTGGAGCGTCGAGTAAGGACGCATCAGAGGTGATGATCGTCCGGCGCCGCGGCAGTCAACCGTGATGACACAGAATTCTTGGCGAAGCTGCTCGAGAATCGGTTCAAAGGTCGACAGCCCGTAGACAATGGGATTGATGAATACGATCGTCGGCTCGCCGCTGCCGTGCTCATAGAAGACGAGACGCGCGCCGTCCCGCTCCGCGTACCGGGCGCGGTGAACGCAGTTGCGCGCGCGGTCGCGGTCGGCATCGGTCTCGCCGAGCGCCATGGCGCGCTCGTAGTAGTCGTTCGCTCTGTCGAGATCGTCCTCGACGCCGGCCAAGTCACCCAGCATCAGGAGGCACTCGCGCTCGGTGCCTCGATCGGCCGATGCTGCACTGTCTCGAGGACGCGCCGTGAGCTGCAGGCACGTTTCAAGTTGGGAGACCGCCTCTTTGACGGCATGCCGCGCTTTTGCCAACCGACCGGCGGCCAGAAGATAAATTGCCCCTTGGTCGAGCAGGCCGCCTTCGACGAAATGATGGGCGACGATCTCGGGCTGGCCCGCCGCGATCTCCGGCCGCAACTGCTCGATCGCTTGCGCGATATGCGCATGCAGTTGCTGACGCGGTGATTTAAGCAAGGTGGCGTAGGCCGCGTCGCGGACGAGCGCGTGCTTGAAGCTGTACGTATGATGCGGCGGCATCCCACGTCGTTGGATGAGCCCCGCGCGACACAGTTGATCGAGCACCGCCGTCAGCTGCAGCTCCGGGTATCCCGCGATCGCGCCGACGACCTCCTCGTCGAACTCCCGGCCGATGCAAGCAGCGATCTGCGCCACCTCGCGTGCCGGAGCCAAGCGATCGAGGCGCGCCATGAGCGACTCCTGCAGCGTCGCCGGAATGGCCAGCGGCGGAAGTGGGCCGACGAGCTCGAGATGACCATCGCCGGCCGTTGTCTTCCAGATCACCGATTCGAGGACCGCTTTCGTCAATTCCTCGACGAACAGCGGCACGCCCTCGGTGCGGGAGAGGATGGCTTCGATGACGATGGGCGGAAGCTGCCGTCCGCCCGCTGCTCTCTGGATAAGCGCTCGGGATGCTGGCCGCCCCAAGCGATTGAGGCTGAGGAATGTGACATGCGGGAAATTCGTCCAAGGCGTCGGCACGTCAGGCCGCAAAGTGGCGACGAGAAGTATCGGCAGAACCCGGATCCTATCCACCATCCGCTCGAAAAGCTCCGCCGACGTCGGGTCGAGCCAATGCGCGTCCTCAAGGACCAGGAGCATCGGCCGCTGGTGTGAGAGCCCCTCCATTTGCGCCAGGAGAATGCCAAAGACCCGCGCCTTTTTCTCCTGCGGTGTCCCGCCGCGCGCCGCGTAGCGTCCATTGAGCGGCAGCCCCATCAGCTCGGCGAGCAGCGGCGTCGCGTCCTCCCCTAACCCGCCCGCTTTGTCGAGGAGCTGCTCCAGCTTCTCGAGCTTCAATGAGGGTGCATCCTCACGCAGGTACCCTGCCGCCCGTTGGAGCTGGACGCTCACCGGCCAGAGCGCGCTGTCCACATGATGGGGCGAGCAGGAATATCCGATCCGGAACCGAGGTTCGTGGCGGAGACACTCACGCAGCGCGAGGACAATCCGAGACTTGCCGATGCCAGCTTCGCCAGACAACAGTACGACCTGACCTTCGCCGCCTTTGGCCATCTCCCAGCGATCGAGAAGGAGAGCGAGTTCGTGTTCGCGGCCGATCAATGGACCTACCTCGGCTCGTCGCAGGGCCTCGAACCGACCTTCGGCCGCCGCTTCCCCAACAACGCGGAACGCCGGTTCCGAGGCTTTGATCCCTCGCATCTGTTGCGGGCCCAGGTCGGTGAGCGCGAACCAGCTGCCAAGAAGGCGCCGCGTGCTCTCGGAGATCACCACAGCTCCGGGCTCCGCGAACTGCTGCAGACGCGCGGCGAGGTTCGGCGTGGCGCCGACAATCCCTTCTTCCTGGGCAGCCCCTTCCCCCATAACGTCGCCAACCACGACCAGGCCGGTTGCGATACCGACGCGCGCGGAAAGAGTACGGCCCGCTCGATTCTCTAGCCGCTCTACGGCTTCCACGACTGCAAGCCCGGTGCGCACCGCACGTTCGGCCTCGTCCTCATGCGCCTGCGGCCAGCCGAAATAAACCAGCACGCCGTCACCCATGAGCTTGGCAATGTATCCCTCGAAGCGGGCCACCTCCGCCGCAACCGCTTGGTGGTAGGCCGCAAGGATCTCACTCATGTCCTCGGGGTCGAGGCGCTCCGAAAGGGCAGTCGAACCGACGAGGTCGGCGAACATGACCGTCAGATGACGGCGCTCGGCGTGCCGCGTTTTCATCAATGGTCGTGAACTACCGGCTTCCTTTGGCGGAGGCCCGCGATCATCCTCCAGGTCCTTGCCAAGCGTCGGGGAAAGGGCGGCGATCGCCGAGAGGAGCTTCTTGCGGTGGCCCAACGATGTGATGCCGAGTTCACGCAGATCGTCTGCGGTCAAGCTGGGCAGGGTCTCCGCGTCTACGTCGTTGTCGCGAAACACGCTCTCGTACTGATACAACCCGAGGCGGCGCAGCCAATCCGTTATGTCCACATCGACCTCCCACAGGAGAGCGTCGGTCCTTGGTCGCAAGGAAGTCTACCGCAGCCTGCGACAGCACACCATCCCCGGTCCCGCCAGCTGGCAAAAGATTAGACTAGCTGCGGTCGGCGCCGGCTCGAGTTGCCGACGCAATCCCAGTCATCATCTTGCCCGACATGCCCCACTGGGGAGCCGCGCCTAATGTCGGCTGCTGGGCCCTGAGCCGACCTTTTGCCGAGCGCGTCGCCATGTCAGCTTCTTGGGGCAGACCGTACACTTTAAGATTGGACGCAACCAACGCTTTTGACCCTCAGTGTCTGCTCGACGCCTACCCTGTCCTCCGGTCATCCAATTGGGTGACATTGGCGCCGCTCAGGAATACGGCCCAATCCTTCATTAGCCCCCGGCGCTTTTCGAGCTTATGACCTCGTTGATAGGCTGCGGTGGTCTCGCTCTTGTATTTGTGGGCCAGTGCAGCTTCGCGTACGCCATCCGGGTAGTCGGTGCATTCCTCAGCCCAGGTTGCGAAGGTAGATCGGAATCCGTGCACCGTCACATGTCCGTAGCCGAGTCGATCAAGTACCGCGAGCATCGCGTTTTCGGAGAATGCCCCGCTGTCCGGATTGGTGAAGATCAGTTCGCCTTGGCGGCCGTTTCGCATCTCGTCGAGGACCGCCAACGCGGGATCCGTCAAAGGAACGTAGTGGTCCTGGTCCATCTTCGTTCGTTCGCCGGGGATTTTCCAAGTCGAGCCTGACCGATCGATCTCAGACCACCGCGCTTCGACCGCCTCGTTCGTGCGGCAGGCCGTGAAGATGAGGAATCGGAGCATGGCGGCAGCTGTTCCGGGTGCACCGGCAAGGAGCTTCATGAACGCCGGCGCCTCAGTGTACGGCAAGGCCGGATGATGACGGACGACCCGCTTGGGGCGCTTTGGTAGCTTTTCGCGCAACTGCCTCGTAAGCTCGGCCGGATTGCGGAAGTCTGGATCGTCGATGTCAACGTTCTTCGCAATGATCGTTTCGATCCGGCCGCGAACCCGGTTTGCAGTCTCGCGCTTCTCCACCCAGATCGGCTTGAGCAGATCGTGAATGTGGCTCGGCTTGATCTCCGGGATGGTCAGCTTGCCGATTGTGGGATAGGCGTAACGCTTGAGGGACGATGGCCACTGATCGCGATGCTTCTCGCTCCAGGTCGACCAATTCGTCCGGATGTAGGCTTCCGCGCATTCCTCGAACGTTGGCAACACAACCTGGGCCTCGACGGCTTTCGCTTCTTCACGCGCCTTTCGCCTCTCCTGCACTATGTCCACGCCGGCGGTGCTGCGATCGCCTTTCACGCGCAGCCTCGCCGCATCCCGTGCCAGCCGTGCATCTTTTAGCGACACTTCCTTCAAGGAGCCCAGGCCGTGCCAGCGCTCTTTGCCGTCTTTCCAATATCTGTATGACCAGCTCTTCGACGTTGGTCCGGTGATGATCAAGTAGAGCCCATCACCATCGGCGTATTTACCGGGCTTGCTTTGGCGCTCTACGTCGAGCGGTTTGAGCCTTCCAGCCATTGTTCCTCCAGGAAAACCGTCCTCCGAACCCACGGGCTAATGCTACGGTCAGTGCCCCGATTAGGGGGAACACCGGCGAACTGCAAAGTACAGCTCTTCGGCGCAAGTCACTGATTTTGCTGTGGAGTTCGAACGACTGCGAACAGTGGAGAACAATATACTGGCGGAAGGGGTGGGATTCGAACCCACGGTACCCTTGCGGGCACGCCGGTTTTCAAGACCGGTGCCTTAAACCACTCGGCCACCCTTCCAAAGCTGGAAGATCAGGCACTTAGCGAATGGCCGCCTTGGACGCAAGGCGACCAAAGTTAGTTTTCGGCTCATCTTGGCCAAATCTTGTGGTCACGCCTTGAGGAAGCTTGCAGCGAGCGTAGTCAACGCTGCCGAGACTGCCGGCGTGATCGCAATCGTCAGGCTGGCGCCGCGAGCAACCGGCCGCTGGACCCCCGCCAAAAGCAAACGGCGCCCGATGAGCCTGCTCTCAACGTGGCGTCAGTAGCCGCAGGACGCGCAGTTCATCTGCACCGGGGCGTAATAGGAATACCCCGGCGAGACCATCTCGACTCGCTGCCGGGTGGCGTATTGCGGCGGGATGCGCTCGTACTGGACGCTCGGCGGCGCGACCATCACGGTCTGCGGCACCATCACGGTGCGATACTGCGCCGGCGTGCGGTGCGCGACCACGGAGCCGGGCGAGACCATCACGGTCTCGTCGACGGTGCGGTATTGCGGCGGCACATATTGTTGCTGGTAGCAGGTCGTGCACGGCGGCGGCGTGTAGCAATTGTAGCAGCCGGCGGAGGCCGCGCCCGTCATGGAAATGGCGGCGACGCCCGTTGAGAAAACGACAGCGAGAGTACGAGACATTGCGGTGGTGCCCCAGTTGCCCGAAACGGATCTGCGAAGGTCGCGGGAGTATACGGCGCAAAACCTTGCCTTGCCGAACTTCGTCGAGGCATCCTTAATGCGAACGATCGATCGCGGCGGAGCGGTAAGAACTCATTGACCACGCGCATTAACGCGCGGGATGTTTGCGGGGGGGCGCATGACAGCGAGTCCGCGATCGGACATCGCCGCGGTCCTCGTTCGAGCATAATTTGCAGTTCATCCGCGTTCCATGTTCGACCTTTCAACGCCTCGCTGCTCTTTCCAGAAACTCCAACAGCGAGGGATCCGTCTCCTCGAGTTCGACGAAGCGGCGGCGCAGCTCATCGGCGATTTCGGCGGTGGCATCGCGCGACCATCCCTCCGCGGTATTGAAGGCCACAATACGTGCGGGATGGAGATATTGCCCTTCGGCGAGATGTCTGAGCAGGGTCGCGCGATTGGCGTCCTCCTCGGCCGTCTCGCACCAAGCCCGGCCCAGGCGGCGGCCGAAATCATCGAGCACAAGATAGACGTCCCGGTCTGTCGTGATTTGCGGCACGAGTGATGGAGAATGACTCATGGCTAACTCCGCTATTGGCAATCCGGACCTTTGCGGACGAATCTCGATACGGCGACCGCCTCGGCTGGATTCGGAAAAAATGGATTTCGACGATTTTTCTTAAGATGGCACGATTAAATAAAAATAAAAACAAAATTAATAAAAATTAAATAGCAAAATGTGGACAATGCACTAAGTTGATGATGCCTGGCGGGCGAGCCCGCACGTCGGGTGCCCACTGAGCAAACGGCTCCCGCTCCCCACCCCAACCAGCCCCACGCCCTAGGGAGGCGGGGGCCGTTCTTTCCCGATCTCCGTTCCGGCTACTTCCTGCAACGGCGCATCCGGGTGGTCGCACGGAGCCGCGAGGCGTTCCGAAGATCGCCGATCCAGGCCAGTGGCGCCGATGCCGCCTACTTCGGACGCCGCTTGACCTCGCGCACCGCACCGCGCGCGGCACTGGTGGTGAGCGCGGCGTAAGCCTGCAGCGCGGTCGAGACGTTGCGCTTGCGGCCTTGCGCCTGCCAGGCGGCATCGCCCTTCGCCTCCTCCCCGGCGCGGCGCTTGGCGAGCTCCTCGTCGGAGACCTCGAGGCTGATGCTGCGGTTCGGGATGTCGATGGCGATGATGTCGCCCGTCCGCACCAGACCGATATTGCCGCCTTCGGCGGCCTCTGGCGACAGATGGCCGATCGACAGGCCGGAGGAGCCGCCGGAGAAGCGGCCGTCGGTGACGAGCGCACAGGCTTTGCCGAGGCCCATCGATTTCAGATAGCTGGTCGGATACAGCATCTCCTGCATGCCGGGGCCGCCGCGCGGGCCTTCATAGATGATGACCACGACCTCGCCGGCGACGACCTTGCCGCCCAGGATACCCTCGACGGCCGCGTCCTGGCTCTCGAACACGCGCGCGGGGCCGGAGAATTTCAGGATCGAGGCATCGACACCGGCGGTCTTCACGATGCAGCCGTCCTGCGCGAGGTTGCCGTAGAGCACGGCGAGCCCGCCGTCCTTGCTGAAGGCGTGCGCGAGATCGCGCACCACGCCCTTCTCGCGGTCGGCGTCGAGCTCGTCGTAGCGGCGCTCCTGGCTGAAGGCGACTTGCGTCGGGATGCCGCCGGGCGAAGCGCGATAGAAGGTGCGGACCGTCTCGCTCTTGGTGCGCTTGATGTCCCAGCGCTCCAGCGCCTCGTTCAGGGTCGGCGCGTGCACGGTCGAGACCGAAGTGTCGATCAGCCCGGCGCGGTCGAGCTCGCCGAGGATGCCCATGATGCCGCCGGCACGGTGTACGTCCTCGACATGCACGTCGGCGACGGAAGGCGCGACCTTGCAGAGCACGGGCACGCGGCGCGACAGCCGGTCGATGTCCTTCATGGTGAAGGCGACCTGCCCCTCATGGGCGGCGGCCAAGAGATGCAGCACGGTGTTGGTCGAGCCGCCCATCGCGATGTCGAGCGTCATCGCGTTTTCGAACGCCTTGAAATTCGCGATGTTGCGCGGCAGCACGGAGGCGTCGTCCTGCTCGTAATAACGGCGGACCAGGTCGACGATGGTGTGGCCGGCCTCGACGAACAGGCGCTTGCGGTCGGCATGGGTTGCGACCACCGAGCCATTGCCGGGCAGCGCGAGGCCGAGCGCCTCGGTGAGGCAGTTCATGGAATTGGCGGTAAACATGCCCGAGCAGGAGCCGCAGGTCGGGCACGCCGAGCGCTCGATCACTTTGACGTCCTCGTCGCTGACCTTGCTATCGGCCGCGGCAACCATGGCATCGATGAGGTCGACGGCCTTGGTCTTGCCGGCCAGCTTGACCTTGCCGGCCTCCATCGGCCCGCCCGAGACGAACACGGCGGGGATGTTGAGCCTGAGCGCGGCCATCAGCATGCCGGGCGTGATCTTGTCGCAGTTGGAGATGCAGACGAGGCCATCGGCGCAATGCGCGTTGGCCATGTATTCGACGCTGTCGGCGATCAGCTCGCGCGACGGCAGGCTGTAGAGCATGCCGTCATGGCCCATGGCGATGCCATCGTCGACCGCGATGGTGTTGAACTCCTTGGCGACGCCGCCGGCCTGCTCGATCTCGCGTGCCACGAGCTGTCCGAGGTCCTTCAGATGGACGTGGCCGGGCACGAACTGGGTGAAGGAGTTGACCACCGCGATGATCGGCTTGCCGAAATCGGCGTCCTTCATGCCCGTCGCGCGCCAGAGACCGCGGGCGCCCGCCATGTTGCGGCCGTGGGTGGTGGTGCGGGAGCGATAGGCTGGCATGGCGGTTTCCGTCCTCGGGTTTGCGTCGGCCGGGGCGGGAAATGTGGAGCCACCTCAGGCCTTTCCGGCCGGATAGCGCACGGACCCGGCGGGCGCAACGGGAACTTGGGTCGGACAGGGCTCCCCTGCTCCCGGCGCGGGGGGCATAGGCGATCTCAGCCGTCATGCCCGGGCTTGTCCCGGGCATCCACGTTCTTGGTTCTGCGCGGCAAAGACGTGGATGGCCGGGACAAGCCCGGCCATGACGAGCATTTATTGCAGCGTCGGATCAAGCCGATCGCGCAGCCAGTCGCCTATGACCGAGACCGCCAGCGTGGTGACCACGATGGTCGTCGCCGGCGCCAGCATCATCCAGGGCGCCCGGGTCAGATATTCGCGGCCATAGCCGACCATGTTGCCGAGGCTGGTCATCGGCGGCTGCACGCCAAGGCCGAGGAAGGACAGGCCTGACTCCATCAGGATCACCTCGGGGAACACCAGGGTCGTCGAGACGATCAGGGTCGAGGCGATGTTGGGCAGGATGTGGCGGAGATAGATCCGCGACGGCGTCGCCCCCAACTGGCGGACGGCGGCGGCGTAGCCTTGCGCATTGGCGGAGATGGCAAGGCCCCGCGCGATGCGGGCATAGCGCTCCCAGCCGAACAGGCCCATCAGCCCGACCAGGAGCGGCAACGAGTTGCCGAAGAAGGCGAGCACGGCCAGCGCCATGATCAGGAAGGGCATACTGGCCTGGAAGTCGGTCAGCATCAGCACGAGCTGCTCGACGAACCCACGAAAATGCGCGGCGAGGAAGCCGAGTGTGGTCCCGACCACGGCCGAGATTGCGGTCGCGCCGAACGCGATCAGAAGCGAGATGCGGATTGAGACGAGCAGCCGCGACAGCACGTCCCGGCCAAGCTCGTCGGTGCCAAGCCAGTGCGCGGCATTGCCGGGCGCAGCAAGCCGGTTGCGCAGGTCGAGCTGCGTGAAGCCGTAAGGCGCGATCTTCTCCGCGAAGGCCGCGATCAGCAGCATCGCGACGATCCAACTGATCGCCAGCGCGACCGAGACCGAAATCGCCGGCAGGCTGAAGCGGCGTGAAAATGCTTTGGTATCCTTCAGCGTCGCGTCGGTCATGCATGTGCTCCCTTGCTGCGCAGGCGCGGGTCGAGGAAGCCGTAGAGGAAGTCGACGATCAAATTGGACGTCACCATGGTCATCGCGACCAGCAGCAGGATGCATTGCACGACGGCGAGATCGCGGTTGGCAACAGCGACGACGAGAAGCCGCCCTACTCCCGGCCAGGCGAACACGCTCTCGACCACGACTGCGCCTGCGATCAGCGTGCCGACCATGAAGCCGAGGATGGTCACGGTCGGGATCGCCGCGTTCGGCAGCGCGTGCGAGGTCACCACCTTGCGCCACGGCACGCCTTTTGCGGATGCGGTGCGGATATAGGGCTGGCCCAGCACCTCCAGCATGGCGCTGCGGGTGAAGCGCGCCAGCACCGCCGCGCCGCCAAGGCTGAGCGTTGCGATCGGCAGGATGGCGTGGCGCCAGCTGTCCTGCCCGCCCGAAGGGAGCCAGCCGAGCTGCACGGCGAAAACGAGCACCAGGATCAGCGCGAGCACGAAGCTCGGGACGGTGAAACCGGCGACCGCCGTCATCATCACGGCGCGGTCGATTCCCGAGCCGCGATGCAGCGCGGCGTAGATGCCGGCGGGGACGCCGAGCGCGACCTTGAAGAAGAACGCCGGCAGGGTCAGCGCCAGGGTCGCGGGGATGCGCTCCAGGACCAGCTCGATCGCGGGGCGGCCGTCGCGCATGGAGCGGCCGAGCTCGCCCTTGGCGATGGCGCCGAAATAATCGAAATACTGCGCCCAGATTGGATCATCGAGGCCCCAGGCCTTGCGGAACGCCGCGAGCACCTCCGGCGGCGCCTCCGGTCCCAGGATCATCAGCGCGGGATCGCCTGACAGCCGCAACACGACGAAGGCGAAGGTGACGACGAGCACGATCGTGAGCGCGGCGCGTCCGATCCGAATGGCGAGATAACGTCCCATCACGCGGCGTCCCGTGTCGCAGCGCCGGTGACGAGATGGCAGGCGACCTGCCTGTCGCCGCCGACGGCGGACAGCGCCGGCATCTCGCGCGCGCAGCGCGCGATGGCGCGCGGACAGCGCGGATGGAAGGCGCAGCCCGTCGGGCGCGCGGCCGGATTCGGCGGGTCGCCTGACAGCACGATGCGGCCCGCACTGCGGCGGCCCGGCGCGGGCGAGGCCGAGACCAGCGCCTGAGTGTAGGGATGCTCGGGTCGCGCAAACAGATCGTCGGCGCTGCCGATCTCGACGATGCGGCCGAGATACATTACGGCAACGACATTGCTGATCTGCCTGACGACGCGCAAATCGTGACTGATGAAGAGCAGCGTCAGCGACAGCTGCGCCTGCAGATCGCAGAGCAGGTTCACCACCTGCGCCTGGATCGAGACGTCGAGCGCGCTGACCGGCTCGTCGCAAACCAGGAAATCCGGGTTCGTGGCCAGCGCCCGCGCCAGCACGATGCGCTGACGCTGCCCGCCGGAGAGCGCGCCGGGATAGCGCGCGCCATGCGCCGGCGTCAGCTCGACCGCGCGCAGCAATTCGCGAACGCGCTCCTCGCGCTCCACGAGCGTGCCGATGCCGTGAATGTCGAGCGGCTCGCGGATCTGCGTTGCAACCGGCAGCCGCCGGTCGAGTGCGCCGAGCGGATCCTGGAAGATCATCTGCATCCGCGCGCGCTGCGCACGCCAGACCGTCGTCCCGGGCGCTGCCATCGCCTTGCCGCCAAACCGCACCTCGCCGCTATCAGGCGGCTCGAGGCCAAGCACGATGCGGCCTGTGGTGGATTTGCCCGAACCGGATTCGCCGACGAGACCCAGCGTCTGGCCCCTGGGAATCGTCAGCGACACGCCGTCGACGGCATGCACGGCCGCAGCTCGCCCGAACATTCCAGAGCGCATCGCATAGGTGCGCGAGATCGCGGAGACCTCGACGAGCGGCGGACTCATTCGGCGGCAATCCCGAGCAGCGCGCGGCGCGAGGTCTCGGCACGTACGCAGGCGACGCTGCGATCATCGGCGATCGGCGCGAGGGTCGGCGCCGCAAGGCCGCATGCTTCCGCGACCAGCGCGCAGCGCGGCGCGAAGGCGCAGCCCCCGGGCATGTGCGCGGGATCGGGCACCGTGCCGGGAATGGCGGTGAGGCGCCGCCGCGGACCGTCGAGCGGCGGCAGTGCGCCGATCAACCCTTGTGCATAGGGATGCACGGGATCGGCGAACAGCTGGATGCTCGGCGCCTGCTCGACGATGCGGCCGGCATACATCACCGCGACGCGGTCGCAATTCTCCGCGACGACGCCGAGGTCGTGGCTGATCAGCACCATGGCCATGCCGAGTTCGCGGCGGACCGTGGAGAGCAGCTCCAGGATCTGTGCCTGAATGGTGGCATCGAGCGCAGTGGTCGGCTCGTCCGCGATCAAGAGATCGGGATTCCCGGCCAGCGCCATCGCGATCATGATGCGCTGGACCTGGCCGCCGGAGAATTCGTGCGGATAGGCCTCGAGCCGGCGGCCAGCGTCGGGAATGCCGACGAGATCGAGCAGCCGCCGCGCCTCCGCCTTCACGGCGTTGCCTTGGAGATCGCGGTGCAGCGCCAGCGCTTCGCAAAGCTGCCTGCGGATGGTCAGCACCGGGTTGAGCGCGCTCGCCGGATCCTGGAAGATCATGGCGATGCGCCCGCCCCTGACTTGGTCGAGCTCGGTGGCCGGCGCGCCGAGAATCTGGCGCCCGTCGAGCCGCACCGAGCCAGAGACTTGCGCATGGCGCGGCAGCAGCCCCAGCGCGGCCAGCCACGTCACCGATTTGCCGGAGCCGGACTCGCCGACGAGGCCGACGGCCTCGCCCTTCTGCAAGGCAATGTCGACGCCGCGCAGGACCGGCACGCCATTGAAGGCGACGCGCAAGTCCTCGATGCTGACCAGCGGCTTCACCTTCAGACCTCGAAATTGCCGGCGCGGAAATCCATCGCGAAGGCGGGCGCTGCCTTCCACTTGATCGATTTCGGCTTGGCCGTGAAGGTCGCGTTCTGGTGCAGCACCGTGTAGGCGGGATCTTCGCGCTCGGCGATCTCCAGCATGCGGCGGAACGCCTTCTTGCGCGCGGCCCGGTCGGTCGAGGTCTCCAGGAATTCGGAGAGCGTGTTCAGCTCGGCATTGGTCCATTCGCCGATCTGCTGCTGCTGGCCGTTAGGGCCGTGCTGGGCGACCAGCGACGACACCGGATCGTTGAACGCGGCCGAGTTCGACCAGTCGCGCACGGCGCGTACCGGCCCGCGCTCCATGATCTGCGACCAGTTCTCCTTGGTCTCGATCTGCACGTTGAGGCCGACCGACTTCCACATCTCGACCAGGATCTGCGCGGTCGCGACCTGGTTGGTATAGTAATTATTGAGCAGGCGGTACGGGATCGGGTCGCCCTTGTAATTGGCCTGCTTGAGCAGATCCTGCGCAAGCTTGGGATCGTAGGCCGGCACATTCCAGTCGGCGTTGAACATGTCGCCGTAGAATTCCCATTGCAGCCCCTTTGGCACGCGGGTGCGGCCGGCCCACAGGCTGTCGACGATCGCCTGGCGATCGATCGCGTGGGTGAAGGCGCGCCGCACGAGCGGATTGGCGAGCACGGCGTGGTTCTTGTCGAACACGGTAAGGCGGTGATTCTGAATCGTGCCGCCCTGCACTTCGAACGCGGAATTCTTCTCGATGCCGGCGATCTGGTCCGGCGGGATGTCGCAGGCGAACTGGTATTCGCCCGAGAGCAGGCCGTTGATGCGGCTGGCGACCTCAGGCACTTCGAGGAAGCGGATGCGCTTGAGCGGCGGCCGGCCGCCCCAATATTCGTCGTGGGCTTCCAGCGTCAGCGAGACGTCGGGCTTGAGCTCGACGACCTTGTAGGGACCGGTCGTCACCGGCTTGCGCGCCCAGTCGAGATAGCTCGCCGCCTCTTCCCAGGCGCGGCGGTTCATGATGTCGGAGCCATAGCGCGACAGCCGGCCCTCGATCGTGACATCTGGCGTCGCGTTGTAGAAGCGCACCGTGTACTTGTCGACGGCATCGACGCGCACCAGGTCCGGCCAGATGCGGCGGGCGACCGCGGGGACATCAGGCGGCAGCTCCTTGCCCGGGCGCGGCGTCGGGATCTTCTCGAACGCCTTGATGGTGGAGCGGTTCTTGGCCTCGGTCTCGCCGAACATGCGCTCGCGGCTGAAGGTGAAGACGACGTCTTCCGCCGTGAGCTCGTCACCGTTGTGGAACTTGACGCCCTGGCGCAGCTTCACCTCGACGGTCTGGTCGTCGATGCGGCGCCATTCGGTGGCAAGGCCCGGCACGGCCTCGAGCTTGCCGCGCCAGTTCTTCGAGATCAGGCCTTCCCAGATCGAAGAGAAGAACACGCGCTCGCCGACATTGGACTGCTCGCGCAGCACGTCGAGCACGTTCGAATTGGTGACCTTCTGCACGGCGACCGTCACCGACGGTCGATTGTCGCCTTGCGCGATGGCAAAGCGCGGCAGCAGCAAGGTGCTTGCGGCCGCGCCGCCGGATTTCAGGATGGTGCGACGGGTGAGCTTGCTCATGATGTGACCCTGCCCTTTGTGATTGCGGTTATTCGGCGAGACCGAGCGCGGCGAGATGCGCAGCGCCCTTGCGGACATCGTCGTGGTTGCGGAGTTCGAGGATCAGCCGCGGATTCGACGTCAGCCGTCCCAGCGCGCGGAATACGGCGACCCAGGGAATATTGCCCTCGCCCGGCGCCCAGTGCCGGTCGGCAAAGCCGTCGGTGTCCTGCAGGTGCACATGCGTCAGCATGTCGCCGGCGGTCTCGACGTAATAGTCGACCGGCGGCGCGCCGGTGGAGATGTGCGCGTAATTGGCGTGCCCGGTGTCGAGCGAGACGCGGACCTTGCTGCTTTCCAGCGCCTTGGCGAGGCGCACGCGGTCGCGTGGATCCTTGTCCTCGATGTTCTCGATGACGATCTCGCAGCCGATCGTCTCGGCACGCGCAATCACCTCGGCCAGCGTCGCCTTGACGCGCTCGACGATATTGGCGCGGTTGTCGGGATAGAGATCGAGATTGTTGTGGTCCCAGGTCGTGAACGGCGAGTGGATCACCATCTGCGTCGCGCCGAGGAACTCGGCTGCCTCGAGGCCCTGCAGCAGGCGCTTAGTTACGGCCTGGCGGATCATCGGATCGTGGCTGTCGACCTTGAAGCCCCAGAACGGACCATGGATGCCGAGCCGGCCGGTGTGACCGGTGAGCATCTGCTTGATCTCGCCTGCCGTTGCGCGCCAGTCGCTATCGAGCAGATCGGCGCGGAAGAAGTCCTGGATTTCCAGATCGCGCTGCTTTTCGAGAAGCCAGTCACGATGCGCGGGGATCGATTTGATGGACAATGCGGCGCCCAGCACCGGCTTCGACATGGCATGCTCCTTCGTCGTCAGCGATGACGGGAGCAGCGCTAGACCAGTTCAATGACAGGCCGGTGAAATGCGCCTTTCGCAGCGTGGACGAGATGTGGACATCCCGCCCGCGCGTGCTGCGATCGCTGGCACCGATGCAGAACGGGCACATGGCAAGCGCTATCGTGTCCGTAGTGATCCGGAATGGAATCCTAGCGGTCCTTCGCGTACATCGCGGGACATCGATCGGCGGCCACTTCCACGGGCATCACCCTCTGATCGCGCTACATGGGGTTGGGGGACCACATGGGGCGGGGGATTGAAGGCTGGGGCAAGGTGACGAGGTCCGGACTCCTAGGCACTCCGGACCTCGAAACTTTTTAGATTGAACGCAGCAACGCGCCGTCCGGTGGGCATCCGGGCGGCGCGTTGTCGTTTCAGAGCCTCTTTGTTTCGGCGCTTAGCGCGTCTGCGTCTGCGGCTCCAGCGTCACCGTGCAATCGCCCTGCCCTTGCGTCGCGACCACGATGTTGCCCGCGGGAGCGCCGAGAGCGATCGGCGCGGACGAGCCGCCGCCAGGCATCTGGACGACCACGCTGAGGGAATCGGTGCGCGCAGTCGAGCCCACGGTGGTCGGCTCCGCCTGGGCGACGTTGCCGGAGGCATCACGTCGCATGATCTGGCAGTTCACCATGTTGTTTCCGCCGGCCGCCGCCATGCTTGACGACGAGGAGGTGCTGCCACCCATTTGGGCCCGGGCCCGCGACGGATCGCGGGGTACTTGGCTGACGATGCGATGCGAGCGCGGCTCCACGATAATGACCTCGTCTTCCGTCGTGAAATATTCGTAGCCCCGATATGCAGGCTCGATCGAGACGATCTCGGGCGGAAGCCGATGCAGACGCACGCGCGAGGGAATCGTTTCGCCAACCCGGATTGAGATATTCAAATTGCGCTCCGGCTGCGCCAGGCGTGCGCGGCTCACAGTTTCGGAGATCCGCACCTGCCTCTCGGTCGTCACCTGGGCCTGCTGGTTGACGTGCGTGTTGGTCTGCGTGGTCTGATTGGCCTGGTTGGTCTGCGTGCCCGTGGAGCCGGGCGCGGTCTGTGCGTTGTTGGTCGGAGCCGCGCGGCTGGTGTCCGTCGCAGTGGCCGGCTGGTTGCTCTGTTGCGCCGGCGGCTGCTGCTCGGCGGCACTGCGCGGCGGCTGGGCTTGGTTGCGCTCGTTCTGGTTGGCTGTAGCTCCCGTGCGCTCGTTCTGCTGGCCAGCCGGGCCAGTCGTCGGGCCAGTCTTGGATCTCTCGGATTCGGCGGTTGATTTCTGCGGCGCAGCCTTGTCCTGCGCAGCCTTGTCCTGCTTGGTTTCCGCACCGCTCTTGCCCGCATCGCGTCCGGGCTTGGTGCTCTCGGCCTCCCGGTTGCGATCGCGCGAAGGCTCGCGCGATTCTTGTGCCTGGTCCCTGCCCTTCGGTTGATTGCGCTCCGAGGCCGCCGCCGGCTGGCGCTTGTCGTCACTTGCCTCGCTCTTGGCAGCGCCGCCTCGATCCTCGCGGCCTGCGCCCTGAAGCCGCTCCTGGGCGCCTTGCGCGCGCTCTTGAACGCGTTCTTGAGCCGCACCACCGCGCTGCGGAGAAGCGCCCTTGGCCGGCTCCTCGGTCCGTTTCGGCTCGTCCCTGCGCTCACCGGGCGCCTGGGCATAGGCAAGGCCGGATGCGAGCATGAGCCCGACGGCCGCAGTCGATAACATCAAACGTTGACGCATGGTCCCTCTCCTCGACAATTCGCAACAATAAACGCGAACGTTCTGTTCGTACGAAGGTTCCTGAACAGGAACGCAGTCGTGGAGGTGAGCCAATCAAGTCGCCATTACATCGCATCCTTCAGCGTCAGTCGCGCCGTGAACGTCACGCTGGTCTTGCCGACCAGCGCCATGCCTTCGACTTCCGCACCGCCTGGGAAATAGTCGCCGGAAAAGCCGCAGGTGACCTCCCTGCCGCCGAATGCGAGCGTCCTGCCGACCGCCTCGGTGTGCTGATTGACGATCATGTCGCCCCGCCACTTGCCGTTCCGGAAGGTGTAGCTGCCGGTGTAGTAGAAGTAGCTGTCGCCGCCCATGATGCGGCCGTCGCTGAGCACGACCACGCCCCTGGCCTGCCCACGCTTGCCGTCCCGCATCTCGATGTCGAAGATGTAGAGGCCGTTGACGACCCTGGCCTCCTCACCCGCTTCCGCTTCATCGCCAGCTGACATCCGATCATCCCCACCGATCCGCTGCCCCGATCAGTTCGGCACGTTCCGCTCGAGATCCTCGAGCCATGCCGCTGCACTCGAATCCGAGGGCGCGCGCCAATCGCCACGCGGCGACAATGAACCGCCGGCCGAGACCTTCGGCCCGTTCGGCATGGCCGAGCGCTTGAACTGGCTGAAGGCGAAGAAGCGGCGCAGGAACACGTCGAGCCAGCGGCGGATCTCCGGCAGGTCATAGGCCCGGCGCCGGTCGCTCGGGAAGGCCGGTGGCCATTCGCCCTTGGCAACGTCCTTCCATGCCTGAAGCGCCATGAAGGCGATCTTGGACGGCCGCATGCCGAAGCGCAGCGTATAGAACAGGTTGAAGTCCTGCAGCTCGTAAGGTCCGACGGACGCTTCCGTGCTCTGCGGCTTCTGGCCGGCCTCGACCGGCACGAGCTCAGGCGAGATCTCGGCCACAAGGATCGAGCCGAGCGTCCGGTTGACGTCGTCGCTGAACTGCTTGGAGGAGATCACCCAGCGGATCAGATGCTGGATCAGCGTCTTCGGCACGCCGGCGTTGACGTTGTAGTGCGCCATCTGGTCGCCGACACCATAGGTGCACCAGCCGAGCGCGAGCTCGGAGAGATCGCCGGTTCCGATCACGATGCCGCCGTGATGGTTGGCGAGCCGAAACAGATAATCCGTGCGCAGGCCGGCCTGCACGTTCTCGAAGGTGACGTCGTAGACCTTCTCGCCCTTGCCGAAGGGATGGCCGATATCCTTCAGCATCTGCGTGGCCGTGGTGCGGATGTCGAGCTCCTGCCAGCTCGTCTGCAACGCCTTCATCAGCGCGAGCGCGTTGGTCTTGCTCTCGCTGCCGGTGGCAAAGCCCGGCATGGTGTAGGCCAGGATGTTCTCGCGCGGCAGGCCGAGCAGGTCGACCGCCTTGGCGGCGACGATCAGGGCGTGGGTGGAATCGAGGCCGCCCGACACGCCGATCACCACGCGCTTGGTGCCGGTGGCGCGCATGCGCTGCACCAGCCCCGCGACCTGGATGTTGTAGGCCTCGTAGCAGTCCTGCTCGAGCAGGCTCTCGTCGCTCGGCACGAATGGAAAGCGCTCGACCTTGCGCAGGAAGCCGATATCGGCGGCCGGCGGCTTCAGGGCAAATGTCACCTTGCGGAAAAACGCCTCGCGCTGCCGCCGGTTGTCTTCGAACGTTCCCATCAGCGCGCGCTCCTGCCTAAGCAGGTCGAGGTCGACGTCAGCCAGCGTGATCTGACCGCCCTGGCGGAACCGCTCGCCCTCGGCCAGCAGCACCCCGTTCTCGTAGATCGAGGTCTGGCCATCCCAGGCAAGATCGGTGGTGGATTCCCCGGCCCCGGCCGCGGAATAGACGTAAGCCGCGAGGCAGCGCGCCGAGGTCGATTGGCACAGCAACGCGCGCGAGCGCGCCCGGCCGATCGTGATCGGACTGCCCGAGAGGTTGATCAGCACGCTCGCGCCCGCAAGCGCGAGCTCCGAGGCCGGCGTCACCGGGATCCACATGTCCTCGCAGATCTCGACGCCGATGGTGAGGCCCGGAACGTCCTCGGCCGCGAACAGGAGGTCCACCCCGAACGGCGCGTGCAGGCCGCCAAAGGCGATGGTCTCGCCGGCCATGCCGGCGCCGGAGGCGAAATGCCGTCCCTCGTAGAACTCGCGATAGGTCGGCAAGTAAGATTTCGGCACGACGCCGAGGACGTTGCCGCGATGAATGACGACGGCGCAGTTGTAGATGCGATTGCCAAAGCGCAGCGGCGCCCCGACGATCAGGACCGTCATTAGCCTCGCGGAAGCTTCAACGACGCTTGCGAGCCCGCGCTCGACCGCATCGAGCAGCGGATCCTGCTTCACCAGGTCCTCGATCGCATAACCGGACAGGCACAGCTCGGGAAACACCGCGACCGCGACCGATTGCTCATGGCAGGCATTGGCCGCCGCCAGCACGGCCTTCACGTTGGCGCTGGGATCGGCGACGTGGGAGGTGGTCACGCAGGCTGCCACGCGCGCAAATCCGTGGGCGTAAATCGAGTGGAAAGTCATCGAGCGCCGTACCCTCAAATCTCTCGCCGGCGGCCAAAGCCGTCAGCTCCGGTCATATTTAGCCCATCGGTCTGGCCCCGTGCAGGCCATCCGCCATCATGCATAACGGATTTGCGCCCCATCCGGTCCAGTGCCGGCGAGCTCAGGCGCTGCGGGCCAGCACGCCGGGCAGATCGCCGCGCAGCCACCCGGCGATCCGGGGCCAAGCATGCGCATGGGTGCGCGCGCCCATGAACAGGCCGAGATGGTTGCTGGGCTCGGATGCCGCTGCAACGAAGGCAGGTGGCGTACCGACGAGCCCCGCGGTGGCCAGCGCTTGCGTCGCCGGCACGACATCGTCGTCGAGGCCGGCGAGCAGGAAGATCGGCGCCTTGACGTCCTTCAGATCGATCGGGCGGCCGAGCGCGACGAAACGGCCCTCGGCGATGCGGTTCTCCCGGAAGATCGCGTTGACGATCTCGAGATAATAAGTGCCCGGCAGGTTGAGCGTCTCGGCGTTCCAGCGGTCGAACCGCGCCAGCAGCTCGGCGCCCTGCTCGTCCGAGAGATCCCGCTGCAATGCCGTCCTGATATCGTCGTTGTCAGGCGTTTTGGACCAGAGGCGCAGCATCTCCTCGCCACTGACATTGCCGCCACCGCGCGCGACCAGCTGGTCATAGACCAGCTCGGGCGCGTTGCGGGCAAGCCGGGACAGCGAGGACTCGATTGACAGGTCCACGGGAGCACCGACCAGAACCAGCCGCCGCACCTTGGCTGGAAAGCGCGCGGCATAGAGCAGCGACAGCCATCCGCCCTGGCACAGCCCGACGAGATCGACCGGCGCGCCGATCTCGTCGATGGCGACGTTGAGATCGCCGAGATAGCTGTCGATCGAGAGATAGCGCATGTCCGGCGTCGCCGACCGCCAGTCGGTGAGATAGACCCGGTCGATGCCGCCATTCTGCAGCGACTGCACCACGCTGTGTCCCGGGGCGAAATCGGCGATCAGGGCCCGGTGCAGCGCATAGGGCGCGCAGACCAGCGCCGGCTGGCCCGACCGGGTCTGCGAGCAATCGCGCAAGCCCATCGTTGCGAGCTCCAGCGCAATGCGGCTCGGCGTCGTCCATGGCAGGCTGCTGTCACCCTGTTGCTCGGGTACCCGCTCCAGCCACCAGAAGCAGGCGTCCATGGCGAGCTGCGCTGCGGCAAACGGCCAGAGCCGCGGATCATCAGGAGCCTGCGCTGGCCCACGTGGCGGTTTGGCGGTCTTGTCCACCATGGCTACCTCGACATCCTCACAGAAACGCCTCGAGGCTCACGACGGCAATGCCGAGGTCCCGAAAACTCCGATGGGTCGCCGCGACCGAGCCGTCCAGATCGATGCCGCGACAGGCATCCTCGATGACGGCCACCTCCAACCCTGCCTTGCGCGCATCTTCCGCCGAGAAGCGGACGCAGAAGTCCAGCGCCAGACCTGCGACAAAGACGGTCTTCAGCTCGCGTTCGCGCAAATAACCAAGCAATCCAGTCGGTGTCCGATGGTCGTTCTCGAACAATGCCGAGTAGGAATCGATGCCGCGGCGAAAGCCCTTGCGCACCACGAGGCTCGCTCGTGTCACGTGGAGATCGCGATGAAATTCCGCGCCGGCCGTGCCTTGCACGCAATGCGTCGGCCACAGCACCTGCCGGCCATAGTCGAGCTCGATGGTCTCGAACGGCTGCTTGCCGGCATGGTTTGGCGCGAACGAGACGTGGTCGCTCGGATGCCAGTCCTGGGTCAGCACCAGATTGGCGAATTTTTGGGCGATCCTGTTGATGGCGGGCACCACCTTCTCGCCCCCTGGTACCGCCAGCGCCCCGCCGGTGCAGAAGTCGTTCTGCACGTCGATCACCAGCAACACGTCGCGGTCGGAAATCTTCATCGCCGTCCCATTTCGATCTGCCGGGCGCGACGGCGCCGGGCGACCACCTCAGTGTCGGCCTTCCCGCGCGGCTTCGCAACCACTGGCACGCGCGGCAGCTGCGCGAATTGGTCACCGTGGCCGCCACGATGCAACGGTTTGACCTCGTCCGTGTTGACTAGGCGCACCCAAGGGCAGATTCTCGCACCGCCCGCGCCAGGCGGATCGGGTCGAAGCAGCGGAGGACAGGGCTGCCAGGGCCTGAAGGTCGTGGCGGCGATGAGGCCATGAATATCGGCAAGACCGGAAAAATTCTTCTCGCCGATATCGGCGGCACCAATGCGCGCTTCGCGCTGAGCCCGAGCGGTCAGACCGGACCGATCGACTATGTCAAGGTCGCCGACTTCCCGACCGTGCGCGAAGCCATCGCGGACGTTTTGGCGCGCCGGTCCAACGGCGAGCAGCCCCATCGCGCGGTGCTGGCTGTGGCCGGTCCCGTCACCAACAATCGCTGCGTCATGACCAATAGTCCCTGGGTCATCGACGGCAACGAGCTGCAGTCCGCGCTCGGCTTCGACAGCGTCCATGTGCTGAACGATTTCGAGGTCGTGGCCTGGTCCCTGCCTGCCTTGGAGCCTTCGGACCTGGTCCCACTCGGCGGCGGCGACGGCCTGGCCGGCGAGCCGTTGCTGGTCGTGGGGCCTGGAACCGGATTTGGTGTGTCCTGCCTGGTCGACCGGCATGGTTCGCGCCTGGCCGTCGTTACTGAGGCTGGACATGCGACCCTGCCGGCGGAAAACGAGCGCGAGGAGCGCGTGATCGCCTGCTTGCGCCGGCGCCTCGGCCATGTCTCGATCGAGCGCGGCGCCCTCTCGGGCTCCGGGCTGCAAAATCTGTATGAAGCGTTGGCTGAGATCGACGGCGTCCAGGTGCCGCATCGCGATGCCGCAGGGATCACCAAGGCCGCGCTGGAGAACAGCTGTCCCGTCAGCCGCGCGACGCTCGATATGTTTTGCGCCATCCTCGGCTCGGTCGCCGGCAATCTCGCGGTGACCTTCGGCGCCCGCGGCGGCGTCTATGTCGCCGGTGGAATCGTGCCGCGCTTCCGCGAGTTCCTCGCGGCCTCTGCGTTCCGGGCACGCTTCGAAGCCAAGGGACGGTTCCAGGATTACCTGCGCAACATCCCGACCAGGCTCGTGATCAAGCCAGATGCGAGCTTCCTCGGCCTGACGACGTTTGCCGAGCACAATTCCGGCTGAGTAGCGGTTTCAGGCGGCGAGTTCCCGTCATGCACAGCTGATTGCGGCGCACCTGCGGTTCCACGCAGGTTCTGCTTGCCTGCGTGTTCCCGATGAGAAACAATCTAGCCGTGTGTGGCGTAGTTGCGGGGGCGTGACATGCGTAAGCAGGATTCGGGTTTCGACTATCACCGCTATCATCGCCTGTTGCGCGAAGCGGACAGCGAAGACAAGCGGCTGGCGCTCATCGAGCTCCTGATCGAGGAAAAGGCCCGCGACCAGCTGGCGGCCCAGCGCGCTTCGGACCGCGCGGCCATGACGGCGCATACCATTGCCAGGGTGCTGAGGAACGGCCGCAGCCCTGGCGGTTGAGTTCTTCCCGCCAGGCGGCAAAAGCGCGATCGGTCAGCTCGGGATGGTGGCTGACGGCTCGGGAAACATCGAATCGATCATCGCCTTGAGCTGATCCATCGCGATCGGCTTGCGCAGGATCGGCCTGCGCCGGAGCAAGGACGGCAGCAGCTCAGGACCGTAGCCTGTGGCGAAGAGAAACGGTTTTCCGCGACGTTCGATCAAATCGGCGACGGGGTCGACATAGACGCCCATCAGATTGATGTCGAGGATGGCCAGATCGTACTGCGCGGTCATGGCAAAGGCGCTGGCGTCGCGCACATTGTCTGCCTCCGCAACGACGTGGTGGCCGAGTTCCTCCACCATGTCGGCGATCATCATCCGGATCAACGCCTCGTCTTCGACCAGGAAAACGGAGAGTCCGTCCGCCATATCAACCCCGCAATCAGCCGTGCGAAGCTAAGCATAACCGAATTGCGCTGTAGATACACGAATTCGTGGCGGGCGCCGTTAATTCACACGCGCCCGAACCGATTCAACTTGATCAATCCAGTCCGCGCTCGTGGCTGAGGCGCACCATTGCCTGGATGAACACCTGCTTCTGCTTGTCGTCGAGGCTGGAAAAGAGCGGCTCGGCGGCATCGGCGACGTTGCGCTGATCGCCGGCGCGATCGATCAGGAACTGGGCCTCGTTGCGCATCTGCTCGATGATGTCGTCGGGCGGATCGCGCTTGGCGCGCGCAATCCGCAGGTTGAGCCGCTCTGCGCCATTATGCCCGAGGTAGTGCATCGCGCTCGAGAATCCGTACCAGTGCTTCTCCTGATCCGGCGTGAGATTCAGCTCGCTCTTGATCCGCTCGATGTAGGAATCGCTGTTGGCGACGATCTGCTCGGCAGTCAGCTGCGGCGCACCGGGCTGGGTCAGAACCGTGACTTCCTTGTTGTCTTTACCCTTGTTGTCCTGCGGCGCGTTCTTCGCCTCCTTGGTCGCCTTGGCGCTCTTGCCCTTGGCGCTCTTGGCATCCTTGTCCTTGGCCCCGCCCTGCTGCTTGGAATCTTTCGTCGCCTCCTTGCCGGCCTCCTTTGGCGGCGGCGCCTGATTGCCGGTGTTGGTGTTGCCGACACCGAGCACGCCGGTGAAAACGCCAACCACGCCACCGATGGCGCCACCGAGCACACCACCGACCGGACCTGCCGCCTTGTTGCCGGCCGCGGCGCCTTCCTGAACGCCCTTGACCAGACCTTGAGCATTCGCCACCGCGGCGGCCCCGAGCAACAGCGCGAGCACAGACGCCAGCGCAAGACATCGCCGCAGATGAAGCCGCGCGGGTGCCGCCGGTTTGATCATTCTCGTCTCCATCATCGATCGGACCTGTCAGCGGGGATCAGCCGCCAGGCGCAACTCTATCGTTTCCACCGCTCCGAGGTCCAGACGCGGCCGATTGCTGTCCACGCTCGAAAAGTCTTTCACGCGAAGCGCTTATCCAGGCTTATGCGAAACTGCGGCGTAAATGCGCACGCAGCGTTCAGACCGTTTGGCGCGCGAAGTGTGCGTCGCAAAAAAATACCGTGTCCCGCACCTGAGGCGCTTCGACTCGACACGCGTTGTGGCGTTTCCAGGCACACCATTAGTTTTAGACGCAGAGTCCTTCGGCTTTCTCGACAGACGCGATCAATCATGATCTGATCGCGCTACCAATTTGCTGCGACAGGCGTGAATTGCAAACGCAGGCCGACGGCACCAACAAGAAAATCGACCAACAACAACTCAAGAAACAAGAGTTCAAGAAAGAAGTCTCAGAGGAAACTCCAACAACAACACCCAAGCGAGGAAACGAGATGTCACGCAAGAAACTGACGCGACGTCAATTTGTGGCTGCCACTGCAATGTCCTCCGCGGCGCTGATCTCGGCGCCCTATGTCCGGGGCGCTTACGCCGCCGGCAAGCTCTCGATCGGCTTCTGGGACCATTGGGTGCCAGGCGCCAACAAGGCCTCGACCGAGCTCGTCAACGAATGGGCGGCGAAGGAAAAGGTCGAAGTCACGATCGACTACATCCCCAGCCAGGGCAACAAGAACCTGCTCACCATTGCTGCCGAAGCGCAGGCAAAGTCGGGCCATGATATTTTTGCCATGCCGACGTGGTGGGCCCACGCCAATGCCGACCAATTGGAGAACGTCAGCGACATCATGGGGCCGATCATCGCCGAGAATGGCGACGTGAACGGCACGGCCAAGTATCTGGGCACGGCCGGGAGCAAATGGCTTGGAGTTCCGGCCTCCGTCGGCAGCCAGATCAAGGGTCCCTGCTCCCGCATCGACCTGATGAAGAAGCATGCTGGCATCGACGTGCAGGCGATGTATCCGGTCGGTTCTGAACCAAAAGCTGATAACTGGACGCTGGAAACATTCCTGAAGGCTGCCGAAGCCTGTCACAAGGCTGGCGTCCCGTTCGGCATCGGCCTCGGCGAGACCACCGACAACGTCGATACAGCGGGCGCGATCTTCCTGTCGTTCGGCGCCCAGCTCGTTGACGCCAAGGGCAATCTCACCGTCAAGACCGATGCGGTTCGTCAGGCACTCGAATTCTACAAGAAGCTGATCAGCTTCCTGCCGCCCGACGCCGCAGCCTGGGATGACGCGTCCAACAATAAATGGCTGGTCTCCGGAAGGGGGGCGATGATCATGAACCCGCCGAGCGCCTGGGCCGTCGCCAGGCGCGACGCGCCGCAGGTTGCGGAGCAATGCTGGACTCACGGGTTCCCGGCTGGACCCAAGGGACGTTTTGCCCCCTACCTGCCGTACTTCTGGAGCATCTGGAATTTCTCGAAGAACAAGGACGCGGCGAAGAGCCTCCTGGTCCAACTCTCGAAGCCCGCGTCGATCGAAAAGATGGTGGTCGCAAGCGGCGGTTACGATCTACCGGCCTACGAGAAGCTGACGACGTTGAAGGTGTGGCAGGAGGAAGGGCCGCCGAAGGGTACGCTCTATCACTATCCCAACCCCTACAAGCATCAGACGCTGTCGATTGCAGCCTCTCCCGCGCCGCCGAAGATCGCACAGCAAATCTACGCGCAGGCCACGCTGACCAAGATGTGTTTGCGTTATCATCAAGGTGAAGCGATGGAGAAGACTCTCGCCTGGGCCGAAGGCGAGTGTGAAGGCTTCATGCGGAGCTGAGACGGACAGGGTGTCGCCGCAAGCGGCCGCAGGTCGTCTTGCGGCGAAGCCCCTTCCCGCCGCGGCACGAAGCGAGAACGGCTAGGCTCTCGCACGTGCCGACATCGAATTCTCTGAACTGAACCGCGCGAGGAATATGCATCATGGCGGATGTGGCATTGCGGCCGGACGGGATTGGCGCCACGCAACCGGCGCGAAAACGCTCCGGTTTGCAAAAGGCGCTCAAGCGCAGATCGACCGCGGCGTTCCTGATGACGCTACCGCTGATCATCCTCATCGCACTTCTGGTGATTTATCCCGCGTTCTATTCGCTTCACCTGGCGACCCTCAACAAGTCGATGCAGAAATTCGTCGGCCTCGGCAACTTCGAGTTCCTGTTCAGGCGCGACACATTCTGGTTGGTGGTCAAGCAATCCTGCATCTTTGCCATCACCGCCGTGGTCTTCAAGGCGCTGATCGGGTTCATCGTCGCACACTTCGTCCACAACATTCCGGCCAAGGGCCAGCGCAAATGGCGCGGCATGCTGCTGGTCCCATGGGTGATCCCGCCCGCCATGAGCACACTTGCATGGCTCTGGCTGTTCGATCCCTCCTACAGTGCGTTCAACTATACGCTGTCGTTCTTCGGGATAGGCCCGATCCCGTGGACCGGCGACGCAGCTTGGGCGCGCTTCTCCGTCATTCTGGTCAATGTCTGGTACGGCGCGCCGTTCTTCATGATCATGTATCTGGCGGCCCTCAAATCGGTGCCCGACCAGCTCTATGAAGCCGCAGCAATCGATGGCGCCAATTGGTGGCAGCGGATCTGGTACGTGACGCTGCCGATGATGCGCAACATCATCGCGATCACGACGCTGTTTTCGCTGATCGTCACCTTCGCCAATTTCGACATCGTGCGAATCCTGACCGCCGGCGGCCCGCTCGACCACACCCACATCTTCGCCACCTGGGCGTTCAGGATCGGCATCGAGGGAAGCGACATTCCGCTCGGTGCCAGCGTCTCCCTATTCATGGTGCCAATCCTGGCGATCGCAGCGATCTTCATCCTGCGGGACGTCAACAAGCGCGGGAATGAAGCCTGATGAGCTCAGTCACGATCGACAAGGCCGCGCCGACACGCTCGGTCAAATATGGTAGCATGAGCCGCGACCGCAAATGGGCGCTGAGATGGTCGTATTTCTTTCTGACGCTGTTTGCCATCTTCTCGCTGCTGCCGCCCATCTACATGCTGATCACCTCGCTCAAGAGCAGCGCCGAAATCTCGGCGGCGACCAATCCGTGGTGGGTCTTTCATCCGACTCTCGAGAACTATATCGGCCTGCTGACGTCGAACCAATTCCTGCGGTTCTTCTGGAATTCGGCGCTGGTCTCGATTTTCGTGGTCACCATCACGATGCTGATCAGCGTGCCCGCGGCGTTCGCCCTTGCCCGGATGCGGTTCTGGGGTTCGGCGACGCTAGCGACCGGCGTGTTCCTGACCTACCTCATTCCGGACAGCCTGTTGTTCATTCCGCTGTTCAAGGTGTTCGCCCTGTTCGGCGACTGGACCGGCATCCAGCTCATCAACCGCTGGTATGTGCTGCTCTTCATCTATCCGACGCTGACGGTCCCGTTCTGCACCTGGATCATGATCGGCTATTTCGCCTCGATCCCCAAGGAGCTTGACGAAGCCGCCATCATCGATGGAGCGTCCTGGTTCCAGACTCTGACCCGGATCTTCATTCCGGTCGCGCTGCCCGGGCTGATTGCCGCGACCATCTTCGCCTTCACCGTATCGTGGGCGCAATTCCTCTATCCGCTCGTGTTCACGACCTCAACGGACCAGCTTGTTCTGCCCGTCGGCATCATCACCACGCTGATCAAGGGCGACGTCTTCAACTGGGGACAGATCATGACCGGCGCGCTGCTCGGCGCCGCACCGCCGCTGATCATCTACGCCTTCCTGATGGACTACTACATTGCCGGCCTGACTGCCGGTGCGACAAAGGGTTGAAAGCGAAGGGTTGAACTGAAATGGCCGACGTTTCCTTGCGGAAAGTAGTCAAACGTTACGACGATGTCGAAGCCGTGCGGGGCATCGACCTCGACATCGCCGACCATGAGTTCATCGTGCTAGTCGGCCCCTCCGGCTGCGGCAAGTCGACCACGCTGCGCATGATCGCCGGTCTTGAGGACATCAGCGACGGCGACATCATGATCGGCGGCGACATCGTCAACGACGTGCCGCCGAAGGACCGCGACATCGCGATGGTGTTCCAGAACTACGCGCTCTACCCGCACATGACGGTGGCGGAGAACATGTCGTTCGGGCTGCGCCTGAAGCACTATCCCAAGGCCGAAATCAAGGCGCGGGTAACGGAAGCCGCCCGCCTCCTCGACATCACCGACCTGATCGACCGCAAGCCGAAGCAGCTCTCCGGCGGCCAGCGCCAGCGCGTCGCCATGGGCCGCGCCATCGTGCGCAATCCCAAGGTCTTCCTGTTCGACGAGCCGCTGTCCAATCTCGACGCCAAGCTCCGCGTGCAGATGCGGATCGAGATCAAGAAGGTGCACCAGAAGGTGCGCACCACGACGGTCTACGTCACCCACGACCAGGTCGAGGCGATGACGCTGGCGGACCGCGTGGTGGTGATGAACAAGGGTCGCATCGAGCAGATCGGCACGCCGAACGAGCTCTACCACAAGCCGGCGACGCGCTTCGTTGCGGGCTTCATCGGCTCGCCCGCAATGAACTTCATCCCCTGCCGGCTCGAGGACGTCGGCGGCTCGCTTCAAATCCGCCTCACCGACCGCATCGCCTTCGCGCTGCCGCCGGCCCGCGCCGCGCGCTACAACGCGCTGCCGCGCACCGAGAAGCTGCTGCTCGGCATCCGTCCCGAGCATCTCACCGAGTCGCATGCGCATCTGGCGCCCGGCGTCGAGACCTTCGATACCGTGCTCGACGTCACCGAGCCGATGGGCATGGAGACGCTGGTCTATTTCGGGCTCGAGGGCACGCCGGTCTGCGGCCGGGTCGATCCCAATGCCGGCGCCAAGGACGGGGCACCCATGCGCCTGGCGATGGACCTCAACAACATGCACCTGCTAAATGAGGAGACCGGCGTCGTGTTGTGACGCCGCCTCAAAAAGCGCAGGCAGGGGAGCGATGGCGACCAACAAGAAGAAGATTTTCGTTACGCAAACTTTGTCGCAAGGGGCTCGCGCCCTCCTCACCCAGCGGGACGATATCGAGCTCGTCGAGTTTCCGAACCTGATCTCGGCGAAGGATTTCGAGGCCTTGTTGAAGAGCCATGCGCCGGTCCATGGCGTGGCGCTGGGCGCCACCGCTTTCGGCGAGACCGAGCTCGAGGCCGCGCGTGACATGAAGGTGGTAACCCGCATCGGTGTCGGCTACGACGCCGTCGACGTGCCCGCCCTCTCCCGCCGCAAGGTGCCGCTGATGGTCGCCGGCAGCGCCAACTCGCCCTCGGTTGCGGAAGCGGCGCTGTTCATGATGCTGACGCTGGCCAAGCGCGCGCAGGAGCTGCATTCCTGCGTCAAGGAGGGCACCTGGGCCGACCGGCTCGGCATGCTGCCGTTCGATCTCTACGGCAAGACCGTGCTGATCGTCGGCTTCGGCCGCATCGGCAGCCGCACAGCGAAGCGCTGCCTGGCGTTCGAGATGAAGGTGCAGGTCTACGATCCCTACAAGGATGCCGCCGACATCAAGGCGGCCGGATGCGAGCCGGTCACCGACCTCGACGCCGCGCTGCCTCACGCCGACTTCGTCACCATCCACTGCCCGAAGACGCCGGAGACCGTCGGCCTGTTCGATGCCGACAGGATCGGCCGCATGAAGGATAGATCCTACCTCATCAACACCGCGCGCGGCGGCATCGTGAAGGAAGCAGCGCTCTATGACGCACTGACGTCCGGAAAGCTCGCCGGCGGCGGCATCGACGTGTTCGAGGTGGAGCCGCCGCCGGTCAGCAACGCGCTGTTCGCGCTGCCCAACGTCATCATGGCCCCGCATGTCGCCGGCGTCACGGTCGAGGCGGTGAGCCGCATGAGCGAGCAGACCGCGCGCAATATTTTGAGCGTGCTGGACGGCGATCCCATCAGGCAAAACGTCATCAACCAGGACGTGCTGGGCTGAGATCACGAAGGTCGGCGGCTCACCCCGCCCGCCTTCGGAAGGCCAGAAAGCGTCCCATTTTGGTGCAGATCGGGCCCCAACTCAGCCTTAATCAAACGCGCGTAATGGAGGCGGAAGCGCGGCGGCAGTGGGACAGACTGGCCGGCGTGCCGAGCTGGAGGATGGACCCTTGACCGAGATCGACCCGACCGACCAGACACTGGCCACCATCGCCAGCATCCTGGAGAACCCCGAGCCCGTCCTCGTCATTCGGAAGACCGAGACCGAGATCGTGGTTGCAGGCGAGCGCGAGCACATCGCGTCTGACGAGCCGCCGATCGTGGACGAGCATCCGGCGATCGACGAGCATCAATTGCTCGAAGAGCATCCCGTGGTCGAAGAGCAGCCGCTGGCGCCGGAGCACACCGATGCCGACGGCTACAGCAAGGTCGGTCCGGGACCCATGGTCGCGATCCGTCTGAAATGGACGGTCCACCGCGGCGATGACGGCCAGTACTATGTCCACGAGACCATCGGCGAGCAGTCCGCGCCCGTGGTCAGTGGTCCCATGACGAGCGAAGCCGCGGTGCGTTTCGTCGACACCCAGCAGGATGAGGCGAACAGGCGCTTCGAGCTGCTGCGCAGCGAGATCGCCGGCCGCAGCTCGCTCGCCGATTACGAGCGCAAGGGCGAAGCGTAGGCTCTCGCATTTGAACATCTAGTAGTCGTCGTCATGCCCGGGCTTGTCCCGGGCATCCACGTTTTTTGTGCTGCGAGCACAGGCGTGGATGGCCGGGACAAGCCAGGACAAGCCCGGCCATGACGCTGTGGAGACAAGCGTGCCCCACGGCCCACGCCTCATCTGCGATTACCCGTCGTTGGACAGAGTCGAGCCTGCCGGCCTGCGCTGGGCCGTGTCCTCCTGTCGCTTTCCCTCGCCAAACTTTGGACCGGCTCCGGGCCTATTGAACCCGGAACCGCCGGAAGACGACTCACAGCAACGACAGTGATCTAGATCACTTTTTGCAAGCGAGCCGGCGCGTAAGCGTCGGTACGGGGACCACCTGTTCAGGAGACGGAAATGAGGAAGCTGTTGGCCACGGCCGCATTCCTTTTGGCGAGCACTGCCGCGCAGGCGCAGTACACGTTTGAATATGGCGGGCGCACCATCCGCATCGATCCGGACCGCGGCACGGTGCAGATCCCCGGCGTCTACGACAACACAGGCCAGAATAAGCCCAAGAAGGCCAAGAAGAACGAGACGGCGCCGCAGCAGGCCACGGTCGATCCGCAAGCGCCAGCTGCTCCGGCCCCAACCCCCGCTCCTGCTGCGCCGCCCGCAGCCGTGCAGGCGC